>JALCLX010000005.1 GCA_022648165.1 Ancrocorticia sp.
TTCACCTGAGGGGTGCTCCACTTCTGGACGGAAATCGGATCTCAACTACCCGTATTTTCCCAGATCAGGAGCACTCCTCAGTTTGTCTCCCACCCCTCGAGACACCCCAACGATGAAAGCCCGAGGCAAGGAGGTCGAGGTAGTCCGAGAAGGAGAAGGCACCTGCGATGCACCCCGTGTATGTGCCGCGTTCGGCACGCTGTTCGGGGGTGAGGTCGTCGTCAGCGATGACGTCGGAGATGCCGATGCGCCCGCCTGGGCGCAGGACTCGGAACATCTCGGAGAAGACGGCTGGCTTGTCGGTGGACAGGTTGATGACGCAGTTAGAAATCACGACGTCCACGGAGGAGTCGGACAGGGGAAGGTCTTCAATGGTGCCCTTGAGGAACTCCACGTTGGTGGCGTTTGCCCGGTCGGCGTTCGCCTGGGCGAGGTCCAGCATCTCGTCGGTCATGTCCACCCCGTAGGCGAATCCCGTGGGGCCGACCCGCTGCGCTGACAGGAGGACGTCGATTCCTCCGCCTGAGCCGAGGTCCAAGACGGATTCACCTGGGTGTAACTCTGCGATCGCCACGGGGTTGCCGCACCCCAACGACACGTTCGCCGCATTTGCGGGGATCAGGTTGAGGTCGGCGGTGTTGTACAGGCTCGCTCCCCACACACCGGTCCCCGACGGCGCGGAGCAGCAGGATGCGCCGCCGGACGGTGCGCAGCACGACGCGCCGGCGGCGGGTGCCACGGCGGCCTCGCGCGCGACCTTCGCATATGCAGTCCGTACGGCCTCGCGAACCTCGTCCATTTCCGATCCTTACGTATAGATAACACTCGATATGAATGAGTGTGGGCCGTGTCGCCGTGGCTGTCAGTTCCGGTGTCGGCCGATGCTCTGTCAGCTGGTGAGCAGGGTGATGACCTTGACTGCTGTCATGACGACGATGAGGATGCCGAAGATCCGCTTGAGGATCGGCCCTGAGACGAACTTGCTGGTGAGGCGCGCGCCGAGGAAGAAGGAGCCGAGGGCTCCGGCGACGACGAGGAACGCGGCTTGGGTGATGTCGATCTGCGCGGTGCCGAGGTGTGGAACGAGTGCGGTGAAGGACGGCAGGGTGACGGCGACGGCGGTGATGCCAGCGGCGACCTTGGGGTGGTATCCCACGAGGATGAGGGCGGGCATGAGGAGGAACCCGGGGCCGACGCCGAGCATGCCCGCGATGATGGCGATGGGGACCGCGAGGAGGAGTGCGAGTCTGAGGTTGGGTGCGGCGTCTGGGTCGCGGGGCTTGTCCTTGGTGAACATTCGCGCGGCGAGGAACACGACGGCGGCGAGGTAGAGGCCCCAGATCCACGTCTGCCCGGTGTATTGGGCGAGCCAAGAGCCCGCGGGTGCGGCGATGGAGGCGACGATGGTGAGCGCGAGCGCGGGCTTCCAGTCGATCAGTTTGGAGCGGGCGAAGCCGGTGGCGGCGAACAGGGCGGTGACGCCGTTGAGCAGGAGCGACAGGGGCTGGACCTGGTGGACGAGGTCCGGCAGGAAGAATCCGAGGAAGGGAACGGCGGCGAACGCGACGCCGAGTCCGACCATTCCTGAGGCGACCGAGAGGATGAATAGTCCGACGGTCATGATGAGCAGCGTGGCGGTCATGCGCACGTCCCTACGGCGGCTGCGGGCAGGATCGACAGGGCGCCCTCGGCGATGCGGCGGGCGGTGTCGGGCGAGCATGCGAGGTTGAGGCGCACCCATCGCTCCCATCCGGTCCCGAGCGCCGCCCCGTCGTTGGCGCCGATGTGGGCGCGGTCGAGCAGTTCGCGTGCGGGGGGATCGCCGAGGGCGACGTGGTCGTACCCGACCCAGGCGAGGTAGCCGCCCTCGGGCGGGGTGAACTCGAGGGGCGAGCCCCGGAACAGGGCCGCCAGCAAGTCGACGTTGTCGCTGATGAGGCGGCGCACATCCGTCTGCCAGGAGGCGCCCTCAACGTCGGAGTCGCAGGCAGCGAGCGTGGCGATGGTGCCAAGGGTGGTCACGCCCTGGACGACCTCGGGAGCAAACGCGTCCCAGCGCGCCCGCAGTTCGGGGTCGGGGAGGATGACCTGGGCGGACGGGAGGCCAGCGATGTTCCAGCCTTTTGCAGCTGCGGTCGCGGTGACGGTGTGGGCGGCGAGGGCCGGTCCGAGGCTGGCAAAGGACGTGTGGGGGTGGCCGGGCAGGGCGAGGGGAGAGTGGATCTCATCGGAGAACACGAGGGCGTCGAAGTCTGCGATGGCGTCTCCCAAGGCCCCCAGCTCCGCCGGGGTGAGGACCCTGCCAGTGGGGTTCCACGGGTTGCACAGGATCACGAGGCCGGCACCCCGCTCGAGCCCGGCGCGGATGCCCTCGAGGTCGAGGGCCCAGCCGCGGCCCTCGGCGGCCCTCCCGCGCAGTGAGGGGACCTGGATGACCGGGTGGCCGAACACCTCGGGGACGGTGAGGAAGGGCATGTAGGCCGGGGTCGGCACGATGACGGGGGCCCCCAGGCGCACGAAGTGGGAGATGGTGGCACGCAGGGCGGGCAGGACGGAGGACACGAGTCGCACGTCGCCCGGCTGGATCTCCCAGCCGAAGCGGTGGGCCTGGAAGGCGGCGGTGGACTCCTGGACGCGGGGTTCCAGCCAGCGGGGCGGATAGCCGAGGAGGCCGTCACGGATGGCGCCCGTGAGGGCGGTCTCGACTTCGGGGGAGGTGCCGTAGTCCATTTCGGCGACCCAGGCTCCCAACACGGGGGCTCCGTCGGAAGCGTCCATGCCGGTCCACTTCAGGGAGCCGATACTGCGCAGTTCGTCCTCCGTGCGCAGGCGGACCGCGGCGTCGTTGCGCGCGGCTGTGGTGGTGGGCGTGGTCACGGGTCTCAGAGTCCCTTCGTTGGGGTGTGGTGGTGCGCCCACAGGAGCGCGGGCAGGAGTGCCAGGGCAATTCCGGTCCCGACGAGGCCCAGCGCCGCGTATGACGTTTGGGCCATGACGAGGCCCGCGAGGGCGGAGGCTGCGGCACCCGACAGTGAGATGAGGACGTCGACGGTGCCCTGGATCGACGCTCGGCGCGGGGCGGGTGTGTGGTCGGTGAGCATCGCGGAGCCCGACACGAGCCCGAGGTTCCACCCCAGGCCCAGCAGGACCAGCGCCGTTCCGGTGGCCAACAGGGTGTGGGCGTTGAAGGCGAACACCCCAGACGCGGCAAGCACGAGCGCGGAGGCAGCGGCGACGGGGCGTTGCCCGTAGCGGTCGACCAGGCGCCCGGTAAGGGGAGAGGGCAAATACATCGCGGCGACGTGCAGGCCGATAATGACCCCGACGGCGGACATGCCGTGTCCGGTGGCGCGGATGTGGACCGGGGTGACCGCCATGATGGCGACCATGACGATCTGCCCGACGATCATGATGAGCGCCGCGACAACGATGCCCGCACGGCTGCCCGCGGTCGAAACGCCCGCGGGTGTCGCCGGCTCGTCAATATCGGGATGGCTCAGCCGGATCTCGCGGGCCAACAGAAGGGGGTCGGGGCGCAGGCGCGCGAACAGGACGAGGCCGGCACCGAGGTAGGCCGCGGCCGACAGCAGAAACGGCCCGGCCAGGGCGGGAAGCCCCAGGGCCTCTGCGACGTGTCCCAGCGGGGTCACAAGGTTGGGTCCGGCAACCGCGCCGACGGTCGTGGCCACCAGGGCCGTGGAGGTGGCGCGCGCCCGGCTCTCGGGGCGAGCGAGGTCGGTTCCGGCGTAGCGGGCCTGCATGTTGGTCGCCGACCCCGCGCCGTAGATAAACAGGAATGGGAACAGCAGGCCGGGACCGTTGAGTGCGGCCGCGAGCACGACACCGAGCGCCCCGATGCCGCCGACCGTGAAGCCCACGCCCAGCCCCCAGCGGCGACCGCGCCGCTGGGAGGCCTGCCCGATCAGCCACGCGGACAGCGCGGAGCCCAGGGTGAACAGCGCGACCGGCAATCTGGTCGTCGAATCGTCCCCCAGCATCTGTTGGGCGAGCAGCGCTCCCACCGAGATCCCCGCCGAGAGTCCCATGCCCGCCACGACCTGGCTGGCAATGATGACCGCCAAGGTGCGCCGCTGCAGGGCGGCGACGGCCGACGGGTCGCGGACGATCTCGCGGGCCAGCTCGCGCTCGGCGGTGCGGGACTGCTCCCGGGCATGGAACATAGAGACATCCTTGACATGTCGGATGGGTTGAGGGTGGCAAGAAGCATGGGAGAAGGCGGGAGCCCCATGATTGGTCGCAGGGACTCCCGCCTTAGCCCAGGATCAGGATGCGGCCTGTCCGGGGATCGGGCACGTGCCGGTCATGGTGCGCAGCGCGTCCACGCCGGTCGGTGCAGTCGCGAGGTAGGGCACCACCGCGATGCGCTCGCACTGAGCCTCGGCCGCCTTGATGGGTCCCGCCTCGGCCAACGTGCGTCGACGCAGCAGCGAGTTGGTCGTGCCGGTGGCCGACAGCGCGCGGTTGACGACCCACGCCCACGGGCGGATGTTCGCCCGCTCCAGGTCCGCTTCCAGCCCCGTGGCCTCCAGCACCGGCGTGGTCTCCGGCAGGGTCGCGATCACGATGTGGGTCGTGTCAGGGTCCTGTAGCCGCATGAGCGGGGTGTCGTCGGCGAGATCCGGGTTGTTACGTGCCACCTCGCGGTGGTAAGAACCGGTGGCGTCCATGAGCAGCAGCGTGTGACCGGTCGGCGCGGTGTCCATGACGACAAACCGCGTGTCCGACTGGGCGACCGCCCTGGAGAACGACTGGAACACAGCGACCTCCTCCGTGCACGGCGAGCGCAGGTCCTCCGCCAGGTTCGCGCGCCCCTCCTCGTCCAGGCTCGCGCCCTTCGTGGCCATGACGTGCTCGCGGTACTCGCGCGTCGCGGCCTCCGGATCGATCGAGGACACCTCGAATGGGGCACCAGCACCCACGGTCCACTTCACGTGAGCCGCCGGATCGGTCGTCGTCAGCAACACGTCCTTGCCCAGATCTGCCAGCCCCACAGCGATCGCGGACGCGAGCGTGGTCTTTCCGACCCCGCCCTTACCCATCACCATCACCAGGCCGTGATCCTTCACGGACAACTCCTCAATGAGGGCCGCCAAGTCGCGCTCATCCGTGGCCCGGTCCGTCCCCAGTTCCACCGTGGTCGGCGCGGAGTCGGGAGCGTCCGACAGCAGCGCGCGCAGCGCATCCACACCCACCATGTCGGTCCCGCGCAGCGTCAACGTGTCCGTGGTCAGAGTCTTGAGGTTGTCGGGCATGGTCGCGATCGCGTCGAGCTCCGAGCGGCGGATCGACTCCGCCAGGTCGTCGCCCTCGTCGATATCGGGAAGCGCCCCGTTGATGACGAGGTTCGTCGCTCCGACACCGGCTTCCGCCAGTTCATCCATCGTGCGCGAGGCCTCCGCGAAGGAGGTGGTTTGCGGGCGCGCGACCAGTGTGAGGCGCGTGCGGGACGGGTCGGCGAGCGCGGCAAGCGCCTCCCCGTACGTGGAGCGCTTCTTCTCCAGGCCCGACATGGGCCCGAGGCACGACGCGTCACCCAATCCCTTGGACAGGAACTCCGACCACTCCCCGGGCAGCTTGAGCAGGCGAACCGTATGGCCGGTGGGGGCCGTGTCGAACACGACATGGTCGTAGTCGGCTCCAGCACCGTCGTCGGTGAGCAGTGCGGTGAACTCGTTGAACGAGGCGATCTCGGTTGTGCACGACCCAGACAGCTGCTCGGTGGCCGACGCCAGATCCTTCGCCGACAGGAAGTCCTTCACTGGGGCGAGTGCCCGCTGGCGATACTCCTCGGCCGCGGCCTCCGGATCGATCTCCAACGCATCCAACCCGGGCACCGCGTCCAGCGGGGTGATCCGGTTGCCGATCTCCTGGCCGAACACCTGGGCCACGTTCGACGCCGGGTCGGTGGACACCAGTAGCACGCGCTGGCCCCCTTCAGCCAGCCGAACGGCGGTGGCGCAGGCGACCGAGGTTTTGCCGACCCCGCCCTTGCCTGTGAGGAACAGGAACCGCGGCATGTCCTCCAACAGGCGCATCACAGCGACGTTCCCACCGGCGAAGTGCTGATCTCCACCGACTCCGGCGCGCCACCCCCGCAGCACGAGGACCCCGACGACGCCCCGCCGCCGCAGCACGAAGACTGGCCAGCCTGCTCAGGTGCCTTCGTCAACAACCCGGCAAAGACCGCCAGCTCCTCACGCGACGGGTACCTCCCCGTCATCACCGTCACACCGTCCACCAGCGTGAGAGGCAAACCCTCAGCCCCTGCGACCTGCATGAACGAGCGTGCGATCGCGGAGTCGGCGAACGCCTGCGGATCCTGCGCGAGATTCGCGCGGTGCACCTCGACGCCCTGGCGCTCCATCCAATCCGCATCGGCCGTGAACTGAACGAGCGCCTGATCGGGGTCGGTCCCACACACACCGGTGTTGCAGCACAGGGGGCCTTCGAAAACGGAGATCATGGTGGTTATCCTCTACTGAGATTGAAGTCTGTCGATATGAAAGTGAACCAGTCCCATAGACGTTTGTCAATATGAAGAGGTAAGGTGGCGCCATGACGACCGAGACGTCCGAGCGTGCACATACCTTGGCTCCGCCCGCTCTCGCCCCCGAGCGGGCCGAGAGGGTTGCGGAGATCTTCAAGGCCCTGTCCGACCCGATCCGCGTGCGACTCCTGCATCACATCTCAGCGAACTGCTGCTCATCGGTGTGCATTTGCCACATCCCCGACGACTTCGGCATCTCCCAACCCACACTCTCCTACCACCTCGGGCGCCTGCTCAA
The DNA here is from genome assembly GCA_022648165.1 of Ancrocorticia sp. Lineage (GTDB taxonomy): Bacteria > Actinomycetota > Actinomycetes > Actinomycetales > Actinomycetaceae > Changpingibacter. The sequence continues at coordinate 6,807 of JALCLX010000005.1, forward strand.
GGCAGGGCTCATCGACAAGGAGATGCAGGGCAAATGGGCCCACTACACCGCAACCGAGGGTGGACTCAACGCCATCCGCGACTACCTGAGTGATCTTCAGCTGGAGACCGCGGACACCTGCGCGTGCGCCACCCCGGGATCGTGCTGATCTCCTCGACGGTCGACCCGGCCCACGCGTGAACGGTCCGACAGTAAGAGGTTCCGCCGATAGGTGGGGGTGTGTCGTTGTGGGGCTGCGGGAATGAGGCCTGCTACACACGGTTTCGACCAAGAAATCAGTGCTGCCAGGGGGTTCCTCATGCCCGCTCTTCCATCTTCCATCATCGAACCCATCTGGGACCAGTTCCGCGCCCTGATTCCACCCGTGGTGGACACTCACCCCCTGGGATGCCACCGCCCCCGGGTGGATGCGCGCATCGTCTTCGACAAGCTCATCCAGGTCCTCAAGTGGGGCATCCCCTATGAGGGAGTGGCGGATACGACCTGTTCAGCCACCACGATCCGGCGGCGCAGAGATGAGTGGATTCAGGCCGGAATCTTCCAAGACCTCGAGGACCTGTGCCTGAAGGCGGCAGACAAGATGCTCGGCCTCCAACTGGAGGACCTCACCGTGGACGGGTGCATCGTGAAAGCACCGTGCGGGGGTGAAGCCGCAGGACGGAGCCCCGTTGATCGGGGCAAACAGGGCACGAAACGCTCCCTGATGATCGAGGGCCAAGGTCTGCCCATCGGGTTCGTCATCGCAGGGGCCAACCGGCCTGACTCACCACTCCTGGAGGAAACACTGGAGCAGGTGGCCCGCTTCGGGTTCGACCTGCCCAACGAGATCACGGTCCACCTCGACGCTGGTTACGACTCGAAGAAGACCCGCGACCTCTTGGACACCCTGGGGTGCGACTATGTCATCAGCAAGAAGGGCGAGCCCCTCCAAGCTGGGAAACGCTGGATGGTGGAACGCACGAACTCCAGGCCACACCAGAGGCTTCCGCAAACTCCAGATCTGCACCGAGAAACGCATCCGCGTCATTGATGCGTTCATCCGCCTCGCGAACTCAGTCATCATCACCCGACAACTCATCCACCGAGCCTGGACCACCCACCGCTGGGACACCCGACCCACCCGAAAACCATGACCTATTGGCGGAACCTCTTACACAGACAATCTGACACCCTCCGAGACCGTGGGATCTGAGGCCACGCGCCCATAGACACCCGGCTCACAGCGGACCATGTTGATGTCAGCCAGACAGTCCCCACCCAGGGCGAGAGTGAGCGCCAGGTCGAGGACGATCTTGGCGGGGTCGTGGGAGGACAGGGGCTTGCGCCACGGGGCCAAGGCACGCGACAAGGTCCCCTCCAATCCGAGGGCTCCCACGGTCTCCACCAGGAGCGCGCCGCCCGCCTGGCCCACCGCGCTCGAGGGACGGACCTTGGGGGACACGGCAGGGTAGAACCCGGTAGTCTTCTTCACCTGAGGGGTGCTCCACTTCTGGACGGAAATCGGATCTCAACTACCCGTATTTTCCCAGATCAGGAGCACTCCTCAGTTTGTCTCCCACCCCTCGAGACACCCCAACGATGAAAGCCCGAGGCTAGCACAAGGCTGTAGATCGCAACTCGCAAGGCTTGCCGCCGCTGCACCGCGGCCGTTTCGTCCTCTGTAAAGCTGAGAAACACTGGGAGCGCCACGAAAGGATTCATGATCGCAAACAATCCCGCGAATGCCGTGAGGAACAAGGTCACATCCATCTCGTTTCTCCTGGATAGCACGCAGTAATCACAATGGACTGTCCGGGGCGTGGTAGCGGACAGGACCATGGTACATGGTGGTGCGTTGTTGCTGACCAGTCGCAAAGGCTGCGCTCGGTCATCTCACGCGGCTGCGCTCGGATTGTGCCAAGAAATCATGGAGAGGAAGTTGCGCGCGCGCTCAGTCTTGGGCGCTTGGAAGAACTCCTCGGGCGGGGCATCCTCCAGGATCTCGCCGTCGTTCATGAAAATAATACGGTCCGCAACATCGCGCGCGAACGCCATTTCATGGGTCACGATAACCATCGTCAGGCCCTCTTTAGCCAGTGCCAAGATCACGTCAAGCACTTCTTGTACCATCTCCGGATCCAGCGCGGAAGTGGGCTCATCGAAAAGCAGAGCCTTGGGCTTCATCGCGAGCGCTCGCGCGATTGCCACGCGTTGCTGTTGCCCGCCTGAAAGCTGCGCGGGGTATTTGTGCGCCTGGTCTTTGAGCCCCACGCGGTCTAAGAGCTGCAGCGCTAGCTTTTCCGCTTCACTCTTCTTCAATCTCCGTACCTTGACTGGCCCTAGCGTGACATTTTGAAGCACCGTCTTATTGGCAAAAAGGTTAAATTGCTGAAACACCATTCCCACTTCGGCGCGGAACTTCGCGAGTGCCCGCCCCTCCGCCGGAATCTCCTTATCGTCAACCACGATGGATCCGCTCTGTATGGTCTCCAACCGGTTGATGGTTCGGCATAGTGTGGACTTCCCCGATCCAGACGGGCCGATAACAACTACTACTTCACCAGCGTTGATGGTCATGTTGACGTGCTTGAGCACGTGCAGTGAACCGAAGTATTTGTCAACATCGATCAGTTCGATCATCTTCTTGGGAGCTTTGCCGATTCCAGCGGGCGCACTGGAGGGCGCCGCAGCGGCAAAGGCATCCGGATTCTGGGTTGCTGCACGCGTTGCTGCTTCATCCGCTTGTTCTGCAATGTTATTTGACATATTGCCACTCTATGCAATGGTTATTTCATTGACTTATGCTCAATGTGTCGAACGTGTAAACACTGCCATCTGGCATTGCTGTATACGTCACACCCCAAGAGGTAGAGATGAATAATCAAGACGATGAATATGAGGCCCTGGTTCACCTCATCCGCAGCAAGTCAGACGAATTATCCCCCACCCACCGCAGAATTGCCGATCGCCTGCTCGAGGATCCCCAACGCACGGCATTCTTGAGCGTGAAACAAGCCGCCTCCCTGGCCCGCGCCAATGAGGCCACCGTGGTCCGTTTTGCCCAGAAGTTGGGCTTCTCCGGATTCCTGGAACTTCGGAGCGTTTTTCAGCACAGGCTCAATCAGCACGCTCACGCTTTATCGGACGTGTCGCAGATCGAATCGATGCGTTCACGCTCCGAGGATGCGGTGGCAACCGCTGCAGCTATAAGCCGAGATACGATCGCTACGACCGCTGATAATCTCGATCGAAAGGCGTGGCACTCCGCCGCTCAGATGGCCGCAACAGCACCGCGGATTTTCACGTTGGGGTTACGCCATTCATACGCTGCTGCGTACCTCTTGACGTATTTGCTAGCCATGTCGCGCGACGACGTCGCCGCCTTGGGAACGGAGACCGGCGTCAAGGCCGAAGCGCTACGGTCACTCCGTCCCGACGACGTCGTCATCGTTATATCCACGGAACCCTACGCTCGCGAAACAATCACCGCAGCTCGGTGGGTGCGCGAACGGAACACAACGATTGTCGCTTTGACTGATTCGGATGCTTCCCCGCTTGCATCGATTGCCGACTACTGCTTCGTAGCGCGAACGGAACGGACAACGATTCTTCCCTCAGCCGTTGGGCTCACGTTCCTTGCAGAATCTTTCGCGGCTCACGTCGCCCTTGTAGATCCGCCGGCTACGCAAAAGATCGCGGCTATTGAAGGGAAGCTCCTGGCATCCCTTCACACGCACTGGACGCGCTGAGTCACAATTCACGGCGCCGACCGCTATATTTACAGCGCCCACGCTATTCGAATTGCTCCACAGTTTCTGCGGCAACCAGCCTGCCTGCGGCGCGTTTGACGCTGCGCTGTGAAAGCCTGCGGGCAGCCAACGCCAACAGGTTGTTGAGAACCACAAACATGAGCGCTGCCACCATCATGGCCGGCAGAAGATTCGCCTCCGTTGATCCGAGCAAGCGTGCCTGGCGAAGCAACTCCGGGTAATTCACCAGATACCCCAAGCCTGTGTCCTTCAAGATAATGATGAGTTGCGAGACGAAGGAGGGAAGCATAGCGATCATGGCCTGCGGAAGTTCAATGTTGAGCATTGAGCGCCCCGGCGTCAAGCCGATGGCCAACGCTGCTTCCCGCTGGCCTTTGGGAAGATTCGCTATGCCTCCACGGACTAACTCTGCGATCACTGAACTGTTGTACAAAGTCAGCCCAATAACCACTGCAAGGAAGGGCGCATTCGACGAATCGATCAGGCCTGACGATGCCAAAACAGCGTAACCGAATAGCATCATAATCAGCACCGGTATCGCGCGAAACAGTTCTACAAAGATGGTGGCCGCCCAGCGTATCAGAGGATTCTGCACCGAGCGTCCCAATCCGAGCACGATACCCAGAATGGCAGAAAACACCACAGCAAACGCGGCAGCCTTAAGCGTTGCCCATAACCCGGGCAAAAGGAAGTTCTGCCACATGCTTGGATCGAGGAAGGGCGTCCATTTCGCCGCAGCAAACTGGCCCTTGCCCGCAAGCCCCATCACAACCCACAGCAACACGGCTGCAAGAATGAGGATGCCGGCAACGTTCGCCACCGCGATTCTGCGTTTTGCCTTCGGGCCAGGAGCATCAAACATGATCATGTTCATCGCGCAATCACCAATCGCTTCGAAAGTTCAGTAAAAACGAGCCCCACTGGAAGAACGATCACGGTCCATCCAAAAGCAATGATGACGAAGATAAACGCCATCAAATCAGGGCGGAATTCGATCATCTGGCTCATCACAGAGGCGGCCTGAAATACACCAGCGGCCTGCGCCACGGTGGAATTCTTCGCTAAGGCGACCAGCGTATTCCCCACGGGTGCAATAGAACCGCGCAGGGTCTGCGGTGCTACAACGTGGCGGATCGTTTGCCCGAAATTCATGCCCACTGCCCGAGCCGCTTCCACCTGGCCCACCGGAATCGTGTTGAATCCTGAGAGGAGCGCTTCGCTGAAGAATGCCGCCGTATAGAGCGATAATCCAAGCACCGCCAGGCGAAAGCTGTTCGTTGCTATGAAGTCGGGGCTGGAGTTATCCGCGAGTTCAACACCAAGCTGACCCCACAAGCCCAGGGAACACCCAAGTATCACCAACGTCAACGGTATCGACTGTACAACGCTCACATAGATCTGGCCCGCGGCGCGGAAGCTCGCGATCGGGCTGATGCGCATCACCGTCAGCAGTGCGCCAATCGCAAATGCAATAACGGCGGAGAAGAAGGTCAACTCAATATTGACCCAGAATCCGCCCAGGATATCGAACTCTCCGAAAAGTTCGCTAAAACCATTCATCCGGCCACTTCCTTCACATCGGGGGTGGGTCCGTCATTCGGAACGAACCCACCCCACACGGCGCACCGCTCAGGAATCGCATCCCTCAAATTCGGGTGGATTCAGCTTCATATTGGGTGTGTAACTTGACGGAGTATTGTCTGAGAGCGCCTTCTCCCAGGAACCGTCATTGAACATTTCAGTCAAGGCATCATTGACTGCCTCACATAACGCGGTGTTGCCCTTTTTCAAGCCAACGCCGTACTTCTCCTCTGTGAACGGATTGCCGACAATCTTGAACTTGTCTGCATACTGTTCCTGTGCCGCGAATCCAGCCAGAATGATGTCGTCTGTTGTCACGGCATCTACGCTGCCTGCAGCGAGTAGCTCCACACATTCGGAATACGTCTGGGCAGGGTACAACTGCACGTCCTTGGAGTAATCGTCGCGAATGCGCTCGGCCGAAATGGACCCTTCCACTGAGCAAAGAATTTTGCTTCCCAGATCGTTTGGACCAGTGATATCCGTATTATCCTTTGAAACCAAGAAATCTTGGCCCGCAATGAAGTACGGCCCTGCGAAAGATACCTGCTCCTTGCGTGCGTCCGTGATCGAGTATGTGGCAAACACCAGATCTACTGAACCGTTTTGAATCAGGGTTTCGCGTTGTGCGGAGATCGCTTCTACCCATGTGATGTGGTCGTCGTCGTAACCGAGCTTGTTGGCCACGTACTTCGCAACGTCCACGTCAAAACCCTTGTAGGTGTCGCCATCTTTGAGGCCCAGGCCCGGCTGATCGAACTTGATACCAATCTTGATAGTGTCTCCGCTGATTCCTAGCGTGCTTTCATCAGTCGCGGAATCGCTACCATCTGACGAGGAGCTGCACGCTCCTAGCGCGAGTACGCTTGCGAGAACGGCCGAGGCCACCGCCAGCTTCTTCTTCATTCTCATGTGTATTCCCTTCGTTGTTGTTACGCGTCCGGGCTGAGTAACGCGCTGAATGGTTTGTTACGCGTCCGGGCTGAGTAACGCGCTGAATGCGGCGCGAATGCGCGCGAGATTGCTACGAATCACCGGTGTAGGTTGGCCCGGTGCAGCCAGTGCCGCCAATTTCTCCTCTGGGGTGGAGCCGTAGAGCATTGACGTGGCAATTCGCAAACACAGATTCTCCGGTTTGTCACCGAATGCACTTCCCGGAAGCGTGGCTACTTTGTGGTTGCGAAGCAGGTGGTGAGCCAGTTCCGACGACGTCGTAACTCCTTTTGACAACAGCGTGTCGCGATACCGTCCAAAATCGGGATACAGGTAAAAGCCGCCTTCAGGCGCGCGGCAAGCCACGCCAAGATCGCAGAATATCTGATACACAGCACGCGCCACCGTGCCATGGAGTGCGGCACTATCTGCAATTCTCTGCTGGATCTCCGGGTTATCGCTCACACCGATCTCAACGGCGGGCTCCACGGGCGCTGGCATCGCGGACCAGATCTCGCTACCGATGGCGACCACGCTCGCGGCAAGCCGTGCCCCGAAAGAGCTGTCTGGCACCCGCATGTATCCCGTCCGCCAGCCTCCCAGGGCGAGTGACTTTGACAGCCCTCCAGTGACCACAACATTGTCTGGAAGAACATCGGCCGGGCTGACGATCGGCATCGTGGGGTCGTGGATGAGTTCGCGGTAGATCTCATCCGAGATGTGCAACAGGTTGTATTTGCGCACCAACTTGGCTACAGCGTGAACCGTTTGCGGTGCTGGAACCGATCCCGTCGGGTTATCCGGCAAAGTGGTAATCAGAATGGCGGGAATAATGCCAGAATCCGTTGCCTGAATGAGCTTGCTCTCCAGTTGGTCCGGATCAGGAAATCCTCCCTGATCGGCCGGGGCATCCACCCAGATGACGTCCCGGCCCAACAGTGCAGCTTGTGCACCGTAGGAAACCCACGAAGGACGCGTGAGAACCACCGCGCCTTTTGTCGCATCCATAAGTGCAAAGAGCAACGCTTTGCTTCCAGGCGCCGTGACAATCTGTTCCGCCTTCGTTGGCAAGCGGCGTTGCCGCGAGAAGAACTCAGCGATCGCTTCGCGTGTGGACGCGGACCCGGCAGTTGACGGATAAAAATTCCGCGAAGCACCGCGCGCTAGAGCCTCCATGAGAAGGGGATGAGGAGGCAGGCCCGCCTCGCCAAATCCAAGGTGAATAATGTCTTCTCCGGAAGCACGCAGCGCGGCCACTTCCTCATTGATAGCGAGTGTCGCCGACTTCGTCACACGGGACTGAAATGTCAATTGCATAATCAAGAGAGTATGCAACGTTCATTTCAAGAGTGTTACCCACGAGTTTCCGCCCTATGGCAAAACGGCTATCCAAGCGGCTCTCGCGCCAATAGTGGCGCAAACCACACGATTGTACAGGGATGCGATACGTATTCGGTAAATGCGGCACACCGCTATTGGGTGGCTTGGGTGACCTGCTGCGCAGAATCTAGTTGAGCATTCGCATAGGCAATGAGTTCATCCACCCGTTCGATCGTCACAGGCATACCTGGGAAGGAAACAATTCGCCCGATCGGAAAATCGCCGATCATCTTCCGCGCAGCCTCCTCGTTCGCCATCATCGAGGCGCCTGCGGAGTCCATGTGGCTTCCAGCCAAGAACTGCGAAACTTGTTCCCGAACCAGTGGACCAGCTATCGGATGGTCCAACACGTCACCTACTGAAGAATTGTGGTTAAGCGGAAGTACGACGGCGTCGCCCTTCACGTCCACCCACGCCCCACCACGGATATCTCGGCTTGAGGCACCGACGTCGATACGGTACGCGCCGCCTTCAACCACCCATCGATCCGCCCGCACATCCCAATATGCAAGGTCACAACGCGGTATCGTCAGCTCCACCCGCCTGGTCTCTCCCGGTTGCAGCACCACACCGGCAAATGCCTTCAACTCGCGTGGCGCACGCGTTACGCGAGACTTTGCGAGTCCCACATACGCCTGGACTACTTCACGGCCGGCACGCTTACCCGTATTCGAGACGGTCACATGCACGCAAATCTCGTCGCCGGAGAGCTCAGCAGATATGTCTGAATATTCGAACGCAGTGTAAGACAAGCCGTGCCCAAACGGATAGGCAACCTCCAAGCCGCGCGCATCGTACCAGCGATAGCCCACTAAGACGCCTTCGCCGTAACGGACATGCCCCAGTTCGCCCGGAAAATTGCCGTAGGTTGGGTTGTCCTTCAACCGCAACGGAATTGTTTCCGCCAACTTCCCGGAAGGATTGACCACCCCATACAGCACATCCGCGATTGCACCGCCACCGGCCTGGCCCAGCAACCATCCCTCCACAATCGCAGCTACGTCATCGCGGAAGGGCAGCGCCACCACGCCACCATTCGAAAGCACCACCACTGTGTTCTGGTTTGCCGCACGCACGGCCTCCAGTACCGCAAGCTGACCTGCGGGAAGATCGATCGATGTGCGGTCATAGCCCTCTGATTCATCTTCAGGTGGCAAGCCAAGGAACACGATAGCCACATCAGCGCGTGTTGCTGCCGCGGCCGCGCCTGTTAAGAGCTCTTCTGAATCACCCGAACCATCCAAGGAATAACCTGGCGCGTAGAGCACCTCTCCCCGGGAGAGTGCGCGGATCTCATCCAGGGCGTTGTTCAGCCGCGTGGGATTGATCAGCGATGAACCCGCTCCTTGGTAACGCGGTTTCTTTGCAAACTCCCCGATCACCGCCACCCGCGCGCTGCGCGCAAGCGGAAGCAGGGCGCCGTCGTTCTTCAACAACACAATTGAATGCGCCGCAACACTGCGCGCAAGCCGATGGTGTGCATCTACATCCAGCGGGCCCGCTACGTGCGGCCGCTCCTGCGCCTTCGCAACCAAGTTGATCACCCGTTGCGCAGCCTTGTCCAGTGCTGCCTCATCAAGCCGGCCCGCCCTCACAGCATCTACCAGCTGGGTATCAGTGCGCCCGCCAGAACCTGGCATCTCCAAATCCATGCCTGCTGCCAGCCCCTTGACACGGTCATTTACTGCGCCCCAATCGGATACCACCAGCCCGTCGAATCCCCACTCATCGCGCAGCACCTGCGTGAGCAACCAGCGATTTTCAGACGCATACACGCCATTAATCTTGTTGTAGGAACACATCACTGTCCAGGGGTGCGCCTGCTTGACCACGCGCTCGAAAGCACGCAGATACAGCTCCCGCAGCGGGCGCATATCCACATCACTGGAACAGCGCATGCGGTCAGTTTCCTGGTTGTTCGCCGCGAAGTGCTTCAGCGAAGTGCCCACGCCGTGCGATTGCGCTCCTCGCACCCACGCGGCTCCGAGCACTCCCGCCAGCAGCGGATCCTCTGAGTAGTATTCAAAGTTTCTTCCACACAGGGGCGAGCGCTTGATGTTCACGCCTGGCCCCAACACCACGGCCACGTCCTCAATCGCGGCCTCCACCGCGATTGCCGCACCAACGCGTGCGACGAGCTCCGGATCCCACGAGGATGCGAGCGCCACAGCGGGAGGAAAACACGTCGCCGGAACTGAACCGGAGAGCCCCAAGTGATCCGAGGCGCCCGCCTGCTTGCGCAAGCCGTGGGGACCATCGGATACCATGATCGAAGGCAGGCCAACGCGCTCTATCGATTTCGTTGTCCAGAAGTCCGCACCACTGGTCAGTGCCGCTTTCTCTTCCAGTGTCAGTTCAGAAGACGAAATTTCAACCACTTCAGATCCTTTCACCACAGCAAAACCGCATCTATCGAACAGAGCGAATAGGCCACACGCACACCGCGCCCAGCAGACACAACACAATTGCCACGGGGAACAACGCAGAATACGAAAGATTTACCACGATAAGTCCCGCGATGGCCGGAGCAATCGTCTGTGGCAGCGTCGCCGCGATATTCACTACCCCTAGATCCTTACCGAATGATTTCTCCGATGGCAGCACTTCAGTAATCAGCGCAGTGTCCACCGACTGGTAAAAGCCCGCCCCAACCCCTGCAATCGCCGCGAATACGAACAGAGCAGTGACCGTTGGGAACATCCACGGGATCAGGAGCGCCAAACCTTGCACGGCCGCCGCCAGAAAAACGAACAGTTTTCTGCGGCCCAGCCGATCCGAGAGTGGCCCCGAAATCGCGATTGCCAGGACCAACGTGGGGATACCGGCTGCGGAAACCAGCGGCGACGTCGTCGTGGCTCTTTCAACACCCAAACCCACGTAATCCGCCAAGATGTAAAGCACGTATCCCGTAACCAACGTGTATCCGGTATTCAACAGGAAGCGGCCTGCGAAAGCCCACGCAAAATCCGGATGCTGCACGGGATTCACCCAAAACGTTGCCAAGAAATCGTGCAACAGGAAAGCTTCACGCGGTTCATCGCTGTTCGGCCGATCAGGGTTCACACGCACAAACACCAACAATGCAGCGAAAGCAACCACTGCGAACACCGTGTAGCCGATAGGCAGGAACTGCGAGAAAGCGGCACCCACAAACTGGCCGCCCAACATACCCACCATCAACCCGATGCCATTCGCAGCAGCAAACGTGCCACGGGCCTGGCGGGGCACACGGTCTGGCATGATTGCTGAAAGCGGGCCTTGCGCGAAGTTATAGCTAATCTGTACCAGAACCCAGAAAACCGCCATCCCGGCGATCGTGTTCTGCAAGCCCAGAAGTATCAGAAACACCCCACCAGCAGCCGAACCAATCAGAATCCACGGAGTGCGGCGCCCCAAGCGCGAGCGCGTTCGATCCGAGACAACACCGGCCACAGGCTGCGCTATCATGGCTGCAAATGCGCCGATTGTAGTAATGACAGCCAGGTTTGAAACCTTGTGGATAGGGTCATAGCTGTTGACCTGGAGCGCGAGCATAATACTGGGCACGCCACCCCAGATGATGAAAATAACGATGTTCGCAGGAACCAGCGAAATCAGCAGCCTTCGGAGCTTTCCAGTTATTCGCACAGGTCCCTCGTAGGAACCGTCAAGCGAACGGTCTAGAATTTCGCTGGGCTCCGGTGAGGTGGACATCGATGTCATGGTGAAACTTTATGCCCGTCAGTTTCGCAATTCAAGTAAAACTGCAGCTAGTCTTAGAGTATGAAACCAGGAGGAACGTATCTCAAAGGAGTGGCAAAGCGGGAAGAGATTCTAAAAAAGGCTCTTGACGTGATCGGCCGCGAAGGTATTCGTGGAGCCTCAGTCAAAGAGATTGCCGATGCCGTTCATCTCAGCCCAGCGGGAATCCTGCACCATTTCGGCACCAAAGAAGAGTTATTCACAGAGATTCTTCGGAAACGCGATGAACTAGACCAAGAGCTCTTTACCGATGGTGCCCCCGCGGAACAGTCCGCCCTCGCCTACCTGAACCTCACACAGCGCAATGCGCAGGTCCCCGGGCTCATCGAGCTCTTCTCCGAAATGGCCGTGAAGGCAGCCGATCCGCAACACCCAGCTCACAATTTCTTCGTGAAACGAGGCGTTGAAACACGAGCCGGCTTTGAAGAGGCGATCCGCGTGCTCCAGGAGAGCGGGCGGCTTCAGCTCCATTCAGATCCAGCGATGCTCGCGCGCGTCATACAGGCTGTTTCCGACGGGCTCCAGATGCAGTGGCTGCTCGATCCCAGCGTTGATATGGCGGCTATCATGACTGCGCTCTTCGAGGATTGCCTGGGCGGCAGCATTTCTGAGCTTCACGACGCATAGGGCTTTTCCACCCAACCCGCACACAGAATGCTTTTTCTAGCTGGATGCGCGATGCTTTTTCTAGCTGAATATGGTGTCTGGTGGAACTGGCACCAGGAAAACACCGCTTTCAGCTAGAAAAAGTCACGGCAGCGCCACACGCCCGCAACGCACGACGGCGCCACACGCCCGTCCGCTTGGCACCACAGCCGCACTTGCAGCCAGGAGCAACCACACAGGATTATTCGCTTACGCGCAAGTCTCCTACCTGTGAGGCTTCCTGTTCTGCAACATGGCGTTTGCCCCCAAAGTAGTAGCCTACGAAACCAATGATCATCGCAATAATCACGCCGATGTTGCCGGATGCCCACACGCCATCCTTGCCACCGATGAGGCCCAAGAGGTAACCCTGCCAGTCGTTCCACGATGCGTCGGAGTAACCGTTGACCACCAGACCCCAACCCACGACGCACGCAACAGCCATCAGAACTAGCGCACCCCAGTTCGCGGCGCCATAACGCCCCTCGGAATTGAACAGGGCATATTCGTCATAGCTCTTCTTACGCAACGCAATATCCGCCATCATGATGCCTGCCCACGCAGCAAGAGGCACGCCGAGCGTCACGAGGAATGACTGAAATGGTCCGATGAATGTGGGAGAAAAAAACACAACATAGATCGTGCCAAGCGTCAAGATCGTGCCGTCGATGAGGGACGCGACCGGCCGCGGAATCTTGATCCCCAACGTCAAAAGCGTCAACCCAGAAGAATAGATGCCATTGATCGCCCCGGATAACAACGAAAGAATCGCCGTCAGCAGGAATGGAAGCAGGAACCACGTGGGGAGAAGCTGCCCAAGCGCACCTACCGGGTCCATCCCAATATTCTCGGAAAGCTCAGCCGATGACCCTGCCAGCATCAATCCGAAAGTGATCAGGACTACTGGACCCAGGGATCCGCCAAGTGTGTTCCAGAAAACGATTGCGGATCCGCGGGCGTCACGTGATTGATAGCGCGCCCAATCTGCTGCAATGTTGACCCATCCGAGCCCCATGCCTGTCATCACCATTGTCATACCGCCGATCATGGCAGGGAATGACCCGGTGGGAATAGCCATGAGGGTGTTCCAGTCAATATGCGGAATCACCAGGAAAACGTAGATGATAGTGGTAATTCCGGTGAGCCACGTGAGCACGGCCTGCATTTTCATAATGATGTGATAGCCAGCGACAGCGCCGAGCACGATCAACGCCGCAACCACAATGGCCGCCACGATTGAAACCGCCGTGTGATCGTCTCCGACCCACCCGAGCCGATCGAAGATCGTCGCAGTTGCTAACACTGCGGTGATGGCAAGAGACGTTTCCCAGCCAATTGACGTTAGCCACGATATGACTCCCGGAACCTTGGCCCCTTGCACGCCGAATGCGGCGCGCGACATCACCATAGTGGGCACGGAGCCTCGCTTGCCGCCAAGGGCTATCACGCCACAGATCACAAAAGACAAGATCACGCCGATAATCGTCACGATCGTGGCCTGCCAGAATGAGATGCCGAAACCCAGCACCCAGGCACCGTAGCTCATCCCGAAAACGGAGATGTTGGATGCGAACCATGGTAGAAACAAATCGCGTGGTTTCGCGGTGCGCTCAGATTCACTGACTATTTCAATGCCTGTCAGCTCAATGCCGTGTGCTGCCGGCGTATCACCGATCACATCTGATTGGCTCATGGTGTTTCCCTTTCATGACCCGTGGCCTCAGCCACTGTTCCGTGGTCCCCCGCTGCCCTGTGGCCTCAGCCGGTGTGCTGCCATCGTACCTTACCTTTTAGACGGAGTGACGTGCACGTCCTACGATGGTTATTGTTTCCGCGAACCGCTGCCCCAGCCCGATTGAGGAGCCCTCATGAAACCCGAACAATTCCGCAACTATATCCTGAGTCCCGAAAACCGAGCCGCGGGAGAGTACATTCTCAAGCTCGCGGGCCCGTTGGACGGCGTCGTCGTGCTCGGCTCCGGCTTGGCTGGAACCCTGGATTCTTACGGTACGTGGGGCCAGCCTGTGGCATCTGTTCCGTTATCCTGCATTCCGGGCGTTAGCGCCCCGGTAGGTGATGGCCATGTGGACGAGTTCCGCGTATACCAGGTACCGCGAGGCGGAACGACGACGACGATCGCGGTTGCGTTGGGCCGCACACACTTATATGAGGGGGTTAGGCCGGAGAAGGTGACGGCGCTTGTGCGCGCCGCGGCTGCCGCCGGAGCACGCACCGCCGTCCTGTGCAACGCAAACGGTTGCCTGCGGGATTGGAATTTAGGTGACGTGATGGCGATTGAAGACCACGTGAATTTCTCCGGCGTATCTCCGTTCACAGGAACAGTTTTTCTTGACACGAGCGCCTGCTGGGATCCCGCCTTGACCGATACGTTGGCCAGCGTATGTGAGCGGCGTGGCACGTATGCGATTCTGCGAGGACCGGAGTATCAAACACCGCTGGAAACGCGCCTGCTTGCGGCAGCGGGCGTCGACTGCGTTGGGATGTCAACTGTGATGGAGGCGCTGACGCTCCATGCGCTGGGAGTGCGCGTATGCGGGATGTCAGTGGTGACTGATCTTTCCTTTGCGAGCGCACCCACCGATCCCACGGCTGTTGTGGAAACCGGAAAACGGGCGCAGAAACGCGTATTCGAAGGGATCCAGGCCGTATTCGGCTCCTGAGCGCATACAACCGGGTCAGCTGCCGACACGGCGATACACTGCACGTATGAAAGACGTGTTCGTTGCAGCTGGGCCGGGCGCCCCACACGGAATCGTAATTCCCGCAGCGGAGATCCTCGAACGCTTCTCTCATGCCAGCGGCCCCGGCGGGCAAGGAGTGAACACCACGGATTCGCGCGTTCAGCTCAGCTTTGATATCGCGCACTCTCAGGCTTTCGACGAAGCACAGCGTGCGCGGATTCTTCGCGCGCTTGCTTCACGTGTGTCTGATGGCGTCCTCACCATCACAGCAGCAGACACTCGTTCTCAGTTCCGCAATCGGAAGGCCGCACGTGAAAAGCTTGCGCTCATGATCCGCGAAGCCGTTATGCCACCGGCTGTGCGCCGCGCCACCCGACCCACGCGCGCATCTTTGCGCCGGCGCCGCGAAGCGAAGATCCACAAGTCCACCGTCAAGGCCCTGCGCCACAGGCCGCCCACCGATTGAAGGCTTCCAGGCACTGTTTCAAACTCGCCGCACATCACTATGTTGCGCGGCGCCGCACGAAAACTGCCCATAGGATCAGGGCGATGGCCCCCGCCGCCGCGGAACTCGAAAACGCAGCAAGCTGGCCAAAAAACGGCGGATCTAACACTGTTTCAGAGACCGCCGCTGAGGATGCGGCGCGGGAAACAACCACGTCGTACACCACGGATCCTGTGGCAGTGCCCGCCACCGATCCCAGATTTCGGGAAAGGTTCAACATCCCCGCGATACGCCCTTGATGCTGGCTGGGAGCTCGCCGCATCACTGAGGTGTTGTTCGCGGCCATGAAGAGTTGATTGCCCGGCGTCAAAAAGACTGCGCCGCAGACGAATCCCACCACGGCCCACACCAGCGGCAAGGTGGCCAGAAACACTGACGCGAGTGTCATTAAGCCGAGCCCCACGCCTGTGACGCGCTTCGAACCAAACCTGTCAACTAGCCCGCCCGCTGGCACACCGGCGAGCATACCTAGCACTGGAGCAATTGCCATCACCAGGCCCATTGAGGATGAGGTCAAGTCCAGCCCTTCCACAAGGAAAAATGGCGGGACAACCGTGAAGACCATCATGATCAGCGACCCGAGCAGTGCCAGGCCGAACTCCGGAAGCACCTTCAAGTCGACTAGTTCACGAAAATCGATCAACGGTTCTACGACAGCGCGCTCCACAATCACGAAAGCTACCGCCCCGCCTACGGTAAGGACCAGGAGCACTACACGAAGTGGCCCAGAAACGGGACCCGTGAGCGCCATCGCGTAGGCTCCCGCAGTAATTCCAAGCAACGCCAAGCCCGCCCAGTCCATCCGAATCGGCTTACGGACCAATCCAGGTTCGCGAAACCGCGCAATGTCCGCTAGGACTCCCAGCCCGCTGAGCAAGCCAAGCACGGCCATCGTGAAAAATACCGCACGCCAACCGTATTGAGACACGAGGAAGCCACCGAATGCTGGGCCGAGCGCCATGCCTGCCGCCATCGAGGAGCCCATCGTTCCCATGGCACGTCCCACCTGATGGGCCGGCACGCTCTGCCGGATCAATGCCACGGTGAGGGCGGTCATCGCTGCGCCACCTGCCCCTTGGAACGCTCTGCCTACGATCAGCACAGTAAGTGATGATGCAGCTCCGGCTACAAGTGCGGCAACGGAAAACAGCGCGATCCCGTCAAGGAGAACCCTAACTCTGCCAATCGCGTCAGCAATCTTCCCTATCGGAACAATCAGCAGCGCGACGGCTAGGAGATAGGCCATCGTTGACCACTGTACGTGGGAGCTTTGCACTCCGAAATACTCTGCAGCATCCGGTAGTGCCACATTTGCAATCGACGTTCCGAGCCCCGCCACAACGGTGGCGAGGATCAGAGCAAGCATCGCCCGGAACACGCCCGGGCTGGATTCTGGTGAGCGCATCCTCCGAGATTAGCGAGCCGTAGGACGCGTTCGCTAGGTGCTGCGCCACTTATCAGCAATTATTGAGGGGTTGGCCTTGCCTCCTCGGGGTTGGCCTTGCCTCCTCTGGTCAGTGGGATTTATCGCGTTCAATCGCCTTGTTCAGGCGTTCTATCTTGCCGCGTATTTCACCGGTGTGGCCCGGGCGCAGGTCCGCCTTCAGGACCAGTGAAGCCCGTGGCGAAACCTCCAGAACGGCGTCGCATGCGGCTTTGATAACGGGCATGACCTCATCCCATTCACCTTCGACCGTCGTGAACATCGAAGTAGTCTCTTGAGGCAGCCCAGATGCTTGAATAACTTCTACGGCTTTGGCCACGATGTGGCTCATGGAGCCGCTCAGATCGTCTGTTGTCGATGGAGCAATGGAGAATGCAAATAACATAACTCCAGTGTAAAGCGCACGCACACGCCCTTGAAGGTGGGAATGCCCCACAATGCGCGCAGAGCGCACCACGGTGTCCGGACGAAACTCGGTTGTCCCAGAATCATCGCGTGAGCTCCAAAACCTACGCTCCTGTCCGGAATCATCCGTTTCAGTCCGGAATCATCCGTTTCAGTCCGGGATCCAGGAGAGTCCTGGGACACCCCAGCCCTCGCGTGCCGCTACTCGCGTTGCCTCGCTGTGATACGGCTCAGTTAGGCGGTTGATATACACGATTCCGTTGAGATGATCGAATTCGTGTTGCATGATGCGGGCGCGCCATCCAGCAATGTCGATCGCAACGTTGTTGCCATCGAGGTCCAAACCGGTCACGTGGACGCGATGCGAGCGGCGGATTGGATACTTGACGCCAGGAAAGGAAAGGCAGCCTTCGGACTCTGTTTCCGCGTGAAGCTCGCCTATCTCTGTGGGGATCATCCAGAGTTCCGGATTGATGACCACACCCCGCCATGCTGGCGCTCCATCGCGCGCATATGAATACACGTAGAGCTGCAGCGGCACTCCCACTTGAGGCGCCGCTAAGCCCACTCCTGGCGCAGCAATCATCGTATCGAACATGTCGTGGACTAGCGCCCGTATATCATCCGTGATCGTTTCCACTGGTTGTGCCGGTTCGTGAAGCACCGGATCGCCCCAGATCCGAATCGGAAGTATTGCCATAAAACAACACTACTCCCCCGGCGTGACAGGTCTACGGCAAAGCAGCATTCCCAGTCCATGGGCCCCTTGCATGGCAAGCAGATCTATTCAGTGAGTGCCGTGGCGCACGATGTATTTCACAGCATCGACCACATCACGCATGCTCATCTGGTCGCCACGCGCGCCGCGCCGCCAGTATCCGGTCAGGTCGAATTCCCCCTGTCCAAGACCCGCCGCTTTTACCCACGAGCGAAGCGGCTTGATGGCGCCTTGCTCTCCGCCATACCACACGTAAGCTCCTCCGCCGCGTGGAATTTCTATACTGCGCGCGGCGTCAACCAAGAGACTTGTGGTGCCGGGTTCCTGTTCCTTGCGGAAAACCCAGCGAACCTCCATATTCCTTGGAGCAGCGAGTTCCAGCACGTCGGATTCGTCCCGTGTTTCGATGACGACGACGCCCCTGGTTTCTTCTGGAAGTTCCTCCATGCAGCGCGCAACGGCCGGTATGCCGGTTTCGTCGGCGAGATACGCTCGCCACCCGAATTCGTCAGGGATCCGGATTCCGCGTGGCGGACCAGCGACCCACATCGTATTGCCGAGTTGTACCTCCTGCGCCCACGCAGATGCCAGCCCGCCGGCGTGTACCACGAAGTCGATATCTATCTCGCCTGCGGCGCGATCGTACCGGCGCACCGTATAATCCCTGCTGGGAACCATGGGACGTGGCCAGCGCAGCCGATCACCATCCGGTGTGGGAATTCGCGCCAAATCGTCCGCAGTCTGCGGGAAGAGCAGCTTTACATGCTCATCCGATATGTGGCTCTCAAAACCGTTCATGTTGGAGCCACCCAAGGTCAACCGCATCATGTGTGGTGTCACGTTTTCGCGTCGCAGCACGGTGAGCTCTCTGATCCGAACGGGCCAGCGTTCGAGGTGTGCTTGGGGGCGTTCGGCCATGGGTGGTCCTCTCAATTCGGAACTGCAGCGCTAGCAACAAATTCGGGAGGGCGCTACACACCCTCCCGAATTAGGTTACGTTAGCCTTCCCTAATTAGTCCAGCCCATTACTCCATCCGTCTGCCACTGCAGCCAGCGAGCTTTCTGCTACGGGACGTGCAGGTTTCCGCGTCCGCGTCCACAGGCTCTCACGCTCTCAAGCTCTCAAGCTCTCCGACGTAGGTAGTAGAGTGCACCGCCCGCAGCCAAGAGCAACGCAGCTACGATCACTAAACCGGCGCTATCGGCTCCCGTGCGCGGCAGGGGCTGAGACGTGACAGCGACGGGAACGGACTGAGCTCGTTGTGTCTGGCCATTCCCTTTGTTGCCCGCACCATCGCCTGGAGACGCTGTGTCGGTCGGGGGCGGAGTCGGGTTGGCGTTCTGGGTCTCGTCACCTCCAGGGGTTTCACCGTTCGACGGGCCATCGCATGGCATGAGGACCGAACTGAGAGCGCCTTCGGCCACACCGTCTTGGAAGAACCAAGCCGCACGGGCACTGTCCGCACATTCTTCCGCGATGGCAAAACCCTCATTATTCACGTTTGCTAGTCCTTCAGGCCGCGCGTACAAGGTTACATCGGGATTCGCCGTCGCATTGAGCGAAATAGCAGCAATTCTGCCGTCGTAACCGTTGTCGGACTCAACGTACAGTGTGTGCTCACGAACGAGATAGTTGAGCCCCATAGCCCCACCGATACCAGGATCAATATCGGAAATAAGCTGTGCGGTTCCGTCAGAGTTCAATACGAACGCATACACATGTCCGTTGTTCTCCAGCCCCACGAAGAACACGCCGTTCGCAATCCCGTGGTACACCTTCGGGTTGAAGGCCGCTCCAGTATTGTGATCCCACAGTTTGCCTGCTACCTCAGAGTTTGGCACCCATTCGACGGCTTCAATGCCCATGTTCGCAGAAACGGTAGGTAACAGTGCAGTGAGGTCCCATTCTTGGGACGCAACGACGTCGGGCCCATCTGCTTCCGGATCTGCTTGAAGCAGCACGTTGTAGTTCACTCCCTTATTGCTGTTGTCACGTTCCGAAGCGATGTAGAGCCTTCCATCACCAGCCATCGTGATGCCTTCAGTATCCGGTCCGGCCGCCTCGGGGTCCTGCGCATCCTTCGCATACCGAACGCGTTTCCCGGTTTCCCATCCATCCACGAAAGAAACGGATCCATCAGCATGCGCTGTCAGCTTCCAGAACCTCCCGGTCCCATTGTCCACAGCCCATAGATAATCGTCGGCCCAATCCAACCCTGAAGAATCATCCAGGAAGGAGACATCCTGGATCTTCGCCATACCTACCGTCGGGAACGGCTTCGCTGGCGCGGCGGTAGCTGGTGGTTCCTGTGGATCTAATTCATTCGCTGAAAAGCACGAATTCGCTGTACCCGGCGTAGGGTGTGCCAACGCAAATTCCCCTGTGCCATCTGGACAGCGTGCATACGTTGCCAGTGCGGCGTCGCCATTCAGCGACGCATGCTCTGTCCAGGAGTATTCATCCACTGTCGCACCCGTAGAATCATACAGTCGGATCGAATCTCCGCTGCCGATTCCGAGCGCCTCCTCGAATGTACCTGGAACAAAGACGGCAGCCACGTCGTCGAATACTAGTCCGGTACTCTTCGCATCGATTGTGACAAAGCCACGCGGCGCGACAGACCCTGACGTGAACTGCCAGCGGTGATCGTCGGAGTTGTCGCGGATCTCGTAACCGGTCAGGTCAACCGTGTTATCCCCACTGTTGTAGAGCTCTACCCAGTCTGCTGGGCTGGAATCAATCTCATTGATCACCAACGGGCTGAGAGATTCTTCTGGTTCCTCCGCTTGGCCGGAATCCTCGCAGATGTTTGCGGATCCGAGCGTCACCTGTGCACCGGGTGCGAAGTCGCCGGAACCATCTGGACACCGCGACCAATCGGCAAGAGGTGCAGTCGCCTTGTAGTCGAGTCGGTCGACGACGGCGCCTGTGGCATCCTTGAGTACGGCAGAATCACCTTTGCCTAAGCCAAAATCGAAGTCTCCCTGGCTACCCTCCTTTTGCTGAAAGACCGTGAACTCGCCAGGAGCTAGTGTCCCGGAGATTGTCCCCTTGCCCGTTCGATCTTTATCGTCATGCAGCGACCACCCTGACAACTCAACAGTCTCTGTACCTGCATTGAAAAGCTCGATCGAATCGGGAGTTCCCGGCACGACGTCGTCGTACACTACTTCGTTGATGACCACCGATGGCGAGCTGGACGTGGTCTCCCCGGTAGTGGCCGCTATTGCTGCGTTCGGCGGGACGATCAGTGCCACCGCGAACATGGTTGCACCAATCGCGCTCGAAAGCCTGCTGAGGCTAGTCATAGAGTGCTCCTCTGAAACGTGGGTCAAAGCATGAGCGGCGTCACCGCCGTTCACCGGGTCAACCATCGCACGCCGAAGAGCTGCGGCGATGTCCGGAAAGTTAGGTCAAGTCTTCCGGAGAGTTAACATTCGGTGATTGCTCGCGGCCTTGCCACGCCGACTCATCCCGGCTTCTTTCACAAAACCCTTGCAGTTACCCGGCGATTGCGTTAGTTTTTAAACGAAACATTCGAAGCGCTTCGAATGTTTCACGTCACACTCCATAATCTATGACACAGGGCACCAAGAACGAAACACCAGGAGACATAACCGTGACAACGATCCAAGATGTCGCGCGCGAAGCAGGCGTATCGATCTCAACGGTGTCCTATGCCCTCTCAGGAAAACGAACAATCTCAGAGAACACTCGAAAAAGAGTCGAGGAGGCCGCTCAACGTCTCAACTACTTCCCCCGCGCAGCTGCACGGGCGCTCGCAGCGCGTCATAACGAAATCATCGCAGTCACAACACCCGTCCACTCTGATACCGATCGCAGCGCCCATATGGCGTTCACGATGAAAGTGGCCACTGAGGCACGGAAACACAATTACGATACGCTGCTGCTTGTCCAAGACGACGCCGTCGAGGGCATGCGCCGGGCAGCTGAGACTGCACTCGTCGACGGAATTGTGGCACTCGATGTCGATGCCGACGACGAACGCACTGGTCTCGCCCGCACGATGAAAATTCCGGTGGTCTTCGTCGGATTACCATCAGACACTAGTGGTTTGACGTGCGTCGATCTTGATTTTGACCAGGCGATCAGAGTCGCGATTGACCGACTGATCGCCGCAGGACATCGCACCATCGGCCTCATCTCGCACAACGAGGAGCTTCTCAAACGTGGGGCAAATTTCCCGTTGCGAATCGAACACGCGTTTCGGCAACGCTGCGCAGAAACACATATCGCCTCCGCCGTCATCAATCCACGATCTCCGGACGCACACGACGCCGTCAATCAACTACTTACAACGCTACCTAATACCACCGGCATTATCCTGTCTTCCAGTCATTCGGTCGGCGCCTCCCTTCTGCCAGCCCTGGCGGCGCGTGGGCTCAGCGTGCCACACGACATTTCGGTGATAGAAGCAGGAACCACTCCGGATGCATCCACTTCTCCACTTCCCTTCGATTCACTTCCGCTTGATCCCAATCAGACGTGTCCTGTAGCACTCGATCTACTGGTTGATCTCATTGAGCATCAGCGCAAGCCAGGCGACATCATCCTTGTGCCACCCCGTTACGAGGATCGTCACTCCGTGGCGCCAGCAACAGATCGGCACACAATCTAAGGCGTGTAGCACACCACGCATGCGCCTGCACGCCTTTCCTCTCTTTCGAAGCGCTTCGAATCTGAGGAAAACTCTAGTAACACCGGCTTCGGCCGAACTACAAGGAGGTAGTAGCACACATGAATCACCGCAAACTAATAGCTGGAGCGGCCACAGTTGCACTCACAGCTCTGTCGCTCACTGCGTGCGGATCCGACTCTGGATCGTCAAGCAGTACAGCGAACGCACCGAGTTCGAGTTCCACAGCGGATTTCGCCGGACAGACCCTGACGGTCCTTGTGTATGAGGATGATACGTCCGCCATGGGCCAAGCGTGGCGAAAAGCTGCATCGATATTCGAAGAGCAAACAGGCGCAAAGGTGGATTACCAAAAGACCGCGTTTGAAGATCTGTCCGACACTGCAAGTCAGCTTTTCGGATCCTCTGATGCGCCGGACGTATCTGAGTACAACAAAGGTAACGGAACCGCTGGCGCACTATCGACCCTCGGTGTTCTTAAGGATCTCGATTCTTATTACGACCAGTATGGCTGGAGCGACAAACTTGCCGATTCGCTAGAGACAACCACGATGTACGATGAAAACGGCATCATGGGTAGCGGTAAACACTACGGCGTAACCAATTACGGCGAATTCGTCTTCCTCTACTACAACGAGGACATGCTTAACAAGTATGGCTTGAAGCCACCGACAACTCTTGACGAACTTGAATCAGAGATGCAGACGTTCAAGGACGCCGGGATTACACCGTTGACCACTGCGGCCCAAGAATATCCTGCTGGTCAACTGTGGTATCAACTGGTGCTCAACAATGCGGACCGGCAATTCGTGAACGACTACGAACTATATGACAATCCCGTCAGCTTCTCTAAGGACCCCATCGCATCCGGTACACAAACCCTCGCCGATTGGGTAGATAAGGGATACATTGACAAGGCTTCTACAGGCATGACGGCAGAAGACGCAGGCTTGGCGTTCATCAACGGACAATCGCCTTTCTTCTTCTCCGGATCATGGTGGTATGGCCGCTTCGGTACCGACATCAAGAACTTCACGTGGGGTATCACTGACTTCCCAGGCTCTCAACTCGTTCCCGGTAGCTCTGGAAACATCTGGGTTATTCCAACCGTGACGGATGATCTGCATACGGCTATGGCAGCCAAGTTCATCGACATTACGATGAGCCCTGAGGTCCAGGCCGTCCTTGGCAATGCCGGCGGACTCCCTGTGGCTGCTAACGAATCAGACATTACCGATCCTTCGGCGCAGAAACTGATATCGCTGTTCAACAACGTTCTGGATCGCGATGGTTTGGCCTTCTACCCGGATTGGCCAACATCCACGTTCTACGACGACCTCAACGCCGGCCTCCAGGGGCTGATCAATGGTTCGCTGAGCGTAAGCGACACGGAGAAACAACTGCAATCTGATTACGACAGCGGTACGGAACAGTATCGCTAAACCCTGTGGTGTGCTCGAGACGCCGTCGCGTTTCGAGCACACCTACCGGGAAGGAATCACTATGAGTATCACAGTGGGACAACCGAACAAATCGAGACGCACCAAGAAGGTGCACTCAGAAGTAGAAAACAAACCTCTCATCGCCGGCGACAAGCCAAACTCCTTCGCGTACTGGCTCTATTTCATACCTGGCATTCTGCTCACCGCCGTATTCGTTGTATACCCCGTGCTATACAACGTCACATTGAGCTTCCTCCATTGGAAGGGAGGATTCTCTGCCGTTTCGTTCGCAGGATTCGAAAACTGGGCGCATTTGCTACAAGACTCAACTTTCTGGTTATCATTCCGCAACATCATCTACATGATCATCGTCATGGTGGTGGTCCCCACACTTCTGGGCCTCATTCTCGCGGCAATTCTGTTTGACGTAATTGGGCGCCGCTTCTCTGGTAAGGTCGCGAGTTTTCTGCGCGCAACCTATTATCTGCCGCAAGTGATCCCCATCGCCGTTGCCGGCGTACTTTTTGGATGGATCCTCTACCCCGATAAGACGGGCGTACTGAACCAGTTTCTCACGTTTGTCACAGGCCACGACGTGGAGATCAACTGGGTGGGCGGAACAGGTTCCACCGCACTCTTCTCTATTGGGCTGTTGATGGTGTGGATTCAGCTCGGGTACCCCACCGTCATCTTCATGGCCGCGTTGCAACGCGTGGACCCAGAATTGTATGAGGCAGCCGAACTTGATGGAGCAGGATGGTTCAGGCGTTTTCAGGCGATTACAAAGCCACAGATCCGACCGGAGATATTTGTGGTCACGCTGACGATGACCATTGCTGCGCTGAAGGTCTTTGGCCCCGTGTTTATTCTGACGCAAGGTGGACCAAACAAGGCTACTTATGTCCCTTCGTATTATGCGTACATTCAGTACTTCGGCAACGCGACCGACAAAGGTTATGCGGCGACGATCGCGACCTCAGTCGCCATCGTCGTCTCGATTGTTGCCGTGTTGTTCCTCCGTGCACAACGGCGCGCTGAAGAGAAGGAGGCATAGCATGACCACGGCTATTAGTGATGCTCCCGACTCAACTGGGCTCCAGGTGACTCCTGCAGTGCATGTCAGCAAGCCCAAACAGCGCCACCGGCCACACACGTTCGGGGAGTGGTTCCTGCTGTTTCTTGCGGTGCTGCTCGCTCTTATTGTCATGTTCCCGCTGATTATGCTGGTACTCAACGCTTTCAAATCACCCCAGGACTACGCGACATCAGGGCCGCTTGATTTTCCAAAAGAGTTCTACACCAAAGGAATCATCGACTTTTGGAACGAAAAGGACTTTCCACGCGCCTTGTGGAACTCATTCTTCATTTCCGGAATGGTTGCTATCTTGGCAGTGATTGTTTCAGTCCTGAACGCATTTGCTCTGGGAATCGGACGCGTGAAGGGACGTACGTGGCTCACTTTGCTTTTCCTGATGGCGAATCTTCTACCGCAAGAGATGCTCGTTTACCCTCTTTTCACGATGTTCGATAAACTCCATCTACTGTCCAACTCATGGTCGGTCATTCTTACCTTCACTGTGATTCAAGGGGCGTTCGGAACGTATCTTCTTGCCAGTTTATACAGCACATTCCCCAGGGAGATCCTGGATGCCGCAGCCATTGACGGCGCTAGCCGGTGGCGAATCATGCGCTCGGTGGTGGTGCCAATCTCACGGCCCACTATCTCTGTCCTCATGACGTTCTTCTTTATCTGGACATGGAACGAATTCCTCCTTCCCTTGTCGTTCCTCAACCGTGAAGAATCGCTCACAGTACCCCTGGTGCTGCAACAACTATCAGGCGAACGACAGACAGACGTCACAACATTGATAGGCGCCACACTGATCAGCGTGATTCCTACTATTGTGTTCTTCCTGATATTCCAACGTACTTTGACCCGAGGAATCACCGCAGGAGCAGTGAAATGAAACTAACCGACGGATTCTGGATGCTCCGCCCAGGCGTGACCGCAGCATATGCCACTGAAGCATACGAGCTTGTCCACCATGGCAACACACTGGACGTGACGGTCCCTACTCGTGAGATCGAAAGGCGCGGCGATGTGTTAAACATCCCGGTACTCACCGCCACGTACTCATCACCCATGGAGGGCGTAATCTGCGTCCGTCTGACACACTTCAGCGGAACACAAAAGCAGAGAGAATTCTCCATTCACACGGATGGTTCATCAGGCTCTGTTTTCATTGGTGAGCAGGAGGCAACGCTCCACACTGGAGAAATATCCGTGAAAATCCGCAAGGGAACTCCTTGGGATGTCTCATTCTGGCACGCCTCAACCCGGCTCACCGGATCGGGCCCTCGCTCCGCCGGATATTTCAAGGTGGCACCTGGTGCTCCCGTCGCTGTGGAGCCTGCTGGTATCACCGGTGCCTCACGGACCGGTCTGGCGGAGGCGTCGTCGTACATGCGTGAACAACTCGACCTGGGAATAGGCGAGCTGATCTACGGACTAGGCGAACGCTTCGGACCATTCGTGAAGAATGGACAAACCGTTGACCTATGGAACGGCGACGGCGGAACAAGCTCTGAACAGGCCTACAAGAACGTCCCGTTTTATCTTTCCAGCAAGGGGTACGGAGTCTTCGTCAACTCGCCGGGGCACGTATCGTTTGAAATCGGCTCCGAAGCAGTGGAGCGTGTCCAGTTTACTGTGCCCGGAGAATCGGTCGAATACTACGTCATTGACGGACCCACACCACAGCAGGTCATAGAGCGATATACGGCGCTGACGGGCAGGCCAGCCCGCCTACCTGCCTGGTCTTTCGGATTATGGCTCTCGACTTCGTTCACCACTCAATACGACGAAGCTACCGTGACGTCCTTCGTTGACGAGATGCGAAAGCAGCAGATCCCACTCAGCGTATTCCACTTCGATTGCTTCTGGATGCGTGAGTTCTCGTGGACTGATCTGACGTGGGATGAGCGCGTCTTCCCGGACCCCGAAGGCATGCTTGAGCGCCTTCACCGTGAGAAAGACCTTCATGTGTGCGTGTGGATCAATCCTTATATCGCGCAACGCTCCGCACTATTCGATGAAGGCGTGGCGAAGGGCTACCTGGTGAAACGGCCTGATGGTTCCGTATGGCAGACAGACATGTGGGTCGCCGGAATGGGGCTCATCGACTTTACAAATCCGGATGCCACGGCATGGTTCCAAGGCAAGCTCCGCACACTGATCTCGCAGGGCGTTGACGCGCTCAAGACCGACTTCGGTGAGCGCATACCCATCGACGTGGTTTGGCATGACGGAACGGATCCACGCATCATGCACAACTTCTATTCCTACCTGTATAACAAAGCCGTATTCGAGGTACTTGAGGAAACCAACGGAAAAAACGAAGCCGTTCTTTTCGCCCGTTCAGCAACCGCCGGAGGGCAGCAATTCCCTGTGCATTGGGGAGGCGACAATACGTCGTCGTTCGCATCCATGGCCGAAACGCTGCGCGGCGGACTCTCCCTTGCAGCAAGCGGCTTCGGCTTCTGGAGCCACGATATTGGCGGATTCGAAGGTACTCCCGATCCGGCCGTGTTCAAACGTTGGCTCGCGTTTGGATTGCTTTCGTCCCATTCGCGCTTGCACGGCTCCGAAAGCTATCGAGTTCCCTGGAATTTCGACGACGAGGCCGTTAGTGTTGCGCGCGAATTCACACAGCTGAAATGCACCTTAATGCCGTATTTGTTCACCGTGGCGGACGATGCCGCCGCCCGAGGAATCTCAATGGCACGCCCAATGTTTTTCGAGTTCCCAGATGACCTTGCAGTGGGTTACCTCGACCGCCAATACATGTTAGGTCCCTCAATCCTGGTGGCCCCTGTGATGAGCAGCGATGGCACTGTGGAGTATTACCTCCCCCGTGGGAACTGGACTCATCTGCTCACAGGGAAGCGCGTTTCGGGAGGGCGCTGGTTGCGGGAATGCTACGGTTTTGAATCCTTGCCACTGTACGTACGCGAGGGCGCCGTCGTCGCATGTGGCTCACACAGTGACAGAACGGATTACGACTATTTGGAAGGGCTAGATCTGCGTGTCTATTCGGGGGGTGGGCCTATTGACACCACCGTGGACATCGTGACGGTTGACCACGTGCGGCACACATTCCACGTGTATGGCTCAGGCGCAAATGTCACCGCAAACTCAACAGATAACATCTCCGCACATGTGACTGTCATTTAGACACTCGCCTTGCTGCTCGATTAGTCACTCGCCTTGCTGCTCGCTGCGTTCACCTCCCGGCGCAACGAGCAGCAATCTATTGACTTTCAATATATATCGATCGATACTCGATATATGTCTCGGTCATACGTTATCATCCTCAAGAGCATTATTGCTTTCGGTCTACTCTTAGGCATGGGCTCAATTTGGGCCTTCTGGATGCTGTCCGGGGAGATGGCCGCAGAGTATCCGGAATACGCATTTCTTCGTTGGCCTTATCTCCTCGTGTGTTGGGCGATCGTATGCTGTTTGGAACTCATTCTCGTGTCGATCTGGGCCCTGTTGCGGCGCGTGGAGCACCATGTCATCTTCGATCGTCACGCCACGCGGTGGGTCACGGCGCTCATCTGGGCCGGTGGCGCAATCAGCATCTTACTGGTGTGCGCGATCGTTCCCGATATCACCATTACACACGGGCCTCCCGGACTCACCATCATGCTGATCATTGGAACAGCCGCGAGCATCGGATTCACTCTGTTGATGATCGTAATGCGGGGTTTGCTCGTTCAAGCGACAGGGCTGAAATCAGAACTCGATGAGGTGATCTAGTGATCCGAGTAGATCTGGATGTTCGCCTTGCGGAGCACCGTATGTCCGTCGGAGACTTCGCACAGGCCGTGGGAATAACTCCAGCCAATGTGGCAGTTCTCAAAAATGGACGAGCTCGCGCGATTCGCTTTTCAACGTTGAACGCGATCTGCCAAGTCCTCAATTGCCAACCTGGCGATATTCTGCGGTGGGAACCCGAGCCAACAGAATCTGCCTGAATTGCACGTTCGATTCACACTTCAGATGCAAAACCAGGGACAATATAAGTCTAAGAGAAGGGGGAATTATGAGAATCGCAATGGGAAGCGACCACGCAGGATTTGAGCTCAAGAAACATTTGGCGCAGAAACTGCGCAGCGAAGGGTATGACATCATCGACGTAGGCACACATTCCACAGAATCGTGCGACTACCCTATTTTTGGCGAGGCTGCTGCACGGAAGGTCGCCACGGGAGAAGCGGATCGTGCCATCGTCATCTGCGGAACCGGCCAAGGCATCGGTATATCTGCCAACAAGGTGGCAGGCGTGCGTTGCGCCATAGTTTCAGAGGCTTTCTCGGCACGACTTTCGCGCCTACACAACAACGCTAATGCACTCGCACTTGGAGCGCGCGTGATCGGGACGGACGTGGCTGAAGACATCGTTGATACGTGGCTCCATACGGAATTCCTAGGTGGACGCCATGCCCGCAGAGTCAACGAGATCATGGAGATCAAACCGGAATAAATCGAAGTGGTATTCGCACTGGTACCATCCCAATCTCCTTCAGAGGAGGAGACGTCTGTTTCACAGCTACATCCCCCGCAGCCTTTACGGCGCCACCTCCTCTGAAGGTTCAACAGTTGCCGAGTACCTCCCGAGAAAACTCAACAACGCACCCCCGCTGAAGAGGATCATTCTCATCGCCAGGGGTGAAGAATCCACAACCGTTTCTCGGTGAAGCTCATTTATCAAGTGTGGAGATCGCCGTTTTTAGGTTCGTCTCTAGCGCATGCCACGCATCGATAAATTTTTGGACACCCTCTGATTCAAGCACACTGAATACATCCGCAAGGTCAATGCCCGCTGACGCTAGTGTTCCAAACACCGCTTCGGCCTGTTCCTTATCCCCAAAGAGTGTGCCAACATGACCGTGATCTGCAAACGCACGAAGAGTCTTTTCAGGCATCGTGTTGATAGTGTGCGGTGCGACGAGCTCTGTCACATAACGCGTGTCTGAGTAATGCGGATTCTTGGTTCCTGTCGACGCCCAGAGCACTCGCTGTACATGCGCACCTTGAGAAGCCAATTCCTCATAACTTTGGCTGGAGAAAACCTCACGAGCCTTTTCGTACACAAGGCGGGCATTCGCTACGGCAGCCTCACCTTGAAGTTCCGGATGCCCCAACTCCGCCAGCCGGCGATCCACTTCTGTGTCCACCCGCGAAATGAATACCGATGCCACCGAGCGAATACGGGAAATATCTCTACCGTCTTTAGCTGCTCGGGCCAAACCTCGCAAGTAAGCGAGTGTCACCTCTTCGTATCGAGCAACGGAGAAGATCAGCGTTGCGTTCACGCTAATCCCGCGCGCGATCGCTTCTTCTATTGCTTCCACGCCCTCGTGAGTCGCAGGAATCTTGACGAAAGCATTCTCTTTCCCAACAAGATCCTTCAGCTGTTGGGCTTGGGCAACGGTCGCCTGTGCGTCGTGGGCCAGGGTTGGTGCCACTTCAATAGACACCCACCCGTCGTCCCCATCGGTGTTTTTGAACGTCGCAGCGAAGACGTCGCACGCGTTTTGCACATCTTGTGCGCACAGGTGTTGAATAACTTCCGCTATTGGTAGTGATCTCACTTCCCGAAGCTGATCTTGGTACGAGCGGCCATCTGCGATTGCAGCTGCGAAAATCGAAGGATTAGTCGTCACACCCGTAACGCAGTCATTCTTGACCATTTCCGCCAGAGAGCCGCTGGTCAATCGATCACGTGATAAGTCATCAAGCCAGATTGATACGCCGGCCTGTACAAGTTCGCAAAGGCTATCAGTCATGTTCTTCTTTCCGCACAATGGGAGGATCTCCCGCCACGAGGCGACGGCGCCCCATATTCCAGAACGACACTCAACTTATCACATTATTTGTGGAAATAAACATCTGTAACGTGAATTAGCCCCAAAGAGACATCACTTTACTATGCGAGAACTGCGGCAGCAGTTTGAGCGTCAACAAGCAGATCCGTCACTACGCCGGCTTTCAGTACTGCACGTAACGCTGCAGCCTTACGTGGATCGGCGACCACCAACAGACGCGTTCTTATCCGCCGAAGTTCGGCAAAAGTCATTCCAGTAGATCGCTCATTGCACGTAATACCTTCGGTGGAACCGTCCCCACGAAAAAACGTTGCACCCAAATCGCCGACAACATTCTCGGCACGCAGTTCTTCCAAGTCAGCTCGATCAAGATAAGCGGCTCGGTACAAGTGTCCAGGCAACTCACTCGAAAATGTACCGATAGAAGAAAGCAGAATGTCTGCTTTCTTTCTCATCCCAAGGATCCGGCGAACAGATCGTTCCTGCCACATACAGCGCTTGGTGTCCACGGAATCAAAGAACGCCGGTACCGGGAAATAGTGAATCGTGCCGCCAGTCGCCTGGCCAAAACGTTGCAGCAATGTCCCCGCGTATTCGATCCCAGAAGTTGCCATGTTCCCAGAGCCGTTGAATTGAACAATTCGCAAGCCGCGTACAGGACGTATGTCCAAATGCTTCGAGACCGCTTCGACCGTAGCTCCCCACGCAACAGTCAGTGTCATGTCTGAGCCGAGCATCCGGTTCAGCAAACGAGCCGCAGCCTCTGCAACAACCTCCAGCCTTTCTCCACTAGACGCCCCGTCCGATGTTGCGATGACATGACTGTGTACCCCGTAACAACTATCGAGTTGACGCCCAAGATGACCTGAACGATTCTGATCTTGCGACACTGTGAACTGGATTATGCCATCTGCCCGCGCCCTGGCCAGCAAACGAGAAACTGTTGAACGCGACACATGAAGGTTTCTGCCTACCTCTTCAACAGTCATCCCGCGGATCCAGTACATCTCAGCAGCATCCGCGATTCGCTGCACGGAATCTGAGCTCATTACAGCTTCCTTACAAAAACGCAAATCGAGTTCCAAGTAGGGCACCAGTACGACGTAAGAAATTCCTTTCCATGGAATTAACTAAACAGCCGACGCACAGATTCCCGCCGACCGTAGGACAAAAGGGCATGTATATACCTACGATCGTTCGCTCTACACGAATATGACTCATATTCCCATCTAAAGTGACAATAGTCAATCGTTAGGGCTAAATAGTGGGAGGATGTCGCAAAACTTCCACATGCGAAAGATGCGTAGATACTTTCCGTGGAGTTGGCGCCCCCGTCGGAGTGCTCTCAAAGACGAAGGAGTCGAGAAATGACAAAGAATCCGGATAAACTCAGCATTGTTATCGGGTCAGATAGCGTCGGTTATGACTTCAAAAACCAACTTAAAGTGGCTCTTGAGGCTGACCCCAGAATCGACATTCTGATTGATGAAGGGGCTAAACCTGATGAATCAATCCGTTATGCGAATGTCGCTGAACGATCCGTTCAAAAGGTCTTAACTGGCGAGGCAGATCGTGCTCTTCTCATATGTGGTACGGGCCTTGGTATGGCTATCTCTGCGAACAAAGTCGCTGGCATCCGCGCGGTAACAGCACATGATATCTATTCAGTGGAGCGCTCAGTGCTGTCAAACGATGCACAAGTACTTTGCATGGGCGCTCGGGTCATCGGAGTCGAGTTAGCAAAACGCCTTATCGACCGCTGGCTGGACCTACGATTCGACCCCGAATCGCATTCGGCAGCCAACGTCGACGCAATTTGCTCTGTTGAATCGCACAATCTGGCTCGAAAGATTCGCTGACATGGCACAAGCGAAGAAAAGGTTCGCGTTCTTCTCATCAAAGGCATATTTGGGCTCCAGCCAATTACGCTCTTGGCTCACCATAGTTGCCGAAAATACACAACCACTTAAGGGTGTCCGGACGGCTGTTCTGCCTCCATTTCCGCTATTACCAATGTGTTTGGATGCACTAAGCCCGGCCGCCATCGAAGTGGGAGCACAAAACTGTGCTGCGCGTGAAGATGGCAAACAAACCGGCGAAGTGCGCGCGAGCCTCTTAGCAGAGCTTGGCTGCTCAATATGCTGCGTTGGCCATTCGGAGCGACGCAGCATGTTCGCGGAATCAGACCAAATAGTGGCGGCAAAGGTAAAATGCGTTGTCGCTCAGGATATGACGCCATTAATATGCGTGGGCGACAACGAACCGCTCAACTCTACAAAAGCTGCAACCGAGATATCAAAACAGATACGCAGCGCGCTTCCTGAAATAAACAGTTCCAGTTCTGGTGCAATCATCGCTTATGAACCGATATGGGCGATTGGCGCCCAGGTACCCGCGTCATCGGCTTTTGTCATAGATACAATCTCGAAGGCGAAAGAAATGCTCCCATCCACATTGAAAGACATTCACTTTATCTATGGGGGAACCGCTGGACCAGGCACATTTAGAGACATTTCCTCAGTTGTTGATGGGCTCTTTCTTGGAAGAAGAGCACATAATCCATACGAGTTTCTCGACGTTGCAAACGAAATTGCGACTGTGTAAGGGGCGACCGAGAGGTCTTTCTATCCGTACAAAAATGAACAGGGCTCGGACGAGCATATCTGGGCTCAATGAAAGTAGAGGTAACAATGGTGTTAACTAGTATTGTGCAGACAGCGTCTGTACTGCCTGCATCCCTATCAGCGTGGGATATATTCTTTTCCGAATTTCTCGGAACTGCCCTCATGATGGCAACAGGAACGGCGGTTAATGCAGCAAACACGCTTCCGAAATCTAAAGGTCGCGGCAGTGGGTGGGTACTCATCACAATCGGGTGGGGCTTCGCCGTGTTTATCGGCGTATACGGCGGATGGAAAACAGGAGGTCATCTTAACCCTGCTGTCACATTGGCAAAAGTCGTCGCTCACGGTTTCGATCCTTCGGTCACGCTCAATGGGGCAGCTATTGGCGAAGGCGGCGTCGCCGTCACTGGTGCAAACGTTGCTCTTTATCTAGCAGGCCAGTTCCTCGGCGCCTTTGTTGGCGCAGTGGTTGCGTGGCTCGCCTTTAAGAAGCACTATGACGAGCCACTGGACAATGATTCTAAGCTTGGGACCTTCTCAACGATGCCTGCCATTCGATCCTACGGATGGAACTTCTGCACCGAACTCGTGGCAACGGCTATTCTGGTGACATTCGTTCTTGTCTCCGGTGGGACACCAACACAGATCGGCCCGGTCGCCATCGCATTTGTCATCGTTGTACTCGGTATGGGCCTTGGCGGGCCCACCGGATACGCCATGAACCCCGCTCGAGATCTCAGCCCACGCATTGCATTCACTATTCTTCCGATCCCAGGAAAGACATCGTCTGATTGGGCATACTCGTGGGTCCCCGTATTCGGCCCGCTTGCAGGTGCCGTCGTAGGCACGGTCATCTCATACGGGCTGAACATGGCAGTGTAACGAATAAACAACATGCAATTGAACAACAATTAGAAAGACAAAGATGTCTGCTGAAAAATATGTCCTGGCAATTGACGAAGGTACATCTTCTGCTCGTTCGATTCTTTTCGATCACGACGGTCACGAAATCGCCGTATCACAAAAGAGTATCGAGCAAGAATTCCCTCAACCAGGCTGGGTAGAACAAGATCCTGTCGCAATCTGGAATGCCGTCGCCTTCACAATAGATGATGTCCTTAAGAAGACCGGCATCGCAAAAGAGCAACTCGCCGCAATTGGCGTAGCTAATCAACGCGAAACCGCTATCCTTTGGGACAGGAAAACCGGCAAACCCGTCTACAATGCCATCACGTGGCAAGACGTGCGTGAGGATATGAACGATATCGTCAACGAAGTCACCGGCGAGGCTGGTCCGGACCGATTTCATGCCGTTACAGGCCTGAAACTCTCGCCAGTATGGTCCGCCGTGAAAATTCGTTGGATCCTTGATCACGTCCCCGGACTCCGAGAGCGGGCGGCTTCAGGTGACATCTGCTTCGGCAATCCAGACTCGTGGGTTGTCTGGAATCTCACGGGTGGCACCAATGGCGGTGTTCACATCACCGACGTCACCAACGCATCTCGGACTAGTCTCATGGACGTCCGGAAGCTTGATTGGCACCCAGAGGCGTGCCAGGCATTTGGTATCCCTGTCCAGATGCTGCCAGAAATTCGGTCGTCAGTAGAAGTATATGGCGTCGCCAAATATCCAGAGTCAATCGCTGGAGTCGAAGTTGCCGCAGTGCTAGGTGACCAACAGGCCGCCACATTTGGTCAAGCATGTGTCAAGTCCGGCATGGCCAAATGCTCATATGGAACTAGTTCCCCAGTATTGATGAATACCGGCGATTCGCCCGTATTCTCAGGATGTGGATTGGCTACATGCCTCGCTTATCAGATCAAAGGCCAGGCTCCCCAATATCTCCTTGAAAACCAAATCCTCGTCTCCGGATCGCTGCTGCAATGGGTACGCGACAAGGTGAAGCTTGTAGACAGCGTTCAAGAGATTGACGAATTGGCCGAATCAGTGCCCGATAACGGAGACGTCTACTTTGTACCCGCATTCTCTGGGCTCTGGGCTCCTTACTGGCATACAGATGCCCGGGGCACTATCGTCGGCCTAACTCAGTTTCACTCTCGCGCGCATCTCGCACGCGCGGCACTTGAGGCTACCGCCTGGCAGATCAAAGACGCGTTCGAAGTGATGCAGAAAGAGGCCAACGTTAAACTGACCGAACTCCGCGTCGACGGGGGAATGGTGAAGAGTAACTTCCTCATGCAGTTTCAAGCTGATGTTCTGGGAGTAGATGTCGTTGCGCCCGTCAACACAGAAGCAACTTCGTGGGGTGCCGCATTTGCCGCAGGATTAGCTGTCGGGTTCTGGAATGATGTCGAACAACTTGTGGATATCTGGCAAGAAGACAAGCGCTGGAAACCATCAATGCCACAAGAAGAAGTCGAAGCAGAATACGAACAATGGCAGAAGGCTGTCACGAAGAGTTTCGGATGGCTCCGAAAGAAGAAGTGACATGCTGGCCCTCGACTGGATGGGGAATATGTCCCCATCCAGTCGAGGGCCAGTTCGAATGGGGGAAGGACGTATGAAACATTATTCTGCTGATCTTGTCGTCATCGGCGGAGGTTCCACTGGGGTAGGAATCGCACGGGATGCTGCCATGCGCGGGCTTTCGGTAGTACTAGTTGACAAAGGAGATCTTGGTTCGGGAACCACTGGGCGGTTCCACGGTCAGCTCCACTCCGGAGGCCGATACGTAGTTTCCGATATGGAATCCGCAATTGAATGCGCGCGCGAAAACCACACTCTTCGCCATATCCATTCCGATGCTATCGAAGACTGCGGTGGCATGTTCACTTTGCTGAGTGGAGACAATCCTGCGTACGCCGATCAATGGATTCAGAAATCCCAGGAGATCGGTTTGCCGTTCCAAGAGATCAGCTGCAAAGAGGCGTTTCGCCGAGAACCTCGTCTGAGTCCAACTCTTGCGCGCGCAGCACTTGTCGAAGAAGGCAGTATCGACAGCTGGAAGATGGTTTGGGGAGCTGTACATTCAGCGCAGGCATATGGCGCCACCGTCCTTCGTTACCACCAGGTGACCGACATGGTCGTCACCGATGGCACCATCAATACAGTGATATGCCACGATCTACGCCATGACGAGCAGGCGAACATAAGCTGTGCATACGTCGCTAATGCAGCTGGCCCATGGGCAGGGAAAATCGCCGCTCTCGCCCAGTGTTTTGATGTGGATGTGGTGTGTGGCAGAGGCGTCATGGTAGCCATGAATCACCGTCTCGTCAATACCGTTATCAACCGGTGGGTTTGGCCCGGTGACGGCGGCACATTGGTGCCCGCTCATAGTGTGTGTATCATCGGCACCACTGACGTCGTAGATGACGACCCCGATCATCTAGCCATCCCTCGCGTCGAGGTAGAACAGATGCTCGACTCCGGAGAAGAACTAATACCCGGGTTTAGAAAGGCTCGCGCCTTACGCGCCTGGGCAGGAGCGCGCCCGCTGCTCCACGATAAGCGCGTAGCTGACGACGACACGCGGCACATGAGCCGCGGCATGAGTATCATTGATCACGAAGACCGTGACGGAATCCAGAACTTTGTGTCAATCATCGGTGGAAAACTAAGCACTTATCGCCTGATGGCCGAAAAAGTGACCGATATTCTCGCTAAGAAAGCTAACAATCACGCCCTATGCCGTACCGCGTCAGAACCCGTCCCTGAGGCAAGGGCTGGTTCATACTACGCACTCACCTCGCGGTTCAAGCAACGTGAAATCGAAGGCAAGCGGTCTTCGTCCCACTCTTCTGACGAAGATTCACTCGACAACCAGATTATCTGCGAATGCGAACTCGTCACTCGGAAGATGATACTCGACGCACTATCAGAAGATCCTGAAGCAAGTTTCGACGATCTGAGAAGACGTCTCCGGGTAGGCATGGGGCCATGCCAAGGTGGATTCTGTTCGCAGAGAATCGCAGGGCTCTCGGTAGAAAACGGTTTCTGTAATGCAGCAGAAGCAACTGCAAGGCTTAGAGATTTCCTTGCAAGACGCTGGAAAGGCGTCATGCCCGTGGCACACGGTCAGCAGGCGCGTGAGATGGCTCTCGACTCGTGGATACACGACAATACCCTAGATATACCAGACCTCCTGAAAAACCAATAACACCGGACACCTAGGAATCTGACAAGGAGATTAGGGTCCTAACGCTCAGACAACTTTGACCACAGGAACAAGTGCACGCAGCATCTCGAGCGTCTCATCGCCCACACTCGCCTCGGTAATTACAACATCTACCTCCGAGAGTGGCAGGAAACGATGTAATGCGCGCCGTTGAAACTTGGTGTGATCTACCATCAGGATCTTTGTTCGTGCTGACCGCATCAAAGCCCCTTTCAAGGACGCTACGGTGACATCGGGATGACAACACATTCCGTCAACGATCGCCGACGTTGACATAACGCAATAATCAGGAGTTAGGCCTTCAATCTGTCGAAGTGTATCGACACCTGCGAACGCGTCCGCCCACCGAATGTAGTTCCCGCCGAGCTGAATCAACTCAAGCTCAGAGAACTCAACCACCCTCTCAGCGATGAATCTCGCATACGTAACGACTGTCATAGGGGCCAAACGTTTCATACCTGGAAAGAGGTGGAGACACGTGGTCGAATCGTCAATCGCCACGGAGCTATTGGGTTCGATGAGCTCCAATGCAGCCTGCGCAAGCTTTTCTTTGGCTGTCGGTTCGCTAGTCATCCTCACCAGCGCAGAGGCTTCCGCCATAGAGAAGGGAGCTGCAGTCACCCTCCCACGCGAACGATGGACTAGACCAGATGCGTTTAGCGAAGCCACATCACGGTATACCGTCATCACCGAGACATCTAGTTGTGATGCGAGCTCCTCAATAGTAACCGAACCGGCCTGAGCGACCGCCCCAATAATGGATTGAAGTCGTTGTTCTCGCGATTCTGCTCCCAGTTTTCCCATACGAACATGGTACGCATGCGGACTCGAGTCTGCATGCGTACCATGCGCTAGCTAATGTTCATTTGCCGGAACTTGAAACAACTACACTTCAAATGTTTATCTAGCTGTTCAAAGGCCGCACCGCCAAAGCGACAGCCACCTCCGGGTCTTTGACCGATGCATCGATAATCCCCGCAACAGCAGCTAAGAGCGGCATCTCCCGCGTTACATCAATCCCGTGTTGAGCAACAAGTTTCATTGCCAAACCAGCTGCTGGATAGCCCTCGACCGTCTGTTCAAGGCGCTCCATTTCCTTGAAGGCGTCTTTCGCGCTTTGGCCTTTGCCGATCCGGGTGCCATAGACTTTATTTCGTCCGGACAAACCCGTTACTTCTAGGTCTCCCACACCGGCAAGGCCATAAGCGGTCGCTTCTTCAGCACCAAGGCGTTGGCCCAAGAAAGACATCTCTTTGACAGCCTGCGCGAACGCTGCGGCTTTCAGGTTGTGATGTGGACTACCAGTGGCTTCTCCAAGTCCATCAGCAATGCCTAGAGCGATAGCGTAGATGTTCTTCATGGGAGCACAGATTTCTACTCCTGTTTCGTCGTCCGTCGCTTTGATCGCGTAATTGTCCGTTGTGGTCATGGCCGCATAGCGCTTCGCAACGGCCTCATCTTTACATCCAAATATCGTGCATGTGGTCAGCCCAGCAGCACATTCATTGGCTTTGACGGGACCCGCAATTGCAACGATAGGTGGCAATGTCACTGCATGTTGAGACGCGATCCTCCGAATAGCATCCGGCAAGAGCTGAATCTTTCCACGTTCATCAGGACTGAATCCCTTAGATGTCAACCACATTGCGTCGGCCTTGCTAATGCCACCGAGGGCCAACTCTGTCACCTTCGGTACACCCTGAGAAGCTACGGCCATCACCGCGACATTGACACCATCGAGGGCCTCCGCAAGTTGATTCGATCTGTAAAGCTTCACTCCTGGCGCGAGAGGCACGTTTGTCCGGGGATGGGGATGCCCTGCCTCTATCTCATCAAGCAGGTGATCATCCAACCATGTTCCCCACAGCCGTACGTTCCATCCCGAATCAACGAGTGGCCGGCACAACGCCGATCCCATCGCTCCCGCTCCCAAGACCACAATCGTTGCCATTTCGTTCCTTTCTCTTGTGCGACTTTTCATTCATTCTTCGCACGGTTAGCTAGCATCGTGCTTCCGAACAACATCGTCGAGTTCCGCGAATATCTCCTTCATCTGCGGATAGATCTTTGCCTGAATAGCGCCAATCTCCTTATAACGTTCCCTGAGTCCTTGGTTAGGCTCGACAGTTTCACCAAAGCGAGCCATCGCTTTCGCTGCACCCGCGACATCGGGAGCCCCGTCTGGAAGTGGTGCACCGTGTGCACCAATCCCCGCCATGGCAAGTACTGCGGCACCGAATGCGGAAACCTCATCTACAGAGCAAACAACAAGAGGAACTCCTATGATATCTGCCATTATTTGGCGCCATAGTTCAGAGCGAGTGCCTCCGCCCATTATCCGTAGTTCACGGATTCTCTCCCCGCCTGCCTTTTCCAGATAGTCCAGGTTTCTCCGCATTTCAAATCCGATCGACTCCAGGGTTGACCGGTAGAAATGTGCACGAGTGTGGGTGCCCCTCCACCCGACGACGACGCCGCGTGCCTTCGCGTCCCAATATGGGGATTGCACTGCATTCCAGTACGGGAGTGTGATGAGCCCATCACATCCCGGGGCTACATGAGCCGCTTTCTCCGTATCACGAACAACGTCGCAGGATCCCGGGTTATCAGGATCTGCAAACGTATTGCGAACCCAGTCCGCCAGATAAGATCCAGATGATTGGAGTACCTCCATTACGTAGCTACCCGGAATACCAGAAACGTGAGTTCGGAAGGCTGGATCATACACATAATGCGAGGATTCGATGCCTGCGTTGACGGCAGTACCCATGTTGAGATACCCGATGCCCGGGTCTACAGCGGCAGCGCCGATGCCCGCGGCCTGGCCATCTCCTAAACCGGCGATAACCTCTACGGTTGGTATGCGCCATTCAATTGCAAGCTCCGGGCGAAGCACACCCATAGATGTGGCCGGCGGTACCAACCGAGGCATCTGTTCGCGCCGGACCCCCGCTATCGCGAGCAACTCGTCAGACCAATCCCGCTTCTTGATATCGAACAATCCCAACGAATCCGCCGCAGCTTGCGACGTAACCCACTCGCCTGTCAGGTGGAATGCTATTGCCGCGTGAACTTCCGCAACACGGTCGGCCTTCTCAAAGAGCTCCGGGTGATGCTCTTTCACCCACGCCATCTTATAAATCGCCGGAGTCACGCCCGCAGGTTTGCCTGAGAGCTCATGGAGGTGCGCAGAACCGTAGCGGGCGATCTGGTCAACCGCCCGACCGTCGAGCCACAGAATACCGTTAGCTAGTGGTGTTCCATCTTCTCGGAACGGAGCAAAAGACTCCCGTTGATGGGTGATCCCGATCGCTTTGATCCGATCGCGGTCCACTTGAGTCAGTTTCGCGACAGCATCCGCAATAGAGTCTCGCGTAGTCTGCCACCACAACGCAGGATCATGCTCGTAAAAATCCATGTGAGGGGTGAGCAGTGGAATAAGATGCTTTGCCTCCGCCACAACATTGCCGGCGATGTCGACCACGATGGCTTTCGTTGATTGTGTTGACGAATCTATTGCAATAACTAATGGCCCCTCAACACTGGTCATGTTACCCATATAAGTCCTTTCCGATCTTCTTTGATCGCGACTTTTCGCGCAATTCGAGATTACCACCATTTATGTTGTTTTCAACATCTTATCGGTGAACAATCCCGGTTTTCCCGCAATGCGCGCTGAAACGCTCCAAGTTTTAGCAGAAAAAGGAAAACGCTTTACGAAGTCTCGGTCTCGGCCGAAGTCATCGAAGAACCTACCTCCACACGCCAGGAAGTTTCGTGCCGCAGTGAGCGCATGTACCCGTTCCGTCTGCGCGCGCATTCACACCGACAACTTCGGTGACGTACCAGTTGCGTTTGACGGCAACGGCACCGCATCGCGGGCAATAGGTCGATTGGCCGCGTGGATCAGAAATGTTGCCTGTGTATACGAAGTGTTCCCCGCCGCGCATGGCGATTTCGCGTGCCCGCTTGAGAGTCTCTGGCGGTGTGGGTGGGCGGTCCATCATTCTGAAGTCTGGATGAAAAGCCGAGAAATGATGCGGAACATCCGGGCCAAGATGACTCACAATCCATTCGGCCATCGCGGCGATTTCCTCGTCCGAATCGTTGAGTCCGGGGATGAGCAGTGTTGTGATCTCCACCCAGCACCCCGAATCCTGCGCAATCTGCAGCGTTGTCAACACCGTAGAAAGCCGCCCGCCCGTCACCTTCCGATAGAAATCCTCCGTAAAACCCTTAAGGTCAATATTGGCGGCGTCCATCGATGCGAAGAATTCACGCGCAGGGCTAGGCTCGATATACCCTGCCGTCACTGCTATCGGGTGGATTCCCTTCGCTCGGCAGGCGCGGGCCG
Organism: Ancrocorticia sp.; assembly: GCA_022648165.1. Taxonomy (GTDB): domain Bacteria; phylum Actinomycetota; class Actinomycetes; order Actinomycetales; family Actinomycetaceae; genus Changpingibacter. The sequence goes on from JALCLX010000005.1 coordinate 48,721, forward strand.
TATCGATCGCATACTCTGCAAAAATCACCGGATCGTTGTAGGTGAACGCCACTGATGCACACGCCGAACTCGCCGCTGCGCTGGCTATTTCTTCCGGCAAAGCCTCCGCCGCAAGCGAATCCCACTCGCGCGATTTACTGATCTCCCAATTCTGGCAGAACTTGCATCCCAGGTTGCACCCGGCGGTCCCAAATGACAGCACACGTGAACCAGGTAAAAAATGGTTGAGCGGTTTTTTCTCCACCGGATCGATCGCGAATCCGGAGGACCTCCCATACGTAGTTAACCGCAGCGCTCCACCCGAGTTCGCCCGAACAAAACAGAAGCCGCGCCGGCCATCGCGCAGCGTGCAGAAGCGCGGACACAGCACACACCGCACCCGTCCATCCGCGCAACGCTCCCACCACCGCGCCACCCGGCCAGTTGCCACAGATTCAGCAGTTGCGCTCATGGCACACCTACCTCAGCAAATGCGACGCTTGTACGCGATACGTCTCTACCTCGATCGCTGGATCCCACCAGTTCGGAGGCAGACCGGCCTTCCGCAGCAACCCGGAAACGAAGTCGTAAGGTTGCGGCAACTGGTTCCACACTTGTGGCAAGAACGTTCCCCGATGCGCGCCATACGTCAACACGGCGCCGTCGAACCCCGGCAACAGCCGCCGCTCCACTTCTTCCCGAGTCAATCCCCGCGTAGGATCCTCCGGTTTCATCGGCCGCGGCTCGGTAAGCACTGACACTTCGATATCGGCCCGTTTCAACTCGGCCTCAGTGAGTTCAGGGAATCTTGGATCCTCGAATGCTGCCGCCCGGGCGTTCGCCGCAACGTCCTCGCCCAACGGCCGCCGAGCCGCCAGCGAACCAATACAACCGCGAAGGCGCCCATCCAAGGTGAGCGTCACAAAAGCGGCACCCGGTGCCGCAAAAGCCGCGCTCGCACCGCCATCGGCACCACTAGAACCATTTTCGACGACGGCGGCGCCGCCCGCGAACGCGCTGGCAATCGATTCGTACGCCAACCGCGGCAAAGTTTGGTCAGGCGGTGAAACTGGTTCGTTCCAACGAAATGCTGCGTACCCCACCACGCGGGAATGGTCTCCTGCAGTATCCCCCGAATTGCGCGCATCCAGCAGCTCCGGAGTCAAGCCCCTCGCTGCAGCGAACGCCATCATCCCGGACAGTGGGAAAGCGCCGCATGCCTGTTCTCCTACAAGTGCTGGGGCACCGGCAAGAATCTGGCGGATAGTTTTCCCGTCAGTGGCCCGTGCGGCATCATATTCCAGATAATGCGACATGTCTGAGGAAATGAGGATAGCTGTATCCGGCATGTTCCACGCGAGCCGAATCGCCGCAGCTACAACCTCCGGTTCCACCACGCCAACCGCGAGTGGCACCACAGTAAAGCCGGGTTTAAGGTACCGCTGCAGGAAAGGCATATGCACTTCCATCGAATGCTCTTCAGCATGGACTCGCGGGGCTGTCACAACATCGGGTAATGCCGCCAACTTCGCAGTCAATTCACCATCAGTTCGAATACGGCCAAGCGGCGTCTCCTGCCAATCCGCCCCGGTAAGCGCCATGCCACGGATACCCACACGGTGCGTCGGCCCCAAGATCAGCACTCTCCGTGTGGCTGGGTCCAATTGACGGTAAGCGTACGCCGCCGTCGCGCCTGAATACACGTATCCCGCGTGTGGTGCAGAAACTGCGCGCGCATACGGGCGATTCGGAACCCGGGAATCTGAAGCGCCATTCCTGGAGGAGCGTGGCAGAACCTCCTGCGGCACAGCTTCCAGCAATGAATCGACTTGACGCGCTAAATCCCCCGGATCGCCTGGATAAAAGAAGCCTGCAACAGCAGGATGACGAATGGTTTCCATAACACTTCACCCATACACCAGATTACGCCGTACAGTGGCCTGCGTCACTCACTGGGTTCTGTCTGGGTTCTATCCGCCACCACCCCACATTCAGCTACGAATGTGGGCCGAGGACGCTGTATATGCGCCATCGCGCGAAATACGTAGCTGAATGCACACAAATCACAACCATCCCGCTTCTTCTACTTTGCGCGCAGCTTCCGCCCGCGTGCGGGCCCGCATTTTCGTCATCGCCGCCGAAAGGTGATTTCGGCAGGTCCCTTGCCCCATGTGCAGCTCGCGGGCAATATCTGCCACCGTTCCGCCACCGCTCGCCGCTCGAAGCACATCGGCTTCACGCGTCGTCAGAGGATTTGCTCCCACCGCGAAGGATTCCATGGCCAGCGCCGGATCCACCGTGCGCTCTCCGCGGGCCGCCTTTCGGACGGCGTCCGCAAGTTCCGTCGCTGGCGCATCCTTGACCAGGAACCCCACTGCTCCCGCTTCCATCGCGCGTTGTAGATAACCCGGACGCCCAAAAGTCGTCACAATGAGCACAGCCACGCGGCTATCACGCAATTCACGCGCTACTTCAATCCCGTTCTTCCCCGGCATCTCAATATCCAGGATCACGACGTCCGGATCCAGATCTCCCACCGCCGCAGGCACCTCGAATCCCGTCCCCACCTGGCCCACAACGGTGAGGTCCTCCTCCAGGTTCAGCAGGGTCGCGAGTGCCTCGCGTACCATCGCGTGATCGTCGGCCACCAGTATCCGAATCACAGTGTCACCTCCACGCGCGTTCCCGGGCGCTCTGGATCGTCATTTCGCGACGACGACGCCCACGCCGCCTCGCCTTTCGCATCCACCACACGGACATGGCCTCCTCGTTCTGCGATGCGCGCCGTCATGCCGCGCAGTCCATTGCCTGGGTGGGAGGAGCCGCGCCCAACGCCGTCGTCGGCTACTACTAGGCGGCGAGGTTCCAAGGTGACGATGCAGGAACGAGCATGGGAGTGCCGTGCCGCGTTTGTGATGGTCTCGCGCAGCGCCCAGGCGAACGGTTGCCGGCAATCGGGGGCCACGTCTGTGGCTGTTCCCCGGACGGTTAACGCAATACCTGCCGCGGCAATCACTTCGCGGGCGGCCGCCAATTCTGCCGCGAGGTCGCGGGCACGCAGCACGCCCACTGTGTCGCGGACGTCCTTCGTTGCCCTGCGAGAGAGTTCCTGGATTGCGTGCGATGCGTTCCCTTTCGTTTGCCGCCACGTACTGGTCTTGGAGTTCTTGTGTCTGCAGTTGTCTGTCATCGATAAAGCGGATCACTCCCGTCATAACAGCGACGCTGGCGGACGGCACCATCATGTGCCACCACTCGTCATTGCCACCTACGATGCCGAGAACGGTGGCCGTGCCAAGCAGCCACAGGATCATCACTGCGTAACTGACCCGCGAGGAAAACGCGAACGCACTATATGCCACCAGGAACGGAACCATTGAGAGCGCGTTGAGGCCGATTGCCAGGATCTTCCAGCCAGTGCCGACGACGGCGATGGCCGCGCTCAGCGGGAAGATCAAGAACACTAACCACACCGAGGCCATCAGCCATCCGAGCCTCTCCCAGGCGTCGACTGGCCGCATCTCACCGGCGCGCTCCACCGGCGTCTTCACTGAGGATGATCACTTTCGGATCCGGCAGCAGCGCCAGCGCGAAACGCACACGTTGCTGTTCTCCGCCGGAGCATTTCGATATCCGCCGCTTCGCGATCTGGGTGAGCCCTGCGCGTTCGATCACGTCATCGACGGGCAGATGCTTCGCGTATTGGGCGGCGATGACCTCCACGGTTTCTTCTACCGTGATGTCGCGGAGCAAACCGCCTGTTTGCAGGACTGCCGCAACTAAGCCGCGGCGCACAGCGTCTCGCGGCCTGTGGCCTAGCACCTGGAGCGTCCCCGTGCTCGGTGTGGTGAGGCCGAGCACCATGTCCAGAGTGGTCGTTTTCCCGGCGCCGTTGGGGCCGAGGAAGGCAACGGTCTCTCCCTCGCCGATGCTGAGGCTCAGCCCGTCGACGGCGCGAATGTGCGGGCCCGTCCCGGAACGAAACGTCTTCGTGACGCCGTGAAGCTCTACTGCATTCGGCTGATAGCTCGTGTTCATACGGCCATCTTCGCGCCCCGAGCTTCTGAGCAGAAGTGTCAGGTGTCTGGAGGTGGCTATGACAAATGTCAGAGGACGGTGCTGGCTCGCAGTTTGCCGCCGGCCGTCACCTCTGCTTTCCCAAAGCAGGTTCCTCGCCATCGCCTACCCAAATGAACTCGTGGCCCGTCCATTTGTACAGTCCTGCATCGAAGGCTCGATGATGATTTGCGCAGAGAATACAACCATTGTCACTACTCGCTCGGCCGCCTTCCGCATGAGGCACAAGATGGGCGGCCTCAAGAACTTGCGGTACATCTAAACCGCAGATGGCACACGCCTGCACATCTGAGTTCATCAAGTGATCGCGGAAAGCCTGCTGGCTAGTCCGCTGCCGAGTCAACCGCAACACATCGTCGGATGTTACATCCCAGTCAGACGAAACCAATGCAAGGGAGTTCTTCGGCGAAACCGATATGCCAGAAGCGATAAACTCCCATAGCCACGGATTATGCCAATCTTTCCTCCGAACGCGCCTCTTGCGCTCTCGAACCCCACGAATTCTGCGCGCCACAAACTCTCTACCCTGGGAATTACCGAGCATTTCCGCCGCATGGCTTCCAGGCAAAGATACCCGAATTCCGCCGCCGTCGATACCAGATTCAGATGCCTTCCAAAGTTTCCTATCGCTCAACCACGACAAGTCTCCATCTGGCTCCCCATACACTACGAACCTAGAGAACTTCCTCGACGATCGATCGACAACCGCGTAGGCAACCTCCACTATGCCGACCGAAACAGTACACGCCCGCATCGACTCTCGGGACCATCCAGTACCGGGAAGACATGAAACCGAGAAGTCATCCGCACTTGGGAGCCCGGCAAGCTCGGAGTACCACGCAACAGTCGCAAGAATTTCCGGCGCCACTCCAAGTTCTGCGAACGCTTCGAAAGCGTCACGAGAGTTAGTCAGCTGTCCCTTTGTTCGTTTAGGAACGCCCTGTTGTGGAACATATCCAGCCTCTGCCAAGGCGTCTTCGTAGGTGGCCACTACCTCCTGAAATTCCATAAAACTCCTCTCTCAGAAGCTCTACAACCGAAGGAGATCCGGAAGCGGAAAGCACGTCACGGGGATCGCTTCTATCGCAAAGGGCACCTCGCGAACCCCATCGGAATCAACCGGATAATCCATCACGCCGGCAGTTTCAGCGGTAATTACGAGAACCTTCAGGTATCGTCTCAATACCATGAGAGGTGGAAACTCTCCCCGGGCTTGGTACCAGCGCAAGAAATCTTTGGATCCCTTCGAGCTATTGCACCTTTTACACGCCGGCAGAAGATTATCGCCCGTATCCCGCCCACCCGCTGCCCCTGGAATGAGATGGTCAAGCACGATCTGTTCTGTGCAACCACAATACGAACATTGAGCTCCGTTGTGGAATTTGAGCTTCTCATCTGCGAGTACGGAACCCATCGCCATCGATCCATATCGCAAGCCCCTCGTGAGCTTGGCCCGGATCATATACGCAGTCTTCGAATACTGCTTATCACCATGGGTAACGGCGTAATGCGCCATTGCCAGATTGCCGTATGCGAGCGCCACCAGCTCACGCAATGTCATCACTTCAGACTCTGATGCTGCCACTTGCCCACCGATACTCGCGCCCAGGAATGTCTACCACAAATATAGGGTTTTCCGCGGCAACTGGTTGATCTGTTCCGTTGCAGCATGGTTTTGACCGGATCTCCGGCGCTGGCACCTCCAGCGCCACGCGCGCCGTGGGCATTTCCCGCGTGAACCGTGCGTCCAGTTCTGTATATCGTTCGCCGTGCCGATATAGGCGCAGCTAACGCTATGACGTAATCGAAGGCCCACGATTCTCAGGAAGACCTTTCGCCTTCCAGCAGATACCGTGCACCATATAGCTCCGGGGCCCGCGCCGTCGTCTCCGCAACAAACTTGCCCTTTGCATCCGTATAAGCATCCCGATCGTGTTGATAGACGTTGGCAAGGTGCCGCTTCAGTGCCACATAATCTCGGCACGTTTCTGGGTGCTCCCGCAGGTAATCCCTGAAGTAAAGCTCGTCGGGATCCCCTGGGCGACGCACGTGCGCATGGAATACTCTCTCTGCAAATCCACGTGGGGTGTACCCCTTATTGAAACTCATTCGCAACGGTTCAGCGCCGTCTCCACCCATGTGCAACCATCCGTACTCGGCCATCTTCTCACGAATGTCCCGTGCGCCGAGGCTACGGTCAAGCTCAAGCAGAATATCGACAGTCGGTTTTGCAACAAGGCCAGCTACGGATGTCGATCCAATGTGACTGATCCGAACAATGTACGGTCCAAATTCTCGCCGAAGCTCTTGGGCAGCATCGCCGTACCACCCAGGCCACTGCGGATCATAGTCTCGCAGAATGATCGGAAAGAGCTGCCACAACTCTTTCAGAGTCAGGTCCTGAAGACCCCGGCGGTGAGAAACGGTTTCTGACATGAGGCGATTTTAGTTCCGCACGCGCCGCCCGCGAAGCATTCCAATGGCTCTCCTCGCAGGAACGAACGATTTGACAGCTGTACATACCGTACATGTACAGTATGCTGCGAAAGGAAGGGAGATCATCGTGCGGATTGTCATGTCGGCCAGCACAGGCGTGCCACTCTACGAGCAAATCGTTGAGCAGGCACGTGAACAGATCCTTTCTGGCGAACTTCCTGCAGGCGCGGCACTCCCCTCACTTCGCACGCTTGCCGCGGAACTGCGCGTCAGCCTCATCACCACAACACGTGCCTACAACGAGCTGGCCGCCGCAGGCCTCATCATCAACGTCCCGGGGAAGGGATCGTTCGTAGCCCGGCTGGATCGGGCTGAAATCAAACGTGGCGCACTAGAACACGCGCGTGCGGATATACAACGCGTCGTCACCTCTGCCCGAAGCACGGGGCTTATCACGCTGGAGGAACTGACATCAATAATTCGGGAGGAATGGAATCGATGAATACAGCTGAAAACGTCATCGAAGCCGAAGGCCTCGTGAAACATCGGGGCGATTTCACGCTCGGCCCTCTCACGCTGCACATCCCGCGAGGCTTCGTCACCGGAGTCGTCGGCGCAAACGGCTCGGGGAAAACCACCACCCTGCGGACGGTCCTCGGGCTCATGCACGCCGATAAGGGCACAATTGCACTGCCGCCCATGGACACTGTTGGCGTCGCCTTCGATCAGCCGTTTCTTCTTCCCGATTGGCGCGTGCGCGACGCCGCCGCAGCCTACGCAGCCTTCAAGCCTCACTGGGACCAAGCGCATTTTGAGAGACTGTGCGCACGTTTCGCTATCGATCCGGAGGACCTGGTCAAGGATCTCTCGCGCGGTGAGGGCAACAAACTGATGATCGCGCTGGCGATGGGAAACCACCCCTCGCTTCTCATTCTGGACGAACCCACGAGCGGCCTCGATCCAGCGTCGCGCGCAGACATCATCGACCTTTTTCGCAAGCACATGCGCAGTGAAGATGCTTCACTTATCTTCTCTACCCACATCACTAGCGATCTGGAAAGTTTCGCGGACTATTTGGTGTTTATCGACGGCGGACAGGTGGTTGACGCCGGTCCGCTCGATGAGTTTCTCGAATCCTACGCCTATGTTCACGGCGCGCTCGAGGATCTGAACAGCGCCAATACGCCACTTATCCGAGGTTTGCGGAAGAACAGCCACACTTTCGACGGCATCATCCGCACCGCCGATTCGGCGGCCTTCCCCGCATCCGTGCAGATCGACGCACCGACAATCGAGCAGATCGTCGTTCATCACCAGCAGCCTTCTAAGGAGTTCTAAATGCGCCCTATCAGCCGTTTTGTCGCGCTTGATCTGCGTTCGCTGCGCCCCTATGCAAAGAACCTGATCGTCCCATTCATAATCTTGTTCGTCGCCGCGGTTTTGCCGACTCGCAGCCCATATGGTGTGGTCCCCGCTCTCGCCACATTTTCCCTGATCATCGGCCCGCAATACCTATTCGGCAATGACGAACGCGGGCGCCTTGACACCCTCTACACAACACTCGGCATCTCGCGACGCCGTGTTGTGACAGGTCGATACGCAACAACCCTGCTGCTTCTGGTCATATCCACGGCGATTGGCCTGGCCCTCACTCCGCTGCTTGCTATTGGCTTACACACCGAGTTTTCATGGCACATTGGTGCGCTCCTCACGATCGGCAGCATCACGATCATCGGCTTAGTTTTCGCGGCGGAGCTGCCCTTTTACTTCAAACTCGGCGCCACGCGCGCCCGCACTGTTGCCATCGTGGTTCCACCCGCCGTGATCGTTATCGCGCTTCTTGTTGGTTCGGCACTTTCCAACGACGGCGCCGCACTGCTTGCGTGGTTGGATCACACAAGCCCTGCGCTGATCGTGCTCGGCGCTCTTGCGATAACGATCGCTGCTGGCACTGCCTCTCATTCGGCCGCCAACCGCCTCTATGAGCAGCGCGACCTGTAAACGCACGGCGCGAACCTGCGCACACTGCCATCGACGTGGAGGCGCGGCAAGGTCAAAGGGACCAGGGATCGATAATGTCCACCCCGGTGTGCACAAAGTCTTTGCTATTGCGGGTGGCACACGTCGCCTGATGGACACGACATATCGCAGCAATTTCTGCGTCCGCCGTGTGGATTGGCAGTCCCACAACATCGCGCTCCGCCAGGATATCCGCATACGCCTCCGCCGCAGCGGAATCGAAGGGAAGTATCGCTTGAGTCTCTCGGTATGGGGCAAGCGCCTCTTCGACTCGGGTGATGAGGTCCGACCTGCGCCGCCCCTCGGGGAGGCGCTTCAGCCCAGCCATCAGTTCAGCGAGAGTAATGGCAGTGATTGCGACATCGCCTGTGAGGTTCTCAAGCCAGGAGAGGACACGCGAATCGGGTTGTGGGCGGAAAATCTCCGAAATAACGTTTGTGTCGAGGACGATCATTCGAATTCCGCAACCCTGGCTGTATCAGAACGCTCTGGCACCTGCAGGCCATCGGCCCCATTCACCCGCTTGGCTACACGGAGGAGCGCTAGTCCAATATGTGGCTGTCCGGTAGCTCGAGTAAGGATGTCCCGCGCCTCGGCTTCCATCGAATGGCCATGCTCCTTAGCTTGAAGGACCAAACGCTGTTTCACCGCAGCATCCAACCCACGAACAATGATCGACGCCATCACGAACACCCCCTCTAGTGATATCGTCAATGATATCACTTGCCGATTGTGTCACGACATATTTGTCGCGCTTATCGCGCACCACCGCCGTGTGAACCCGTGCATTCAACTACGTATATCGGACGACGACGCAACATACGGCATCCTCGGCCCATATGCGTAGCTGAATGCACGCAAACATCTGGCCCCATGCCCCATGCCCCATGCCCCATGCCCCATGCCCCATGCCCCATGCCCCGATATATTGGACATCACAACGTCGTCAGCAGACTACGGAGAAGTTATGAACGTCACCACTCACATTCACAGCATCGTTCGTGGAACAGCGGGCTTCGCTATGGCGATTTCTCTTGTGGGCTGCTCCAGCGAGGTGGCCGATGATACGTCCGCATCATCTACTGAGGATTCAAATGCATCCGTCGCAGAGGTTTACACATCCTTATCGGCGATATCCAATGGCTCGGACGTCGTCGTCGTTGGTACCGTCACCGGGCAAAACGTGGTCCGGGATATTACCGAAACTGACGACTTCACAATTTCTGAATTCAAAGTGACGGATGTCATTAAGGGCGACGTCGCCGAAGGGGACACTCTTGAGGTCCGGCAGATTGGCTCATCTGGTGAAGGAATGGATTCCGAAAGCGATATTCCAGATGAGGTTTCGCTAACCGAGGCGGAAGAAGCTCAATAAGCGAGATCAGCTGCGGCACGTGATATTTCAGCTGCTCTGTGACGGACTGTGCCCATATGCCATGCGGAGCCAGCAGTTGTCTCGAGAATGCGAGCACGAGCAGCACGAGGCGTTGAGCCTGGGCGAGGGCCGGCCGCGAGACTCGACCGACACCAGGGCAGTTTCGCGGGGCTTGACAGTGCTATCTCATCGATAGAAGACTTGTCTCGGTTTCGCCCTATGACAGCGAGAGCCCGCGTACTGAGTCCGTGTCACCGGTGCGGCAGATTGGCGCCAATGGGGAAAAGACGGATGAAGAAGGATCATACGATGACGCAGCAGCTGGGGCAAACAAGCGGTGTGGCAAAGAACGCGATTGATGCGTTTGAGAGGATCGTTGGACACGCGCATGTCCTGACCTCATCGCGCACCACCGCCCCGTTCTCGAAAGGCTATCGGTTCGGCGGAGGCGCGGTGTTCGCGGTTGTACGCCCCGGGACCCTGGTGGAGATGTGGCATGTGTTGCAGGTCGCCGTTGACAACGACCTAATCATCATCCCTCAGGCGTCAAACACCGGCCTGACTGGCGGCTCGGGGCCGGCCCCCGATCAGAGCTACGACCGTCCAGTTGTGATCGTCTCGACGCACCGTATTGATGAGGTTCACCTGATCAACGACGCACGCGAAGCGATCAGCCTGGCGGGCACGCCCCTCACCCATCTCACTGACGTACTAGCACCCCACCACCGCGAGCCACACTCGGTGATCGGGTCCACGTCCATCGGAGCCTCAGTGGTCGGTGGAATCTCGAACAACTCGGGCGGCAGCCAGATCCGCAAGGGCCCGGCGTTCACGCGAGAGTCCATTTTCGCCCGAGTCAACGAGCAGGGGACACTCGAGCTCGTCAATCACCTGGGTATCAACCTCGGCGGCGACCCCGTCGTAGCACTAGAACGTCTGCAGCGAGGAGACTGGGCGGCCGACGACGTGACGGCGCCGCCGGAAGACTCGGCAGAATCCGAGTACGCCCAGCGCCTGCGTCAGATTGAGCCCACGCCGGCGCGCTACAACGCGAACCCGGAATACCTCTTCGAGGCCTCCGGCTCAGCCGGCAAGATCGCGGTGTTCGCGGTCCGCACCCGCACCTTTCCGCAACAGCAGAATCCCACCATGTTCTACATCGGCACGAACAATCCGCGTGAGCTTGAGGCGATTCGCCGTGAGTTTCTTGCCGCCGATATGCCCCTGCCAATCTCGGGCGAATATATGGGCCGTAGCGCCTTTGATTTGGCCGCAAAATATGGCAAAGACACCTTTGTGGTGATGAAGTATGCGAGCCCCCGCCTACAGACACGTCTGTTTGCTTTCAAGACGTGGGTGAATGGTCTGTTCAGCAAGATTCCCGGCTTTGGTCCGACCTTCGCCGACAGTGCTTCTCAAATCCTCTTCAGCGTGTTGCCCGGGCAACTGCCCAAACGGATCGTCGAGTACCGCGACAGGTTCGAACATTACCTCCTGCTGACCGTGGGTGAACACGAAAAACTGGCAACCGTACAGTTGCTCTCCGAGTTCTTCGCGAAGCCGGAGAATACGGGCGACTTCTTCGAGACCACCCCGGATGAAGCCGAGGCGGCGTCACGCCACCGCTTTGGCGCGGCGAGCGCCGCAACCCGATACGAAGAGGTAAAACGCCGCAAGATTGCTGGCCTGGTTCCCATCGACGTGGCCCTGCGCCGAGACGAGTGGGACTGGCTTGAGGTGCTTCCACAGGAGATCTCCGATCAGCTCGTGGCGAGCGCATACTACGGCCACTTCTTCTGTCACGTCATGCATCAGGACTACCTGGCAAAGAAAGGCGTGGATCCCGAGCAACTCCATGAGCGTCTCGTGGAGCTACTTGAGGCCCGCGGCGCCAAGCTTCCTGCAGAACACAACTACGGCCGCTTGTACCCACTGCCGGACTCAATGATCAAGCACTTCAAAGAGCTCGACCCCACCAACACCTTCAACGCAGGCATCGGCGGCACCTCGACCCGCAAGAACTGGGCCTAGCTCATCGCGCACCGCACGTCGCGTCCTCCAGCGCCACCACGCCGGACTGAGGAACACTTGCCGCAACACAACTTGGACTCACCCACGTTCAGCTCAGTAGTGGTAGCGAGCTTGGAGGATCACGAGGTCGTCACCCTCAACGAGGTATACCAACCGGTGCTCATCAGTGATACGGCGTGACCATGCCCCCTGTGCACCATATTTCAGCTGCTCCGGTTTTCCCATACCCGCGAATGGCTCACGAAGGCAGGCGTCAATGAGCGTGTTGATTCGCTTAAGCACGCGGCGGTCGGTGGCCTGCCAGTGTCTGTAGTCCTCCCATGCGGACGAGTCCCAAACCAGCCGCACTCAGGCGTCCTCGTCCGCACGGTCAAGGGCATGCGTCTCTACCTTCCCCGCGCGGGCACGCTCGTAAGCATCAAGCAGTCGCCGAGCATTCGCTGGTGAGCGGAACAGATAGGCCGTCTCTTGCCAGGCCGCATACTCGTCGGCGGGCATCAACACTGCGTTGCCCTTGCGGGAAACGATCTCGACGGCGTCACGGTCCTCGTTAATGCGCTCAATGAGCGGGAACAGCGTCCTACGTGCCTCACTCGCACTGATAGACATGATCACGATCCTCCCACACACTTATGGTACGTGATTATGGTACCACTCATGCGACGATAGCCGAGGGGTCGGAGGTACTGCCCGCTACGTCACGCCCGATGAAGCTGCGCCGTGACGGAACGCGTCCACATTCCAGAAGAGATGTCTAACAATTTTGACACAAGGAAACAATTTGGTGGAGCAACACCATCCCAAACCACATGGAGGTCACTCATGAAGATGGATGAAATGGAACATCAGATACGCATGACATGAGTGAAATGGGTCTAGTTCTTCCTTGTACTCGCATTAGGCACCTGGACAATCGTCGATAAAATCACCACCGGATACCTCTCCATGGCCGGAATGCTTCTGATCAGCCAATTCCTTATTTACGAATTCGTCGTCGCTTACGAAAAGCACACACGAGGCGACGAACGCGGTGGTTCCACTGTGCTATTCGCTACCGTTGTTGGCATCGCCGTTCTAGCGTTCGGGGCCGCAGCTTGGTTGCTCACCCGTTAGGACGAACTTCCGGCAATGAAGAACCGCATTAAGGAACTCCGTCAATCCGCTGGACCCAGCCAACTCAGATTAGCTGAGATCATAGGCGTTACCCGCCAAACCATCAACGCCATCGAAAACAACAAATACGACCCCACGCTTGCTTTAGCGTTTGCCTTGGGAGAAGCACTGGGCGTCTCCGTCGACTCTCTTTTCGACCCGGACAACACACGCCTGTAGCTCTGGCGCTGCAGCCCCATAATGTGCGCTCCTGCTAGCGTGCCGCTGGCACATCGGCTGTGCCAAGGAGAGGGCCCGTTCTCTCCACAAAAAGAAAAACACCAATGGCAACAACGCTTGGCCCCCACAGCGCGCCCGCATCGAAAAGCGCCCACTCCACCAGGAATAGGCACAGTACGATCGCCACAAAACCGGCTAAGCGGAGAATGTGTTTCACGCTCCGCGGCGCATGACGTACCGAGTTGGCGCCCATCATTCGCCGCAGCACAGCCACTTCACCGCCGAGAAGGGCGACGACGGCAATCGTCTGCACGAAGGGGCCGACGGGAAGAAAGCTGAGGTAAGGAGTGAGGCACATTGCCCCCATAAAGAGAGCCGCAACGGTCCAGTAGTACATAGGCACAGTTTCGGTTCGTTCTCTATTCGGCACGGAAATGTGAGCGGCCATACATCCATGCTACTCGCCTCCGGATACTCCCGAAAGGCAAAAACCTCCCTAGTAAACGAAGTGATCCCATCAGCGCAGACAATTCTGAGACGGACAATCGAAGGTGGTCCCAGTAGACGTGTACACCCCCGCCTCACATTTACTCACCACACTCATGATCACACGTTAAGACGGAACTTGACCGAGTTCCGGGTGTTGTGAAGGTCAGTGAGTAGCGTGAGCAGATATGGGCGACGAATCATGCCGACCGTTCCGACCCGCACCGTCATGAAGGTCGCGAGCGCATCGGAATCGATCGGCCTATCCGAGTGCGTTTCGCACAGACTTGTCAGGACTCGACGACTGCGAGACCCGTGTCTGTCCGATGAAATCGTTCACGCGACTTGAAGTGGAGCGATCTCCGCGATCTGCTCCCCTGCCACGTCCTCCGCACGGTCGAGCTCGTAATGGCTCTGCAAGTTGAGCCAGAACTCCGCCGATGTACCAAAGTATTTCGCGAGACGCAGAGCGGTGTCAGCCGTGATCCCTCGTTTGCCGTGCACGATCTCGTTGATCCTGCGCGGGGGAACTCCGATCGAGACCGCGAGCTTGTTCTGCGTGATACCAAAACCCTCGATGAAGTCCTCCATGAGAACCTCACCCGGGTGGATCGGCTCGATCTTGTCAATGGTAGTCAACGATCTCCACCTCCTCCGGTCCAGCGTCCGTCCACACGAAACAGATCCGCCACTGGTCGTTGATCCTGATGCTGTATTGTCCGGCTCGGTCACCCTTGAGCGGTTCGAGCCGGTTACCGGGAGGAACACGAAGGTCGTCGAGTACCACCGCGGATCCCACCTGCCGAAGCTTGCGCAGCGCCACCCGCTGGATCCGAGGATCTAGGGACTGTACCCGCTCACGACACCACAATCGCTCAGTGTCCTTGCTGCCGAACGATCTGATCACGGAACCCAGCATATAACGCTTCCCGCCAATAACGCTAGACGTTAAACCTAAACTCCACCACATCCCCGTCCTGCATAATGTACTCCTTGCCCTCCATGCGCACTTTGCCGTGCGCACGGGCTTCGGCTACAGAGCCGTATTCCACGAGGTCATCGTAGGAGACGATTTCCGCCTTAATGAAGCCCTTCTCAAAATCGGTGTGGATCACGCCCGCGGCCTTCGGCGCCGTATCGCCCTTGTGAATGGTCCAGGCACGCGATTCCTTCTCACCTGCGGTAAGAAAGGTCTGCAGCCCTAACGTATCGAAGCCAACGCGGGCCAGCTTATCCAATCCTGATTCGCTCTGGCCGGTGGCCTCCAGCATCTCTCGCGCCTCGCCTGGCTCAAGTTCAACCAGCTCGGATTCGAATTTCGCGTCCAAGAAGATGGCCTCTGCCGGTGCTACCGCGGCCCGCAGTTTTTCTTGCAAAGCGGTATCCGCCAGGCCGTCGTCGTCGGTATTAAAAACGTAAATGAACGGCTTAGTGGTCATCAACTGAAACTGCCGCAAAACATCCGGATCCAAGCCCGCACCCGGGGCCGCCGCTGAAAGCACCTTCCCGGCCTCCAAGAGTTCAAGCGCGGCTTGCGCGGTACTGAGGACTTCCTTCGGAGTCTTCTTCCCCGTCACCTCTTTGGTGAGGCGCGGAATCTGCTTTTCCAATGTCTGAATATCCGCCAAGATCAGTTCGGTGGTCACCGTCTCGATATCATCCAGCGGATCCACACGACCTTCTACATGGACGACGTCGGGGTCCGCAAACGCGCGCGTGACCACGCAGATAGCGTCAGCCTCGCGAATATTCGCCAAGAACTGATTGCCGAGCCCCTCACCTTGCGACGCGCCGCGCACGATGCCAGCGATATCCACAAATGACACCGTGGCCGGCACGATCTTGTGGGAGTGAAACATCTCGCCCAGCACGCCCAGCCGCGGATCAGGTAGCGGCACTATCCCCACATTGGGTTCGATCGTGGCAAACGGGTAATTCGCGGCAAGTACGGTAGCGCGAGTGAGCGCATTGAACAGGGTGGACTTACCGACGTTCGGCAGCCCGGCAATACCAATAGTTAGGGACACGGCCCCAGTCTAGCCGTTTCGTTTCGCCCTTCGCCCGCTCCCATGCTCAGGGCCGCCCAGTCTGCTACTTCGTCACACCCCACACGCGGTTATAGAAGTCCTGCGAACGCGCCAACACGACGGCGTCATACTCGTCTTGGCTCAGATCGCGCACAGTACCAGAACCGGGATAGGCCTCAAGCGCAGATACATCGATACCTGCACGCCCATCTTTGAGCTTAAATCCGAGTGTCTCCAAGATGGTGGGGTACATCCCAAACTGCGCCATTTCGTCAACGGCCAGGTCTACGCCGTCGGGACTCCAGATCCTATTGAAGATTGTCCGATGCGAAATGCCTTCCAGTTGGCTCTTGAATGTGTTGTTGGAATCCATGATGCGGATGTGGTCTCCCATAACCACCACGACCGTGTCGTCTAAGTATCCCTTGTCCTTCATGTAGGTAACGAAGCTTGCCACCTGGTCCATTGAACAGCGATAGATGGAGGTCAACTCCTGTTTGGTGGTGACATCGCAATAGGGGTATACCGTGTCGTCGGGATGCGTGTCCAACGTGAGCAGTGTCAGGTTGAAGGGCTGATTCTTCGCGTGCAGCTCGTCCACTTTCTGCTCTGCGAGTTCCATGAATCTTCTGTCCGAAAGCCCCCAATCGGAGCGCATCTCCGTTTCGCCTTGTTCTTTCCAGTAATTGAGGCCCAGAACCTCGCTGTAGCCGTGATCGGAAAGGAACGTGCCCTTACCCGCGAAATCGGTGTTCGCGCCACCCATAAACACTGAGTAGTACCCGTATTTCTTCAGCACATCACCCAGGCAGGTAGCGTTGGGCAGATATGTTGCCACTCCCTGCCCCGCAACGTTGATATTGTTGCCCACTAAATCGGTGTTGGCCATACGCAGGGGAAATCCGCATTGCGTGTTGACGATCCCGCCGATCGTCATCGGCCCGTTTGCGGGCTGGTCTAACGTAACGGATGCCCATCCCTTGGTGACCTTCTCGATAGGTGCCAGCATATCCTCTTCGAAGATACTGGTATCCGTAAGCGATTCTTCCACGGACTCCATGTACACGATCACAAGGTTGCGCTTGGTACTTGGCTCCGATACCACCGTGGGAGTCACGTAATAATCGCTGAGCGTTTCGTCCGCATTCAAGGATTCAACGTATTGCGGAAGGCTCAGCGTATGGGAAATAGTAGTTGCGCCAGCAACAGGTATTCCGGCAAGCAGAAGTACGACGACGGCGCTGACGCCCGTTCGCGCCAAGCGCGGCAGAGACTTTCTCCAGTTTGATGCACGTGTTCGCCGAATTGCGAGAAGCAGAAGCACCGCAAGTGCGATGGGAATTAACGCACCCCAGACGACTCCGTTGACGACGAGTGCTGTGCCTCCACCGCCTTCTCCGCCAGCTCCCTGAAGGTTAATAATGGCTTGATCGATGGTGATGACGCCGAAGTGCTGCGTGATCCAAATAGATGCGCCGATAAGAAATGCTCCGATGATGACCAGCGCATCCACCACAACACGCCCGACCAGACGCACACCCGCTGCCCATCGCTTTGCTGGCTTCTGGCCCATTCGTTTTCCCATCATTTTCGCCGTGCACAACGATCTTCATCCTAGACTTCACCGAAAAGTCACTCAATGGTAGCCGTCACGAATCCCTGTGTTTACCGCGCCCCCAGGAGGGGATCACACCATCACTTTGTGTCGGACCCCTGTGATCTACTGAAGTCATGGACATTTCACCCGTATTATTTGTAGGCATTGTGCTGGGGCTATTACTCATCGGTGGCGCCGCAGGCTTCGTTTTGGGAAAGGCGCACGCTTCCACTCAGAGGCCGGAAACCATTCAGGAATACAGTCAGCTCCGCGCCGATGCCGCTGCGGCCAATGCACGTGCCCATCGCTTAGAGGAAGAAAACGGTGAACTCCTTGAACGTGCGCAGGCTGATCACAATGTGCTTCAGGCGCTATCACCTCTGGCACAGCAGCTCGATGTGGTCAACCGGCAGGTTCAGAATCTCAGGGAGCTCCAGGCCACACAACGTGCAGAAATCCGTGAACAGATCGCCTCCGTGGATCGCACCCAATCAGAGCTCGCGCGTGAAACCTCCGCCTTACGAACCGCACTCACCTCGACCTCCGCCCGCGGAACCTGGGGAGAAGTGGAATTGCGGCGTGTTGTTGAGGCCGCCGGTATGCTTCCTCACGTCGATTTCTCCGCGCAATTGACCACCGGAAAACTCTCCGCATCGGGCTCTGCTTCCCGGCCGGACCTCACTGTGCATCTTCCAGGAGGGGCTCATATAGCGGTTGATGCGAAAGTACCGCTCGATGCTATTCTGCGGGAGCAGACTATCGAAGGAAGCAGCACCGAGGCTCTAGCACAGCGCTCCGAACTGCGGCTGCAGCACGCGAAGGCGCTACGCGGGCATGTCAACGCTCTTGCGAAACGCAACTATCCAGCCGATTTTCCTGGTTCACCACAATTCACCATCATGTTCGTGCCCGCAGAATCAATACTCTCCCAAGCTCTCGCAGCTGACGGCACGCTGCTCGAAGATGCGTTGCGCGCCGGGGTCACACCAACCACACCTAGTTCTCTTCTGGCCTTGTTGCGTGCAGTCGCAACAGTGTGGGCATCGTCCCGCGTCACTGAAGAAGCACAGAATATCGTGGCACTCGGCACAACACTTGTGGAACGGCTCAACGTCGTCGCAGGGCATCTTGATTCACTCGGCAGTTCCCTGCGGTCATCCGTGCGGCACTACAACAAGGTGATCGGATCTCTCGAATCACGCGTCCTGGTAACCGCTCGCGAATTCGAATCGATTGACACACCACTGCGCACGCTTCAACCCCTCAATTCGGATGACGCCCAGATCCGGCAGCTCAGCAGTGCGGAACTTAGCCCTTCCTCTGGTACGTCAGGAAGCTCTGCCGCTGCGGGCCCTTCAGCTATGACCGATCCTTCCTCACCCGGACTTTATGAGGCCGATCGGGATGCGCGCCCACTGCCTTGAGGTCGGCTCTCAGGTTCTTCGGAAGAGAGAATCTGATGTCCTCCGTCGCTGTAGCAACAGGCTCAACCTGCGTGAACCCCCACGTACCCAACGTGGCGACGACGTCGCGCACCAAAATCTCCGGTACCGATGCACCCGACGTGAGCCCCACTGTCTTCGCAGCTGCAACCCACTCTGGATGCATCTCCTCCGCGCGGTCTACACGGTAGGCGGCGCCGGCGCCGGATTCCAGGGCCACCTCTACCAGCCGTACCGAATTCGACGAATTCGCCGAGCCAACAACGATCACCACGTCGCACCGCGGAGCCATGGCTTTTACCGCGCCTTGCCGATTCTGCGTGGCGTAACAAATATCATCCGACGGAGGATCCTGCAGCGCAGGAAAACGCTGCCGCAGCAGCTCAACCGTTTTCATCGTTTCGTCAACAGACAACGTGGTCTGGGAGATCCACACCACCTTGTTCGGATCGCGAACAGTTACCGCGTGTACTTCTTCGGGCCCGTTGACGACTTGGATATGGCGGGGCGCCTCCCCCTGAGTCCCTTCCACCTCTTCGTGCCCAGCGTGGCCTATCAGCAAGATGTCGTAATCCTCATCGGCAAAGCGAACTGCCTGCTTATGAACTTTAGTCACCAATGGGCATGTCGCATCAATCGTCTGAAGGTTGCGCGCTGCAGCCTCCTGATACACATGGGGGGCTACACCGTGCGCAGAGAATACAACACGCGCGCCTTCGGGAACCTCGTCTGTATCCTTCACGAAGACGGCACCACGCTTAGTCAGCGTTTCCACCACGAACTTGTTGTGTACGATCTCCTTGCGCACATACACGGGAGCTCCGTACAACGCCAATGCCTTTTCCACAGCATCGACAGCACGATCCACGCCCGCGCAATACCCGCGAGCCGTTGCCAACAAGATTCGCTTCCCAGCTGCACTCGGCACAGATGGAATATCCGCGGGAAAAGCAGAAGCCCCCGCAAGGGAAGAAGATGCTCCCACTACCGATGCCTCGCCACGTGTATCAGCCTCAGAAACTTTCACCACTCCAGCGTAATGGCCTCCACCGTTAATTGGGTACCCGTAATTCGTAGCTCATTTCCGCCTAATATCTCACCACCCAGCAAAGAGCTGTGATTGAATATGACCGTTACATGGGAAGATGAGGAAAGTGCCGTCAAGAATCGCCGTACCTCCTGAGCTGCCACAACGTGCGGCGCTCACGACACCGGAACAGCCGTGGCCCTTGCGCCTCTTATCAGCGAAGGTCAAGGAATACATCGCCGCGATGTCCCGCCTCTGGGTGGAAGGCGAAGTAATCACACTTCAGCGCAGGCCCGGCGCAAAGGTGCAGTTCTTTACCTTGCGGGATCTAGAGGCACCCACGTCGATGACGGTCAAGATACTCAGCCATTTACTTCCACCCGCAGTGGAATCAGGAAGCCGCGTGGTCGTGTGTGCCAAACCAGATTTCTACGAAGGCAACGGGTCCTTGTCACTGTGGGCAGACGATGTGCGGCCAATCGGACTCGGGGACATCCTCGCCCGCATCGAACAGCTCAAGGCACGCCTGGCGGCCGAAGGGCTTTTTGCTAGTGAACGGAAGAAACCACTGCCCTATGTACCCGGCGTCATCGGTCTGATCTGCGGCCGAAATACTAAAGCAAAAGAAGATGTGGTCACCAACGCGCGCCTGCGGTGGCCGCAGGCGCGTTTTGATATCAAAGAAGTCCCCGTTCAGGGGGCCGAAGCGGTTGTCGCTATGATAGCTGCACTTTGCGAGCTCGATACCTCGCCAGCGGTAGACGTTATCGTCTTTGCACGTGGTGGCGGAAGCGTTGAAGACCTATTACCCTTCTCCGACGAACGTTTGATCCGCGCCGTTGCCGCCGCGCACACGCCTATTGTTTCCGCGATCGGCCACGAGGGAGATAACCCGCTGCTGGATTTTGTCGCCGATCTACGCGCATCAACTCCCACGGACGCCGCAAAGCGGATCGTACCCGATGTCTCCGAGGAGCTGCGCGGGCTCACTCAGGCACTCCATAGGGGCAGATCGGCACTTACCGCACGCATCAATGCGGCGCAGGGAGACCTCGATGCCCTGTTGGGCCGGCCTGCGATGGCCAGACCGGAGGCCATGATAGAGGTGCGCGAACACGACGTGTCATCGCTGCGTTCATGGGCCGGAGCTTATATCAACAAAACCGTGACGGCAGCAGCCGCAGACATCGCAACGCTGACGACGAGCTTGCGTGCACTGTCCCCGCTTTCTACCTTAAACCGGGGCTATTCGATTCTGCTTTCGGAAAGCGGGGCTATAGTCTCGTCACAAAGCGAAGTTTCTCAGGGAGAATCACTACAGGCAGTTCTTCGCGATGGCCGGCTAACCGTCCGAGTGCAAGCAAAGGAGAGTACGGATGAACCACAATGATTCCACGCCAACCGCATCTCCCAATACAGCGGACACGCCTGCGAAGGATACAGAGGCATCCGCAGCTGCCATGGATGCGCGGGTGGCAGACTTGAGTTATGAAGATGCGCGGGCACGGTTGGTTGAGATCGTAACGGAACTTGAACAAGGTTCGCTGTCACTTGAAGAATCGCTCAACCGCTGGGAACTGGGCGAAGCGCTAGCGCGTCGCTGCCAGGAGTGGTTGGACGCCGCACGGGAGCGCGTGAGCGCCGCCCAAACTCTCACGGATCGCGCACGCGCCGATGGCGCTGCTACGGAAGTTGAGGACATATGAGTTGCCTCGTCATCGGTGAAGCCTTAATCGACGAAATCACTGGACGCGACGGCGTCGTGCGCCGTATTCCTGGCGGCTCGATGTTAAACGTTGCCATCGGCTTGCGGCGGCTTGACCGGACAGTTCGTTTGGTAACGGATTTTGGTTTGGACGACGACGGAGCAATGCTTGCGGAGTATGCGGCACAAAACGGGCTCGAATTGTGGTTGCGTGTTGATTCGGAACGCACGAATCCTACATCGGTGTCACATGCCTTGGTCCAGCCCGACGGCTCGGTATCGTACGACCTTGACTTCACGTGGGACATCCAGGACACACCAATTTCAGGGGCATGCAAACTGGACTTGGAAGTTCTCAATCCCAAATCTGTAGCTTTCGGCTCATTCACATGTCATGTGGAACCGGGAGCTACAAAGGTACGCCATTGGATCGAGCAACTCAGGCAAACGGCCACAGTGTTCTACGATCCAAACGTGCGGCGCAGCCAAATCCGCGACCCCCACGTGTACCGCTCCGAAGTCGAATCCTTCGTCGCGATGTCCGACATCGTAAAAGTTTCCGAAAACGATATGCATACGCTGTACGGCCCCGACGTCGACGTCGACAAAGTCGCACAAGAGTGGCTTTCGATGGGCCCCGCCCTTATTGCGCTTACTCAAGGTGCAGAAGGAGCCACCCTGTATTCCGCATATGGTTATGTACTGCGAATCGGTGCACCGTCCACACATGTGGTTGATACGGTAGGGGCCGGCGCGGCGTTCTTTTCTGCCTTGATCGACGGACTTTCACGCATTTCGCTTGACGGCGCAGAGTTCCGCGAGAACTTGCGCACGATGTCACTAACAAATCTGCAGACTCTTGGCGCCTACGCCACAACCGCTGCCACAATCGCCGTTTCACGCAGAGGCGCGAATCCTCCCACGCGCGAAGAACTCATTGACCGATACGAGCTGTACCAGGCGAGCGAAATCCCCACGTTGCGAAGGGTCTAAAGGCCCATTCTGCGCTCGCGCTGCCCATAGTCACGCAGTGCCCGCAAGAAATCGGTACGCCGAAAATCTGGCCAATACGCTTCGCAGAAATAGAGTTCGGTGTGAACGGATTGCCACAGCATAAAACCACTCAGCCGCTGCTCACCAGATGTGCGGATCACGAGATCCGGATCCGGTTGCCCCTTGGTATACAGATGCGCAGTAATGTCGTCCAATGAAACAGACCGCGCCACTTGTTCGATCGTTTCGCCTTTCGCCGCGCGTTCAAGGAGCAATTCGCGCACAGCATCGGTGATTTCCTGTCTACCACCATAGCCCACGGCGATGTTGACTCGCATTCCAGAAACGGCTGCCGTACGCTGTTCGGCCGCTCGCAATCGATCGGCGCAGTCGCGCGGTATCAGCTCCAGATTGCCTACCATGTGCAAAGACCATTGACCCGATTCGGCAAGAGAATCCACGGTATCAGCAATTATGCCAACGAGTTCCTCAAGCTCTTCCTTTTCCCGGTTCAAGTTGTCAGTAGACAGCAACCAGAGAGTCACAATTTGAATCCCAACCTCATTGCACCAATCCAGCAGCTCGGATATCTTGAGCGCTCCTTTTCGGTGTCCATATGATGCGGATTGGCCAACTTCACGAGCCCATCGGCGATTGCCATCGAGCATCACAGCGATGTGGCGGGGCAACTGCGCGGGATCAAGCTGGCGCTGCAGCCGCCGCTCATAGAGTGAGTAAAGAAATGCCGGAGCCTGCACGATCCCCCCTTTCCATCCCATGTAACGAAGCTTAGTATGCCTTTACGACAATCGCGCCAGCCATTCCGTGCGCCAGCCGTTTGAACGAACGCAATGATCACAGCACGCCACAACAGGACCGGGTGCCCTGCCCAAATGGTTCTGCTGTCACTAGACTGACACCATCACCGCAACCATCGAGGAGGCCTCATGGCCACAGACACGCACATCAGAGAGCACAAGCCGGCCACGGATTCCGCGGCAACGCACGTACCTCCGTCAGAGCGGATTGCACAGCGCAAAGCGTGGCTTGAATCTCTGCCGAAACCCAAGGCGCGCGGCTGGATCCACGCAATCACAACGCCGTTGGCACTGGCCAATTCGATCGTCCTATTAGTTCTTGCACCAACTCCTGGACTGCGCGTCGCAAGCCTCGTGTACGGAATCTCCGCAGTTGTTCTTTTTGGAAATTCCGCCATCTATCATCTCGGTAAATGGTCTGTAAAGGTACATTCGATTCTGCGCCGGATCGACCATTCGAACATCTTCCTGCTGATCGCCGGCACATATACACCGCTTTCCGTAGCCCTGCTCCATGGCAAAACAGTGGCGCTTGTACTCGCGATCGTCTGGATCGGCGCGCTTGCGGGCATCCTATTATCTGTCTTCAAACCGAACGCCCCACGCTGGCTGTATACACCGCTGTACATCGCACTAGGCTGGGTAGCTATCTGGTTCCTACCCGATTTTTGGGCATCTGGCAGCCTTGCCGTTGTGTGGCTCCTTATCGCAGGCGGAGTTGCCTACACCCTAGGCGCGATCTGCTATGGCTTCCGCTGGCCCAATCCGTGGCCGGGCGTGTGGGGTTTCCACGAATTCTTCCATTTGGGCACGCTCATTGGGTATTCGTGCCACGCAGTATCAATCTGGCTCGCCGTTATGTCGGTGGCGTAGCTGGTATCGCCACATTTCAGCAAATCGACTTGCAAAAATGTGGCGCACTGGTATGGTTGCCAGCAGAAACGGCATGCCCGCATCGCGCGGGCATGTTTTTTCTTGACATTGTCAGCAGCGCACCCTTTGCGGTGCGCCTATACACCAAAGGAGGAGCCCAATGGCTGAGGAAAAGGGTACCTGGTTGTCTCCAGCGAGCTATGAGCGTCTGCGGGCCGAACTGGAGGAGATGACAACGGTCCGGCGTGCTGAGATTGCGCAAAAGATCGAAGCGGCTCGTTCCGAAGGGGACTTGCGTGAGAACGGCGGATATCAGGCCGCCCGCGAAGAGCAGTCAAAGCTTGAAGGACGCATCGCAGAACTCACTCACCTGCTAGAGAATGCGCATGTGTCCGAACCGCCACAGGCCGACGTCGTCGGTCCAGGAACCGTGATCACTGCGACAATCGCCGGGGAAGAAGAACGCTTCCTGCTCGGTTCGCGCGAAGCCGCTGATCTAGTCGGCCTCGAAGTCTATCCAGAGAACGCGCCACTTGGGAAGGCAATCGTGGGCCTTAAAGCGGGAGAAACCACCACATTCGCCGCTCGTAACGGACGCCCGATCAAAGTGAAGATCCTCAAAATCGAACCTTTCGAAGGCTAGGCAGCGCTAATCTGCCGATCCCTGAGCAGCTCCGTTCGCTAGCGGCTTTCCTTCTTCCTATTCACAGTTGATCCAGGAAGAATGAGGCTAGCGAGAGGAGCTGCTCATGTTTGTGTGGGATGGACCAAATACCGATGGATTATCACCCCATGAGGCGCACTCGGAGATGGTTTCTCCCGATGACGCGCTGCCAGGGCGTGATACACCTGTACTTGAACGCCCTGCCCCGCACGCGGTCCTTGGCACAGACATCTTGGCAGAACCCGACGAAAACCAAGAGCTGATCTACCTCGCTTCCGGGTGCTTTTGGGGCGCAGAGAAAATGGCCTGGGAAGCGGGAGCTGACGCGACAGCAGTCGGATACATGGGCGGTTCTACACCAAACCCGACGTACGAAGAGGTGTGCACCGGACGCACAGGCCATGCCGAGACCGTGCGAGTGTTATTCACACCCACGCAGCTTCCCGTGGAGAAGCTTCTCAAGGCCTTCTTCGAGTCTCACGACCCGACAAGCTTGAATCGGCAGGGCAACGACCTCGGAACACAATATCGTTCGGCCATCTTCACCACGACCCAAGAACAGGACGACGTCGCCCACCGCATGATCGCCGCTTACCAGCAAGCGCTCACTGCCGCCGGTAAGGGAGAGATAGTCACCCACGTTATTCCCGTGCTCACTGCTGGGCCATTTTACCCGGCCGAAGATTACCACCAGCAATACCTTGCGAAGCACCCCGATGGCTACCAGTGCCACTCACGTACTGGGATAGCCTGCCCGTTGCCAGGAAGCAGCCCCCTCGCCTCGTAAACGTGGGGCGCCGTCGTAAACGTGGGGCGCCGTCGTTCACTGCAGGTAATCAAACAACGCCGCCCAGTAATAACGATCAGCACACCGTACGGCATATCCACTGACACGTGCGCCCTTATCGCCGCCGCCCAGGCCAATCGATCGGCAATACGGGATTGTGTTCCACCGCAAGCACGGTATTGCTTTTGCAGCGTAGTTCAACGAGCAATCGGATCTGGGCGATGCCGTGCGCGTGTAATCCGGCCTTTGGTTCATCGAAAATGTAGGTCACATGGGTGAGGGCCAAACCAAGATAGCCGAACCATCTTAACTCTTCGCGCTTCGCCCACAGAAAGCGTGGCTAAAGACCTGTTGAGCGAAAGATAACCCAAACCGATGCCCACAAACGATTAGACCGAACGGTTGAGAGTTTCAAGAAGTGGGGCCACTTCCGGAATCCGCAGCCCTCACGTGTGTTCGTGTGCCCGCTATTCAACCGTGGCCGGCCGAAGAAGACCACCAGCAACGTGGCCACCACCACGCGATTAGTCTGGGCCCATTCCATAGAAGTGGGACTTTTTGACGCCTTTGGCTCATTGCATCGTACTAAGCTGATGTGAACTTACAAGAGAGGACATCATGGACGTACTACTTCCCAGTGTCACGGGCGATTTTGGCGAAGACCCACAACTTTCGTTTCCTGACTCTCCTGCACCTCGCGGTCTGCACGTCGTCGTTCTTCACGAAGGAGCCGGACGCGCAGTACAACCTGGCCATGAGATCGAAGTGAACTATCACGGCCAGATTTGGAACGGCTCCGTTTTCGATTCGTCATTCCGCCGCGGTGCGCCCACATCCTTCCCGATCGGAGTCGGAATGGTCATCAGTGGCTGGGATCAGGGGCTGATAGGAAAGACTGTCGGTTCCAGGCTTCTCTTGTCTATACCTCCAGAAAAGGGCTACGGAAAGAACGGAAATCCGCGCGCCGGCATCAAGGGCACAGACACGCTGGTCTTCGTTGTCGACATCTTGGCGGTGAAGTAGCGCGATAGTGTGACTAAAGTAGCACGATAGCTCGGCGGTGAGGCAACGCGATGACTCGGCTAAAATAGCGCGATGGCCTAACGTGAGATGACGGTGTACGCGAGTAGCGGAGATTGCCCGCCCCTCACCACTGATACTTTTTCTAGCTGAGGACGGTAAAAACCCAGGAAGCAGTGCCACGCAAGCCGGTCTGAGCTAGAAAAAGTATCC
The DNA here is from genome assembly GCA_022648165.1 of Ancrocorticia sp. GTDB lineage: Bacteria > Actinomycetota > Actinomycetes > Actinomycetales > Actinomycetaceae > Changpingibacter. The sequence continues at coordinate 75,622 of JALCLX010000005.1, forward strand.
GCGGGATCTGAGCTAGAAAAAGTATCCGCGGGATCTGAGCCCTTCGCGCGCTGGCGCTCCCTTTTCATACGTGTGGGGCGGAAAGCTCTTCAGCTTTCCGCCCCACACTTCGTTTCTAACGGATTCCTATCCGCACGGACCTTTACGCTATGACCGGTTCGCGAAGATAGATAGCAGGCGCAGAACTTCGATGTAGATCCACAGCACCGTCATCACGATGCCCAGCGCACACGTCCACGCGAACTCCTTCGGCGCGCCCTTCGCCACCGCGATCTGAATCGTCTCCAAGTCAGAGATCAACATGTAACCCGCAACAGCAATCATGAGGAACCCCAGCACAATACCGAAGTTGCCACTTGCGAGTCCCCACATACCGCTCGCAACACCCGTCCAGATCAAAATGAGATTCACAAACGAGAAGATGATCGCTGCGATCATCACCGTAAGCATAATGCGACGGCCCTTGGGCGTGGTGCGCACTTTTCCGCTCATATGCAGGCCGACTGCCACCGCTACCACGATCACCGTTCCGAGCACAGCTTGGAACGCAATTCCGGGGTAAAGGATGTCAAGCGCACCGGTCAGCGCTCCCAGAGCAACTCCCTGAAGCCCCGAATACAGGAAGGCCAAAACCGGCTTCACCATCCGCTGGAACGACGCCCACATTCCAAATGCGAAAGCGGCCAACGAGGCGACGATCGCAACAGTACCTATCGACTGAAGCGGAACAAAAACCGCCGTCGCGATACCTGCGACGATTGCAACGGCAAGAAGTTCAAAGGTCCGCACCATGGCGTCGTCGTACGTCATCACAGCGACAGGCTGCTGGACAAATGGCCCCTGCGCATATGCAGACTGCTGGGCGCGCTGTTGCTGGGCCTGGAACTGCGCATAAGCCTGCTGTTGCTGGGCGAACTGCTCACCAGCGTATGCAGTATTGGGCGTAGCCGCCTGAGCATTGAAATATGGATTTCGGTTCAAGACGGGATTGTTACTCAAGGATTCTCCTCACAAAAGCCGCGGACCGGATCGGCCCGAGTGGGTTCGGCACATCATCTCATTCGCTATACGATGCCATTCTACGGGAGAGCATCGATTTGCCAACAGACCAAGGCATTTCGCCGTCAGCATGTTCAGCCAACCTTCAGCTACGCGAGACCATTTCGTTGCACAAGCGTAGGGTAGCGTTACAGTAAACGACGCCGCATCCGGCGGGCCTAGCTCGAAAGTTGACATGATCCGACTGAAGGATTGACATGATCCAAGTAGAACACCTGACGAAACGGTACGGTTCCGTCACCGCCGTAGACGATCTGAGCTTCACGGTTCACCCAGGGCAAGTTACCGGATTCCTCGGGCCCAATGGTTCCGGAAAGTCCACAACGATGCGCTGCATCGTCGGCCTAGACCGCCCCAATTCGGGACGTGCTCTTATTGACGGAACACGCTACAGGCAACTTGCCTCGCCACTAACAACCGTTGGCGCCCTCCTCGATGGCAAAGCGTTTCATCCCTCGCGCACCGCACGTTCGCAGCTTCAAATCATTGCCGATTCACACGGAATTCCATCGCGCCGAGTCACCGACGTCCTAGAGCTGACCGGTTTGACCGATGTTGCAGACAAAAAACTCAAAGGCTATTCGCTTGGAATGGGGCAGCGGCTCGGCGTTGCCATAGCACTTATCGGCGATCCCAACGTTCTACTCTTCGACGAACCAGTCAATGGCCTGGATCCAGATGGCGTCCGCTGGATCCGGACGCTCATGAGGGGGCTCGCCAGCGAAGGACGTACTGTGCTGGTCTCCTCACACCTTATGAGCGAGATGGCTCTCACCGCGGACCAGTTGATTGTGATCGGACGAGGGCGCCTTATCGCTTCCGGCCCAATCCGCGAATTCACAGAAAATGCGGCACACACAACTGTCCGTGTGGCAGGTCCGGACATCGGCGCCGTCGTCGACACCCTCAAGAAGGCATCCATTCCCTTCACCCAGCACCCCGCCACTACAGAATCCCCCCATGGCATGTGCGAAGTACCTGGCGGCGATCAGGCAGAAATTGGGCACCTGCTATTCCACAACGGAGTCGAGATCAGCGAGTTGTCTGCAACGCACTCCACTTTGGAAGATGTCTTTATGGAGCTTACAGCCGGAGCCACCGACTTTGGTTTTCAGAATTCCGCACCGGGCCTCCCTCCGATGCAGGCTCCAGGGTTCCCTCCGATGCAGGCTCCAGGGTTCCCTCCGATGCAGGCTCCAGAATTCGGAGGTCAGAGATGAGCATGCCGCCCACGTCCGCGATGCCTGCGGATTCCACAGTGCCCACGTCCAATGCGCCCGGAGGGATTCCACCGGAGCCGCGCCCACGCGTACTCAGCCCGCTTCGCTACCACGCCGGATTCGGCAACAGTCTGCGCTCTGAGCTCCGCAAGCTCACCACGCTTCGATCGTTCTGGGTCATATCTGGAACGATGATCGCGCTGTACTCTCTTTACATTTGGGCGCTTTCTTCCGCACAAAATTCGCTTGGCGTTTCTAGTCAAGGGCTTGACGGTGCCATTATTACGAGCGGGATTTCCGTAATCATCGTGTTCGGCATCATGCAAGGAACCGTCGCAACTACGAATGAGTATTCGTCCAACACAATGCGAACTACGGCACTCTCAGACCCCAACCGCCCGCGCGCTTACTTCGCCAAGATAGTGGCGGCTGCCATCACTTCCGGCGTTGCGAACGCGATCATGACCTTGCTCGCCGTCGTGATACGCGCTCTGGTCGCTGGAGGCACGTGGAGCCCAGCATATGGTAACGCCCGCGCTGTTGTCCTTTTTTGGCTTGTTCTCACCACTGGAACCGTAATGGCTGCAGAGCTCGGCTACGCTTTGCGATCGACGGCGGGAACCATCACTACGGCTATCTTGGCGCTCTACATCTCACAGATGATCGTCATCATCCCGAATGATTGGGTGCGCGGCACTCTGGTGAACTATCTTCCCCTCAGCGCACTGCAGGCGGCAGTCCAGATTGACCCGGTCAGCAGCTTCCTCTCCAGCGCGATTAGTTGGAACGTTGGGCTCCTGACATGGCTGATCTACGTGGTCACAGTTGGTCTGTTAGGCCTGCTCCGCTACACCCGATCCGACATCTAGCACGCACGAGCCGCCCGTTCCCATGACAAGTTCCCTCCCTTTACACGCTGGTTCCCTCCCTTTACACGCTGGCCCCGCCACCCGCACCGAACATGTCACCCGCACAGAACCCGCCCGACACGCTTCATTCCGTGCAGAACCAAGTGGACTTGTTGCACGACGGCGTCGTCGTATCACCCGTCCGAGTGGACTTGTTACATCCGGGTAATAGTTGTTACGCCTGAATCAACAAATTCCGCCACCCGAGGCGTAACATTCCCGCCGCTCGTGTAACAAGTCCACACTCGACACTGTTATTGGTCTTCTCACGCGCAACAACCTGACCCGAGCGCAACAAGCCCGCGCACGCCTATGACCACGAAGGCCTGGCAGTGATCATGGATGACTCACGGTAATCATGGATGATTTACGGTCCTAATGAATGTTTACGCCATCATGAAGATTTACTGTCATCACGGAGATTTGCGGGCCTCCGCTCAGCAAGGTTCTTGTCCGCCCAGCACCGTCACCAATACCAGCGCGTAATACTAGCGTGCACACAGTCCTCCCGATGGGATTCGAACCCATACTGTGCCGATTTTAAGTCGGCTGCCTCTGCCTGTTGGGCTACGGGAGGCTCCAACAGACTATCCTAAACGATTCGGCGCTGTGAAAAGACACCAGCGTACATAAATCCGAAGTGGTCGCCGCGGCATATATGTGGTACACGCGTTCGCCGCGGCATATATGCGGTACATGCGTCCGCTGCGGCATATTGTGGTACGCGCGCTCATCCCAACAATCCCTCTGTCTCCGCTCATCGCCATCAAACGTCACGGAATCACCAGCGTTCCACTCCGAATACCGCTCCAGCGTCCCGCCCCGAACACCGCTTCGCCAACGCGGCACACCCGCACTAACAGGGCACACCCGCACTAACAGGGCACACCCGCACTAACAGGGCCACGATCAGGACAGGGCTATACTTGTTTGTCGCCACTATGAGAGCATGGAAGCGAAACTCAGAGGAGACAAGGACACCATTATGGCGCAGCGGCGCACTTTTATTACCCGCTATAGAGAAGCTCTCCACAATGAATCCTTCGCTGGTGTCGTACTGCTGATCGCGGCTCTCATAGCACTGATCTGGGCCAATTCACCAATTCGAGCAACGTACGCCACTATCAGCAATACGGTTGTTGGCCCGGCTTCCATTCACTTGGCGATGCCCGTTTCTCAATGGGCATCGGACGGTCTGCTCACGTTCTTCTTTTTCATCGTGGGCCTCGAATTGAAGCAAGAGTTCTCGGTGGGATCGCTGCGGGATCCACGAAAGGCGCTCGTGCCAATCATTGCGGCGCTCTGCGGCATGCTCGGGCCAATTGGCGTCTACTTCGTGGTTCAGCTGATCACAGGTTCGGGCCAATTTGGGGGCTGGGCTGTACCGGTAGCCACAGATATCGCATTTGCGCTCGCAGTTCTTTCGATATTCGGAAAGGGCCTTCCCCCTGCCGCACGAACGTTCCTCATGACGCTGGCAGTGGCCGATGACCTCGGCGGAATCCTGGTGATCGGCATCTTCTTCTCTGAGGGAATTAGCTTCCTGTGGCTCGCGTCTGCGCTCCTGGCCGCCGCAATATTCGGCTTCATCGTGCAGAAGCGGATCACCGCATGGTGGCTTCTGTGGCCGTTGGGGATCATGGCGTGGTACGCGATGCACAATGCGGGCGTCCACGCCACAATAGCAGGCGTCATCTTGGGTATGACGGTACCGGCGCGCATGCGTTCCGGCGAACACCAGCACCTCACGCAAGTCCTCTCGGACAAGCTCTCCTTCTATTCGGCTGGCGTTATTCTGCCAATCTTCGCGTTTTTCGCTTCGGGCGTGGACGTGGTGGATTCTGGCGGATTCATAGCGATGTTGACTGATCCTGTGGCGATCGGAATTTACCTGGGGCTGCCACTTGGCAAGTGCATCGGCATTTTTGGCGGCGTGTGGATCATGACGCGTTGGTTCCATTTACGCCTGGGAAACGGCATTGATACGGCCGATATCTTCCCAATTTCTCTGATTGCGGGCGTAGGATTCACGGTCTCGCTCTTGATTGCATACCTTTCCTTCGACGCCGCCGATCCTCACGAACCACATGCGCGGATAGCTGTGATCTTCGGTTCGCTCCTCGCAGTGATCCTAGGAGGATTGGCACTCCGTTTGCGGCTGCGCAACCGAGTGCGTGGGCCCGGCGCGCTCAAGAAACCGATCAGCAGTTCCGATTCGGATTACGACGCTACCGCGGAGGCCCGTAAGCTGCGCCGCAACGGCCCCCGCCGCATTTCGCGGCACCGCCGCCACACCTCGTGATTTCGGCACCGCCGCCTCCGCGCCACGTCGCCGTACCACGACGACGGCGTCGCTTTCGTAATCGCCACCGCTTTCGTATTCTTGCAGTGACGTCACACCCAATCGGGCCGCTGCGGCACCCGTGCCGCCCACAACGCCATGCCATCGAGGATGTCGTGTTCGGATGTGATGACGCCGGTGAGTTCTTTGCCGTTCTCGCGCATGCGCCGCGCGACCCGCTTTACTACTTCTTCCCACACAAGTGCGCCAGAAGCCATGACATCGGACCGGCCAGGATGCATAAATCCCAGAGCGTCGCGTTCTGCGCGGCGTGAAGTGATGAACCACTCGCAGGTCTTGATCACGTCCTGTGGCGCGAGGACGGAACCGTGAATCGCTGCAGCGTCGTACTTCGCCAGATCCAGTGCTTTCGCCGTCAGTGTGGTCACGGTGCCAGCCAAACCAACCAGGCCCGCTGCGCGTCCCAGATCCACGTGCCGCTCTGCTTCGTCAAGCGCCGCGTTGACGTCTGCGCGTGCAGCTGCTACTTGTTCAGGAGCTGCGGGATCACTGGTGAGATGGCGCTCATGCATACGAACACACCCAACATTCATCGAGTAATCCGAAATCACGTCGCCGCCAACTTCCCCAAGCACGATTTCCGTGGAGCCGCCGCCCAGATCAACGGCGATCAGCGGAGACGGCGTACCGGTGCCAAGAACCGACGCTGCACCGGTAAAGCTGGTCCGCGCCTCTTCATCCCCGGTAAGAATCTGCGCAGGAACGCCCATGCGCGATCGCACTCCTGCAAGAAATTCGTCTCGATTGCGCGCATCCCGCGCCGCCGATGTGGCGGCAAAGCGGATGGATTGCACTCCGTGATCTCGGCATTGCTGGGCATAACGTTCTACCTGCGCGAAGGTCCTTTTCAAGGCTTCGGCAGAGAATTCTCCTGTGCGGTCCACACCTTGTCCCAAACGCACTACCTGCATATCCCGTACCACATCGCGCAATGGTGCGTGATCCCCTGGTACGTCGGCTACCAACAGACGAATGGAATTCGTCCCACAATCAATTCCAGCAACTCTCACCGAATTACTCTCTCACATCTCAAGGACACAGAAAACTTCCGGCCACCATCCACGCCATCTGCGCCCTGGCCGCATTGCTGTGCGCTAAGTCCATCATGCGTCCGGCATCCAAAGCAATTAGACGCGTCGCCTAGGCAACCGTGATGGTGTTAGCTATGCGGCATCCACTTCGCCACAATGACATACGCCCGGGTCCCAGCCTATGGACTCCAGAGCACGATCGCCCATAACGCAAACTCCTTGCCCCACGCTCAACGCAAATGCCGCGAGTGCGTGAAGGCACTTCACACGATCAGGCATTCCGCCTGCGGAGACGTTCGCGATCTCCGGGACGTCTCCAAGAATGGTACGCCGCGCAATATATTCTCGGTGGGCATGCGCATGCGCGGCAGCTAATTCGAGGTCCGAGGCGAGATCGTTGTTCATACCCACCATGGCTCCCGCTGCTTCTAGCCGCGACATAGCTTTCACTAGGTATGGCAGCGTCATGTAGAACAGTGTAGGGAACGGTGAACCATCTGGCAGGCGCGGGGCAGTAATCGTGACGGCTGGCCTACCACAAGCGCAGCGTGCACCGATTGCCACAAGGCCACGCGGTGGGCGCCCTAGCTGGGAACGGATGGTCTCGAAGTCTCCGCGCTGTGGCGGTGTCGCATTACGCGCTATTGCGCGCAGCTGCGCCGCAGTCAGATCGTGTTCGGTGGTGGTGCTTTCTGTCATTAGTCCCTATTTCGAACTGGATGCGGTGGACGCCTTCGGACTGGATGCGGTGGACGACGGCGTAGCCGTCTTCACGGGCTGAATGATCGGGGTCTCATCGGTATCGTCAACGTCTCCTGACTGGCCCGCTACAGAGATGGAATCCGAGAGCGTGACATACCACGGGGTCGCTGCACGCCGGTCGCGATTGACTTTGTCGATCTTCTCCTGCAGCCGATCCTGGGCCGAACCCTCGCTTGGATCCGCAACAACATACAGGGTTTCTCCGGGTGTGACGTACCCCAAGCGCTCGCGAGCTTGGGTGCGCACGTAGTCGTCGTCATTCCACAGATCAAGCTCATGCTGCAATTCTTTTACGCGCGCCTGCGTATCAACCAGGTCCGCGCGTGTTTCGGAGAGTTCCTGTTGACGGGCGAGGTAATGAGAGAACGTCGGGGTCACAATGATGACGGCCAGGATGGCGAACAGTGCGATGGCCAACAAGCGAAGCGAGTACTCCCGGCTGCCTTTCCCACCACCGATGCGCACTGAGCGTTTGGTCCGAAAACGATCCACCGGATCGCCCGGTTCCTCGCGCATTCTGTGTGCAGTTCCACGGGCTGCGGGTTTGTGTTGCGTGGGCTTCGCCGCCACACGCGGATCGGGCGCTGCACCCGGCGTCCTCGCGGTAGGCCCCTTGCCAGGGCGCGGCTGGCGCGGCCTGGACGCAGGGGAATGTGGACGACGTGCACTCATGTGGTTGATTCTAGGGCGTGTCTTCTGCCTAGGTGGGATGGCACGCGGAAGATGAGCGCAGTGAAGGGGCGCAGCCCAGAAGAGCGGCGCCCCTTCACTTCATGCTCTATCAGGAACACTCAGTTCTTAAAACGTGGGAAGGCGGAGCGGCCCGCATACAGGGCGTCGTCGCTCAGTTCATCTTCGATACGCAGCAGCTGGTTGTACTTGGCAATACGCTCGCCACGCGCCGGTGCGCCGGTCTTAATCTGCCCGGCGTTGGTGGCGACAGAGAGATCCGCGATAGTCGTATCCTCGGTCTCACCAGAACGGTGCGACGTCATGGTGTGGAAGCCTGCACGGTGTGCGTTCTCCACGGCCTCGAGCGTCTCAGTCAAGGTACCAATCTGGTTCACCTTCACAAGCAGCGCATTCGCGGCCCCCATGTCGATGCCCTTCTGGAGACGTGTTGGGTTGGTCACGAAAAGATCGTCGCCAACAAGCTGGACCTTTTCCCCAATTTCAGACGTCAAGTGGACCCATGCATCCCATTCGTCTTCCGAAAGAGGATCCTCAATTGAAACGATCGGATAATCCTTGATCAGCTTCTCATAGTAGGACACCATGTAATCCGTGTCCTTCGGTGAACCTTCAAAGATGTACGCACCATCCTTGAAGAACTCGCTGGATGCGATGTCCATCGCCAGCGCAACATCCTGGCCTGGCTTCAGGCCGGCTTTCTCAATCGCCTCTACGATCAGGTCAAGTGCCTCAGCATTCGAATCGAGATTCGGGGCGAACCCGCCTTCGTCTCCGAGCCCGGTGTTGAGACCGCGTGCCTTCAGAACCGCTTTCAGTGAATGGTACGTCTCAGCGCCCCACCGCAGGGCTTCTTTGAACGTCGGAGCTCCGATCGGGGCAATCATGAATTCCTGAATGTCAACGTTCGAATCCGCGTGGGATCCGCCGTTCAGAATGTTCATCATTGGGACGGGGAGAACGTGGGCATTTGGTCCACCGAGATAGTGATACAGCGGAAGACCAGCCGATTCCGCGGCTGCCTTCGCCACAGCAAGGGAAACACCAAGAATAGCATTCGCGCCAATCTTGCCCTTGTTGTCAGTTCCGTCAAGATCAATCAGAGTCTGATCGAGGTAACGCTGATCAGCGGCATCCATACCGATGATCTCCGGCTCGATGATCTCTGTTACCGCTTCAACTGCGTCCTGAACTCCCTTGCCACCGTAACGGCTCTTGTCACCGTCGCGGCGCTCAACAGCTTCGAAGGCGCCAGTTGATGCACCGGAAGGAACTCCAGCGCGGGCAAACGTGCCGTCGTCGAGCAGAACTTCCACCTCAACGGTGGGGTTGCCACGAGAATCGAGAATTTCGCGGGAAGCAACAGCCTCAATGCCTGCCACAGGTACTCCTTTTGTTAGTCCTACCGGCCGCGAATGCGGCCATACATGCACGGGATGAAACCCGCCATACCTATTGTGTCCCAGATCGCTACCTGGCGTCAGCCTAACGGCCGACTTCCGGCCCGGATTTCGCCGTGAGCATGGTGACAACGCGCAAATAGCCGGGACTTCAGTACCGGGGCACCGCCACTGCGCAGCTGCTTACATCCACATGCCCACGCCAGTACTAATTCGATGATTCAGAACTGGATGAATCCTGAGTATCCGGCAATGAACGGTCCGATTCTGTCAGATACGAGGGAAGTCCGGTATCGGATGAGACGTCCCCATATCGCGGGTTCAGCTCCACCGAGGCGTCGCTCAATGCGTCATTGACGACGTTCGCGAAATCCTCGTCACTTGTTGCTAGCGCCACAAGATGGCAATAGGACTGGAGTGTCGGATCGGACTTCGTCGTCACGGTCATCCCGATCTGAGTGGTGCACGATTCCAAGGATTCCTTCTTGAACTTGTCGGTCAGCTTGTCCGAGTACTTCGACTCCATGATCGGATCGGCCACAGCCACCGTCAACGCAACATTCAGCGCATTGGTCCGAGATGCGCCCACAGATGAAATCTCCTGCGCAAGGTTGTCAACCGTCGCTTCCGAAACCGTGGTCTTCCCGTTAATGACCGCAGCAGCGCCCGGAGTGGTTGAGCATCCTGCCAAGAGGCCCACCGCTAGTAGCGCAACCGCTGCTCCACGCAACTTCTTCATCCAAATCCTCCTGCAGCCTTATTTGGCCCGCGGCCCGCGGCCGCCACTCACATACCCCGCCATGGTACTAGGCAAAACTGAAAAACGCCTCACGGGCATACACATCCTATGCCCAGATGCACGCCAGTGCTACGCTCCGATTCGCGCGAGGAACACGGCCCGTATCAGCTGCTCCACCCACTCGATCAGCTGCTCATTCTCCGGAACTCTCACCTGCCCGATTCTTCCCTTCGTGCCGGGAAGCGGAACCAGGATCGTACGCACTGCCGGTTTCGCGAGCGCGCCCGGGTAAAGCCTCTTGAGCCGCGCCTGCCGCGAATCGGGGAGTTGAACGGGAGCGAAGCGCACGTTGCGGCCCGCCAGCGTCACTTCTTCGATGCCTGCCTTGCGGCACACGTCACGCAACTCCGCTATGCGGAAGAGCCGCTCCGCTTCTTTCGGGACTGGGCCGTAGCGATCGACCAATTCAGCATGCACAGAGTCTCGATCGTCTTTAGATGCACACGCCGCGATCTTGGTGTACACCTCCAAGCGGAGACGTTCGGAGGGCACATACGTTTCGGGAAGATATGCGTCCACTGGCAGTTCGATACGCACGTCGGCGGCGGCGCCGTCGTCGTCCGGTTCGCCACCACGCAACTTCGCCACGGCCTCCGAAACCATACGCACATATAAATCGAAACCCACGCCGGCAATGTGCCCGGATTGTTCGCCCCCCAGCATGTTTCCCGCCCCGCGGATCTCCAGATCTTTCATCGCAACCTGAATCCCGGCACCCAAGTCGGTGTTCGCGGCAATGGTGCGCAAGCGCTCAAGTGCCGTCTCGGTCAACGCCCGGTCGCGCCGATACAGGAAGTATGCGTATGCCCGCTCGCGCCCACGGCCCACGCGCCCTCGCAACTGGTGGAGTTGAGAGAGCCCAAACTTGTCCGCATCCTCCACAATCAAAGTATTGGCATTGGAGATGTCCAGCCCGGTCTCAACGATCGTGGTGCATACCAACACATCGATGTTTTTCTCCCAAAAGTCCAGGATTACGCGTTCCAGTTGGTGCTCATTCATCTTGCCGTGAGCAATGGCAATGCGGGCCTCGGGGACGAGGTCTGAAAGATGGGCCGCCACCGAATCCATGTCTCCCACGCGATTGTGCACGTAGAACACCTGCCCGTCGCGCAATAATTCGCGCCGAATTGCGGCGATAATCTGCTTGTCTTCCTGGGCTCCCACATACGTGAGCACAGGATGGCGTTCCTCCGGAGGAGTGGCCAGCGTGGACATCTCACGCACCCCGGTCACCGCCATTTCAAGTGTGCGCGGAATCGGCGTTGCGGACATCGAAAGCACATCTACCGTGGGATACATCTGTTTGAGAGTTTCTTTGTGTTCCACGCCAAAGCGCTGTTCCTCGTCGATGATAACCAGGCCCAAGTCTTTGAAACGCACGTCGCCCGTCAGCAGGCGGTGGGTTCCGATTACAACGTCGATCGTGCCACCGGCTAGGCCCTTGATCGTCTGCGCGGCCTCTTTATCAGACTGGAAGCGTGAAAGAGCGGCAAGCCGTATCGGGAATCCAGAGTACCGTTCGCTGAAGGTCTCAAAGTGTTGTTGCACCAGCAGTGTAGTAGGGACCAGGATTGCCACCTGTTTGCTGTCTTGTGCCGCCTTGAACGCTGCCCGCACGGCGATTTCGGTCTTGCCATAGCCCACGTCGCCACTGATCAGCCGGTCCATCGGTACCGGCTTTTCCATGTCTGCTTTCACTTCTTCGATCGTGTGCAACTGGTCTGGCGTCTCCACGTATTCGAAGGCGTCTTCCAGTTCCCGTTGCCAGGGCGTATCCGGTGAGAATGCGTAGCCCGACGTCGCCTGGCGCTGTGCGTAAAGCCGCACCAACTCCGCGGCGATCTGCTTCGTTGCCGCACGAGCTTTCGCCTTGGTTTTGTCCCAATCAGCGCCGCCCATTTTATTCAGAGCAGGCTTGTCCCCGCCAGAGTATTTAGACACTTGGTCCAGTGAATCGGTGGGAATCCACAGTTGGTCGGGTGGCGCACCACGGCGCGTGGAAGCGTATTCGACGACGACGTATTCGCGTTGCGTTTCCTTGTTCGCTCCGATTGCCCGTTTCGCCATCTTGACGAAACGTCCAACGCCGTGACGTTCGTGGACGATGAAGTCACCTGGCTTGAGCTGCAACGGATCCACCGTTGCCTTCCGGCGCGCTGGGAGCTTGCGCATGTCGCGCGTTGAGGAACCGCCGCGGCCCAGAATATCCGCCGCGGCGAAGACGGCCAAATGTTCCGACTCCATGACGAAGCCCGAATCGATGGGGGCAGCTGTCACGTAGCATACGGCAGGCTCTAGTGAACCTGGCAGATCTGCCACATATCGTGCGGGAACGTCCGCGTCTGTGAGCTGTTCCGTGAGGCGGCGGCCAAGGCCCGCACCTTCCACAACCAGAACTTCTCGCCAGCCTTGCTGCGCGTGCTGACCGATTGCCGCGATAGCCTCATCTATCTTCCCGAGGAACTTTTTTGGTTCTCTGGCGTGGACCTCGTCCGCGTAGTCGGTGGCATCGGCATCTTTTGCAAAACCACCAAGAGTCCACCATGCGAGTCCACGCACGCGCGCCTGCGCGCGCGTCTGGGCCAACGAGGTGAACGATGCCTTATTTACATCGATGGGGACACTGCCGCCTGCTGCTGCCGACGTCCATGCTGCGGCCAGAAACTCCTCTGTTGTGGCAATCAGGGATTCTGCACGCTGCGCCACCCGTTCTGGTTCGGCAATGTAAAGCCGGGTATCTGCGGGAAATACGTTGGTAAGCGGCACCATCGCGGGAACCAGCACAGGCGCCAGTGATTCCATGCCTTCAACTGGGATGCCGTGCGCGATCGAATCGAGCATATCCACCGCACCAGGCAGTGCAGGGATCAGAGCCTTCGCGCGCTCTTTCACTGCATCCGTTATCAGAATCTCCCTACACGGTGGCGCATAAACGCCTGACACGGTCTCAAGCGAGCGCTGGTCGCCAATGGAGAAGGTGCGGATCTCATCGACTTCGTCGCCAAAGAACTCCACGCGGCTCGGATGTGAATCAGTTGGGGGGAAGATATCCACGATCCCGCCGCGCACCGCGAATTCGCCACGGCGTTCCACCATGTCTACGCGTGTGTACGCTGCCGCGCTCAGCTGTTTTTCCAGCTCCGCCAGATCGATGCGATCTCCTTGGCGGAGCCGAACTGGTTTGAGTTCTCCCAAGCCGTCCACAATCGGCTGCATGAGGGCGCGTACCGGGACAATCACGATGCGCAGCGGCGCAAACTCCTCCGGATGCGCAAGCCTACGTAACACGAGCAAGCGTTGTGCAACAGTATCAGACCGTGGCGAGAGCCGTTCATGCGGCAAGGTTTCCCACGCGGGGAATGTATCCACATTTTCTGGGGGAAGGTAGGCGCGCAACGCACCGGCAAGCCGCTCTGCATCGGCGCCTGTGGCTGTGACCACCACATGCAGCGCCACGTGCGGCGCACCTGGCGCCGCGCTCCTATTCCACTGGAGATCTGTTCCGGTAGCGAACATCGCAAGGGCAGGAGGAATCACGCCCCACGGCAGCGCTATATCGCGCCTTTCGCCCCCGTCAGATGCGGCCTCTCGAAGGGCGCCGTCGTGCGCAATCAATCCCAGAAGCGGTCGAAGATCCATTCCTTGCCTTACTTTTTTGAATGCAGCCGCAGTTGTGCCGCCTGGAGGCCCCGAAGCAGCGTGTCCTCCACCGCGTCTGCAGCGTCCCCCACGATACGGTCCAGCACCTTGCGTTCGGCAGCCGAGAATGGTTTCAGCACGTAATCGGCAGGATCTTGGCGCCCCGGTGGCCGGCCGATTCCACAGCGCATCCGCACATAGTCCCGGCTACCACACGCCTGCGATATAGACTTCAAGCCGTTATGTCCGCCCTCGCCTCCGCCTCGTTTGAGCCGCAGCGTGCCAAAGGGTAGATCCAAATCATCGTGTATCACGATCAAGTTCTCCACCGGCACGTTGAAGTACGCCAGCAGCGCCTTGACCGGCCCCCCTGACGTGTTCATGTAGGAATCAGACTCAGCCAGAATCACCTGTTCACCGGGCACGCCAGGGCCAACGCCAATCCGAGCCGATGTCGCATGGGTGCCCGATGCGCGGTGCGCGGAAAGCGTGCCCCCCATGCGCCGCACGAGTTCTTCCAGCACCATGTGCCCTGTGTTGTGCCTAGTATGCGCATATTGTGCGCCAGGATTTCCTAAGCCCACAACAGCGAACATCAGGATCCTTCCTTGACTTATAAGCCCGCATGCCTTTGCCCGGCAAAGGATTGTGCCGAACACACGTGTGGCGTCCCGAAGGACGCCACACGTGGATAAGGAAAATTACTCTTCCTCGGTACCCGCAGCAGCCGCCGCTTCTGCCGAAGCTGCCTCGGCTGCAGCCGCGTCTGCTTCCTCCAAAGCCGTATCGACTTCTGGCAGCGAAACAACTACCACAACCGTCTGAGGATCCAGCTCAATATCCACATCCTGCGGCAACTTTAGATCCGCAACAGTGACGTGTTGGCCCTCCTCGAGGCCGGTGACATCCACCTCGATTGCTTCCGGAAGAGCAGTGGCAGGCGCCTTGACGAGCACGTGCATAAGTTCGATCGTGTGGATGGTTCCCGGTGCGGATTCGCCCACAACTTCCACTGGGACTTCCACTTCGACCTTCTCGCCTTTCTTCACACGGAGAAGATCCACGTGTTCGATATCGCGGGAAATCGGATTGCGCTGCATTTCCTTCACGATCGCAAGCATTTCCTGGCCATCCAAATCTACTGACAGCAAGGCGTTTGCCTGACGGGTTGCCATGAAGATGTCGTGTGCGTCAAAAGAAAGATGAACCGGATCTGCGCCATGCCCGTAGGCGACGGCTGGCACGCGGCCAGCACGGCGCAGCTTGCGCGCAGCGCCCTTGCCAAATGTTCCGCGGAGTTCCGCGGCGAGTTTCACTATATCTGCCATAGTGGGTAATTCCTTTCTCGAAGCGCCAGGCGTACCTAGCGGCGTTGGCCTTCGGCCGCGGGTACTACCCACCGCGTCGATAACGGATTGCGCATGTGCGCTCCCCCTCGCCGAGGCAACTGTTAAATACTAAGGCGGTGCGCCGGAAATTCCCAGCGCACCGCCTCATGTCACATCTTAAAATTGCGCGAGCCTGGCCGTTGTAAATCACGGTGCCCAACCGTATCAACGGCCGTGCCCTCGCAAGCGCTCTTTATTCTGGGCCATCAGCTTCCCATTCGAAGAGCTTTGTCACAGAACCGTCTTCGAACACTGCGTCGATTGCGCGCGCGAGCACCGGCGCAATGGTGAGAACCGTGAGCTCGGGAAACTGCTTTTCTGGCCCGATCGGAAGCGTGTCAGTCACGATCACTTCCCGAACGCCGCTCTCGTGAAGCCTGGTCACTGCCGGATCGGAAAGTACGCCGTGCGTGGCCGCTATGATCACGTCCTTCGCGCCTGCTTCCATGACCACGCGCGCTGCACCCACGATCGTTCCTGCAGTGTCTATCAAATCATCCACAATCACCGCCGTGCGTCCGCGAACATCGCCCACCACGCGATTCGCCGTCGCCTGGTTGGGTCGCGTGATATCGCGGGTCTTGTGCACGAACGCGAGGGGAACCCCACCCAATCGGTTGCCCCATTGTTCCGCCACTTTTATGCGTCCGGCGTCTGGAGAAACCACCACCGCCTCGGAAGGATCAATACGCGTCTTCACGTATTCCACCAACGTGGGCATTGCCCACAGGTGGTCCACTGGGCCGTCGAAGAATCCTTGGGTCTGGGCAGCGTGAAGATCCACGCTCATGATCCGGTCCGCACCAGCCGTTTTGAACAGATCCGCCACCAGACGTGCCGATACAGGTTCACGTCCTAAATGTTTTTTGTCTTGCCGCGCGTATGGATAATACGGAGCGACGGCCGTGATTCGTTTAGCTGAAGCACGTTTTGCGGCGTCCACCATGATCAACTGCTCCATCAACCACTTGTTAATGGGATCAGGATGCGCCTGGAGTATGAACACGTCCGCACCACGAATCGTTTCGTCGTAGCGCACGTATATTTCGGAACTCGCGAAATCGTAAATAGTGACTGGCAGCAGTTCAATGCCGAGGTTATCTGCGACCGCCTGTGCTAATTCTGGATGCGCTCGGCCAGTCACCAGAACCAGGCGCTTGTCGTTCGATACCTGCATTCCCGTCATGGGTGCTCCCTATCACTTGTTGCTCGTACCGAGTACGTCACTGCCGCCAGCTGGTACCGCGCCAGCCGGAAGAACTGAAAACGCCGGGACATGCGCACCTGCGGGGATGTCCACTTGATCCGCCACAACGTACTGCGCTACGGCTGCCGCCCCAACATGGCAATCCGTGAAAATTCCCGGGCCAACAATTGCCCCGGGCTCCACATGCGTTGCGCCGGCAAGGTGCGTCCCGGGAAGAATCTGAGCATCCGCTTCAGCGCTGGCCGTAACATCAAACTGTGTTGTTGCCGGATCAACAACTCTTACGCCCGCGCGCATCCAGCGTTCCACAACGCGCCGGTTCATCTCCGCTCGCAACGCCGCCAATTGGACCAGATCGTTACAGCCTTCAACCAGCCACGAATCTTCCAACACCACGCCAGACACTCCAGCTTTTGCGGTGTATGCCCGCGCAATGACGTCCGTTAAATACAATTCGCCTTGCGCGTTCGCTGAGGACAGGTGGGTGAGCGCGTCACGCAAAAACGTCAGGTCAAACGAGTACGTTGACGTGTTGATCTCGTAAATCTCCCGTTGCGCCGCAGTGGCATCTTTGTGTTCGACGACACCGCAGATGTGGCCCGCTTCGTCGCGCACGATGCGCCCATAACCTGTTGGATCTTTTACCTGTGTTGTCAGAACAGAGACTGCGTTAGTGCCCAGGGCGTCGCACATGCGCTGCAGTGAAGCCGTATCCAGCAACGGCACGTCACCGGCCATCACCACTACACTGCCGGTGAGATCATGGGGAAGCTCCTGAAGAGCACACCACACTGCGCGCCCCGTTCCGGGAATCTCATCTTGGTCTGCGATCACAACGTTTGGATCGCACGCGCGCGCATGCCGCGCGACGGCGTCGCGCTCATGGCGCACCACCACGACGATCGAATCAGGATGAAGCCCTTCGGCTGCTGCCAACGCATGGCCCAAGAGCGAGCGGCCGCATATCTCGTGGAGCACTTTAGGTTGTGCGGATCTCATCCGGGTGCCTTGGCCGGCGGCAAGAATAACCACGGCAGCTGGGCGGTTGGGATCCACGGCGAATTACTCCAAACCTCGAGCCTCTACGAAAATGTGAGTTGCCTCGCTCCGCCTCCAGGACTCGAACCTGGAATAAAGGTTCCAAAGACCTCTGTGTTGCCATTACACCAAGGCGGAATATTTCAAGTAAATTCTAGCGGGCTTTCCCCGGCTGTCATAATAGGTTCATGGTCCGAAATAACCAAGCCGCGGAAGATCCCGCCCCTAAACGTACCAGAATGTCGCGCGCACAGCGACGCGAACAGCTCATCACGATCGCGCGGGGACTCTTCGGCGCCCACGGGTATGACGCAGTTTCAATCGAGGAAATTGCCGCCGCAGCCGAGGTTTCTAAGCCCGTGGTCTACGAGCATTTCGGAGGCAAAGAGGGCCTCTATCAGGTGATCGTTGATAGAGAAGTCACATCGTTATCGGAAATGCTATCTGTCCACATGACGCCCGGCGTGAACCCACGGGAGATGCTCGAGAGCATCGTGGTGTCTCTCCTGGATTACATCGAGGAGCGTCCCGACGGATTCCGTTTGCTCTCCCACCAATCTCCAGATGCCGTCAATGGAGGCACTTTCACCACAGTTATCGCCGACGTCGCAGAACAGGTGGCCGAACTCCTTGCACCTTTGCTGGAACAACGGGGCCTGGACCCTACCACTGCGCCAATCTACGGTCAGCTATTGGCCGGAGCCATTGGACGCATCGGCCAGTGGTGGGTGGACGCGCGGAAGCCTCCGAAGGAGGAAGTAGCTGCACATGTCACAAATCTCTTATGGCTTGGGCTGCGCGGAATGGAACGCGACCCTACGCTCCTCTATGCGTCCCACGAATAAAAAGTAAACACCATTCAACCGGTGTGCCATCTTAGCTTCTTCACCTGATAGGCTGCCTAGTGCTACCAACCGGGAAGGAACCAGATGCTACGCATCGATTCACTCAACAAAACGTTTGGCGAAATTCGCGCACTTCGCGACCTCAGTTTTCACGTAAACAAAGGTGAGATCTTCGGATTCGTGGGCTCCAACGGTGCCGGCAAAACAACGGCTATGCGGATCACGCTCGGGGTGATGACTGCCGATTCAGGTGCTGTTACCTGGGATAATATGCCGATGACGTTTGAAACGAGGCGCTCCATTGGCTACATGCCAGAGGAACGTGGGCTCTATCCCCGGATGCCAGTTGGCCCACAACTGGAGTATCTGGCGCGGCTCCACGGCCTCGAAAAAGACGCCGCGCACAGCGCCATGATGTATTGGACTGACAGGCTTGGCCTTGCGCACAGGCGTTCAGACAATGTTCAAAAGCTGTCGCTCGGCAATCAGCAACGCGTCCAGCTTGCGGCCGCGCTGGTTCATGATCCTTTCCTCATGGTGCTCGATGAGCCATTTTCCGGGCTAGATCCGGTAGCCGTCGATGTGATGAGTACAGTGCTGCGCGATAAGGTTACGAGTGGAGCCACCGTCATCTTCTCGTCACACCAGCTCGATCTTGTTGAACGGCTCTGCGATCGAGTCGGCATCATATCCCAGGGACGCATGGTTGCTGAAGGCACGATCAACGAGCTGCGCACCACGGACATCACCCGGTATACCCTCGCCGTGAGCGCCTCGCTTCCCGCTATCGCGGAAGCTCTTCGCCCGCTGGGCATAACTGTGGAACCTGATCCTTTAGCTGGCACTGCAGAAGCACCAAATCGTCCCGGAACTACCCGCGTTGTTTTCGCGCAGCCCAACGGAGCTGATGACCAGGCGGTGCTGCGCGCCGCGTTGGCTGCCGGTTCTGTCCATGAGTTCGCTCCACGCAGGCCGCACCTAGCCGACTTGTTCAAAGACGTCGTCGTCACTGACCCCGCACCTGAAGAACCCCAAAGCCCTCCACGAAAGGGCCTCTTCGGCACACTAGCACGCTCCTCACGAAAGGGACATCGCTGATGCTTGGCCTCATTATCAAACGCGAATTCACCACGATGCTGGGATCCAAAGCGATGAAGATTTCCACTGCGGTGATCGTGACCCTTCTGCTCGCAGCTGGGGTGGTTGGAAGGTTCCTCATCGGAGGGGACTCAGATACGTCATCCTCCCCTGCCACTTTCAATGTGACGGTCACCGGCGACGCAGCGGCGCTTGCCCCGTACTTGAAGAACTTGGGGGCCACTGTCACAGAGGCGACGGGAGATCCGGCGGAGCTAGCGCGGGATACCGACGAACCCGTGGTATCGGGCGACCCAACTTACCCAACGATCACTCAAACATCAGACGACACAACAGCGCGCGACGTCATCGTGCAGGCAGCAACGAATCGGCTACTGGACGAAGCCGGCGTACTCACGCCCGAACTTTCGCAGAATATTGCCGCTCTTCAGGCCGTTACGCCCACGAACGTGTCCAGCAATGCGAACCTCATTGAGCACAATCCCGTTGGATACCTCGCAGGAATGGTCGGCATCATGATCCTCATGATGGTCACCGTGATGGGAATCTCCGTCCTGTCAGCCGGGGTCGTAGAGGAAAAATCCAGCAGGATAGTGGAGATCCTCCTCACTACGGTTCGGCCGCGTACGCTGCTGCTTGGCAAGATATTGGGAATCGGATCAGCACTCCTGGTAGTTTTTTTGATCTACATGGCGGGAATAATCGGCGGCCTCGGAATCGCTGGCCTGCTCTCATACGTCACCGATCTCGGCTCGCTTGGCCTGTGGGGATACATACCGATGCTCGTCCTGTGGATTGTGCTCGGCTACTTCACAAACGCAGCCATCACCGGCGGCTTGGCAGCCACAGTTTCACGGCAAGAGGATCTCGGAGCCGTTCAATCACCCATCATCTTCCTCCAGCTCATTCCGTTGTACATCGCAATGTATCTGGTTCCCCTTCAGCCCGAAGCGGCCGTCACACACGTACTGTCCTATATCCCGTTCCTGTCGCCTTACCTGATGCCTATGCGTATCGCCGTGGGCGAGGTGGCCGTGTGGGAACAGGCACTTGCCGTAGGGCTCACAGTGATCACGATTCCGCTTCTGGGAGCACTTGCCGGCAAGATTTACGAACGTTCAATTCTTCACACAGGGGAGCGCATGAAACTGAGCCAGGTGCTGCGCTCGCGGGTGTAGGTATAGAGGAGCTAGCAGGCGTCAATTCTTCTCGAAATGTGCCAACATTTCACGCAAGTAGTTAGCCAACGCCTTGCGGGATTCAACATCGAAGCCTGCCAGCTGCTCGCCTTCCACTTCCAACAAGTCCTTCATCGCCGCGTCAACCACCGCCAGACCCGCCGGCGTCGCCTCAACATGAACCACTCGCCTATCGGAAGGATCAGGTAGGCGCCGCGCATAGCCATGGGCCACCATGCGGTCAATGCGATTCGTCACCGTGCCGGATGATACCAGCGTTTCTTGCATGAGCCGGCCTGCCGTCAAACGGTAGGGGGCGCCCTGCCGGCGGAGAGCTGCCAGCATTTCAAATTCCCACGATTCGATGTTGTGCCGGGCGAAGGCCTGCTTGCGCATCCGCTCGATGTGGTAATTCAGCCGCACCATGCGTGAAAACACAGAGAGTGGCTCCACGTCAAAATCTCTGCGTTCACGGCCCCAGGCCTCAACAATTCCATCGACTTCATCGCGCGACTCACGATTTGCCATAGGTCAAGATTACTCGACGTCAAGATACTTTCCACAGTTCTGAGAGCTTTTCTCCGTTTGGATCTCCTTCGCCAGCGCTCTTAGGCGTGAGAGAATGCACGGTATGGCCAGTTCTTCTCCGTTGCCCAACCTGCAACCGGTGGACCTTCCCACGGCGTTACACCGCTTGAGTAGCCACTGGCGCCGTGCACGGCGGATTGTTATCGACGGCCCCTCCGGTTCAGGGAAGACGACGGCGGCTACCGCCATCGCCGCAGCCCTCTCACCTCCGCTGCCACTTCTTCACTTAGATGCTTGGTATCCCGGCTGGCACGGGCTTGCAGCCGGTTCCCGCATCGCCGAAGAGTTGGTCACCGGCCAGCGCGATTCCTATCCACGTTGGGATTGGGAGAGTGCACGCCCTGGCGAAGTAGTGAGCGTTGACCTCGCTAACGGATGGATTGTAGAAGGCTGCGGCGCGCTCACGCCCATCACCCAGGCGGCAGCAGATCTGTGCGTGTGGGTGGAAACAGCTCCAGATCTGGCGAAACAGCGGGCGTTGGGCCGCGACGGCGATTCTTTCGCACCGTGGTGGAACATGTGGCACGAACAGGAGCTGCACCATTGGGCAACGCATTCGCCACGCGAACGCGCACAGCTCATTATTGCTACGTGATTCTCCCTCAAATTTGAGCTATCTCACTCATCACCTTCTGCTGACGTAATCCGCTTCGTTGAGTTACGCTCCCTATATGGCGGTGGCGATCAAAAGGGTATATGACAAGCCAGATCCCTCTGATGGGTTTCGCATCCTCGTAGATCGGCTGTGGCCCCGCGGCGTCTCGAAAGAGCGTGCCGGCCTCGACAAGTGGCTGAAAGATGTGGCCCCCTCACCGGAATTGCGGCGGTGGTGGAACCATGACCCCGCGCGAATGGACGAGTTCGCCCACCGGTATAGTGACGAACTCGATCACAATCCCGCAGTACGTGAGCTTGTTGGCCTCATCGCCACCCACCCGCACGTCACGCTGCTTTATGGGGCGCGCGATCCACTGGTCAACCATGCCAGAATCCTGGCCGATTACCTTCAGTCCTCTCACAACTAAGGCCGCAATGGATACCCAAACAGCACACGCACACCAGCAAAGCGTTACCCTCACCCCTGAAGAAAGCCTCTGGCACCGGATCGACACGACCGATCTGTGGCGCACTCTTTTTGTGGCAGCGTGCACCATCGTTGTTGGCTTCGGCGTCACCTGGCCCGGGCACGCGTATCCTGCTGTGGGCATTGCCGGGCTCGTGGCCGGATGCTGGCCGATTGTCACGGAGGCAATCGAGGACGCACGTCAACACCGCATGAGTATGGAGCTCTCCATGCTCATCGCTATTGTGGCTGCCGCTGCGATTGGCGAATGGGTCACTGCGCTGCTTGTGACAACATTCGTGTTGGCCGCTGAGATCCTCGAGGACCTCTCCATGGATCGAGGCCGCGACGCCCTCACTGACCTCATGGCATTTCTTCCAGAAACCGTCCGTGTCCGCCGTGGCGACGCCCTCACCACGGTTGCTTTAGCAGACGTCACCACGGGCGACGCCGTCGCCGTCGCACCTGGGGAACGTATCCCGGTAGACGGCGTTGTGGTAAGCGGCCAATCCACGGCCGATCAATCGCGTATCACTGGCGAATCGCTTCCAGTGGAAATCGCGGCCGGTTCCACCGTTTACGCCGGCTCCATCAATCAGGTGGGAGCTGTGGAGATCCGCGCAGAGAAGGTGGGCGCTGATTCCTCCTACGGCCGCATCATTGAAGCAGTGCGGCTCGCACAATCCTCTGAGCCTCCGGTGCAGCGCCTGGCTGACAAGCTGGCCGCCCGCCTGGTGTACCTCGCTTTGGGCGGCGCGGTCCTCACCTACATCGTTACGCGAGACCTCACTGCCGCGATCTCAGTGATTCTTGTTGCCGGCGCATGTGGCGTTGCCGCCGGCACTCCGTTAGCAGTGCTCGCCTCCATCGCACGTGCCGCTCGTTGCGGCGCTTTTGTGAAAGACGGGGCGCACCTCGAAGAGCTCTCGGCAGTTGACACTGTGGTATTTGATAAAACGGGCACACTGACAGAAGGAACACCGCGGGTCACACAGGTGATACCTGCCTCTGGCCGAGATGCCGATGAAGTTGTGCTCTTCGGGGCAAGCGCCGAATACTATTCGGAGCACCCCTTGGGGAAGGCACTGGCTGCCTATGCGAAAGAACGCGGAGTAGAGACTGCGCTTCCTGAGGATTTCACGTATCAGCCAGGCCGGGGAGTCAGCGCCACGGTTGACGGGCACATTGTATTAGCTGGTAATCGCGCCTTGGTGGAGAACGCACCGGCAGATTCCGGATCTGCGGCCACGTCCGTACACGTGGCTGTCGACGGCTCCTATTACGGCTCAATTCTGCTGGCCGATTCCATTCGCCCATCAGCACAGCGCGCCATCGCGGATCTGCACGAGGTGGGTTTGCGCACTCTGCTCCTCACAGGCGATCGGGAACAATCCGCCCAGAGCGTGGCACGCCAGCTCGGAATCGATACCGTACGCGCAGAGCTTTTGCCAGAAGATAAACTCCAGATCATCGACGCCGAAAAAGCCGCCGGGCACTCGCTCGCTATGGTGGGCGACGGCGTCAATGACGCCCCCGCGCTCGCTCGCGCAAACGTCGGGATCGCGATGGGAAGTGGAACAGATATCGCACGTGAGAGTGCAGACGTTGTGCTCATCAGTTCAGACCTCAACGATCTTGTGGCAACCATCCGCGTGGCACGCCGAGCCCGCTCCATAGTGATGACCAACTTCTTTGGCACCATCATCGTTGACGTCATTGGCATGATACTCGCCGCTATCGGCATATTGGGACCGGTGCTTGCCGCTCTGGTTCACGTCGGAAGCGAAACGGCATTCATCGCCAATTCGGCACGTCTGATTCCCGGCCGCGCGAAATAGCTATTCGCCCAGCTTTTCTGAAACTGCGAGCCACTGCTCTTCCAGTTCTTCTGTGCGTGCCTGTTCTGAGCGCAAAGCCGTATCGAGTTCGAGAACGTGTTCATAATCGGACTGATCTGCCTGCGCCATCTGGCGGTGGATCTTCTCTATCTGCGCGGCCACTTTATCTAGCTTGCGTTCAATGGAGGAAAGCTCTTTGTGGAGAGCCCTTCGCTCGCCTCCTGTCATCTCGTGGGCGGTGCTCACCACTGGCTTTGGGCTAGCGGGGGTTTCTTCGCGGGTTTCTTCTTGCTCTCGCAAGCGGAGGTATTCGTCCACTCCGCCAGGAAGATGGCGCAACGTGCCATCGAGAATTGCGTATTGTTGATCGGTCACACGTTCCACAAAGTAGCGATCGTGGGAAACAACGATCAACGTGCCCGGCCAGGAATCCAGCAGATCCTCAAGAACGGCGAGCATATCTGTATCCACGTCGTTAGAGGGTTCGTCCAAAATCAACACGTTGGGTTCGCTCAAGAGTACAAGGAGCAGTTGGAAGCGCCGTTTCTGCCCGCCGGAAAGTTCGTCGACCGTTGCCGAGAGGTGCTCACGGGCAAAACCGAGGCGTTCGAGCAGTTGCGCTGGCGTGACGTCTTTACCGTCGATGGTGTAGCTCGTGTGGTATTCGGCAAGAACTTCCCGCACTTTCTTTGTGCCAAAATCCTCCAAGGCAGAAAACTGCTGGTCCAGTTCTGCCACCCGCACCGTTTTCCCGCGTTTTACCCGCCCTGAACTGGGCGCAATGGTACCGGAGATGAGCCCTAGCAACGTAGATTTCCCGGCGCCGTTGGCCCCCAACACGGCGCTGCGCTCGCCAGGGGCGATCCGCCACGTCACGTCGTGGAGCACCTCATGATTTCCGTAGCTCACTCCCACATCGAGTAAATCGACTACATCTTTGCCCAGGCGCGCCACGGCGAGACGCGAAAGCTCCAGCCTGTTGCGCGGCTCAGGTACGTCCGCGATGAGCTCATTCGCGGCTTCGATCCGGAATTTCGGCTTCGACGTCCGCGCGGGGGCGCCTCTGCGCAACCAGGCGAGTTCTTTACGCAGCAGGTTCTGCCGTTTCGCCTCAACTGCTGCCGCCTGCCGATCGCGTTCCACGCGTTGCAGAATGTAGGCAGCATACCCTCCTTCAAAGGGTTCGACAATACGATCGTGGACTTCCCACGTATCGAGTGCCACTTCGTCCAAGAACCACCTATCATGCGTCACTACCAGCAAGCAGCCTTGGTTCTTAGGCCATCTGTTCTTCAAATGATGCGCCAGCCAGGTGATCCCCTCAATATCCAAATGGTTCGTGGGTTCGTCCAGCGCAACGATGTCCCAATCCCCCACCAAGAGCGCCGCAAGTGCTACGCGCCTGCGTTGGCCGCCAGAAAGTTCCTCAATCGTTTTGTCCCACGGCAGATCAGAGATCAGGCCGTGGATAATGTCGCGGATGCGAGGATCGGACGCCCACACGTATTCCGGAGTGGTACCGACGACGGCGCCGCCAACGGTTTGCTTCGGATCCAAGGTGTCGCTCTGGTCAAGTAGGCCCATCCGAACACCATTTCTCCGCGTTACGCGCCCCGATGTGGGTTTGAGCGTGCCAGCAAGCATTCGAAGTAAGGTGGACTTCCCATCCCCATTGCGGCCGACTATTCCGATGCGATCGCCCTCCTCAAGTCCCAGCGTGACTGAGTCGAAGACTATCCGGTTGGGATACTCAAGGTGTAATTCTTCGGCACCCAGCAAATGTGCCATCTAGCGCGCCACCCGTACATGTGCTCCTGCAGCAGGCCCATTAGCGCGCACCACGCCAAGTTCTGGAAATGCTCTCTTCGCAGTTCCTGCGATCGCATCCGCAGTAGAGAAGTCTTCGGCAAGTATCGCGATAGTTGGCCCAGAACCAGAAAGTATCGTTGCGACACCCAGGGTTCCGATACGCGCCACGATTTTCCGCAGATCGGGGCGCAATGAAAATGCGGCCTCCGCAAGGTCGTTGACCATAAGGTCACCCAGCGCTGTAATCTGCGGAGATGCCAGCACATCGCGGAGCGCCACAGTATCAGGAACAAGCGTCTCAGAGACGCGTTCGTAGCCCATGATCGCGTCAAATTCGCGAAAGACCTCCGGTGTTGAAAGCCCACGCGGATTTGTTAAGAGAACCCAGCAGTGCATGGCGCCGGGCTTCAAGGCCTCTAGCACCTCTCCGCGCCCGGTTCCGTGCGCCAGGTTTCCGGTTAACGCGAAGGGCACATCGGATCCAAGTTCCGCGCCGATACGGAGCAGCTCCGCAGCATCCAGATCCAAACCCCACAGCACATTACACGCCACGAGTGTCCCTGCGGCATCAGCCGAACCTCCGGCAAGACCACCGGCAACGGGAATCCGTTTGGTCACATGCACGTGCGCGCCGGCGGCGACGTCGTACCTCTCCTGTAAAAGCTCGGCAGCGGCACGTGCGAGATTACTTTTGTCGGTAGGCAGATCTTCACCGAGCCCACTGATCGTGAGCGTCACTGTGGGCTCCGCTGTCCGAGTCACCTCAATGTCATCGAAAACATCGACTGCTTCAAAAACAGTGTCAAGGGGATGAAAACCATCAAGACGCGGCGGACCTACCCGCAAGGCCAGGTTGATCTTTGCAGGAGCGGAAGCGAGAACATAATGCACGTTCCCATCTTACTGGGCCGAGCAGGGCAACCCTACCGTTGTGCTTTCGCCACGGTACGCGATGTGACAGCTCAGCTGAGCACAGATGTGACTAGCTGAGTACTCGTTTCTTAAAGGTCACGAACTCGCTTTCCACCAAAACACCAGACGCGCGCAGATCCCCTAGCTCTTTGAGGAATTTGATCTGTTGGTGTGTTTCGAACTGACGATGTGGCTTGCGCCATGCAGCGTCAACGAAGGGCTGTGGCGGCGCAATCGGAGCTGTGATCGGAGCCGTGGTCTGTGGCGGCACTGGCGCACGCCACTGCGGGGCCGCGCTGGCCCGCCGCTGCTGGGCGGCCTGTAGCTGCGCATCTTGCTGTGCCCACGTTTTCTGTTGCAGTTGTTGAACACGCGCATGGATCAAATCGGCAGGCGAAACCGTCCCCGCTACCCGTACTAATGTCATGCGTGATCCTCCTTAAGCTCTTCAGCAAGATCCTCGTGAAACACGGGAATCTCCGCAATGAACTGTGCGCCATCGCGTTCAAACGCATCGATTACCGGCGCAAACGTAAGAGTCTCTTTCAAGACCACCACAGCGCGCCCTCCAACGGGTAGCGATGCCGTCGCCAGAGCCAGGTCGCCATCGCTCAAAATTCCGGACTGCGCCCCAATCACGGCGTCCCCACCCGCAGAAACGATGTCACGCCCGGATAGGCGTTCGATGCCACTCGCAGTGCGTTCCACAAAAGTCACATCGAGGATCAGTATCTGGCCCGATTGCGCAGACTGTACCAGTGCATCCCACGCTCCGGCTAAACCGTGAGCCGGAAGTGCAAACGCAACCACGTCTGTGGATCCTAAGTAACGAGTACTCATGACAACGCCTTCGCCTTCAATTGTTCAAATTCGGAATCGGTAATAACACCTGCGCGCCGGAGCTCTTCCGCCTCTGCAATCTCTCGGCTAGGATTCGATCCCGCTGCCTCACGGATGTAATTGTCCATGGACTTCTGAGCCCGCATTGCAGCTTCCGTCCGGCGCTGTTCGATGCCATCGCCACGCGCAATCAAGTACACAATCGCGGTAAGCACTGGGAACACGATCAAGAAGAATATCCATACAGCTTTTGCGACTCCACCAAGGCGTGTATCACGGAAGATATCGGTGATGATATTGAACAGAACGAACAGGTACGCGATAAATAGGAACAGTTCGACGATGAGCCAGAACGAGGACCAGAAGGTGTCTCCGAATGACATGCTTCCTCCGATTTCTTCAGGTGAGCCGGTTCTTTTGTCTACCGGACTTACGTCAGTATGTATGGAATTTCTGAGACCTTTCTGGGAACTTCTTGGAAACTCGTTGCATCGTGCGGTGCGTTATTGGTTCCAACCCGCAATCGCGCGTCTGCTCTGTTCCTCGATTACTGAAAGGCACCCTTCAGAATCATTGGCCCACGGGATGTAGTGGAACTCAGCGCCACCCGCCTCAAGAAATGTCCGCCGGTTCAAAATGTTGATTTCCTCCAAGGTCTCCAAACAGTCCGCCATGAAACCCGGGCAGATGACATCAACGCGACGGGTGCCTTCACTCCCAAGCCGCCGAACGGTGTCAATCGTGGCGGGTCCGATCCACTTCGCAGGGCCAAAAACGGACTGGAAGCACGTGAGCACCGCATCTCCCGGCACCTGCAACAGATTGCGGAGTGCCGCCGCAGTCGCCTCGCATTCCGACCGGTACGGATCGCCAGAATCATGCATTGCGCGGGGAATCGAATGAAAACTCAATATCAATCGGTCGCCACCCGCAAAATTGGGACGTCCTTTGCGTTGCCACTCGCGCTCGATAGCGTCCACGAGCGCCTGAATATATACGGGAGATTCAGGGAACGAGCGCACCGTTCTGAATTCCATTTGGTCGCGCGCATTGAGGAGCCATCGCGCCACCTCGTCAATCACGGTCCCAGCGGATGATGCCGCATATTGGGGATAGAGTGGGAACACGACGACGCGGCGATAACCCTGTTTATAGAGCTCAGTGAGCACGTTGCGCAGCCCGGGTTCTCCGTAACGCATGGCAAGGTGTACAGCGGCATCCGGGCCAAGGCGCTTCTGTAACTCGTCGCGTTGCCGCCGCGTCCAGTGCATCAAGGGTGAGCCCTCTTCACGCCACACAGACGCGTATTTCTTCGCCGACGCGCGCGGGCGAACGCGCAGAATAATGCCCTCGAGTATGGGACGCCAGAGTGCCGGATGCATTTCGATCACACGGCGATCGCTCAAGAACTCCCTCAAATATGGGCGCACCGCCCTGGCAGTTGGTTCATCAGGCGTCCCGAGATTGACGATCACTACTGCAGGTTTCGCCGCGTTGCTCATGGTCTCCCTTTATGTCATCGTGGGCAGAATCCGCTCAGCCCCGCACTGTTCGCGCCTGAGCCAGAACCACGGCCATCGCCACCACAAGAACGGCGGCCACAGCTCCATGAATGAGGCTTCCACCTAAGCCGGCGAGGGTCAAGGCCACAATGACGAGTGACAGCAGAACAACAGCAATAGGGGCAAGGAAGTCAGCTGGCCGTTTACGCAGCGCCCGGCGGATGATCTCCACGTCGTTCGCATCGAATTCTGGCACACCGTTTGCCTCAGTTTCCTCCGGGCTCAACCCAACTAACTGCAGCGACCATTCCGCCGTATTCAGTTGAACCGCCTCCACGGGTATCTCTCCAGTATTGCCCGTATGCGCATCCTTCTGCTCTGCAAAACGGTCAAGTTCTTCCTGCTCTTCGGGTGTGACACGCCGATGGCGATGCAAGCCACGGCCACTCACGGCTCTGCCTAGCCATCCGATCCACAGCACGGCAAGTCCAATCGCCACAAGGCCCAAAAGAACGCCAAACAGCACAAAGACAATCGCAGAATACGTGTTTTCCGTGCCGGTAGAAATATTCGATCCTCCGGCAATCATGGCCCAGGCGATCGCGCCGACCCCTACCGGTAGCAGCCACGTCACGGCAACAAGCCGCGCCACGGTGGTCTGTGGGTACGCATGCTCCACTCGCGTCAACACTGCCGCCGCAGCGATGGCTCCAATACCAATCAGAATAAAGCCGCTCGAATAGGTCGCCTCTGCCCAAAAACGCGCGGTCACAGCACGGTAGATGCCGAGTGCCACGATATACACGCCCGTCACTGCCACAACGATAAGCAGCGGATAGTGCGCCCGCACCAGCCTGGCGCGCAACAACTCCGGATAGCGCAACGGCACTCCGGTTTCGCGCCAGCGCGCAAGTTCATCGGCGTCGCGTTGCTCGATTGCGTGCGCCACTTCAATGCCGGTAACGAGTGGACGCACACACACCGTGGCAAGCGGAAACGGAATCAAAGCCAGCACGATCGTGCCAGAAGACCATTCGAGCGGTATCAGTATCACGGTGACGATGCATGCGATAAACCACCCTGCACACGCTGCAAGCCCTGCGAGTGCGGCGTCGATCTGATTCTCAGCACGCAGCCACAGATCGTGCATTGAGTGATCCATGAAATCTCCCTCAAGCCTCGGTGGTATCCCAGGGGATCCTCCACCAGGGTAGTCCACTCGAAAGTTTAAGAGCCAGTTGGCTACATTTGCCCGAGGCACGCTTCACTGATCTGCGCGTGCCGCCGTGGCGATAGCGATGAAGGAGTCGATTCCCAGTTTCTCCCCGCGCTCACGTGGATCAATTCCAGCTGCGCGCACTATCCGTTCAGCGCGCGCTGCTGAACCGGCCCACGGAGCTAAGGCCGCTCGCAGAGTTTTTCTGCGCTGCGCAAAGGCCGCGTCAACTACGCTGAAAACCTCCTCGTGCGGCACGCTGGTGAGCAGCGGGTGGCGCTGAATGGCTACTAAGGCAGAATCGACATTCGGAACTGGCCAAAAAACGCTGCGCGATACCTTTGCGCCACGCGCCACATCGCCATACCACGCAGCTTTCACTGAGGGAATTCCGTAGACGCGCGAACCCGGTTGCGCTGCGAGGCGGTCGGCCACCTCCGCTTGTACCATCACTAGTACTCTTTCAAGTGAGGGGAGCACTTCCAGCAACGTGAGCAACACAGGTACCGCCACGTTGTACGGCAAGTTGGCCACTAAGAAACGTGGCAGGAATGGCCCTTCAGCTCGTTGGGCTGGCGGCAGTGCGAGTTGATTCGGATCTGCGATATCCATCGCATCCATCCGTGCAACGCCAAAATTCTCCGCAGCTTCCGGCATCCGTGCATCAACCGTGCGTGGGAGCGCTTCAGCCAGCGTTGAATCGATCTCCACTGCTGAAACGAGCGCACCCGCCTCGAGTAACGCGAGCGTTAAAGAGCCGAGGCCCGGCCCCACTTCAAGCACAGCATCTCCGCTGCTCACACCGGCATCGCGCACGATACGCCGCACTGTACCGGCATCGTGAACAAAGTTCTGCCCCAGCGTTTTCGTTGGGTGAACTCCTAGTGCTGCCGCAAGCTGGCGAATGTCAGCCGGGCCTAGTAGCCCTGTGCGATGGAGGAAATCCTGTGTCACAAGGGGATTCTAATGGAACTCAGTACCAGCCCTTGGAAAGGAAGGCATTCCATGCACCACACGGCGTGCCATAGCGCCCGGATATATAGCTGAGGCCCCACGTAATCTGAACGGTTGCATCAGTCTGCCACCCGGTACCCATCTTCGAGCCCGGGAGCGCCTGCGGAATGCCATATGCACCAGATGAAGCATTCTCCGCCGTCACACTCCAACCAGATTCGCGGTTCCAGAGGGAGACGAGACAAGAGAATTGGTCATCGCCCCAACCGTAGTTACCGATCAGCGAGTAGGCGATCTGCTGCGCTTCTCCAGCGGGCGCTACGTACGTTGATGTAGCCGTAGCCGTCGTGGACGTTGAGGAGGAAGTGCTTGACGATGAACTGCTGGAAGAAGAAGTGGTAGCAACTGCTTCTGCCTTCTTGGTGCCTACACGAACAACCTTGTC
The DNA here is from genome assembly GCA_022648165.1 of Ancrocorticia sp. Lineage (GTDB taxonomy): Bacteria > Actinomycetota > Actinomycetes > Actinomycetales > Actinomycetaceae > Changpingibacter. The sequence continues at coordinate 107,416 of JALCLX010000005.1, forward strand.
TACGCGCGCTTGCGTCTGCGCTGAGATCGTGAGAACACGGGAAACCTCGGTGCCATCTTGATACGTCACCTCGTATGTGTTCGTGGTGATGCCGTCCTGGCCTTCGGTTTCTACCTCGGTTGTGCCCTCTGCAAGGGTGTCATCCTCAACTTCGGTCGTGGTAAATGCGTCCGTTACCGTCTCCGAGACCGTCTCTGTAGTCACGCGCGTCACTGTGATAGTGGAACCGTTGAGCACGGGCGCAGACATCGGGGAAGAGACGATATCCGCTTGGTTGACGAGAATTCCGGATTCTTCCAAAGCGTCGCCGAGCGCGTTTTCGTTGGAACTCACGGTTTGGCTCTCGCCATCAACGTTCACGGTAAATGTGGTAGCTACTTCCTGCGCGATAGTCTCGCGAGCAGCAGAAGATTGGGTTTGCGTTGGAGTGGTGGGTTCAGCAGAAGAGGACGACTGCGTTACCGCAACCGTTCCAACACCCGAAGTTACGACCACTACAGCGGCTGTCACTGCACGCGACCGAGTAAAAAGTGAAAACTTCGATGACTTTCGGTGTGTGCTCGTGGAGTTGTGGATAGAAGTGGACTTGTGAATAGAAATAGGGGTCTCCGTCGTCGGGGAGGTGGCAAGCTCGCTGCGGTTCGGCCACGAAACTGGCTGATCCGTTGCGCGGGTTGTGGCCACAAATGCGGCGCCTGTACCCATCGTTGCTTTTTCGGTCGACGGCGCAGCCGCGTGCGCGGCACGTTCCGCGAGCAGGCGCGCACGCCTACTTCCTGGTGCGGGTTCTGCCGCGAAAGCTATCGCATTGACCGCCGAAGCGGGTGCACTGTGTCGCCCCAATCGAACCTCCAGATTTGCGGTGTCGCCTCGTCCCTTGTGAGGCATCAACGATCACACTTTATAACAAAACTATATCGAGTGTAACCATCTTGTGATCTTTGGGCGAATGGGCGTGAGTGACGCCACACAACTCGCGGTGAACAATAGTGGACTCTGTTAGATTCCGTATACTTCGCGAGTGTTCGCATCGACGCGATCGCACCACTCAGCGAGTGCTACTCCGCGCAGTTGTGCTTGAAAAGCCACCGTATATGCCACTGCATACGCAGCGTTCGGATACCCGCGCCACGGTACGGGCGTCAAATACGGCGCATCCGTCTCCGCCAAAATGAGCTCAGACGGAAGTACTCGAAAAGCCTCACGAAGTGTTTCATTCGCAGGATATGTCAGCGGGCCAGCAAAACTCGCATACCACCCGTGATCCGCCAATACTCGCGCCATCTCTGCATCACCAGAAAAGCAGTGGAACACGGTTCGTTCCGGGGCTCCGCACTCTTCTAATACACGAAGGCAATCTGCGTGCGCTTCGCGATCGTGAATCTGCAGGGGAAGCTCCAGTTCTTTCGCCAGCTCGATGTGCATCCGAAAAGACTCAATTTGAGCGGCTTTCCCCGCGTCTGCAGTGCGGAAATAATCGAGTCCCGTTTCCCCAATAGCGACGACATGCGGGTCGCGTGCAAGATCGGCAACCAGTGCCACCGCATCTTCCAATGAGTATTCGCGATGCCATGGATCGAGACCGTGCTCCATACCGTCGGCGCCCACATCCGTCACCCCGCGATGCAGCGCCGCATCGTTCGGATGGATCGCTATTGCGGCAGCAACCTGATCAGGGTACTGGCGCGCCAAAGCAATATTCGGCTCCAATGTGGGAACCTCACACCCGCAGGTGATCACACGGCGCACATTCGCCGCGCGTAAACGTTCCAAGGCAGTCCGCACCGTCAATGGGCGGCCCTGGCCTTCGACGGCGTCGCCATAGTCCCGTTGGTCATCCGCCGCCCCCGGCTCACCGTGAACCGGAATATGGGTGTGGTTGTCGACGACGGGGCGCGGCAAGGCCAACACATCGGGATAGACGTGCCGTTTTTTCTTATGTGACACAGTCCCGCTCCGCGCTATTCCTGGATTCCCAGGCGCTCGAGCTCCTCCGCAACAACCGACGGGTCCAGCTTCTGGAACACGGGTTTCGGTTTCGCGATTGGAGTGCCCGGTACTACCGGTACACTCTTCCAGGGCCGAACGTGTGAGTAATCGCCGGTAATGATCGGATACGGAGCGCCATTATCCAAGTCCGTCACCTCAACGAGCTGCGGCATTGGCGCTATGTCGCCGGGCCCGCCCAGCACCCGATCGATTGCATTTGAAGAATGTGGCAGGAACACGCACATCATCGTGTTCAAATCAGACACGGCCTGTGCCAATACTCCCAGAATCGTAGCAAGCCGGCTACGCTGTTCGGGAGCTTTCAGCTTGAAAGGTTCCGTACGCGTTACATACGTATTGGCTTCCCCAACAAGCCGCATGATTTCCGCAAGCGCTGCACGCTGGTGATGGTGCGCGATAAGATCACCCACCGTATCAAAGCCACCGCTCACAGCATCAAGCAACTGCTGATCGATTTCCTCCAGCGTTGCAGCTGCCGGGATTTCACCGAAATTCTTCGCAATCATTGCAGCAGTTCGGTTGACCAGATTGCCCCAGCCTGCAACGAGCTCAGAATTATTGCGACGGACAAACTCCGTCCACGTGAAGTCTGCGTCAGAGTTTTCCGGGCCAGCGATCGAGATAAAGTAGCGCAAGGCATCTGGCTGGTACCGCGAAAGCACATCGCGGACATAAATCACTACATTCTTCGAAGAGGAAAACTTCTTTCCCTCCATCGTGAGGAATTCGGAAGCGACAACTTGTGTGGGAAGATTCAGGTGCCCTAGTGCACCCGGGTGCCCACCTTTGTCGCCTTCCCCGTTGTAGGCGAGCAACTCCGCCGGCCAAATCTGGGAGTGGAAAACAATATTGTCCTTGCCCATGAAGTAATACGACAGCGCTTCCGGATCATTCCACCACGCGCGCCAATCCTCAGCCGAGCCGATTCCAGCCGCAGCACGGCGCCGGGCCCATTCCACGGACGCACTCAGGTATCCGATCACTGCGTCGAACCACACGTACAGCCTCTTGTTGGGCTGATCCTCCCATCCTGGAACAGGTATTCCCCAGGAGATATCACGGCTCATAGCCCGGGGGCGCACGTCCTCTAGCAAGTGTTTAGAAAACGAAATGACATTTGGCCGCCATTCACCAGTTGCTTCCACCGAATCTAGCCACGTGCCCAATGAATCCGCCAGAGCGGGTAGGTCAAGGAAATAGTGCTGGGTTACGCGGAACTCCGGCGTTTTCCCGGAAACCTTGGAAATTGGGTCGATGAGGTCCTTGGGATCCAGCTGGTTTCCGCAGTTATCACACTGGTCACCGCGCGCTCCTGCGGCGCCACAGATGGGGCACGTGCCCTCGATATAGCGATCGGGTAGCGTATTCCCAGTTTCTGGGTCAATTGCCACTGCCATATCCTGCACGATCATATAACCGTTGTCACGGCACACTTCGAACATCTGCTGGACCACATGCTCGTGATTCACGGTGGTCGTGCGCGTGAACAGATCATATGACAGGCCCAGTGCGACCAGGTCTTCCACAATAATTCGGTTGTTCTTGTCCGCCAACTCTTGAGGAGTGACACCCATTTCTTCTGCAGCGACCAGTATTGGCGTGCCATGTTCGTCCGTACCAGAGACCATCAGGACGTCTTCGCCCCGCATTCGCATGTAACGCGAGAACACATCAGAAGGAACACCGAACCCGGCAACGTGGCCGATATGGCGTGGCCCGTTCGCGTAGGGCCACGCTACTGCAGAAAGTATGTGCGACATGCAGCAAAGTTTACCCGCAAGATCGGCTGCTTCGTTGCGCCCATCAAAGACAGTTGTGGGGCCCCACCCAGCGGAGCCCCACAGCTATACGCTACGCACCTACGCGTCAAGATCAGATTCGATGAGCGCGGCGATCTTCTCTACCGCCTCATCGTTATCCGATTCAACGGTGACGCTTGTTCCTTTTTCTGCGCCGAGTGTCATGATCAGCATGACCGAGGAAGCGTCAACCGGTTCCTCACCTGCAACACTCAGCAGAATCTCATCATCGTATTCGCCTGCGGCTTCAGCTATGACCGACGCCGGGCGGGCATGCAGGCCTACTTGGGAGCCGACGACGACAGTTTTCTTAGACAATTGGTTCTCCTTCCGACGCGCGGTCGCTCATACTTGATGCTAACGTAGCCGGCATTCTTATACCGCTACTTCTTTCGTTTTCTTTTGGGTCATTTGTTTCAATGCGGTCACTATAAATCCTGCAACGACCATCCCAACTGCGATCGCGATCAAGAAGCCGAGGAAATTGTCGATTGCGAAGAACACAAAGATGCCGCCATGCGGCGCATGCGACCCCACTTTGAGCGCCATGCTCAACGCGCCCGTCACTGCTCCTCCGACCATCATCGAGGGGATAACACGGAAAGGATCCGCTGCCGCAAATGGGATTGCGCCTTCGGATATGAAGGAGAGCCCCAGCAGCCAAGCGGCAGTACCGTTCTCACGCTCCTGCTGCGTGTAGAGTTTCGGACGCATCGCAGTGGAAAGCGCCATCGCGAGCGGCGGTACCATTCCCGCAGCCATCACCGCGGCCATGATCTCCCACGATGCCTGCGTTTGAGCCGCAAGTCCCGCCGTGGCGAACAAATATGCCGCCTTATTCACAGGGCCTCCCAGATCGAAGCACATCATGAGTCCCAAGATGATGCCAAGGATCACTGCGGAGCTGCCAGTCATACCACCGAGCCCGTTCTGCAACCCGTCCATGAGAGCTTTGAGCGGACGGCCGAGGACAAGGAGCATTGCCCCGCCAACGAGCGCGGTGGTCAAAAGCGGGATGATGACCACGGGCATCAATCCAGCGAGCCACCGCGGTGGCTTGAGCGTTGTGAACCAGTATGCGACGATACCAGCCAGTATGCCGGTCACCAAACCGCCGATGAATCCGGCGCCAACAGTCACGGCTATGGCACCGCCGATGAATCCGGGGGCAATTCCGGGACGTCCCGCAATACCGAATGCGATATAACCAGACAGCGCGGCGACCAGGAATCCCATTCCAGCGCTGCCTATCATATAGAACACGGCACCGAGGTAGGCTGCCAGTGGACTGCCGAACAGCGCGTGGTTTTCGACGCCGGCGTTGGCAAAGACCGCTTGCAGGTCTGGAAGGTTCCACAATGCGTTCTTCTGCACCATGTCAGCCGCCACAGACGTGATCGTGTATCCGCCAAACAGGAAACCGAGTGCGATTAACAAGCCTCCGGCTGCAACGAATGGAATCATGTACGAAACGCCGGTCATCAACGCCTGCTGGATACGCTTACCCCAACCTACCGTATGCCCAGACTCGGGTGGCACCTGCTCCGCAGCGGCAGCGGCGCGTTTGGCGTGGGGATTCTTCGCGGCTGCGATAGCCTCATCGATCATCGCTGCGGCCTCACTCATCGGACGCTTCACTCCTGATTCGATGACAGGCATTCCCGTAAACCGTTCACGGCCTTGAATCCCTACATCGGCCGCGATAATGATGGCCCCTGCTCGCGCAATCTGGGCGGGTGTGAATGGTTCAATACCGCCAGATCCCTGCGTTTCGACGTGAAGTTCTACGCCTTTCTCCTTAGCCGCATTCTCAAGCGCTTCAGCGGCCATGTAGGTGTGGGCGATGCCGGTAGGGCATGAGGTGATCGCAAGCAGAACTGCCGTATCGGATGTAGGTGCTTCCGGCGAATCGCTTTGTTCCTTTGCCGCTGCCTTCGGCGTTCCCGCATTCGGCGGTTCCACAACGCCCATCACGATGTCCACCACTTCTTGAGGTGTGGCAGCACTTCTAAGCGAATCCACAAAACCGGGGCGAACCAAGGCACGGGATAGCTTGGCTAACAGTTTCATATGCGCAGAACCGGATTCTTCCGGTGCCGCTATCCCGATCACGATATCGGCCGGTCCGTCTTTGGCTCCAAAATCTATCGGAGTATCCAACTTCAAGAATCCAAGCGCGGGTTCACGTACTGCCGAAGTTCGGCAGTGCGGTATGGCGATTCCTCCTGGCATGCCCGTTGCGAATGCGTGCTCGCGTTGAGTCATGGCATCGACGAGCCCTGCTTTATCTGCCCGGCCCGTGCGTGCGATGACATCGGCCATCGCGTCAATAACTGCGTATTTATCTCCAGATATGGTGACACCGATTCTTACCAAATCAGGTGTCATGAGGTGTTCTGACATGGTGTAACTTCCTTGTACTTCGAGGGGATAGTGGGACGTTGTTTCGAGGGAATAACTGAAAGGTAAAAGGGTGGCGGGCGGGCCATTCAGCTCGCATTTGGGTATAGCTATCGCCAAGGCCTGGCGCTTTGACGCCGAAGGCGCGCGAGTTAGATCACTATCGAGGGTTAGATGACTGTGTTTCTAAATGCTCCGTACAGCGGCGAAGTCCGGATGGACGTCTTGCGGAGACGGGATGGTGGTACCAGGCATCGATACCGCGGCGGCACCATACGCAGTTGCTAAGGCGAGACGCTCCGGCGCATCCCGTTTTGCGGCGCGGGCAATGATATACCCAGCGGTGGCAGAGTCTCCCGCGCCCACAGTTGAAACGACTCGGACATTGGGGCTGGGCGCATACCAGGTTCCTTCCGCCGTTGCGAGTACCGCGCCGGCTCCACCTAGCGTTACCAGTACCTCCGAGACTCCCCGCGAACGGAGCCATTGAACCGCATCATGGATCTCGGAAAAATCGCCGCGCGTTACCGCGTCCTCAATTGCCCCGCCGTCATGGCCTGTGAGCTGCCCCAACTCGTCCGCATTCGGTTTGACGAAGTCAGGTGCAGAATCTCCTAGGTGCTCTGCCAAAGCGGCCAACGGTTCATCGGACGTGTCTACGCCGATCCATGCTCCGACTGGACGAATCCTACGCACCAGCCTGGCGTATTCATCTGCGGGGAACCCCGGCGCGAGCGAACCCGACAACATGATCGTGTCAGTTGGGGAGATAGCAGCCATGAGGGCTTCTTCCAGTGCCTCACATTCGGCAGCTGTGAGCTGGGTTCCCGGCTCATTGATTTTGGTAGTGACATTGCCTCCTACAATTGTGAGATTCGTACGAACCGGGCCGGAAACTGGGCTGTTCCGGTACGGCAGTTCCGCCTTTTTGAGCAGATTTACCAGCGGGTCATCGCTCCGCGCTTGGAATACCGCGCTCACTGGGAGCCCGGCTCTATGTACACCCAAGGCGACATTGATACCTTTGCCTCCTGGCTGCGTGCGATCTTCGACGATGCGATGCACGCCTCCGGGGACGAGCTTTCCGCTGAGCGTCACTGTTCGATCGATCGATGGGTTTGCTGTCAGCGTCACTATCATGCGTAAACCACCTCAATTCCGTTCTTCTTTGCGATGTCCGCAAAATGGGTAGGTAGCCCTGAGTCAGTAATCAAAACGTCCACATCGCTCAGTGCTGCAAAGGTGCGCAGTGTGGTCACTCCGGCCTTTGACGAATCCGCGACGACGATCCTAAAAGCCGCCATCGTAACAAAGGCGGATTTCACTGCCGCCTCCTCGATATCCGGGGTTGTGAATCCTTCCTTATCCATTCCATTGGTTCCTAGGATGGCCACGTCGGTGTGGAGCTGTTCCACCGCCGCGACAGTCTCTGCTCCAACCGCCGCAAGAGTGACGTGGCGGATGTTTCCCGGCAATATGCGGGTAGAGAATCCCGCTTTTGCTGCCGTTCCGGCAATTGCGGGATCGTTGGTCACCACCGGGCCGAATGACACCGGAAGGAGTGGCACTACCAGGCTGGTGGTAGAACCTGCATCAACAAAGAGGCTTCCAGTGCCACGCCGCGCCAGGTATGCAGCGCACGCTTGGGCAATGCGGTTCTTCTGCGCACGATTCGTTTGGGCACGCTCCCCCGTATCCGGTTCCACCACCACCGTCCGCCGGGCCACCGCACCACCGTGAACACGCTGCAGCAAAGACTGTTCGGCCAAGTGGTCGAGATCGCGGCGAATGGTCTCCGGCGTCACTTTGAAACGCTGGGCAAGTTCGGTAACCGATACGCGCCCCGTTTCATTGAGTCGGTCGACAATGAGTTTGTACCGTTGTTCTGCATACATGTGGACTCCCAATATTCGGTGCTTGGCCCCATGGTTTCGCACCGCACAACATCGTTGCTAGGCTTCTTTGCTTACTTGAAGTATATGACCATATTCCAACATAATGCAATAGCTTTTTATGTTTGTTTATATTTGTTTCACCGTGCACCTTCTGAGTAGGGCACAATTTATAACGTTCGGAACCTCCATCCGTCCGAAACCCCTGGGAGACTAGGAGAATGCCGTGAAAGATAGCACCCGCGCCCTGATCATTGTTGACGTCCAACCCACGTTCTGTGAAGGTGGAGCCCTGGCAGTTGACGGCGGGAACGCAACCGCCGAACGCATCGCAGATTTCGTCCAAGAGAACACCGATGAATACGATCTCATCGTCTCCACGCAAGATTGGCACATTGATCCCGGAAATCACTTCTCCGACCATCCGGACTTCGTAGACACGTGGCCGCCCCACGGCGTGGCAGGAACTCCTGAAGCTGAGCTTCATGAGGCCATCGCATCGCTTCCAATTGACGTTTCGGTAAGGAAGGGGCAATACGCCGCGGCATACTCAGGCTTTGAAGGCACCGATTCTCATGGCACGCCGCTCGAACAGATCCTCCGGGATGCGCAAATCGGGGCAATCGACGTCGTCGGGATAGCAGAATCACACTGCGTCAAAGAAACCGCACTCGATGCGCTCAAATTTGGCTGGCCGGTGCGGGTGTTCTCCGACCTTACCGTGCCAGTCTCCGAAGAGCTCGGAATCGAAGCCCGCCGGGAAATGGATGAGGCAGGCATCGAGCAAATAGATTCTTCTGAAGCCTTCGGGTTTTACGAAGAAGGCAACGACCAAGAGATCCCCGGAGACGCCGGCGGCGCCAGTATTACATTTGCTTAGATTCACGCCACCTCTTACGAACCGCTAGGCGCTGCGCGGCTTACGAACCGCTAGGCGCGGCGTGCGGCCACGGCAGCATCATACAGTTCCTTCTTGCGCAAGCGATTTCGCTGGGCCACGTGCCCAACTGCGTCCTTGAGGCGCAAGCCCAGCCGCTCAAGTTCCAGCGCTTCCGCGACGGCGCCGTCCCACGCCGCAGCATGCTCACGCACGCCTGATACAACCACCACAATTTCGCCCCGCGCGTCGGCAAAACGCGTTGCAAGCTCTCCGAGACTCGCGCGCACCACCTCTTCGTGGATCTTCGTCAGCTCCCGGCACACGCACGCCTGCCGCTGAGCGCCGAACGCATGCGCCATCCGTTGCAATGTCTCCGGCAGCCGGCGCGGCGACTCGAAGAACACCATCGTCCGCGATTCAGCCTTCAGCGCGCCCAAGGCTGATTCGGCCTCGCCCACCTTTCGCGGCAGAAATCCTTCAAAACAGAACCGATCCGTAGCTAACCCCGATATCGCGAGCGCAGTCAACACTGCCGAAGGGCCGGGAACCACGGTCACCGGTATCCCCTCCTGCGCAGCTTGGGACACCAGGCGATAACCTGGATCGGACACCGACGGCATTCCGGCATCGGTCACCACAAGTACGTGCTGGGTGCGCGCCGCCTCCAGGAGCCCCGGAACGCGCTCAGCTTCATTGTGTTCGTAGAATGAGATCACGCGGCCCCGAATCTCCACTCCAATTCGCGCGGCAAGGTTCAGAAATCGCCGCGTATCCTCTGCGGCGACGACGTCGGCCTGTGCCATCTGCGTTCGCAGGCGCTCCGATACATCGCCGTCATTTCCAATTGGAGTAGCCGCCAAAACAATCCCATGCATGTCTCCACTCTCCCACATTGCGTCCACGCGGCGCGAAAACATACTTCTTCCAGTTGTTCCCCCTACACTGAGGGAGTGCCAAGCGAAGACCAGGAGGAACACGTGGCCACACTCGAAGACGCACGCATGCTGACTCCCACTCAAGCGCGAGATTGGGAAAATGAGCTGCGTGGAAGATTGGGGCTTTTGCCACGCGGCATGCGCCTACCAACACGCATTCGCAAGTGGAGCTGGATTGTTACCGCGGCAGTCACGCTCATTGCGGCGTTCCCCCGCATGTGGAATCTCAATCATCCCCACGCGATTGTTTTCGACGAAACGTACTACGTCAAAGGTGCTTATTCGCTACTCACTCAGGGATTTGAAGGCGTCTGGAAGGGAGATAACGCAAATGCGCTCTTCCTTCTAGGGAACTTCTCTGCGTTGTCTTCCACCGATCCTGATTACGTAGTGCATCCTCCGCTGGGGAAATGGATCATGGCAATCGGGCAGGCACTGTTCGGATCTACAGATGCGTTGGGTTGGCGGTTCTCCACGGCGATTTTGGGCGTGCTCTCCGTCGCACTCGTTGTGCGCATCGCATTTCGGCTGTTCCGCAGCCCGCTCCTTGCCGGATTCACGGGGCTTGCCATGGCACTTGACGGCATGGGAATCGTGCTCTCGCGCACCGGAATTCTGGACAACATCCTCGCTTTCTTCGTACTTGCTGGTTTCTACGCGATACTGCGCGATCGCGACCACAACCGCGCGCAACTCGCCCACCGGGTCGCCACCGGGCCTCTGGACGCCGAAGGGAATCCTCTTCCCACCACGGGACCCCGTATTCTTTTTCGGCCATGGTTGCTTGTAGCGGGTGTGCTACTGGGCCTCTCATGCGGCGTCAAATGGTCGGGAATCTATGCCATCGCGGTTTTCGGAATTCTGGCCTTTGCGTGGGGAATTTCCGCGCGCCGCACAGTAGGAATTCGCGGATTCGTAGCAGGCGCGATAGCTCACGACGGCCTGCCAGCGTTCCTTTCCCTGGTGCCCATCGCTGCAGTTTCCTATCTCGCCGCGTGGACAAGCTGGTTCCTCAATCCGAATTCGTACGATCGCCATTGGGCAGAAGAAGCGACGCTCCGCGGTGAGGCAATGCCCATCTCCTGGGCCCCGGACGTCATCAATTCCTTCATCCACTACCACCAGTCCATGTGGACATTCCACACTGGCCTTGACACCCCTCACGACTATCAGTCCCAAGCGTGGGAATGGATCTTCCAAATCCGCCCCGTCTCCTTCTACTGGGTGGGCACAGACGAGATGGCGAGCAAATGTCCCGCAAACAAGGAATGCGTCCAGGCCATCACCTCAATAGGTAATCCTTTCGTGTGGTGGTTTGCAGTAATCGCGCTTGTCCTTGTCATATGGGCAGCGTTTCGGAAACGCGACTGGCGTGCCTGGGCAATCCTCTCCGGTTATGCAGCTATGTGGCTGCCGTGGATGCAATATGTGCACCGCACAATTTTCCAGTTCTACGCCGTCGCCTTCCTCCCGTTCGTGGTGCTTTGCCTCACCTATGGCATCGCGTTGCTGACCGACGCTCTGCCACGGGCTCACGCCTCTGCCCGTGCCTTCCTCACGGTCATGGGAGAAGAACCCGAACAGACGCCGGCAATTGACCGCATCGGCACGCACGCGCACAGTCTGCCCAGCCTTCCCGCGCCTCCGCCTCCCACATCTAGCTCGGTTCCCGATCCGCTCATAACTACCGAAAATTCTTCCGCAGCGGAAGACGATTCTCCGGAAGAAAATGGCGCCGCCGTCGAGCAGTGGAATGCCTTCATCCGTGGTCCACACGAAGGGAAAACTGGTACGGCAGATACCGAGTGGTGGACACCGCCTGCGCTTCAAAAGCCTGCGCGCCTTACACTGGTGATCGTTACCGGAATTATCGTGGTAGCAGCATTGTTCTGGATGCCGCTATGGCTTGGAACCACCGTCAGCTACCGCTTCTGGCAGATTCACATGTGGACCACCACGTGGATCTAAAAACGCACGGACTTTGGTCCCCTAAAGCGGTATCCTCAAGGAAGTATCGAAGCAGCAAGGAGACATCATGACAAACGTCATTTTCCACATCGACGAAGAATCACGATGGGAACAGCTTCTCTCCAACTTGGAGTACTTCGCCGCCGCACACGCCACAGACGATGTGATTGAAGTGGTCATCAATGGGCCTGCAGTACGCTCGTTTAACGGCTTTGACGTGCACCCAGAATACGGCAACAGAATTTCCGCCCTCGTTAAGCTGGGCGTAAGGTTTGTCATTTGCGGAAACTCGCTCAAGAACCGGCAAATTCCAAACGATAATATTCCTGAATCGATCAGCATCGTGCCTCAAGGTATCGAAGAGATCGTCGCACGTGAATCCGAAGGATACGCGTATATCAAACCGTGACAACACGCGAGAAAAGACGTTATTCCCTCCCCATCCGTGTTTCTAACGGGTATCCTGCCGTGTTAAGGCACGGTCCGGACAATGGCGTCTCTCCGTGCCGCCCGTTATGCAACGCTCACGAACTCTAGGCGATACACCACAGATAAGTACACCGCTTGACAGGCCGAAACAGCCGGTTCAGACAATTCACAGGAAACATTCGGAATTCCTTGTGATCTCCGCTGTTTCATCATATCCGGAACATACATCCGTGAATCGAGGATAAAGATGAGCGAAGAGAAAACCCCGGAATCGCACGGGTCGGAACAGGGGTATTTCTTTAACCCTTTCAACGTGGAGAATCAACAATCCAACCACGCAGGCGCATCCGACCCCAAGGCTGACACCAACGCACACGCCTCATACCAGCCTTACACGGGGCAGAATTACGGCAACACAAACTATGGGAGCTACAACCCGTCCGACTACTCGAACCCGTATGGGTACAACCCGTACTATGGGAACACCAACGGGTATTCCGGAAACGGGTACGGCGGAAACTACGGTGGATACTATGGCCAGCCATACCCGAATCCTGCGCCCAAGAAACGCCACATGTGGTCCACTGCCTTCCTGGTCATCACAGCAGTATTGGCGCTCCTTATTGGCGGAGTGGTCGGCGCAGGTATAACGTCGGTTGCACTTGGTGGTGACAGTAACGCAAGCAGTGGGCAATCCCAGGTAGAGCCAAACCAAAATGGTTCTAGCGGTGATTCCCAAGGCTCTGGCGGAGAATCCCAGGGGAATAACGGCTATTTCAACGTTCCCAACGGTTCAACAGAAGGCAATTCTGATATCGAGCAGGGCACGAAAGTTGATTCCGCGCCTGGCATGGTGGTTATCAACAGCTCCCTTCTGAACGGAACCAGCGCCGGAACGGGTTTCGTCATTGACGCTGACCAGGGAATCGTATTGACCAACTACCACGTTGTTGAAGATACAGAGACTGTGGTTGTCACGGTTGCCGATAGCGGAACGCAATATCAGGCAACCGTACTAGGACACGACGCGACAAAAGACATCGCCGTACTCCAGATCAAGGATGCAACAGACTTGACGGCCGTCAGCGTATCCGATAGTCAAGTCTCCGTCGGAGATAAAGTCTCCGTACTCGGAAACTCTGAAGGCGAAGGTTACATTTCGAAGCTGGAGGGAACTGTCACCGCAACAGACCAGACAATCACAGCTCGCGATTCTGCCTCGTCAACTGAAAGTGAGACTTTGACCGGCCTCATCGAAACTGACGCCGACGTCGTCTCCGGGTACTCGGGCGGAGTGATGCTGAACTCGGATGGAAAAGTCGTCGGCATCACCGTCGCCGCATCGGGTGGAACCACCTCAGATACCGTTTACGGCTACGCGATCCCGATCGAAACCGGTGTCGCTGTAGCAAAACAGGTTCTGACAGGCGAATCCTCCGGAACGGTGATCGTGGGGCGGAGTGCAGCACTTGGTATCACGGTCACTGATACCCCATCTACCTCCGGAACCACGGGAGCCACCATTTCGGGTGTCATCCAAGGATCGGCAGCAGAAGATGCCGGCCTTCAGGCAGGCGACATTATCACCGCCGTAGATGGCAAGCAGGTTGAGGGTGCTTCTGAGCTCTCTGAACTGATCCGCAGCCACTCAATTGGAGACAAGGTCACCCTCAGTATTACGCGAGGCACAAAAACCATGGACGTCACAGTGACGCTCAAGGAATCGTCCTTCAACTGACGCTTGAGGCACCGAAGCCCCGGCATGGATTATCCCACCAAGATATCCATCACGGCGGCTGGTCTAACGATATAGCATGTGCGGCACCCAGCTACTGGGTGCCGCACATCGATGTGTCTGGTGGACACCTTTTCGGCGAAATCGCCGCCAGACCCATTGTGGATGAGTGCATTTGTTTCGCAACACTGACAAAAGTCAGTGTACTTGTGCCAAGTAGCCCACACTTGTGGGCCGGCAAGATGATGCGCGCTGTTGCTGTAGTGCTAACTCAGCTCATAAGCAGGCGAAGATCCTCAGCGCTCAGCCGCATTCCACCCGTACGGCCTACCTCGCCATCTGTAGAGGCCAATACGTGGGCAACTAGCGCTCGCTTCGAATCTTGGAGTGCCACCACCTTTTCTTCGATAGTCCCTTGAGAAACCAGGCGGTACACGTGAACGGGCCGCGACTGCCCGATTCTGTGCGCACGGTCTACCGCTTGGGCCTCCACTGCAGGATTCCACCACGGATCCGTCAGCACAACGTAGTCAGCGCTTGTGAGATTGAGGCCCACACCTCCTGCTTTCAAACTGATGAGGAACACAGGCGCGCTGCCTTTAGTGAATTCTGCAATGACGCTAGAGCGATTTGCGGTGCTGCCATCGAGATAGCAATACGTAATACCTTCGTGGTTTAGCCGCTGTGCAATCATATGCAGGTAACGCGTGAACTGGCTGAAGACCAACGTTCGATGGCCTTCGGTGCTCACCTCGGCCAGCAGGTCCACAAGCGCATCAAGTTTTGAATGCAGGCCGGATTTGCCATGTGCATGCCGCGCATCCTCGTCCACAAGCGCCGGATCAATAGCCAACTGGCGCAAGCGGGTAAGCGCAGCCAACACCTCCACACGATTGCCATCAATATCATCCGCTAACCGAAGAATTCGTTGGCGTTCTTTCGTCAGATATCGGTCATAGATACGCCGATGCATATTTCCCAACTCCACAGTGAGCAGCTGCTCCTGCTTCTCTGGTAAATCTTCCGCCACTTCTTCCTTGGTCCGGCGTAGAAGAAACGGTGAAATCCGCCGCCGCAGCAGAGCCATTCGCGAACCGTCGTCTTTGCCATTTTCTATGGGCTTGCGCGTGGTCTTGGCGAACTGCTTTGCCGATCCCAACAGGCCAGGCGACGTCAATGCAAAGATGGCCCACAGCTCACCCAGATTGTTCTCCATGGGCGTTCCGGTAATAGCGAACACCGTGGAAGCACCCAATTGCACGATGCTGGTAAACGTCTTGGACGCAGGGTTCTTCGCCTGCTGGGCTTCATCCAGGATGACGCCACGCGGTTTGATCGCCGCATAATCTTCGGCCTCCAGGCGCAACAGCGTGTACGAGGTGGCAAGAATGTCCACGTTCTCCGCAAGCGCGCGTAGGCTTTGAGCTCTGCGCTTCTTCGTCGAATCCACCATCGCCACGCGCAGACCTGGCGTGAACCTCCGCGCCTCAGCCACCCAGTTCGGAACCACAGATGTGGGTGCAACAACTAGCCACGGGCCGCGTTTGGCACCATCGGCCTGCGCTCCAGACCCCAGCGGATCAGGCCGGTCGCGGCCACTCACGCGTGCGGAATTCTCCCTTTCATCTTGGATCATGGCAAGCGCCTGGATCGTCTTGCCCAGGCCCATATCGTCTGCCAGCACACCGCCCAGCCCGGAGCGGCGAAGCCTCGAAAGCCATTCAAAACCTTCTATTTGATATGGCCGCAACTTCGCGGTCAGGCCTCGCGGAAGTGGCGCAGGTTCTGGTGGATGCGCCACAGCATCGCGCACTTTCGAAAGCCACGCGTTCGCCGAGCTCTGAACAATGTCCAGATCAATCAGTTCTTCCCACCACGATGTGCGCACGCGTGGGACGCGTATGCCCTTCTTGCGGCTGTCGTTGAGTGCACGCGCCTCTTCAAGCAGTTCGCGGAGCTTGTCGAGTTCCGGAGTATCCAGGCGCACGTATTCGTTGGTGGGAAGAAAGATAGCGGGTTCTCGGTGAGACAACGCAGCCAAAAGATCGGCCATGGGGACACTGTGGCCGCCCACCTTCATCGAAATGTCCAGATCGAACCAATCTCGGCTTGCACCCTCTGGTTCTGCTTCCACCTCCACGATCGGAGCCGCAGCTTCCCGGAAATTCGGTATGTCACCGTAGAGATCCACAGTGATTCCCGCCTTCTTCAGCCGCGGAATAATTCCTTCGGCAAACGAGACGGCACGGAGCCCGCTCAAGGCCGCTGTCTGGCGCAACGCGTGCGCAGAAATAACCTGATCCCGCACAAGCTCCGGGTACTCAGACACTGTGTCCACCGCGGCGGTGAGCATGCGCTGCACCTTCTGCATGTCGCGCCGCCCAGTGGCCGGCCCAACGCTCAGATCGCCGTCCATTGCGCGGCGCACGTGCATTTGCGACTGGGCCATGTCTTCGATCATGCGCCCAAAGGACGCCTCCAGTGTTCCCGTGAGATCGTGGGGCAATGTGCTTGTGGCCATAACAGCTGCCCGGAAACCTTCCGGATCAGGCCCCCAGGACCAGTGGAGAATCGCCGTGACGCCAGTATCCAGGAATCCGAATCCCAAATGGAGCTCGAATGATTGCGGCTCCGCGGGCACCCGCGTTCCGTCAGAGGATCGCCATCCCACCCGGGCGATCAGCGGAATCACTTTGCTTTCGAACTCAGCGCGTTCGCCCGCGGGCACCATCACGCCGCCCTCATGTGAAGAAAGCCGCGACCATTGCAGAGACGCTGGTGCACTCAGTTCGGCCAGATGAATGCCACTGTTGTCTTTCCATGCGATACCGTGCGGTGGCCTCCCAATTCGCACAACCGCCGTCCCCTCCGCAAGGAGTGGATGGCTGAGCTCCGCAGAAACCCGCAGCGATCCGGCGGCGCCGCGTTCGATCGATTCTCCCGATTCTTCTTTGATGACGATATCGGCGCTGGCTCGCTCATCCTCAAGTATCACGGAAGCGAACGTTTTCTCTTCAACCAAGACCACGCCGCAATCGACGATCGATCGCAGAGTAGCCCACAATGCTGGGTTTTCGACGGCGTTAAGCCGCACCTTCGTCACGGCATGATCGAACGGATTTCCAGAAACATACAGTTGCCGCAGCCTGTCTATCGCCTCGACCTGGACGGGATCAGCACCCCACACACTTCGACTCTGAAAACGGTTCCACGCCACATCGGTTGCTACCCAAGCTAACCGTTTGCCCGGTCGCAGTGGCCTGACCAACACGGCGCCCAACGTGCCAAGCTCTGATCTGCCCCATGACGAAAACCTGTTGAAACCAGCTTGGGAAGAATCGCGCCGTGGCGGCTCGTATTCAAATCCAAGCGCCAACGACGTCGTGATCTCGGGATATTCGAAGATCCCTCCCAGCGTATCGTGCCAATCGGCAGGCTTAGATGCCTCTTTGCGCGCTTCCATCATCTGTAGAACCAACGCAACCGAATGCTTACAATCAATGCCCACAGGGCACGAACACCAGCCAGCAAAACTGGTTATAACGCCGGCGCGAGAGATTTCAAAACTCGCCTCCACCGCGTATGTTCGGCCCTCCGCACCGCGCACGTAGCCGCGGAGCCAATGAGACGTACGCGCATCATTCTGGCCAGGTAACGGGGCCGGAGCGACCGGGTCGGGAGGAGAGTAGCTTTCCACCATCGCTCGCCCTTGCTGCGCATAAACGAGCCCGCGCGCATACGTTTGAGCTCCCACAAAGGCAATGAGTTCGACCGGTCCTTGCATGCTCCGAAGTCTACTGCCACCGTCCGTTCTCAAATCTCCAGCCTAACTGGGCCTCCGATACATGCGCTGCTCGCCTTCATCAGTCTGCCCATCAGGAGCTGAAGCCCTCCTCGCGACATCGTAACGATCCATCCGCCGCAACCGGGCCATCGTCTCATCGCCCTTACCTCGCTCGCCGTAAATTCTACGTTCGTCATACCACGAACTCCACAGCTCTTCTCCACGAATGAACGCCATCCAGTCACCATGCATTGCGTCGGCCAAAGATTGCGGCGCCGGGCCGCCAAAGAGCTGCGCGACATACGGATGGCTCAGGCAATCAAAAGCAAACGGCACATCCACGCAATGCCCAGCCAGCGAAATGTCCGGACGGTGCCACGCCCATTCGTAATACCAGGTGGGGGCCTTGTGCGCGCCACACGTGACTCCCGCATCCGGATCAGAAGGTTCCACTGGGCGAGCATCATGGCGCGCACGAACCAACGACGCGATGGGAAGATGGAACACTGCGTCGCTCACCACCTGACCCAACGCATACGCCGCCTGACCTTTCAGCTCCGGGTGGCGGCGCAGGTAGTCCCATGCAATCGGACGGGGAAACCCCAGTTCATGAAGCAATGCCAGCGGTTTCACTCCACGCCACGCGTGAAGCTTGGACTGGGCAAACGCTGTCATCTCGTTCGTCGTATCGCCGATAAATAGCGGTATGCCGGCGCCAACGCCGCCGGAAACTGCGCCGTCAAGTGAGCGCGAGACGACGTCGTCGCCAATCACAGGGCCCCACGTAATAGTTGAGAGACTACCAGTTTCACGCAAGGCTCGAATTGCCCGAACGGCCTGGTGAGGATCATCAGGAATTGACGGAGGCATATCAAGTGCGATGCGAGCGTGATACATCTGTTCTTCGGTGAGCGTGCGGAATCCGGCGAGATCCGGCGGGCACGCCGCCTGCTTGGCAAAAGCTTCGGCAGCCGCGCGCGCCCCATCTTCCTCAATGAAGAAGCCGCCAGGAGATTGTGCAATAACTCTGGCGAAAAGCCCTGTGGCGCGTGGAGAGACGAGTAGAGCTAGTGCCGAATTCCCACCCGCGCTCTGACCGCCGATCGTGACATTGCCTGGATCGCCACCAAAAGCTGCGATGTTATCGCGCACCCATTCAAGAGCCATGATTTGGTCAAGCAACCCGCGATTCGTCGGCGCATCCGAATCGGAAACGTACCCAAACCCGTCAAACCCCAGCCGGTAAGAAATTGAAACAGTGACGGCGCCGTCGCGGTTGAATGCCTGTCCGTCATACCACGGGCTCGCCGGTGAACCCGCCACAAAACCGCCGCCATGGATCCATACCAAAACAGGTAGCCCCGCGCTGCGGTCTCCCGGGCGAGGCGTGAAGACATTGAGCAGCAGCGTCTCGTCTCCCGGAATACTCGGTTCTGGTATCGCCGTCACTCCTTTGAACCCATGCCGCTGTGGCGTCGGGCCATACTCAGTTGCCGTGCGCGAATCGAAACGCGCACGCCGAACCGGAGCCATAAATCGCAATGCCCCCACAGGAGCCTCCGCGAACGGTATGCCCAAAAACGCGTAGGATACATATTTTTCCCCATGAGGCGACACGAGCACTCTCTCTCGTCCCCGCACCTCACCACACGGAGCATCCACCACCGCTTCCATAGCCAGTCACCGCTTTCTCTCACCGTCAACGCGTCGGTAACTCACACCTGTTTGCATTGTCTCCTCAAACAAATACTGTTGCTCCCACGAAGCTAACCGTTCATTCGCCGTACAACGGAACCAGGCTGACCACAATGCGTGCTATTTTTCCACCCTACATTTTGATTCGGCAGAATGAACACACATGGTGATTCGGAAAGACAACAGCGGTGGCATACTATGCCCAGTATCATCTTCATAAATCCACTCGCACGAAACACGGACTTGAACGACAATAGAAGATAGCCCGCCACGATCGTGGCACACACAAAGGAGTACGGTAACGTGGAAGACGCGGAACGGACGGCCCCGTCCAAAGAGAAGACGATTGGTGAACTGATCGCGAAACTCTCTGAGCAGCTTTCATCGCTTGTCCGCGATGAAATTGAGCTCACGATAGAGAATCTCAAGGCCAAGGTCACCAAGATCGGCTCAGGTGGCATTCTCGCTATTGTTGCCGCTGTGCTGGCGGTGTTCGTTCTCACCTTCCTTTTGCTGGCCGGTGTAGCGGGCTTCGCCCAAGTTATGCCATGGTGGGCGGCGTTCCTAGTCATGGCGGCGATACTGCTTGTCATCGCGCTCATTCTGCTCGCCATCGCCGGGCTGCTCATCAAAGCTTCCAAAAAACACAAGGTTGATCCCAAAGGGGCAATTGAAAAGGACGTCGCCGCTTTCAAGAAGGGAATGGGTAAATGAGCGCAGAAGAAACAACGTCGGAAGAAAACATCCGGTCGCCACAACAGATCGAACACGACATTGCTCAGACACGCGAGCAATTGACGTCCGTCGTCGACGAGTTGGCTGCCCGGCTCGATCCAATGACCTTGGCCGGGAATGCCACGGACCAAGCAAAAGCAAAAGCCACAGAATTCGCCCAGACGGCGAAAGAAACCGCCGGGAACTACGCGGAACTCGCCGGCGAATTTGCGAAGGATTTCGCGGAGAAAGTTCGCGAGACAGTGGACGATGCCAAATCGGGCGATCAGCAAGCGCTGGGTATTCTCGCTGGTTCTGCCGCCGCGATCGCCGGCACTTTGGCTTTAGCAATCCGCCACAAGTTCAAGTGACTCTATAAACGTCGCACGTGCCATAGTGGCCTGCGTAGAATTCGATAGGCTGTTCGCGGTAAGGTATCCCACGTATAGATACGCCCATGGGGAGGCAAGGCGCGCTTCCCCACGATGAGACGAAGGGGGTCGAGCCATGGGGCGCGGCCGTCAAAAGGCTAAGCAGCGTAAGGTAGCCCGGGATCTCAAGTACTACACTCCCGATACCGATTATCAGGCTCTGGAACGGGAGCTGCGGGCTCAGCAGAAGCGCTCCAACGAAGCCGATGACGACGATGAATATTACGAAGTCCCGCCGGCAATTGACGACTGGGACGATTACGACGACAAGTCATCGCGTCAGAATCGGCGTCACTAGCTAAAGACGATGAGTGTGGGGGCACATCATGTGTCCCCACACTCATATTTAACGCATGTATTTAACACATGCGGTGAGCCCCGGTTCGCGTAAGTACTACATACGCTGACCCCCCGGTTCACGTAGTAATGCGGAGCCCACCGGAGTCGCCGTCTTTTGAATCGCCGGGTGAGCCCCGGTTCGCGTAGTACAGGGACGGGACGCGGCCGAAGGCTGGGGCGGTGATCTGCCCGGTTAGCTCAATACAGGGACGGGTCCCAGTTGCGGAACTGGCTACGGGACCAAGCCTGTTGCAGGCCCGCCTTCCCAGTGCTTTTTCTAGCTGAAAAGTGCTTTTTCTAGCTGAGATTGGTAAAAGCCCAGGAGCCAATGCCACTTAGCCCGTTCTCAGCTAGAAAAAGCCACCCATGCCAAACGCCAAACCAGCCGTAGCAACTCCACCGAGCCGCAACAACTCCACACGCCCCAAGCGAACTTGTCCCGCCTCAACGGACCTGTTGCGCCGAACTCGCCGGCAACTGCAGGAGTGATCCTACGAAGTCTCACCGTGCTAGAAGCCCACGGAGGCGACGCATTCTTCGGAATGCCAGGATTCGATACAGCCGACTTACTCCGCGTCACGGATGGACAGGGAATTATCTCCCTGCTTCAGGCTGGCGATATCACGCAAACGCCCAAGGACATCCCCTCCGACGTCTTGGCACAGCTCGGCTCCCGTATCCAACACGCACTGCGCGCTGCAACCCCAGACGATCAGAAGAAACTCAAGCAAACTGTGGCAACATTCCCTGCAACCGAACTGGACCTGGCAGAAGTGATCACGAATCTTGGGACAGGAGAGGCCGTGGTTACCGTACTAGCGCCAGACGGGCGGCCCACCCCCGCCGCTCCGTTCAGGTTGTGGGCGCCCGCATCGACGATGGGACCGGCAACTGGCGAAACTCTTGCCCACATTGCCGCCGCGTCACCGCTTTTGCCCGCATACGCAACAAGCGTCAACCCGCAGTCCGCTGAAGAAAAACTCGCAACCCAGGCGGCGCAGCGAGAAGCCCAAAAGACGCAAGCAGAAGCTCAGAAAGCCGAAAAAGCCGCAGAAGGAGCAGCGGAGAAGGCCGCACGGCAGGCCTACGCAGCCGCGCTCGCGCAACAAGAGCGAGAGCTAAAAGCAGAAAAAAGAGCAGCGCAGAGGGAAGCTGATCGCCGGAGCAAGGCAATCAACAGCGCTCTGACGTCGCTACTGCGCTCCGCTTCCTCGCAGTTGGGCCGCGAAATTACGCGATCGATCTTCGGCACGCGACGCCGCTAGCCCGCACCGGCCCCGCGCCCACAAACACCGGCCCCGCGCCACAGCCAGAAGCGATCAATTCCGTACATGAATGCGTTTGATGCACCACACCGTGGCTCAGCTGTGCCAAAAGCCCGCGGCTCGGCTACCGTTGGATATGTGAATGAATCGGAACAGACACCGCGTGCGCAATATCGGCGCCGTCTCTTGCAACGGCAATCCGCGATTTTCGGTACCCTCGTGGCGATCATGGGTGTGCTGCTGATTCTGTCGATGTTGTTTTGGACGGGCGCGTTGCCGTTCCCATGGGATCGTGATTTCTCAGAAACTTCGGACCCCAATGTCGTCATCACTCCATGCATTGCCAAGGGGACAAAGGCTGTGGATCTGACAACGATTAACGCAGATGTCTACAACTCGACAAGCCGAACTGGCATTGCTGCAGAGGCTGGAAAAGAGTTGTCCGATCTGGGCGTGCAAGTCGGCGAAACTGACAACTGGAGCGGTTCCTCTCTCCAGGAATCTGCACGCATTCGCACTGGTCCTGACGGCATCGCAAGCGCATACACGCTCGCCCTTTATATCCCGGACGCGGTTATTCAGTACGACAGCGACATGACTGGTGCATCCTTGGACGTGATCCTCGGCGTGGAATGGGATGGCCTGTCGAGCGCGAAATCCGTCAAAGAGGCGAATCCCACTGGCACGCTCACCTCAATCGATGGCTGCGAGAACGTTGGCCCAACTGCTGGCGAAGACTAACGTTTGGGGATGTCCGGAGCGCAATACAGCGTTTCAAAGTATTCGACGACGACGTCGCCGTGCGGGTTGAACGTCAATCCAAGCGTGGCGCACTCATCACGAAAAAACTGTTCGTGGGTGTCTAGCCATTCTTCGAATGTCCCTTCACCTTCGGCTTGCGCAACATCGGGCCCGACATCGTCGAAGGGAATGTATCGAATCGCGGTTTCTCGGATAAGGGCGCGCGGATTGCCCTGACCGTCGCAGAGGATTGCGAGCTCGCCAACGCGTGGCAGCGGTATTGCCTCACGCTCGAACGAATCGAACCACCCAGAGGTTGCCGTCTTCACTCCATCGCACACAAGTTGGCACAGCCTATCCGCCTGCTCGCGGGTGGCGCCAAAAGAAAACGTGGGTGGCCGCAACGACGAGGAATCGTCCTGCCCCACGACCACCTCAAGCGGGTTTAGCCTTCCCACTGTGCGCGCGCGAATCCAAAAGGCTTCGACATCCAGGTCTGACGGTTCGCGCGGCGGTTCAGACGCATCATTCATGTGCACTGCTTTCGGGGCGCGAGGAGAGGCCCTCGTTCTCTAATGCGGCTTGGATCCACTGAGTGATGAGGATGCGCGTGCCGGCGTTGATGGTAAGTGCGCTACCCGCAATCATCAAAAGCTTGGGGCCACGGCCCTTCCATTTGTGCGCTCCGAGAGTAAAAAGCAGCACACCGATTCCGGCTTCAACGGAAGCAACCACTTCCAACGCCCGCGGATGATCCAAGAAAAGCTTTCGATACAGTTTCCAGAAGTGTGGGCCTGCGCGCCCCGAACCTGACACTTCATAGGCCACAGTGGATTGTAAGCGCCGCGGCAACGGCTTTGGCTCGAAGACTTTTGCATCCGGAATAAGCCGAGCCTCTAAAAGGCCTTCCAAGCAATCAGCCACTTCTGGAGCAAATTTCATCGCCTCGATTACTCCCCGGCATGCTGTATCCGGGGCTCCTAGCAAAGCGGAACGAAGTTTCGCTGCGTCGGCGTCGGGCAAATCCGCGCATATACGGGTGACGAATGCTCCCGCGCCCAGTTGTTCCTCAGCAAAGGCATACGCTGCGGGATTGGACTCCACCCACGGGACAAGCGGCAATTCTCCTTGCCACGCCCATGAACGGCGGACGTAGTTTTGCCACACGGACAAAACGGGGGGCTCTACACCTGTTGGATCGCTCGACAGCTCAATGCTGAATCCGGATGCAAAAATACTAGAGCGCTCCGGCAGTTTCACGTCTGCTACAAGGGCGACGGCGCCACCGCGCTGCACCACGGCTACCGGATGGCCAACTGCAGCAGCTACGCTTGGCACTTCGGATAGTGCGACTCTGGAGATCTGGAGCATTGGACCGTCGAAGAATTCGGGAATGATCCCCTGGCCGCCGTCGGTCTCTTCTTCCTGAGTCCCCGCATCCGCAGGCACATCGGCTCCTGATGGCGTACCCTCAGCGTTCGCTCCTCCTGTGCCGTTCTCGAGAGCCGCATCGCTTTCAAGAGGTGCATCCATGGTGACGTCCACTTCACCCAGATCGATGTTGCCCCAAGCGACTTCGCCGCCGATGTCGATTTCCACTTTGCGGAGCTCTTTGTCCATCGTTTCGACTAGCTCCGCAAGGCTGAACCCGGGCACCACGTGTGCTGGAGTATCCTCCGTGGCGTCTTGCAGCACAGCCACGCGCTTGCGCCGCCCTGTGATTGCAACTTCCACCTGATAGACGTCGTCGCTCACGTCACCCCGCGCAACGACCTTGTGGCGCGCAAAGAATTCTTCGATGTCAGCAACAGATGCGAGCTGGGTATCGAAGCGAACAATCTCTCCTGATACAGGGCGCCATGTCATGTGCGGTCACTTCCTCGCGGCACGAAGCCGATCAATCTGATAGAGCGCTATCCCGGTAGCAACTGATGCGTTGAGTGATTCTAACTCAGCAGCGATTGGAATGGAGGCGATGATATCGCTCGTCTCGCGAGTCAGCCGAGCCAAACCAGACCCCTCCGAACCGGTGACAACAACCAGTGGCATGTCCGCGAGCTGCAGATCTGCGATGTCGGTGTCACCGCCGCCATCGAGTCCCACTACAAAGTAACCTGATTTCTGGAGCTTCTCAAGGGCCCGCACCAGGTTGGTTACTCGTGCAACGGGAACGCGCGCAGCCGCCCCCGCTGAAACCTTCCACGCAGTGACGTTCATACTGGCTGAACGGCGTTCTGGGATGATCAGGCCATCCGCCCCGAAAGCGCTTGCCGAACGCAGAGCGGCCCCCAAGTTATGGGGATCCGTCACGGAATCGAGCGCCACAAACAATCCCCGGTTTGGCTCCGGATCCCCCGCGGAATGCTGCCGCACTTGTCTGCGTTCTACCCTCTCAAGCAAGTCCTCGATGCCCACGTATGAATAGGGGGGCACCTCGATCGCCACTCCCTGGTGCACGGCACCGTCGGTCATCTTGTCCAGCTCCGAACGCGATACCTCGATCAGTGGGGCTCCAAGCGCCGTCGCCGTTCGGACCACTTCGCCTACGCGTTCATCCGAAATCGCTGAACCGGCCATAAAGACCCGTGTCAAAGGAATCCCTGAGCGCACAGCCTCGAGCACGGGATTGCGCCCGGCGATTAACTCGTGGCCCTCCTGGATGTGCAGAACGCTCCTGAGCTTCGGCTCCCTGCGTTGCGCAGCCTTCTCCGCGGCCAGCGCGCGAGCTTCCGCCGCCTTCTTGGCATGATAAGCCGGATGATACGTGCGATCTTCGGCCTTCGGGGTAGGGCCTTTGCCTTCCAGACGCCGCCGATTCCGCCCGCCTGAACCTATCCTTTGGGTCTTCTTCTTCGCCGGCCTATTAGGCCCGTGATCAGC
This sequence comes from Ancrocorticia sp., assembly GCA_022648165.1. GTDB lineage: Bacteria > Actinomycetota > Actinomycetes > Actinomycetales > Actinomycetaceae > Changpingibacter. The sequence continues at coordinate 133,313 of JALCLX010000005.1, forward strand.
CGCCATTTAATGCCTCTCCAGATGCCACCGCGCGCCATCCGCGGAATCTTCCACAATAACTCCCGCCCGCGTGAGCGTATCGCGCAGAGCATCGGCACGTGCCCAGTCTTTCGCTGCTCGCGCCGCGGAGCGTTCCTCCAATACCGCCTGGACAAGGCTATCGAGTGCCTGATGAGCCTGATCTTGGCCGAAGTTCTCCCGCCACGGTTCGGCAAGCGGATCCAAACCTAAGACATCTAGCATAGCCCGCACATTCAACTGGGCTGTGCGAATAGCCGGATCATCATGGTTGGCAAGGGCCGTGTTCCCTTCCGTCACCTTTTCGTGAATCACAGCGAGTGCTGCGGGCACGTTCAGATCGTCGTCCATCGCAGCATGGAAGTCCGCGGGGAAATCGGCTGCTTTCAGCCCGACGACGTCGTCGCGGGAAACTTCGCCCACCATGCTGACTGATCGTTCCACGAATCCCGACACACGCGCCCACACGGCCGCGGCTTCTGCGAGCGTCTCCGGCGAATATGCCACCGTGGATCGGTAGTGAACGGTTCCTAATGCAAAGCGAAGAACCGCTGCAGGAACATCCTTGACTACATTGGCCACGATTAGTGAGTTGCCGAGCGATTTACTCATCTTCTCGCCCTCGATCGTGACCCACGCATTATGCATCCAATACCGGGCGAACTTGCGCCCCGCCGCGTGGGATTGCGCCTGCTCGTTCTCATGATGCGGGAAACGTAAATCGATTCCGCCGCCGTGAATGTCGAATTCTGCACCTAGATACCGGCCGGACATCGCCGAGCACTCCAAATGCCACCCCGGACGCCCTCTTCCCCACGGTGTATCCCACGCCGCATCGGAAGGTTCCCCAGGTTTCGGTGCCTTCCAGAGCGCAAAATCGTGCGGATTGCGTTTGTCGGGTTCTAAGGATTCTTCGTCGACATGCATATCTCTGCCCGACTGTCGCGTCAACGATCCGTAATCTGGCAAAGAGTCCACATCGAAATACACGTTGCCAGGATTTCCCACGTAGGCATGCCCCCGATCCAAGATCTGGCGGATCAGTTCAATCATGTCAGGAATATGCCCCGTTGCCCGCGGCTCATAGGTAGGCGGAAGCACACCGAGTGTCGCATATGCCTGGCTGAACTCCCGTTCAAAACGGTACGCCCACGCCCACCACAGCCTGCCAGCTTCCGCGGACTTCGTCAAGATCTTGTCGTCTATATCCGTCACATTCCTAATCAACGTGACATCGTAACCGCTACGGCGCAGCCACCGCACCAGCACGTCGAAAGCTACCGCAGACCGCATGTGGCCAATATGCGGAGACCCTTGAACCGTGGCACCACACACGTACAAGCCCACCTTGCCGGGAACAAGTGGCACAAAATCTCTAAGCGAATGGGTCGCTGAATCGTAAATGCTGAGGCTCACGCTTATAGCCTATCGCGTGTTCCCTGCATACCAGCTACTGAGATTGATGGCATACCCGCAGAATCCAGCGCACATCCCGGCGTATTCCAACAGATCAGTACTTCGCCTGAGCCTTCACGGGCAAGAACGCGAGCAGCCCCGCGAACAGTACCGCGATGATTCCCAGAATCCCGAAGTAGGCAACCTGCGACTTTGCTACGCCCATAGCGCTGGCGGCCAACGTGATGGATGTGGAATACATGAACGGAGAGAGGAACGATACGGCTCTGCCGGTGGTGGCATAGAGCCCAAAGATCTCACCCTCGGCGCCACGCGGAGCGATGCGCGCCAAATACGAGCGAGCCGCCGATTGCGTAGGGCCAACAAAGATGCACAACATCAGGCCAAACACCCAGAAGACTCCCGTGGCACTCAACTGTATCGGCCCAAGCGAAAGCCCTCCATGGAGCAGGAATACCAAAAAACCGGAGACCGTCATGAGCGTCAGCGAGACGATGATAACCATCCGAGCGCCCAGTTTATCGTCGAGCCAGCCGAAGAGAATCGTGGCAATTCCTGCCACCAGGTTCGCCGCAATCCCAAAGATAAGCACATCGCCAGCGCTGAAACCGAATGCCGCACCGGCCAAGACGCCACCAAACGTGAAGACTCCCGCCAGTCCATCGCGAAAAATCGCCGAGGCGATGAGGAACCACACCACAGAACGATCTGTGCGCCACAGCCGTGCGATAGAGCGAAAGAGTTCGCGATATGCACCGATCACGCCGCGAACGTCAGAATTCTTCGGTTCCGTATTGCGTCCGGTCACAATCACAGGGATCGATGCGATGAGCATCCATGCGGCAGCAATCAGCATCGACACGCGAATGTTCGCACCATCCGCATGTGACACACCAAACCATCCGGGATCAGGGCTGATGAAACCCACGTACAGAATCAGAAGCAACACGATGCCGCCAACGTATCCGAGACCCCAGCCGAAACCAGAGACTCGGCCCACCGTCTTCGGTGTTGAGATGTCCGTGACCATCGCGTTATACACAACGGAACCTGTTTCGAAGATAACGTTGCCCACTGCTACCAATATCAAACCCAGCCAGAGGTACGATTCGCCGGGTTTCACGAAAAAGAGCAGCGCCATGATCACCACCACCGCTAAAGTGGAGGCGGTCAACATGGTTTGGCGTTTACCCGTGCGATCGGTCCATTGGCCGATAGCTGGTGCCACGATTGCGATGAGCAAACCGCCAACCGACAACGCCCAACCTAAATCCGCATTTGCATCAGGACCGAACAGCTCAGCGTTGGTCAAATACACCGTGAAGACGAACGTGGTCACTACAGCGTTAAAGGCGGCAGAACCCCAGTCCCACATGGACCATGCGAGCACCCGCTTGGTGATAAAGCCGAATGCTCCACGCGGTGAGATCTCCTTATTCGCTTGTTTCATAGTGTTCACTGTACGGTGTCAGCATGTCCAACGGGTGAACAATACGAGCCCAAAACACGCAAAACGTGCGTTCATGGCCGAAAAACGAGTGCCGTCGCTACCGCGGCCAACCCCTGTGATGCGCCCGTGAAACCCAAGTGATCGGTGGTGGTGGCACTCACCGCAACAGGTGCGCCCATCGCAGCGCTCATCGCTGCTTCCGCCTCCTTTTTTCGCGGCAAGAACCTGGGGCGCTGGCCAACTATTTGCACGGAGGCATTGGCAATTTCCCAGCCTGAGCCCCGCACCAATCGCGCCGCCTCTCTAAGCAAAACGCTGCCCGATGCCCCGCTCCATTCCGGGCGGTCCGTTCCAAATACAGTTCCCAAATCGCCTATGCCCGAAGCGATGAGGATCGCATCGCATACGGCATGCGCTGCAACATCCGCATCCGAATGTCCTTCTAACCCGCGTTCCCCCGGCCATTCCACACATGCCAAGAAGAGCGGACGATTCTTGTTCGCACTGAAAGCGTGCACGTCGATACCAGTGCCCACCCGGAAATCCACCGCTTTCATGAGCGTTCTCCCAATCCGAATACATCGGCCGCACCGTCTGCAGCATCCTGGTTAGCCAGAAATTCGGCAAGCAGTAAGTCAAAAGGCCGCGTAATCTTCAGGGCACGTTGGTCACCAGGAACCACGACGACGTCGATACCGGCCGCCTCCGCCAGATACGCGTCGTCCGGCGCCGCCGTCGTTTCTTCTTGACCGGACGCCGCAAATACGTGATGCGCGTGGCGGATTGCATCCAGGGCGAAACCCTGCGGAGTTTGCATTGCGCGAAGTGCCGTCCGATCCAGTGTTCCCGCAATCGGCTCAGTGCCGTCCTTGGCACGCGCCCCGACCCGCTTGATGGTGTCCGTAACAGGCAAAGCAGGGACAACAGCCCGATGCCCAGCTTGCAACGCAGCAACCACGCGCCGAATAAGCGAAGCAGGAGTGAGCGGACGCGCGGCGTCATGGATCAGAACGAAATCAGATGATCCGGCAGCATCCAGCCCTGCCCGAACCGACGCCTGCCGCGTCACACCTCCAGGCACTACACTCACCGGCATCGCCAAACCGCCAAGCATTCCATGCCCGCGCAGAACTGAAACGAAATCTGGCACCTGCTGATGCGGCGCGGTCACTACCACAGCGTCAACTACCTCTGAGTCTCGCATCGCACGCACCGCGTGCACGATAAGTGGCTCTCCAGCCAGGTCCACTAGCGCCTTCGGGCCTGGCGCCCCCAAACGCGTGCCACTACCAGCAGCAGCAATTACGGCGACGACTCTCACAGATGCCTCACACCGCTACTCGTGATTGTGTAGTGTCTCCGCCAGAATGTCGTCAAGCTTCTCTAACGCCTGATCCTCTGTCACGTCCCGCGCCAAGGCAACTTCCGAGCCTAAGATTTGGCGCGCCTGGGAAAGCATCCGCTTCTCGCCCGCGGAGAGATGCCGGTCAAATTCCCTGCGGGTCAAATCGCGGACAACTTCCGCTACCTTGATAACGTCGCCAGACGTCAATTTCTCACTGTTCGCCTTGTACCGGCGCGACCAATTCGAAGGCTCCTCGATATGTTCCGCTCGCAGAACAGAGAAAACACGCTCCAACTGATCGTCATCGGAAACATCACGGACCCCGACTTCCTCAACCTTGTCTGCCGGCACTTGGATTACGAGGTCCCCTTGTACTACGCGCAGCGTGAGGTAAAGCTTCTCTTCGCCACGGATCTTCTTCGTGGCGATGTCCTCAATGCGGGCCGCACCATGATGAGGGTAAACAACCGTTTCGCCAATTTTGAGTGCCATTCGGATTGAGCCCCTTTGCTTGAGTATCGGGATTTCCGTGTAGACATTCTACCATGACAGGTATATCGTCAAGATTTTCGGGGTTTTCCTACGCTCGGCGTAGCCGCTGCCGCAGGGGCACCACCGCTAAACTCATCCAACCAATTTGTAACCCAGGCCACGGATCGTCACCAACATGGCCGGATTTGACGGATCGTCCTCGATCTTCGCGCGAATGCGTTTCACATGCACGTCCAAGGTCTTCGTATCTCCCACGTAATCCATGCCCCAAATGCGATCCAGAATTTGCGAACGTGTGAGCACTCTGCCCGGATTCTCCATAAACATTTCAAGGAGTTCGAATTCGCGCAACGGCATTGCAACAGGCTTACCATTGACCGTCACTACGTGAGCATCCGAATCTAGCGTTACGGCGCCTACCGACAATACGTCGTGCTGCTCCTCAACCGCGTCGTTGGACGATACTCGCCGCAGCACGGCCCGTATTCGCGCGACTAGCTCACGATACGAATATGGCTTGGTCAGATAATCATCTGCACCCACCTCGAGGCCCACGATCTTATCCACTTCGTCATCTTTAGCGGTCACCATGATGATGGGAACATTGGAACTCGCCCGAACCCTGTTGCACACCTCGATGCCTGAAAGACCTGGCAACATGAGATCCAGCAAAATGAGATCCGGATTCTCACTTTCAAATAACGCCATCGCGGCGTTGCCATCAGCCGCCGCCACAACCTGAAAACCGTCTCGGCGCAAATTGAATGTCAACGCATCCCTATACGTCGGCTCGTCGTCGACTACCAGGATCTTTGCCATTTATCGTTCTCCCTTTCCCTTCTCCAACCTCACGGCGCTCGTTTCAGGCCGCACGCTTCGTGCGTCACGGGCGCTGGCGGCTACACCATCCGTTGCCGCTTCCGGCAAAAGAATCGTGAAAGTCGATCCTTTGCCGGGAACTGACCACAACGTGACCCGCCCCCCATGATCCGAAACCACATGCTTCACAATCGACAGGCCCAATCCGGACCCGCCATAATCCCGTGATCGAGACGCATCCCCGCGGAAGAAACGTTCGAATACCCGATCGCGTTGCGCAGGTGAAATTCCTTCGCCTTGGTCCACAACTGCAATCGAAACCAATCCATCGTGCGTTGTCACACCAACTGAAACTTGAGAACCGCGGTGTGAATAACGCAAAGCATTATCAAGGAGATTCCGAACCGCCGTCACTAGAAGCTTCTTGTCACCGTACACGTGGTGGCCTTTTTGCCCTCCGGCTACCAGCCGAATGCCCCTGTCTTCCGCCTCAATTCGCATCCGATCAACGGCTTCTTCTACCACCTCGTCGATCGATACCAAATCGGATGTAGACAATGCGTCCCCTGCCTGCAGGCGCGATAGCTCGATAATGTCCTGCACCAGTTGACTCAAACGCGTGGCTTCTTTGCCGAGTTGGGTGGAGAAATGACGCACGGCCTCGGCATCCTCTGCATTATCGTACAACGTCTCCGCCAGTAGGGAAATCGCGCCAATTGGCGTCTTCAACTCGTGAGAAATATTCGCCGTGAAGTCGCGCCGCGTCTCCTCCAAGCGAGACTGCGCGGTGTTGTCCTCAAAAAGAATCAGCACCTTGCCTTCACTCATGGGCGCCGTTCGCGTCATCAAACGGCTCTCCAGCTCCTGTTCCAGCATCGAACGGCTCATGCGGACTTCCTCCGCATGGATTAGACCGTCCTGGCGGGTCGCGTCTACCAGTCGTTTCATCTCAGGGCGCACAATCTGGTTTCCATGCACAATGCCATACGAATACGCACGCGTTGATGCCTTTTCCACAGTGTTGCTGCGATCCAGAATCACGTAGTCTTGCGGCAACGCATCCAGAATTGCCGTGGCAACGATCTTTTTATCATCATCGTCCGGTGTTTGTACGCGCTCAGAACGTCGCTGGCGTTCCGTGTACAAGAAGGCGTATGTGGCCCACGCTCCCACTAATACTCCCAGGAGCGCAGCCACCAAAATGGCAACTTCTGTTGACATACTCCTAGCCTAGACGGTGTAGCGAAGTACGCTCCTGCACCCTTATCGTTGTTCACGCAACGTTCACTTGCTCGCTCAGCCGCGTTAACTGGACGCGGCGCAGCGGTTAACACTCATGCGATTGAGTGTCAGAAGGGGAAATTGAAGTCGAGCACTTTCAAAGGACGTCATGCGTTACGAATTCCGCAAAGAGATGCACGAATTGCAAGATACGCTCACCGCGCAAGCGCGTGGAGCAGCAACCGCCATGCGCCGCTCCGCAGCCTCGCTGCGAGACGCCAACCTGGCGCTGGCCGAATCTGTTATAGATGCAGACGCCCAAATCGATCTGCTGGAAAGAACCGTAGACGACATGGGGATTTCTTTGCTCGCCCGCCAAGCTCCTGTGGCATCCGACCTGCGCACTGTTGTCTCTGCACTGCGAATGGCGTCCACTTTGGAACGCATGGGTGATCTGGCCCGCCACGTGGCGTACATTGCGCGCGGCCGGTTCCCTCTTGCCGCTGCCGACGGCGCCGCGTACGAACTACTGACCAATATGGCCGATCAGGCCGCAGCCGTAGGCACAAAAATGGCCAAACTTGTTGAGACCCAAGACATGAACCTGGCTGCACAATTAGAGGAAGAAGACGAGATACTGGACAATTTCCATCGGAGATCTTTCGAGCTGGTACTCGATGACACGAATAATCTCAGCCGCCAAGAGATTGTAGACGTTGTGCTCATCGGGAGATTCCTTGAGCGTTACGGCGATCACGCGGTGTCCGTAGCACGGCGCATGACGTTCCTTGTAACAGGTATAGTTCCACCCCACGAATTCGTTCCCGGCACTGAAGAACAAATGCTTGGGGGAGCACCCCTCGCTCATGAATAGAACCGCGCATTCGTAAAGAACCTCCGCATAAAGACACAACGCAATGGGGGCCAGGTTGTAACAACTTGGCCCCCACACAATTCTGTTGTTTACTTCCCCTGATTCGCTACAGCAGCGATCTTCGCTTCTGCGTCCGGATCCAAGTACGTGCCGCCCTTCTTGAGCGGCTTCATGTCTTCATCAAGTTCGTAGACCAACGGAATTCCTGTTGGAATATTAACACCGGCGATATCCGCGTCTGAGATGCCATCCAAGTGCTTCACAATGGCCCGCAGTGAGTTCCCGTGCGCGGCAATGAGGATGGTCTTGCCCGTCTTAATATCTGGCACGATCACGTCATTCCAGTACGGCAGCAAGCGTTCCAACACATCTTTCAGGCATTCAGTGCGCGGAATTGGTTCCCCCGCATATCGAACATCGGAATCCTGAGAGAATTCGCTTCCAAGCTCAATTGCTGGCGGCGGCACATCGTAGGAACGGCGCCATTGCATAAATTGTTCTTCGCCGTATTCCTCGCGGATCTCCTTCTTGTTCTTGCCTTGAAGAGCGCCATAATGGCGCTCATTCAAACGCCAACTACGTTCTACCGGAATCCAGTGCCTATCAGCTGCATCGAGCGCCAAGTTGGCCGTCATGATAGCCCGGCGCAACAGCGATGTGTACAGCTTGTCCGGAAGGACACCAGCCTGCTTGAGCAGTTCGCCGCCATGGACGGCCTCTGCGCGGCCCTTTTCCGAAAGCGGGACATCCACCCACCCCGTGAAAAGGTTTTTTGCATTCCATTCGCTCTCGCCGTGGCGGAGCAGTACGAGTGTGTAGCTCATGTTTCTATCTTTCCACGTGTTACCTAGGACTTGCTACCAGTTCCACCTGGGACCACACCGGCTGGGTACGCCGCTGCTATTCTTTTAGCACTCCTACCTCGTGTAGCTTCTGCTCGATGCGCGCCACGATCCCTTCCGTACGTGCATCAATCCCCACGGCAAAGCCCGGCTCTTCGGCTCCCAGCTCCTCCAATGTCGCGAGTTGCGATGGAAGCAATGAGGTGGGCATGTAATGTCCAGTTCGCCCCGCCATGCGCTGGGCTAACAGCTCTGGGCTGCCAGTTAGGTGAACGAAGAATGTTCTTCCTGGTGCTCGCCGTAGCCGGTCCCGATAGGAACGCTTCAGCGCGGAGCATGTGACAACCGTGTTCTTCCCGGCACCATCCTCCTGCGCGGTCCATTCAACGATCGTGTCCAGCCACGGCCACCGATCGTCATCGGTCAAAGGAATGCCGGCACGCATTTTGTCTCGGTTTGCCTGCGAATGGAAATCGTCGCCCTCGGCAAAATCCCAATTGAGCTTCGCCGCGAGAGCGCGCGCCACCGTGGTTTTTCCGCTTCCGCAAACGCCCATCACGATCAGATGTTCGTGAGACATGTCACCTCTCAAGTCTAAAGCCCGCCCCCGCGGCGTGCCGCACGCTCCCGCAGATATCACGCAAGAAGCGTCCGGTCGGATAGCTCCGCACCGTGCTGTTTTTCAAACTCCGCAAGGAGATCGCGCACCGTCATCGCCTCTTTGTCCGCACCGGCCACATCGAGGATGATACGGCCCTGATGCATCATGATGAGCCGGTTGCCCATCTGAAGCGCCTGCTCCATATTATGCGTCACCATAAGCGCGGTGAGGTGATTGCTTTCCACCAGCTCCGCGGTCAGCTTGGTGACAAGTGCCGCGCGCTGTGGGTCTAGTGCGGCTGTGTGCTCATCTAACAGCACGATCTTCGGATGCGTAAAAGTTGCCATGAGGAGTGACAACGATTGGCGCTGCCCACCAGAAAGCAGGCCAACCCAGTCCGTCAGACGGTCCTCAAGTCCTTGTTCAAGCACGGCGAGCTCCTGGCGAAACTCCTCACGTTTCGCCTTGGTTACTCCTCGCCGCAAACGCCGCTTTTGCCCACGTTTCTGGGCCATTGCAAGGTTCTCTTCGATCGTCATGTGTGGTGCGGTTCCAGCGGAAGGATTCTGAAACACGCGCCCAACATAAGCGGCTCGCTGGAAATCCGTCAGCCTGGTGACGTCCTTCCCATCGATTTCCACACGGCCCGAATCCGCCCTGATGGATCCGGAGACGATATTCAATAGTGTGGATTTCCCTGCGCCATTTGATCCAATCACGGTCACAAAATCTCTGGCGTCCAGATGCAGATCGATATCGATCAACGCTTTGCGCTCGTTAACAGTGCCTGGGAAGAACGTCTTATTGATTCCTGTGAGGTCCAGCATCAGAGGTCCTTCCCATTGGTCACTTCGCCGGTACCGAAGCCAACCGGCGTACTCGCCTCTTCTGCGGCGACACGGACGACGGCGGCGCCGTCGTCATTCACATTTTGGTTTCTGCGTGCCCGGAACCGGTTCGGGATCCGTTTGAAAGCCTTCACCTGCGGCAAAACCAAAGCGAGTACAACCAAAATGGCGGAGATAAGTTTCTGATCATTCGGGTTCAAACCCGCCATCAACGCCAGTTGAATAACCACGCGGTACAGCACCGCTCCCACTACAACGGCCGATGCCGCACGGAAGATCGTGAGGCGTCCGATGATCGCCTGGCCGATAATTACGGACGCCAAGCCCACCACGATCATCCCGATTCCCATTCCGATATCGGAAAAGCCTTGATACTGGCCGATGAGCGCACCGGAGAGCGCCACCAGGCCGTTGGACAGGGCGACTCCCAGAATAATCTGGGCGTCAGTGGAAACACCAAAGGAGCGGATCATTTCCGTGTTATCACCGGTGGCACGCATCGCCAAGCCCATATCCGTGTGGAGGAACCAGATGAGCACGGCGAGCACCAGCAGTGCCACAGGCAGGAGGATGAGGGGACCCAACCACGTGGCTCCCCCCATCAGCCCCTCGTTGCGCAGACTTGTAAACAATGTGTCCTCGCGCAGCATAGAAACGTTCGCGGCACCCATAATCCGCAGGTTGATCGAATACAGGCCAATCTGGGTCAGAATCCCCGCCAGCAGGCCATCGATATGCGCCTTCGTGTGCAGCACGCCCGTGATCGTGCCAGCGATCAAACCCGCCACGAAAGCCGCCGCGGTTGCCACCCAAGGATTCACACCATTGACAATGGATATCGCTACCACGGCGCCTCCCGTGGTAAAACTGCCATCCACGGTGAGGTCGGCGAAATCAAGAATCCGGAATGTCAAATACACGCCCAGTGCCATGATGGCGTAGAGCAGGCCTAGTTCAACAGCGGATATCATATCGTCTCCTCAACTGACGCACGGATAGGAATCAAACGTAGCGCTACTGTTCCCCGTAGACGTTTGCCGAATCTGCCTGGTCGATCAAATCTTGTGGAATCGTAACGCCCATACGCTTTGCCGCATCCAGGTTGAGGTACAGCAGCAGGTCGCTCTGCGTTTCAACAGGCATTGTTGCCGGATCATCGCCATCCACGAGGATCTTGATCGCCATATCGGCCGTCTGTGCGCCAAGCGCGGAGTAGGAAAGACCGTATGTGGCGATGCCACCGTTCTTCACCGAGTCTCCTTCTGCAGGGAACACCGGAATGCCTTTTGATTCGCCCACCTGCAGTACTGCATCCAGGGCCGAAACTACGGTGTTGTCCGTTGGGACGTAGATCGCGTCTACATCCAGCGAATTCGCTGCCTGCTGCACGTCAGCCGTGGTGGCCGCCGTCGCCTCTTTGACTTCTACGCCAAGGTTCTTCGCAGCGTCCTTTACCCATTCCACCTGGACTTGAGAATTCGCTTCGCCAGAGTTGTATATCACTCCGATCGTTTTCACATCCGGCACGATTTCCTTGATGAGATCCAGCTGCTCCTTCACCGGGTTCTTGTCCGACGTGCCCGTAACGTTTCCGCCGGGCGCATCCCACGATTTCACCAATCCCGCCTCCACCGGATCCGTGACAGCGGTGAACAGAACCGGAGTAGACGTCACCGCCTGCGCCAAGCCCTGCGCCATCGGAGTAGCGATACCTAAAATGAGATCGTAATCAGCGTTGGCCAGCTTGCCTGCGATCGAAGCGATGGTTGACTGGTCGCCGTTCGCGTTCTCATCGTCAAAAGTTACGCACAGACGCGATTCCTTATTCAAGGTGTCCTTGAAACCTTCCGCAGCAGCATCGAGTGAGGCATGCGTCGTGGTGGTTGCTACCGCAATCTTCACTTGTTTGCAGTCGCTGTTGGTTGCGCTTCCGGACGGCGACGACGCACCGTCACTGCCACCACAGGCAGCAAGCGAAAGCGCCGCCAGAGCACCGGCTGCGATTATGCTGAGGGTCTTCTTCACGATTGTTCCTTCCAGGCGGCGTGTGGGCCACATTGATCAAAATCTTCGCAGCCGGCTAGCCAGGGTGTGCTGCCTAGACACGGGCCACGTATTTCGCGATAATAAGCGAATTATGCGCGGTTCTTAGTACCGTTCCAGCATGCGGAGAATGCCATACGCCACTCGGTTCGCATGAGTGGCGCGGCGACGCATTCCACATCGGATCAGTTTGCAGCGATGGGGCGCACTTGGGTAAAGTTTCTTGAGTTGCATGCGGGGAAATGCCCCGCGCTGCAGCACAGATTGGCCGCCTTAGCTCAGTCGGCAGAGCGATTCACTCGTAATGAATAGGTCGAGAGTTCGATTCTCTCAGGCGGCTCCACTGTATCAATGGCGTGAGCACACTACTGTGGCCCACTATTTGAACAGATCCCACAGCGAGAACGTGGTCTTCTTATAGATGCTGTTCTTGACCGATCTGCCGGGATTCTTTACGAAACCCATTCCCTTCTTGCCATAACCAGGGATCACCGCGCGCTTCACGGCGCGCTTGGCGCGGCCCGTGGTTCGTGCCTTAAATGAGCGCTTCAGGCTCGGTGTACGCATTCCGAACTTCATGGAACGATCGTAGAACGTTCCAGCGAAGCAGGGAGCACTTTGGGAGCACTCTCGCGGCCTATCGCACACCATCTAACGGGTAATGGCACGCTACGCGATGCTCACCATCTGTCAGTGTGGGCTCCGTTGCGCATTTTTCTGTCGCAAATGGGCAACGGGTACGAAAACGGCATCCCTCCGGTGGATTGATTGCCGACGGCGGCTCGCCTTGCAGCGCAATAGATGATTCGCCGCGTACATACTCTGGATCGGGAACCGGAATCGCATCAATTAACGCTTGGGTGTACGGATGGAGCGGATGCGCGACGACGTCGTGCGCCGGAGATGACGCCGCCCGCGTACAACGCGAAGCGCAAAGAATTGCTCATGACTTCTGGAATGCACGCAAGCAGTTCTCATTCGTCTCGCCGGTAGGAACGATCGAGGAATGCTTGGCCCATGGGCTTGATGCGCCCCGGCCCTATATGATTTCCGATTCGGGCGACAACCCGGGAGCTGGCGGCGCCGACGACGTCACCGTGGCTCTTGCAGCGTTGCTCCAATGGCAGCCGGTTCTGGATGGGAGCCTCAACGTACTCTATGCGTCGATCTTCGATCCGGCTTCCGCCACAACATGCTGGAATTCCGGCGTGGGAGCAGAGGTTAAACTGGAGCTCGGCGGGCATGTAGACACTCGCGATCCTGGGCCAATCGCCGTGCATGGGACCGTCCTTGCCACGTGTGACGATCCACGTGGTGGACATACCGCGCTCATAAAAGTGAGAGGCCTGCGCGTCATCGTCACGCAACATCGCAACCAATACACCACATTCGAGCAATTCGCCCGCCTGGGCCTCGATCCACGAGCGGAGGATGTTGTGGTCGTAAAAATTGGGTACCTGGAGCCCGATCTCTACGCTGCGCACAAAGACTGGATGATGGCACTGACGCCTGGAGGCGTGGATCAGGACCTTATCCGGCTGGGCCATCACATGATTTCGCGGCCGATGTTCCCCTTCGATCCTGACATGGCCGATCCGGATCTGACAGGACGCGTGTGCCTGCCATGAGCGCGCTCTTTGCCGGCATCGACGTGGGCGGAACGTCGATGAAATCTTTGGTCGTTGACCAATCTGGAGGCGTGATTAATCACATCACCTTTGCAACTCGGCCGCGAGCGCTCTCGCAAATAAGCGCTCTCGCAACCGATTTGGTAGCACACTATCCGAGCGTCGCCGGCATCGGAATTGTGGTGCCGGGTACGGTGGATGAAAAAAATGGAACCGTAGGCTACGCATCAAACTTGGACCTTGCCAGGATCAATATCCCCGAAGCGGTAACCCACGCATGCGGACGCCCAACCAAGCTTGGACACGATGGCCGCGGAGCCGGATTGGCCGAAAATCTCTTTGGTGCGGCACATGGATCACGCTCCAGCGTAGTGATACCGATCGGCACTGGGATTTCAGCTTCCCTTCATTTTCCAGGCCTGGTATGGCCTGGGTTCACCCATCAATCCGGGGAAATTGGGCACATCCCCGTTTATGTTGATGGGGAGCCGTGCGCATGTGGGCAGTTTGGCTGCCTAGAGGTTTATTCTTCAGCCAAGGGCATTGCCTCGCGCTACGAGGCTGCGACCGGAATATCGACAAGCGCCGCACACGTCCAGGAATTACGTGGATCGGATCCTATTGCAGATGCGGTGTGGAACAAAGCGATCGAAGCTTTGAGCCTGGTGCTTGCACAAATCACGTTGACGCTGGACCCCGAATGCATTGTGATCGGCGGCGGGCTTTCGGGCGCCGGTGAGGCGCTCCTCAGACCACTGAGAGACGCTCTCACGGCCCGTCTGGAGTGGCGCACGCCCCCGCGCCTCGTCGGCTCCGCGTTGGGCGATTCCGCGGGACTCTGGGGCGCTGCGGTGTTAGGCTGCGAAGCGTCGGGAAGCGACGCATTCCTTTCCTGGAAACCGGAGCCATACCGGCAACAGGGACACTAGTTTCCCGATATACTCAAATGCCCCAAAGGACTCCCGATGATCGTAGAAATCTGCGTAGATACCACCAGAGGAACACAGATAGCGCGCGATGAAGGTGCCGATCGTGTGGAACTCTGCCGTGATCTGTGGTGTGGCGGGCTCACGCCCACGTTAAGCGCCGTCGTCGAATCTCTCGAGGTCACACCTCGGCTAGGCGTGCAAGTCTTGGTGCGGTCTCGGCCTGGAAACTTCGTGTTTACACGGGATGAAGTGCAGGGCATGTGCGCCAGTATGAAGGAAATCTGCAATGCTACGGCAGGAGCGGCCCCTGAACACCTCGGTTTCGTAGTAGGTTCCGTGAGCCTAGCTGGACGCATTGACAGCGACGCCGTCGCCCGCTTCCGTGATGCCGCAGATGGGCACAGCGTGGCCTTCCATCGCGCCTTTGACGCTACAGCGGACCACACGGCGGCCTTAGAAGACCTTGTCTCTTTAGGAATTGTGCGCGTGCTGACAACCGGCGGTACTACGGGGAAAGCGGATATCGCGGGGCTGCGATCACTCATCCACCAAGCCGATGGCCGCATCGCAATTCTCGCCTCTGGGGGGCTGCGTGCGCACAACGTAGCCCAGATCGTTGAGCAGGTTGGAGCGCATGAAGTTCACATGCGCGCACCTTTACGTCAAAGCGTTCAGGGTGGACCTCCGGAGGGCACTGATCCCACCGAAGTTGCCCATATCGTCGCGGCGTTGCGGCCACCTCTGGGCTAACCTCAGCGAAGCTAGCGGCGCATTCTCCTGGCAGTGCCGTGCATCACAACCTCTCCACCCAGATGAAATGCAAAGTTAGGTAATGCTAACGTATTTTCGAACGTTTAATGTTACCTAATTCGTTTCATCTGATAGGAGTCGCATTATGCGATCATTCACGAGGCTCACTGGCCTGGTTACTGCCGGACTAGCAGCATTCGCCCTGACTGCATGCGGAACCGATTCGCCATCAGCCACCGAATCGAGCCAAGCCGCCACAGCCGAGGCCTCGGCTGATGCGATCTGGCCCCGCACAGTCACGGACGAGAAGGGCGAAGTGACACTCGATGCCCAGCCAGAAAAGATCGTCTCCACGTCGATCTCCGTGACGGGCACGCTACTCGCGATCAATGCGCCAGTGGTCGCCTCAGCCGCGACCTCCGTATCGGATATCACCGACGACAAAGGATTCTTCTCCCAGTGGGCCGATGTGGCGGACGAACGCGGAGTGGACGTACTCTATGACAACCTCGAATTCTCAATGGAAGCCCTCATCGCAGCCGATCCGGATCTCGTTATCGTCTCCACATCAGGCGCCGATTCCGTTCTGGACCACTACGACGAAATCTCGGCACAGTTCCCCACACTTGTGGTCGATTACTCCAAGCAAACCTGGCAAGACCTAGCCACCGAACTTGGCGAGGCAACAGGCCATGAAGCTGATGCCGCCCAGGCAATTTCTGACTTCGATGATTACGCAGCCACCGCAGCGCAATCGATCACAGTTCCGGAAGGCGGCGTCTCCATCGTGTCCTACAACGGGCCGGGAGCCGACCAGGGCATCGCGAAGAAAACCGGGCCGCATGCCCAGCTGATGAACGAGCTTGGCATCGACGTCGTTGAGGCACCGGCAGACCTGGACACGAGCGAGCAGGAGCGTTCCGATTTCGCCTTCGTAACCTTTGAGAACCTATCCCAGGCCATCGGCGGAGACGCAGTATTCCTGCTTTCGGGAACAGAAGAAACTGTACAGGCCTTCGAATCCCAATCCGTCCTTGCCAACCTTCCGGCCGTGCAATCAGGATCGGTTTATCCGCTTGGGCCTACATCCTTCCGCATTGATTACTACTCCGGGAAACAGTTTATCGACGCCGTCGTCGACGCCTTAAGTTGATGACCAGCACGATACCAGTAGAAGAGGTGGCATCGATTGGTGCCACCTCTTCGCACGCGCAGAGATCCCCCGCAGCACCCCGCACGTCGCACGCTGTGCGGGGCATCGTACTTTTGATCGTCGTGCTCGTGCCACTTGCGGCAGCAAGCCTCGCATTCGGATCGCGCACGATTCCCTTGACCGTCACGATCGACGCGCTCCGGCACTTCGATCCCGCGAACGACGCCCACCTCATAGTCCGGGAGCTGCGTATCCCCCGCGCGATTCTGGCGATCGTGGCCGGGGCGTGCCTGGGCCTTGCCGGTGCGCTGATGCAATCGCTCACGCGCAACGCCCTGGCAGAGCCGGGCACTCTGGGCGTCAACGCTGGGGCGGCAACGGGTGTGGTTGTGGGGCTCGCATTCTTCGGGGGTGCGTCCATTGCTGTCTACGTGTGGTTTGCGCTGATTGGCGCCGCGGCCGCAGCGTTCATAGTGCACCGGTTGGGGCACGCCCGCGAATCAGGTGTCAATCCAATCCGCCTCGTACTTGCTGGCGCGGGGCTCTCCGTCACACTCAGTTCGCTCACCACTATGGTGATCCTCTCAAGCCCACAAACTGTATTCGATTCATTCCGCAATTGGGCTAGCGGTTCACTTCAAGGACGCGGCTGGGAGGTGCTTCCCGCGGTCTCACTCTGCTTGTTGGCCGGTGCCATATTGGCCGCCTTTCTTGCGAGATCGCTCAACGCCGTATCACTGGGTTCCGAGATGGCGCGCGGCCTGGGCGTCAATGTCACTCGCACGTGGGCGCTCACGAATCTCGCAATCATCATCCTTGCCGGCGGCGCAACAGCGGCCATCGGCCCGGTCTCCTTTATCGGCCTAGCCGCACCCCACATCGCGCGCTCCATCGTGGGCCCAAATCACGTGTGGGTGCTTCCATATTCAGCTCTGATCGCTGCAGCCATTGTGCTGCTTGCAGATGTCGCGGGCCGCGTTGTGATCATGCCCGGCGAAGTGGGCGCTGGCATTATGAGCGCCCTTATCGGCGCGCCCTTCTTCATCGCGCTTGTGCGCCGCGGACGAGTGGAGGGTATCGAATGAACGCTCCCGCAGATCCGTCCGTCTTCCGTATCGCGGCTGGTCCGCTACGGCTTCGCGTAGAGCGGCGCACCGTCGTCGTCACCGCCGTGGTGTTTGTGGTGGTGTGTGTACTCGCGGCCGGCACCCTGATGTCCGGCCCGCTGGATCTGGGGGTGCGCGACGTCGCCGCCGCCGTTCTCGGGCACGGCGAACGTCAGACCGTCATGGTGGTAGGTGAGGTGCGGCTTCCCCGCGTAATAACCGCCCTCGCAGTCGGAGGCGCACTGGGAGCCTCTGGCGCCGTATTCCAATCAATCTCCGGCAACGCTCTCGGTTCTCCGGATATCATCGGTTTCACCACGGGCGCTGCCACCGGCGCTGTGGCGCAAATCGTCTTCTTTGATGCGGGTGCGGCCGCCACAGCACTCGCCGCAGTAGCATCCGGGCTACTCACCGCCAGTGCCGTGTACGTATTATCTCGCTCGCACGGCAAAACCGGCGGCTACACCCTGGTTCTGATTGGCATCGGGGTAAGCGCCATACTGGGCGCGCTCAACACGCTCATGCTGGTGCGCGGGGATCTGGATTTGGCCACAAAAGCCCGGATCTGGCTCTCCGGCTCGCTCAACTCCCGAACCTGGGATAACGCCATTCCCGCCGCCATCGCAGTGGCAGTATGCCTCCCGGTGCTGATCGCTTCCTCGCGTTCGCTTGACGCGGTAGAAATGGGCGATGACCAGGCCAGCCAATTAGGCGTGCAACCCGAACGCGTGCGCCAGGTTGCAATATTTACGGCCGTTGTTCTCACCGCCGCAGCCGTGGCCGCCGCCGGACCAATTGCTTTTATTGCTCTTGCTGCTCCACAGATCGCTCACCGTCTCACTGGAGCGGCACGCGTGCAGGTAGTGAGTGCGGCGCTCATGGGCGCGGCGCTGCTGCTGGCAGCGGACTTACTCTCGGTTCACTTGCCGGTGAAAATCGCGATGCCCGTAGGCCTCACTACCGGTTTACTGGGCGGCATTTACCTGTTGTGGCTCCTTTCCAGGGCCCGAGACATCTGATGAAAGGCCAAAAACGTCTGATGAAAGGAAAGCCGATGGCAACTGATTCGTCCATTCGTGATTCGTCCGTGCGCAAATCACCGTTGGCGGCATCCGCGTTACAGGTCGGCTACGGCGCAGATCCCGTTATCGAGGATCTCAATCTAGTAGTGCCCGCGAATTCCTTCACAGTGATCATCGGGCCGAATGCGTGCGGCAAATCCACGCTCCTACGTTCGCTTGCCCGCCTGCTAGAACCGCAGCGTGGAAGCGTGATCCTCAACGGCAAGGATATCCGCGAATACCCTTCGAAGGTAGTGGCGCGCCGGCTTGGGTTGCTCCCGCAATCCTCGTCCGGTCCACGAGGCATTACGGTTCGCGATCTGGTGGCCAGGGGCCGCTTCCCGCATCAATCCCTGCTGCGCCAGTGGTCAGTGGAGGACGACGCCGCCGTGGCGCGCGCTCTCAGTGCCACCGGGCTTTCGGAGTTAGCGGACCGGAAAGTGGATGAGCTTTCCGGGGGCCAACGCCAACGGGTGTGGATTTCGCTGGTCTTGGCGCAGGAAACACCGCTGCTGCTGCTCGACGAGCCGACCACCTTCCTGGATATCACCCACCAACTGGAAATTTTGAAGCTCTGCAGGCAGTTGAACCGTTCTGGTTACACACTAGTTGCTGTGCTTCACGATCTGAACCTCGCGTTTCGCTTCGCAACCCATGTGATCGTCATGAAAGAAGGGCGCATCGTCGCCGCCGGTGCCCCAGTTGAGGTGGTAACTGCGGCGCTCATCGAGGACGTCTATGGCATCCCCTCCATATGCGTTACCGATCCGGTGACGGGCCGCCCGATGGTGATTCCGTTGGACGAATCGAACCACGATACAGGCCCTTCTGGTGCGGCAGTTTCTGCAACGGTATTCGGAACAGCGGCGGCGATCGTGTGAACGGCGAACTGTGGACCGATTGGCGCTGCCGAAGTTACCCTGAAAAATCCGCGTGTGTCCCTGACCACGACGGCGTAGTACCGCGCGTAAAAGGCTCAATCGAATCGCTTTGGCGCACTTCCCCCACCACCAGGCCACATCTTGCCGCCCAGATGCAGGCCTCCCGCAACCCCCTCTTTGGGCCGCCGAATTCTGATGGTGCGTGCGAGGCGACATGGATCATCCGAGACGAACGGCTAACCGCCGCGTTGCTGTGGGTCAATGGCATCTTTGATTTCACGGACACCAGCGCCTCCGAATTCTCGCGACTCGCCGGAAGCGACTATTGGGTTCTGTCACTCAGGGTTCCCACGGATTGGCTCGCCTCCTTCCGTATCGCCACGTGGCACGAGCCCACGCAAGCACCTTGGCGAACGGCACGCGGTCGCATGGCCGTGCGTCGCGCGGCCTATAAGGCGAGCGTGCCGGCCCCGCGCGCCGCACACCGCATTGGCGGTGCGCACGGAGATTCTTCACTCGCAATCGGCCCACAGGCACTTCGCATTCCCAACCATGTACTCGCGAACATGCTTGGAAGCGTTGAGGAGATCTATCTTCCAGCAACCGGGCGCTGGAACAAACAGCACGTATGGTTATATTCGCCACCTAGTAGCGAACCTCTTCCGCTATTGGTTCTCTTTGACGGGCAGGTGTGGCACAACTCGCTCACGTTGGACCGCATCGTTGATTCCATGATCGCCACCGGCGAGCTTCCCCCACTCCATATCGCGTTGGTTGATTCCTTCAGCCAACAACGCCGTTGGCACGAACTGGGCGTACCCTGCCAACAAGCAGAGTTTGCGGCGCGAGGCCTCGTACCATACGTCCAGGCAATTCGTTCAGTCGCTCCGGGTGCTGAAAACGCTATCGTGAGTGGTCAAAGCCTTGGCGGGTTGGCTGCGCTGTGGAGTCTCACGCTGTCGGACACCTTTGGCCATGCGATAGCACAATCTCCCTCTCTGTGGCGCTTCGATCTGACTTCAGTGCTCCATGACGATACCCTCTGGCATTCGATAACGCTTCAGGTAGGCCGATTCGAAGGGGCGATGCTTGATGCGGCCCGTGATGTGGCCGCGCAGCTTCCGGGCCGCACCGTGCGCGTGCAAGCGGTTAACGGCGGACACGACTGGGCGTGGTGGCTTCCCTATCTCATCACCGAACTCCAACGCATGTTGTCAGAATCCCGTTAATTATTCTGAGCCGCACACGTCAGGCCGTCTTCCGGAACGGTGCCATTCAATAGGTAGTCATCTACGGAATCCTGGATACAACTGACACCTTGGCCATATGCCGTATGCCCATCGCCTTCATATGTCAACAAAACGGAGTTCTCCATCATCGAATGCATCTCCTCGGCCCAGCGATAAGGAGTGGCAGGATCGTAGCGCGTTCCAATTAACACGATCGGCGCCGCTCCCTGCGCTGTGAATGGGCCAGGATCCTCATCCGGATTCCCCGGCCATCCCTTGCACAGGTCCTCGCCTGTTGCCATAAAATCGCCGAACACATTGCCCGAGCTAACCAAGCGCTGGCCCATCTCTTGCCACACTTCATCTGAGGCGGAAGGATAGTCCACGCAGTTGATCGCCCAATTTGCTTCCACAGAATTGTCCGCGAATGTGCCGTCATCTTGGCGGCTCGTTCCCGCATCATTGAGCGCTTTGAGCTGAGTGCCCGTACCCTTCTCCACCAACTCTGTGAGAGCCGACGTCAACATGTACCAATTGTTGCGGGAATACAGTGGCAGAATAATGCCCTGAAACATCATGGATTGCGTGAGTGGGCGATCTGCATCGTCTGTTGGAACAGCTTTCTCTCCCGCATCTAAGAAAAGCTGATGGAGTTGCTCAAGTGCTTCGTCTGTGGATCCCGTGAACGGGCAGTCCACCGAGTCCAAGCAGAAACTCATGTAACGCTCTAACGCCGTTTCGAAGGCATTCGCCTGCGCGTAGACCAAGCCCGCCATACCAAGCGTAGGATTCATCACGCCATCAAGTACCACGCGTCCCACGTTCTTCGGGAATAGTTCCGCATACTCTTCACCGATAAATGTACCGTATGACATGCCCAGATAGTAGAGTTGCGGGTCCCCTACCGCGTCGCGAAGAATATCCAGATCGCGGGCCACATTCTCCGTTTGCAGATAGGTCAATATGTCCGACGAGTTCTTCTCGCATCCGGTGCGCACGGCGGCGACGTCGTTCTCTGATCGTTGCTGGGCATCTGCGCCGTAGTAGTTCGCGTCCAATATCCGATTCAGCGCAGCATCGTCCACACAATCCACAGGCGTGGATTGCCCAACTCCGCGCGGATCAAAACCAACAATGTCGAAGTTTTCCAACAGCGTATCGGAAAGAATGTAATCTGCCTGCGCCACCATGTCGATGCCCGAGCCGCCCGGGCCTCCCGGATTGATGAACAGCGTCCCGATCGGGTCACCGCTTGCAGCGGGCCGTTTCATCAGTGCGATATTGATTGCCGTACCGGATGGATCGTCATAATCCAGCGGAACCTGCACGGTAGCGCACTCGTAACTTTCGGAGCATGTCTGCCATGAAAGATCTTGTTCGTAATACGACTTCAGGTTGACGGGTGCGGACGGCATCTCGATCTCGATCGGAACGCCTGCACTATCCGAGCTCTGATCGCTTGGCCACGATGGCATGCATGCCGTCAGCGCGAACGCACCAGCGAGTAGTGCGAAACCAAAACGGCGAAAGCGTGCCATGTTACCTATCCTTGTGGACGAAGCGATACGAGCATAGCCTCCACGGCGAGCAAAGGATCGACGTTCCCCGCCAATCTTTCACGCGCCACAGCTATAGCATCCATCTTACGTATTGACTGTTCTACCGTGGATTCACCTGCAACCGCTTCGATTTGATGAGAGAAATCCGCGTTGACCAGATCCAGGCTGGCACCAATCTGCGTAACAACAACATCGCGAAAAAAGGAGAGGATGTCTATCATCGCACGGTCTAAGAAGTCTCTCTTCACCCGAGTCACGCGGCGTTTCTGACGGCCCTCTAATTCACGGAACTGTGCGCGAACCGCAGGAGGGATCCTTCCCTGCTCATTCACGCCAAGCGATCGGGCGAGCTCTGCGCGCTCAGATTCATCGCGTTCGGCCGCGTGGATCTTCGCGTATTCGTCCGCTGCTTTCATGAGGCGCGCCGCCCCTAAAACCGCGTCGCCCGCACCTCTGATGCTGGAGGCTATCCGAAGCGTTGCCGTGCGCCCCTTAGCCGCCTCCGGATCCGTAGCAAGCGCGCGCGCACGGCCGATATGAGATTGGGCTTCCTGGGCCGCGGCCAACGCCTGTTCACGCGAAACATGGTCGGAAGAAACAAGCAGATCTGCAACAGCCTCCACTGGCGGAATCGCCAGCGAGACGGAGCGGCATCGCGAACGGATGGTCGGCATAACATCCTCTGGTGAAGGAGTGCAGAGCATCCACACAGTAAAAGGCGGGGGTTCTTCAATCGCTTTCAACAACACATTAGTTGTCCGTTCAAGCATGCGGTCAGCATCTTCGATAACAATGACACGCCAGCGTCCGCTTGGCGCAACGTAGGATCGCCCAACAAGCGAACGAGTGGCGTCCACGGTGATGGTCACGCCCTCAGTTTCCACGATCTCCACATCGGGATTTGAGCGCGCCATCGTGGTGCGGCAGGCATGGCACTCCCCACATCCCGGCGTCTCGCCGGTACACTCCAACGCAGCAGCAAGCGCGAGTGCCGCCACCGAACGCCCAGATCCCGGGGGCCCCGTGAACAGCCACGCCTGGCTCATCGCCGATTGAGGTAGGGCATCCTCCGATTCGGGCGCTACCTCCGTTGCCAACGCCCGCGCTGCAGCTGCTGCTTTCTCCAACTGGGCCCGAACCGCAGCCTGCCCCGCCAGACAATCGAAGACGCTCATTGCCCGGTTTTCCTCTCTTCGAGGCGAGCGAGCACAGGGGCAATCGAACGGCGTACGGCAGCGGCGACGTCGTCCACGCTCTTGGACCCATCGATCACCACCCACCGCTCCGGTTCTGCGGCGGCGAGCGCTAAGAACTCCTGGCGCACGGCCGCATGGAAGGCGAATCCAGTTGATTCAATGCGGTCATGGTTTTGCCCCAACCGCGCCATACTGACTGAGGTTGGCACGTCCACCAAGATTGTCAGGTCGGGGAGCAACCCTCCCGTGGCCCACGTAGACAACGAGCGGATCTCGTCTGTTCCCAGTGCGCGTGCCACTCCCTGATACGCGATCGACGAATCGATGTACCGATCCGCCAACACCACAGCGCCACGTTCAAGAGCGGGGCGCACTACCGTGTCCACGTGGTGGGCACGATCTGCCGCATACAGCAGGGCCTCTGCCTTGGGTGACACGTCACCGCTGTGGAGCAGCACGTGGCGGATCTGTTTCCCCACTGCAGTGCCGCCAGGTTCCTGGGTTGTAACAACCTCGTATCCGGCACTGCGCAGGGATTCTGCCAATCGAAGAATCTGGGTGGTCTTCCCCGTACCGTCATCGCCTTCGAACGTGATGAACATGGGCGTTATTTCTTCGGTGGCTTGCGGGCCGTTGCAGAAGATTTGCGGGAACTTGCCGGCTTCTTCGCGGCGCGCTTCTTCGGAGCCTTCTTCGGGGCAGCAGCACGGCGGTCCGCGAGCAGTTCGTATGCCCGCTCATTCGTCAGCGTGTTCGGATCGTCCGAACGCCGAAGCGACGCATTCGTCACTCCATCGGTCACGTATGGGCCAAATCGTCCATCCTTGAGCAGTACCGGTTTGCCCGTCACCGGATCCTCACCGAGTTCCTTGAGCGGTGGTTTGGCGGTGGCTCCGCGGCGCTGCTTGGGCTGCGCAAAAAGCTCCGCCGCCTGCTCAATCGTCAACGTAAAGATCTGTTCCTCACTCGCAAGCGATCGGGAATCCTTGCCCTTCGTAATATATGGTCCGTAGCGCCCGTTCTGCGCCAAAACGTCTTCACCGTCAATGTTTCCGACCATGCGTGGCAACGACAGAAGCTGGAGAGCTTGATCCAACGTCACCGTCTCCAAGCTCATCGAATGGAACAGTGAGGCGGTGCGTGGCTTTGGCGCGCGTTTCGAAGGTTTGCCCGACGGCGTCAAAGCCACCTCGCCCTCCGGAATCACTTCCGTCACGTACGGGCCGAATCGTCCCGCTTTCGCCACTATGGTGTGCTTGGTCACCGGATCAACTCCGAGTTCGCGGCCGTCTGCAGCCGCACTATCAAGCAGTTCACGCGCTTTTTCCAGAGTCAATTCATCAGGAGCCACGCCTTCAGGCACAGATGCGTGGCGCAGATCTTCGCCGTTTGGGCCCGCCTCCTGAACATAGGGGCCATACCTGCCCACGCGCAGGACGATTCCATCCCCCAGATCCACCGAGTTGATAGCCCGAGCATCGATATCTCCCAGCCCTTCAACCTGGCCTTCCAAGCCTTCGTGGCCATCAGATCCGCGCCAGAAACGATCGAGGTACGCGGTGCCACGCTCTTCGCCTGCGGCAATGCGGTCTAGCTCGGTTTCCATGCTCGCAGTGAAGTCATAATCCACCAAGTTTGGCAGATACTTCTCCAACAAGCGCACCACAGAGAACGCAGTCCACGTAGGTACGAGTGCCTGGCCGCGGTGTTCAACGTACCCGCGATCGCTGATAGTGGCGATCGTGGCCGCATAGGTGGAAGGACGCCCGATTCCCAGCTCCTCCATTTTCTTGACCAGCGACGCCTCAGTATAACGGGGCGGCGGTTGGGTTTCGTGGCCATCAGGTTCTGCGGCGCGCACGGCGAGCGCCTCCCCCTGCGCCAACGCGGGGAGCCGTGACTCTGCATCCGCCGGCTTCTCCGCATACCTGCGTGCATCTGCGGACTCCTGGTACGCAGCCATAAAGCCGGGGAAGGTAATCACGGTACCAGATGCTGCGAATTCCAAGTCCTGTTCCCCACTCACCACAATGCGTACGGAGGCCGTTTGCCCTTTTGCATCCGCCATCTGTGAGGCAACTGTGCGCTTCCAAATCAGTTCGTAGAGAGAAAATTGCGCGCCAGAAAGTTCATGCTTCACTTGCGCCGGCGTGCGGAAGTGATCTCCCGCTGGCCGGATGGCCTCATGAGCCTCCTGGGCACCCTTGGACTTCGTCACGTACCGCCGCGGTTTACTCGGCAGATAGCTCTCGCCATAAATCTCCGCGATCTGCCCCCGTGCCGCACCCAGCGCCTGATCAGACAAGTTTGTGGAATCGGTTCTCATGTAGGTGATGTAGCCGTTTTCGTACAAGCCTTGCGCGGTGCGCATCGTGTCGCGCGCACTCATCCTCAGCTTGCGAGACGCCTCCTGTTGCAACGTTGACGTTGTGAAAGGCGGAGCGGGCCGCCGAGTGTACGGCTTCGTTTCCACTGAACTGACAGCGGCCGGAGCCCCCACCAGCTGCGCCGCGATGGCACGCGCAGCCGATCCGTCCAGCACCGTGACACCTTCAGCTGCACTCTTTGCCTTCAGTGTGCCTTGATCAGTGAAATCTTTACCTGACGCAATCCGGGAGCCATCAACTTTTGCAAGCTTCGCATCAAACTGTTCAGCGTCTTTCGCAAACGTGCCCGTGACGTCCCAATATGAGACTGCACTGAACGCCATGCGCTCACGCTCACGATCCACCACAAGCCGTGTGGCCACAGATTGAACACGTCCAGCAGAAAGCCCTGGAGCAACTTTTCGCCACAAGAGCGGCGAAACTTCATAACCCACTAAACGGTCGAGGATCCGGCGCGATTCCTGCGCATCGACGAGCTGAAGATCAAGCTCCCGCGGCTCGCGCAAAGCGCGATCGATCGCCTCAGGAGTGATCTCGTGAAAAACCATTCTCTTCACGGGAATCTTAGGCTTGAGCACCTCGTAAAGATGCCATGCGATTGCCTCGCCCTCGCGGTCCTCATCAGTTGCCAGAAGCAGCTCATCGGCGTCTTTCAATTGCCGCTTGAGTTCCGCAACTTTTTTCTTCTTGTCCGGTGCTATCACGTAATATGGCGTGAAATCGTGGTCCACGTCTACCGCGAAGCGGCCGTATGGCCCTTTTTTCATATCTGCCGGTAATTCGGATGGCTGGGGAAGATCCCGAATGTGGCCGATTGACGCCTCCACGTCGTAATCAGGACCCAAGAACGCACTGATAGTGCGGCTCTTGGCGGGTGACTCCACGATGACGAGTTTCTTCATTACTTCCCTCTGCGCTCAAGACCTGCGCGCGTCTCTCAGAATATATATGGGCATTCTCGCACACCTGTGAGACTGCGCGGGCACGCCTTTTCTGATCTTAGAGGAAACGCCGGGCCCGTTCGTGCCATTCCACCGAGCCCGGCGCATCCTCAGACGGGCGCTGTCACTGGCGTAGGCGGCGTTTACCCCATGCGAAAATTCCGCCTCCTGCAGCCGCGAGTCCGAGCGCGAGGCTTCCCATTATGGCCACCTGCGCACCCGTACGTGGTAGCTCTTGCGCTGGTTGCGTCGGTGACGGCGAAGGGCTCGGCTGCTCGGTTTCCTCTGGCTTTTCAGAAGGGAACTGCACAGTCTGCGCCTCGTCGTTGATATCCGTATGCGCTGCGATGGTTGCCCCCTCATACGCCAACGTCTCGAATGCCACAGTGGTGTGATTCACCATGTCAGCAGCATCCACAGTGAACGTCACATCTACGCAACCACGCTGCTCATCGGGAATGAATACCACCGTTGTGGCCAGCTCCTGGCCGCCGGATAGCATCGCCTCACCAGTGGCCTTATCCATCAGCCGCCCATGCAACTCATATTCTTGCCCAGGTCTGAGATTCTCATAACACACAGTATCTGTAAGAATCACCGGTCCCGAACGCTGTTCAACGGTCTTCGCCCCGCCTGGTCCGGTGAGCGTAGTGGAAATCTCCGGTTGTTCGCGCTGTACCACAAACTGCTCGGTCTGATCCGCAACAGACGTGGTGAAAGGCTCCACCCTGTCATCTCCTTCAAAGCTCGTCACGAAGACGTAAGTGCCAGGTTCCGGGCGCTTACCAATCAAGAAATCAGTGGAACCAACAGATGCGTGGTAGCCGTTCTTCGCTGGAATCGTAGTAGTTCCTATAACCGTAGCTGTGGGTAGATTCTCTTCCGTGACCGCCAACCCTTCGGGGAAAAAGTACAGCGTTTGGACCAACTCGGCCGTGTCTTTCGTAAACACATCGCTTCCGGAAAATTCCGTATGGTCATCGGGAAAACCGGTCACAAAAACGTCGTCAACGAGGTATGTCCCCGATGCGGTCACGCGCTCCATCAACGCGGTATCGATATCGATCGAATGGCGCACCGAGGTCGTTTCAGCTTCCAAGCCCCACGTATCCTGCCAATCAGCAGCAATATACTCAGCGAACTCTCCCTGGTCCGCCTTCTTCACGCGCCACACCCACGTGACGAAACCGGATTCTTCCGGCCCCGGAATTGTTACTGTATGGGTTCCCGGCCCATCTGCGGTGACGGCCACTCGTCCGATTTCGCGTGCCTCCTGCGATACTTCATCTCCCTTGGCCGCCGGAACGCTCCCCGCATCGTACGCTACCCCTTCAAATACAACAGGGATCGGATCTCCATCCACGTGCAGCCATTCGCTATTCGAGTAATCGGCAGCTGCCGCAATAGTAATCGTGTCTTTTAGCTCCTCGCCGCGCTCTACCACAGCTTCGCCTACACGTGAGGTGAGCATGGGTTGAAAATCTTTCACCACCGCGAAACTCTTTGACGTAGCGGACAGAACGCGTGTGGCACCGGCCGGATATACCACCGTATTTTGCGTGTCCTGGTCAGCCGTGTGCTTGATGAGATAATCAGCTGCTATATCGATCGTGGCACGCGCAGTCACGTCACCGTTGCCCGTTGCCGTCCACGCCAATTCGCGCGGCTCACTTGCGGACTCGCCATGCCACGTTTTCTCCCCCGTGGCAGTAAATACTGCCGGGCCATCCAGCGTAACCTGGATTTCTACACCGGGAACCCACTGGTCTGCACTATTCATGGCTCCTATGTTCTGGATCGTACCGTTTGCTGTAGCGCCACCGTGCGGAGCCAATATCTTCTGGTCTCCCGTCACCGTCATCTCAGCAAAATGCGTAATGGTGTGAGCGCGTGCCTCCTCCGCAAGCGCTTTTGCGCGATTGAAAATCCGTCCGCCTTCATAGTCACGGATGGCGTTGACAATCAAATCCACGGATTCTTCCCGCGTAGCTCCAGCAGAATCCTCTTCAAAGTTCGCGTGCATCAATGAGGCGATTGCCGCATTGGTCCAATGGTCCATTTCTTTGCCATAGTTGACGAGGATCCACGCGGCTTCGCTGGCAGTTAACGCAAGCTCTGGCACGGGAGAGTTGCCCTCACCTTCTATTTGTAAGGTGGTGACTGCTGCGCCCTGGTCCGGACGCGTCAAATCAAGCTGAATGCACCACGCCCGTGTTTCATCACCCACGATGGGCGAGAGTACCGGGCCGAGGTGCAGAAACCACCCGCCGGCGGCGGGCACTGTGACCCGTGGGCCGGCCGGGCCTTCATTGGGC
Organism: Ancrocorticia sp.; assembly: GCA_022648165.1. Classification (GTDB taxonomy): domain Bacteria; phylum Actinomycetota; class Actinomycetes; order Actinomycetales; family Actinomycetaceae; genus Changpingibacter. Next base: position 162,417 of record JALCLX010000005.1, read on the forward strand.
CCACTTGCGATTGCCAGGGTGCGCAGCCGCAAGAAATCCTGGTCGCTCGCGTGAGCGGGCAGTGAAGCTCCAAGAGCCGTCAGGGCACTCACCGCCAGTGAAGCGGCCAGCGCTGCCAGCCACCGTAATCGCGCGCTGCTGAGCGCCGTTGTTCGCTCGCGATACCTCATTGCATGTCCTTCCTTCTTGAGAAGCGGCATGTACAGCCGTGGACACACAGTAAAAGAGTGGTGCGGGGGAACTGTGGCGTTCCTCCGCACCTGTGGATACATCGCGACGATTGAATTTGTGGGGAAACATCAACGACCGGACAGCCTCACGGCCGCACCTCCGCGCCTCATCTCACTTCGACATGGGAAAAGCCTGCGCTGCGTGCACACGCGGCCATTTCCTCGAAACGCATACGCCACGCTGACATATCCCAGTGGGTTGCCATAGCCTGAAAAATCGGATCAGTTCCCTTCGCTCGCGCCTCCTGGAGCGCGAAATCCTCCACTCCCGCTTCACGGATCCGCGCAACAAGCTCCTCGAAATGCCGTTCAGCGGGGCTGCCTGGGAAAACAGTGGTACGAACCTCATACGTGAACGGAGAAGCAGAATCTACACGGCGGCGTCGTTCATCGACGATCATCGCCAGCGATTCCCACGCCTTCGTTCCGCCCTCGTACCCTGCAGCCTCCCGGTAATCTTCCGGCAGTGACTTAATGTCCAAACCGACCCAGTCAACGTCCGGTAGCACCTGGGCAAGCCTGCGAGGATACGCACCGGCCGTATGCAGACCCACCTGCATGCCCAGCGCTTTAACGTCTGCTATCGCAGATTCAACAGCGGCCTGGCGCAGTGCCTCGCCTCCCGTGAAGACCACACCGTCAAGTAGCCCGCGGCGCCGCTCAAGGAGTTCCTGGACATCTGCCCACGGCACAATTCCGGGCGTGCGCGTATCCAAAATCGCCGCATTCTGGCAGTAGGGGCATCGCCACGGGCAGCCCTGGCAGAACACTGTTGCAACCAGATGATCCGGCCAATCCACCGACGACAGAGGCACTACGCCTGCAATATCGAGTTCACTCATCCGCCGCGCCTATGCAGACTCTTAGCCCGCGCTACGCAGATACTTCTTGCAGTTCTTGATACGAATCCACAAGCGGATGCGTAGCTTTGGTTCCCAGAGCGTTCTCCTTGAACGTCACGCGCTCATGGTATTCGCCCTTCTTCCCAATGTTGAACGACTGCACGGGGCGGAAGTAACCCATCACGCGCGTCCACACTTCACATACCTGTGGTTCCGCATCGGGATGCGCCTCGGCACACTTCTCGCACGTGATGTGTTCACCTGCAAGGTAGCCATGCACTGGGCAGATGGAGAATGTGGGGGTGATGGTGATGTACGGCAGATGGAAGTTGGTCAACGAGCGCCGCACCAACTTCTTGCATGCCTCCGCACTGCTCATACGCTCGTTCATGTACAGATGCAGAACCGTGCCACCCGTGTACATCGACTGCAGGTCAGCTTGCTTCTCCAGCGCCTCAAATGCGTCGTCAGTGTATCCCACCGGGAGCTGCGAGGAATTCGTGTAATATGGTTCTTCCGGCGTTCCAGCCTGCAGGATGTCCGGGAAACGCTTGCGATCTTCCTTTGCAAAGCGATAGGTGGTTCCCTCAGCCGGCGTGGCTTCCAGATTGTACAGGTTACCTGTCTCCTCCTGGAACTCCACAAGCCTGTCACGCACATGCGCCAGAACACGCTTAGCGAAATCGTGCCCGTAATCGTCCGTGATGTCGTGAACGTCGTCGGTAAAATTGCGAATCATTTCATTGATGCCGTTCACGCCAATCGTGGAGAAATGATTGTTCAGGTGCCCCAGGTAGCGGCGCGAATACGGGTAAACGCCCTGATCCATGAGTTTCTGGACTGTCGAACGCTTCTTCTCCAACGTAGATTTGGCCAAATCCATCAAGTGATCCAGCCGCGCATACATCCCGGCTTCGTCCCCCTTGAAGAGGTAACCCAGCCGCGCCATGTTCAGCGTGACTACGCCAATCGAGCCAGTCAGCTCAGCGGAACCGAACAGCCCGTTGCCTCGTTTCAATAATTCGCGCAAATCTAGCTGCAACCGGCAGCACATCGAACGAATCATGCCAGGATCAAGTTCCGAATTAATGAAGTTCTGGAAATAGGGAAGGCCGTACTTCGCAGTCATCGCGAACAGGAGATTCGCATTCTCACTATCCCAATCAAAGTCTTTGGTCATGTTGTACGTGGGAATCGGGAACGTAAAGACACGCCCGTCGGCATCACCGGCCATCATGACTTCCATGTAGGCCTTGTTAATCATGTCCATTTCTTCTTGGAGCTCGCCGTACGTGAAATCGCACACTTCCTCGCCGATGTACGGGTAGTTGTCCGCGATGTCCGCCGGACACGTCCAATCGAAGGTCAGGTTGGTGAATGGGCATTGGCTGCCCCAGCGGCTGGGCACGTTGAGGTTGAAGATGAGCTCCTGAAGCTGCTGCTTGACCTGCTCATACGTCATGTGGTCAAGGCGCACGAAGGGTGCCATATACGTGTCAAACGACGAGAATGCTTGCGCGCCGGCCCATTCGTTTTGGAGCGTGCCAAGGAAGTTGACAATCTGGCCGCAGGCAGCGGAGAAATGCTTCGGAGGGGCGGAAGCGATCGCACCCGGAACCCCATTAAAGCCCTCTTCAAGCAGACGGCGCAGGCTCCACCCAGCGCAATAACCGGACAGCATGTCCAGATCGTGAATGTGGTAATCACCTGCGCGGTGCGCAGCGCCTTCTTCAGGCGAATAGATTTCCGTCAGCCAGTAATTTGCGATCATTTTGCCGGCGGAATTGAGAATCAGGCCGCCGAGCGAGTAGCCCTGGTTGGCGTTTGCGTTAACCCGCCAATCCGAGCGGTCAAGATATTCATTGACTGTGCTGATCGCGTCTACGTCAACTCGGTTCGCTACCATTTCCGTTTCCTTTTTACCTCGGTTTGAGCGCTGTACCGCTGGCCGCCTCCGAGGCTCGCTTCCGAGCCTCTATCGGTGGCAGCCATGCCAGACTACGGCTCCGCGTCTCTTGTGTGCGCACCAAGCCCGGCGTGTCGCAAAAGAGACAACCACAACATCTAGTGGTTAGTTTTTATTCAAACCGCTAGATATAGGCAATTTTACTCGTTTTCTACGTTTTTGACGACGGCGGCACCTAGGCCGTTAGTCCCAAATACGCTGTGCTTGGGAGCCGCCACCGTGGCAGACTTAGCGCGTGACCGACACCCTTTTACCTCCCACCACTGATGCCTTGGTGCGTCTGTTGGAAAGGCATGCCCAGGCCGGGCAGATCATGGGTATCGTGACGCGCGGGCCTCGCTCAGTCTCAACGGCACCGTGGCCCAAATGGGTACCTGAGACGGTCCTGGCGGCGATCCGCGCGGCCGGTGCGCCACGCGCGTGGAGTCATCAGCTGGAAGCAGCTGAAGCTATACACGCACACCACCACACAGTGCTCGCAACCGAGACGGCGTCCGGAAAGTCGCTTGCGGCGTGGGTCCCGCTGCTCTCCGATATCGTTCACTCCCGGGGAAACTCCACTCACCTCGCGCATCTTGCATACCGCCCTACCGCGCTCTACTTATCGCCCACCAAGGCGCTTGCCGCCGACCAGGCAGCTGCACTTCACCACCTCATACGCCCACTCACTACCCGCATTGGAGTCGCCGTAGCGGATGGAGATACCGACGCTGCGGAACGGGCATGGGCACGCGATATGGCCGATATAGTCCTTACAAATCCCGATTTCGCACACTTCGGAATCCTGCCGCGCCATCACCAGTGGGCGCGGCTTTTCCGTGGCCTCGACATGATCATCGTGGATGAATTCCACTCGTATCGCGGAATGTTCGGAGCCCATGTTGCGCACATCGTGCGCCGTCTCTTGCGCACCGCGCAGTTCTATGGCGCCTCTCCCACCGTGGTATTTCTTTCGGCAACTACGGGAGCGCCACGCCTATCTACCAAACAGTTCCTCGGCAGCGCCTTCGGCCCCATCGTGGAGATCACGAAAGACGGATCGCCGCGTGGCAAACAAGTCATCATGTTGTGGCGCGCGCGCCCATCGGCTCAGAGTGATGCCCTGGACGATAGCGATGCCCTGGACGATACAGACGACGGCGATCCGCTCCTGCAGCAAGACGAGGATGGCCCACGCCGTGCGGCAAATACAGAAGCGGGAGAACTCACCGGCCTGCTCGTCGGTGCGGGCGCCCGCACACTCACCTTTGTCCGTTCGCGGCCGGGAACAGAAAGCGTAGCCGCGGCAGCGCGCTCATGGCTCCACGACCATGCACCTACTCTGGAAACAAGAGTCGCTGCGTATCGCGGTGGCTACCTGCCAGAAGAACGCCGTGAACTGGAACAACAACTCAAAAAAGGGGAGCTCCGGGCCCTGGCATCTACGAACGCGCTGGAACTCGGTATCGATATTTCGGGTCTGGACGCCGTCGTCGTCACCGGATGGCCAGGTACACACGCCTCCTTCTCTCAACAAATCGGCAGGGCCGGACGCTCGGGCCGCGCAAGCCTGGCAGTCTTTGTGGGCCGCGAGAACCCGCTGGATCAATACCTGCTAGAGAACCCAGCTATGGTGACGAACGCTCCAACTGAAGTCAATGTGTTCGATCCGAATAATCCGCATGCGCTCATCCCAGAGCTCTGCGCGGCAGCCGCCGAAGTCCCGCTCACGGACAAGGACGCAGAAGTGTTCGGATTGCCGGACACTCACATGTTTGACGATCTTGCAGAGCAAGGATTGCTGCGGAAACGCCCAACAGGATGGTACTGGAACACGGCACTCGGCTTTTCCGCACACGATACCGTTGACCTCCGTGGTACCGACGCCACTGTGACGATTGTGGAGCAACCTTCTGGAATACTGCTCGGCACCGTGGATGCGGCCCGCGCGGACAGCTCCGTTTTCCCAGGTGCAATCTACGTTCACCAGGGGGTGGCTTTTCGCGTAGATCAGCTGCACGACGGCGTCGCGCTCGTCCATCGGTACGAAGGCGAAGAGATCCGCACCTATGCGCGGGAAGAAACGTCAGTCGAGATCCGTGAGACAGCGCAGAGCGTTGACATCGCCAGCGGCACATGGGCATGGGGCGACATCACCGTCTATTCCCGCGTCATTGGCTACGACGTGCGGCGCTTCGACGACGGGATGTATCTAGGCATGGTTCCGCTTGACATGCCGCTACGGCAGCTGGACACGTCGGCGGTGTGGTGGACCATGAAGCAGACAGCGCTCCGATCCGCCGGGGTAGAGCCGCCGGATCTCCCAGGAGCGCTGCACGCTGCGGAGCACGCATCCATCGGCATGCTGCCGCTCTTTGCGCTCTGCGATCGTTGGGATCTAGGCGGGCTCTCCACCGCGCTGCATCCCCAGACCGGAGAACCCACGGTGTTCGTACACGACGCACTCGCGGGTGGTTCTGGCTGCGCCCACCGCGGATTCGTCAGCGGATTGCAGTGGGTAAATTCCACGCTGCACGCCATTGAATCGTGCCCCTGTCGATCCGGTTGCCCGCGTTGCATCCAATCTCCCAAATGCGGAAACAACAACGAACCCCTTTCGAAAGCAGGCGCAATCCGGGTTCTGCGCCTTTTGCGCGATGCGATGGGCACTATGGAGGATCGTCCACCGGGCCAGCCACGGCCTCGCGGGTTATCCCATTGACGATCGCTTTCACCCGCACGTGAGAGCCGGTGACAGTACAGGTGCTCAGCACAGCGTGGTTCTTTTCAACAGTAGACTGTACGGCATCGCAGGCCGCCGCACTGCCCCGCAGCCACAGCACGTGTGCGCCAGCGAGCGCCCCGAAATCTGCAGCAGATTGCGCTTTCACAGCGGAGAGCACACTGGCGCTCAACGTTGCAATCGCGAGCGCTAATACTACTATCACGCCTGCTACAGCCACTCCCAAAGCTGTTGCTGAACCGCGTTCGCCCACGCTTGCCGCATCCTCCATCACGCAGCCCCAGGCTCGATCATCGCGTGCGCGTCAGCTGCAATCGTGCCCAGCCACCGCAGGTGGGCCGGGGGCGTGGCTGAGAGCGTGACGTGCACGTAGCCGTTCTGGTATTCAGCTGTGACAGTACTACCAGAAACGAGCGATTCAGCCAGAGTGTCTAGCTCCGCGGTTGTGGTCCCCAGGCTTGCCGCGCGGGCAATCACGGCCACAGCTGCGTGAACGTCGATGCTCATGAGTACACCCCCAAGCGCACCTAGAGCGGCGATGAGAATCAGCATCACCGGGATGATGGCGATCGCCAATTCGGCCGTCACCATGCCAGATTCTGTGCTGTCACGATGGCTGGCTGGCCGCTGGGTGAAGCTAGCCAGCTCCTTCCCCTGCCGCTGGGACACGGCACCGTCAGTAGGCGAAGATGTTGCGAAAGATGCTCTCAATGCCTTCTTTCACCCAATCTTGCTTGACGACCCACAGCAGCAATCCGGCGAATGCGGTAGCAGAAACCGTTCCGAGGGCGTATTCAGCTGTAGACATTCCCGCCTCAGAGCTCCAATCGGCTGTTGTGTCCCAATGCTCTCCTGCCACTTCCTGCGGCGATAGGTCACGTATCACGTGGTTTTTCATTGTTCCTCCTCATTGATATCCCCTCGGAACTATTGCGCGTCCCGACGTGGTGTATCTACTGTGCCGCAGCGCTTCTACCGCCACCGGCCACAACCAAGGCATTGTGGAGAAAAGAGACAGGCACAGGCATGTGGATACATCAACGATCTGCACCCCGCGTTCAGATGCTGGTACCAACGCTGACCACCACGGGTATTACTCCGATGATCACGAATGCGGGAAGAAAACATAGGCCCAGTGGAAAGATCAGTTGCTCGCCGAGCCGGATAGCAGCCTCTCGCGCAACTCGCTGGCGCCGCGCTCGGATGCTCTGAGCTGTTCGCTCCAGGAGCGCTTCCGGCGGCGCCCCCTCGCACCACGAAGGTTCCAAGGCGTCGCTCAGATATGCGAATGCGGGGGCTTCAAGCCACGCTTCGTCCCATTGGCCACCCATCCGGAGTATGGCGGCCACCCGGGTAAGCTGTTGCCGAGCAGCCCCACCACACGCGATGCCTACCGCCTCCAGTGCTTGTGGAATTGCGCTGCCGCCAGCAAGTGCGGCGCGCGTCAAGTCAAACATCACCGCACGGTCTAGCGCATGCGCCTCACGTGTGCGCCTGCCCCGCCGAATACTGCTTTTCTTCAGAAACGGGAATGCCGGCGACGGCGTCCACGCCCACGCAGCCACGGCCAACATCGCCACCATTGCCCACATCCCCGGATTATTGTGCATCAGCGTCGCTCCGATTCTTGGGCCTGCACGTCAGCTTTCCTGAGCCGCCCGGCGTGCCAAACGGACGATCCATAACACTCCAGCCGCATCGAGTGCTATTCCGGTGGCGAGAACGCTCCAACCGAGCAACGATCCCGTCAAGAATGCCAACGGGTCAGCACCCATCAGCGCGCCTAACCCGAAACCAGCCAATGGGAGAAGCGCCAACAGACGCGCGCTCATCACAGGCCCAGTAAGCGCCGCGTTTCTTGCAGCTACTGCCTCCGCAGTATCCGCAACACCGCGTGCACACGAATCGAGTATGTCCGCCGCCGGCGCTCCACTAGCTTGAGTAAGCCGGCACACTGCAATAGCTTCCTGCACACCAGCAGGTGGCTTTCTGCGAATTGCCAGGTTATGCAGCACGCGTGGCACACCCGAACCATCCGGCACGGCCTCCTCCGAATTGAAGCCGGCCCGCTTGAGCGTAATCTGCCACGCAGTGGTCATATCCGCACCCGCTCGAAGGCGCGTTGCCACTTCGGTGAGCAACAGTCCCATATCGAGCTCAGTTCCGCTGCGCTGCGATTGCCGCCGTAGAACGGGAAAGGCTTTCCGCCGGGGTTTTCCGCGGCCAGGGATCTTTTTTCGCGGCGCGGCGCGATACACACGAAGCGGCGTCAGTGCCCATGCCATGGCCAGTACTGTGAATGCCGCAATGCCTCCGAGCGGAGAGATCATAACCCCACATCCTCCATGCCAAGCCGCCGCGCCAGTTTTGACCAACTCGGGCCGCGGTGGAGTGCTGTCCCATCCCACCGGAGTGCCTCTACGGCGGCCAATTCACGTTCCCGCGTTCGCTCAAGGACTGCAATCTGGGAAACCCTCCGGCTGCCCCGCTCACGCTCCACATGGACCACGGCATCAAGTGCAGCAACCGCTTGTGCCGCCATCGTGCTCTCTGACAATCCCGCCAGCGCGCCCAGCGCAGTAAGCCGGGCGGGAACATCCGCTGCAGAGTTTGCATGGATCGTGGCCCATCCTCCTTCATGGCCAGTGTTGAGCGCAGCAAGTACGTCGCGCACCTCCGCTCCGCGGCATTCGCCTAACACAATCCTGTCCGGGCGCATCCGCAAGGCTGCACGCACAAGCTCGCTCATCGGAATTGCTCCCACACCCTGCACATTCGCTTTGCGTTCTTGCAGATGAACCACATGGGGATGGTATGGGCGCAACTCTTGGCGCTCCTCAATAATGAGGATGCGCTCTGCCCGTGGCACTTCAGAAAGCAACCCCGCCAACAGAGTAGTTTTTCCGCTCCCGGTGGCTCCCGAAATCATGACGTTCGCGCGGCGCTCCACTAAAGCCAGCAAAACAGGCAGCACAGGGCGCGGAATCATGCCGTTATCGGCCAGATCTTCCACGGAGAAGTTCACGCGCCGGTGCACGCGCAATGAGATCATGGTCCCTTCGGCGGCCAGGGGCGGCAATACTGCGTGAAGCCGTATTCCGGACCCCACAGTGCCATCCACAAGCGGGCTCTGATCGTCGAGCCTCTGGCCCGACGCGGCGGCGAGCCGAACAGCCATGTCGCGCACTTCCGTGTCGTCACGGAATGCGCCCGTGAGCTCAGTTACCCGTTCCAATCCCTTACCGCGATCAACCCACACGCCGCGGATACTGTTGACCAGAATGTCGGTGACCTCCGCGTCATCAAGGAGAGGCTGGAGCACTGGTCCGATTCCTGAAACTGCTGAACGAATATCTGATCCCGCATCCACAATGGAGCGGACGTTGAGCAATCCTGGCATGCCACGTGCTAGCGCTTCCGCAACGGTGGCTCCACCGGCCAATTCGGAACGGACTGCCCGCAGGCGCTCCTCACTGCGTGGTGCCGGATCCGCCCTCATTTGCGCACCTGTGGCAGGCAACGTTCAGTGACTCGCGCGACGTCGGCGGCAGAAGCCCCCCTGCGCCTATCTCCCACACGAACTCCATGTTCCAAATCCAGCCGCAAGGTCCGTACGTTATGCACGTACTCCACATCCTTGCCTCTGAGCGCTGCGGATAATTCCTCCGCATATGGCTGCGGATTAATGCCTTGTACAACGGGTAGCGTGGGGGCAACGCTCTGGGCCATCCCGGCTGCCAGTACAGCCTGCGCTATGCCGCGATGCGATGCAGTGGCTACCAGTACGACGACGTCGCACCATTCCAGCCAGTTCCGAATTGGACCTTGCGGCAAAAGTGCCTGGCGCGGCAGATCAATCACGGTAACCGCGTTGACCTGTGCAAGTGCGGCAATAGCATGCTCGCCAAGGTTGCCCACCGCAGCGACTCCACCCCTGCGATCTCCGGATAGAATGCGCAGGCTGCCAAGCCGCGGCAACACGTCGTTCAGGCGTTGGGGCACAAAGGCACCACCTTCTTCCTTCAGATCAGCCCACCGCAATCCGGCAGCACCGTGGAGCCCAACGAAGCGGTCCAAGCCGCTGGACAACGGATCCATATCGAGTAGCGCAACCTCATCGGTATTGGAAAGGCGGCGCGCAATCCATGTGGCAAGTACGCTTGCACCCGCCCCACCGTGGGCGCCGACGACGCCCACGATCCACCCTCGGCGCGTGGAGCCGACAGCTAAGAACAGTTCCATGAGCCTCTCGGCCTCGTCAAACGGCGAAATATAAGGCTCCTCGTCGTCGAAGAACCTGGCGTATGTGGGGTGAAACGAAATTGCCACGTGGGGCGGTGAGGCAGTCGCATCCAACTGAAGCAGAAACGGGCTCAGCTCGTTGCGATTCTCCACAACGACGACGTCGATGCCCGCAAAGCCAGCCACGCGCGCGATTTCTGCCCGCATCGATTCGTTGTCGCATATGAGCCCTACAAGCGGAAATTCGGGTACCTGCGGTGGTGTCTGTTCGCCAATCGAGCGTGATTCGTACATGCGATCAAGTGTGGGCTTTCCGCACTGGCCTTACCTCCCCTCGGCACCTTCTTGTGGACAAGCTAGCCAACTAGTGCCCCTGTGGATACAAGTCCGCCTACAGGCGGAGATGAGCTTCGCAACAAGATCCGAAGGAGGGCACGCCGGCAGCTTCTCCGGAGATCGTCCCAAAGTGTCGTAGCGTCAGATCAGGACTGACTCTAGGAGGTTTCAATGACCACCCCATCCGATCCGTACAGCCGGGGTAACAACCGCCCCTTTGACGAAGACGACGTGCTGGCCCCGCTGACTCCCGCCTCGGAGCCCACCGCAGGATCCTCAACCACGTCAAGCTCCCCTGAACAGGCGGCCACCCACGCTTCAGATTCCGACCTGCCGCCGATCGATTCTCGCGTACCCGAGCGGCGCTCTGTTTTCGCAAATACCGATCCGGCATTTGACGTGCGCACCAGAACGGCGGAGGAGGCGACCACAGCATCTCCCGAAGCTCCCGCATCCAGCCCCATAACCTCTGGCTCCATAACCTCACCGGCCACTGCGCCTAGTTCGCGTGAACCACGGCATCATGCGACTCTCGCAGACGCCGTGGGAATCGCACCGGACAACAGTTTCGAAATGCCGTCCGGCTCCGTCGCATCGCCGTCCGCGCCACGCTTGGGCGAATCCACGCCAATTCTGCGCGAGCCTCCCCAGCGCACAGCCGCATGGGATGAAGCGCTCACCACCAACGAGCCACTCCCACCCGGCCGGGGCTGGACTCACACAGGCGTCCTCATCGCTTCGATTTTCCTGGTTCCTTTTGCCTGGTACCTCATCTCCGACGCCGGCGTCCGGCTTGCGTTGGTTGAAAATAGCCCTTGGACAACAGGGAAACTCAATCTCGCCGCCATCGGCGAACTGATTGGCGGCGTCGGAGTCGTCGGACTGACATGGTACCTCGCACGGCTTTCCTCTCTGGGCGCCATCGTGACCGGAATCCTGGTAACTGCCTTCGGCCTGCTCCCCGTTGTGGCCCCCACGTTCACACGCACTTCGATCCTGGAACCACTCAACCGCACAATCGGCGAATACAATGCCTTCACAGGAAACGTGATCGACCACCTCTACCTGTCCCTCGGTTCAGGCCGCATGATGGTATACGGCGCGGTTATTCTGTTCACCGGGCTCGCAGTGCACGCCACCCGGCGCCGCTGGGAGAAACGTGGCGCAATCATCGCCCGGCACGAACTCGCAAATAACCGCTAGGAGCAGCATGTCCACACCCGCCGACAACTCATGCGTATTCATCGACGGGCCTTGGGAGCACCGATTCGTCCGCGCCAATGGAGGGCAGTTCCACCTGGTACACATGGGCGAACACAGCGACGTTCGCCCGTTAGTGCTGTTAGTGCACGGGTTCCCCGAATATTGGTGGGCTTGGCGAGGGCAGATAGCCGCAATCGCAGAAGCTGGCTATGAGGTTGCAGCCTTCGACCAGCGGGGCATAGCGGGATCAGACAAGACGCCAAACAGCCAAGATGCGCTGACGCTCACGCAAGACATACCGGCGATCACCCGCTCGCTCGGCGCTTCGCAGGTAGTGGTGGTGGGGCATGGCCGAGGTGGCCAATTGGCGTGGTCTGCGCCCTGCATCGATCCCGGCATAGTGCGCGGAGTGCTCACATTCTCCGCGCCGCACACGCGCGCGCTCCAACGGCCGGGAACGCATCTCACCATGCGCACATGGCGGCACGCTCTCACTACCTTCGTCCCCGCAATCGCGAAACGAGGGCTGGTCTCTGAAACCTATATCCATCGGCTCCTCACCGAATGGTCTGCCCCTGGGAACGACGGCGCTAGTTCGCAGGCAGCGCTCTATTCCGCCGCGATGCGCCTTCCTGAAGCCGCAGACACGGCGCTGGACCAATTGCGATGGTCATACACCGCTGTGCAGCGGCCCAGCGGCCGGCGCTATTTCGAACTTACAAAACACCCGATCGCGGCCCCGGTGTGGACTATCCGTGGGCAGCTCGATCCTCTTCTGCCCGATCGCGCCTGGAACCAAGACAAAGTGTTCACCACTGGTCCCCATCGCCAAATCACCATTCCCAGCTCCGGGCACTTCATCCCCGAAGAAGCCCCCGGAGAGGCGACACAAGTTATCCTCGACTTTCTTGCGTCTCTTTCTTAGAAGTTTCTTCCGTTTCTTGCATAGAAGCGCCCGGCATGGGCCCCGGTAGGGCGGGCGCGGGCACTCCTACGAATAATTCATAAGAAGGGCACAGATCGGCAAGCCCGCACCCGATACATGCGGGTTTGCGCGAATGGCACACCTTGCGGCCGTGATCGATGATGCGATGGCAGGTCTGCGTCCATATCTCCGGCGGCAATAGAGCCGCGATATCTCGTTCCGCCTTTACAGGATCCGCCTGCCGGGTCCATCCCCACCTGCGCGAAAGCCTTCCTACATGAGTATCTACGGTAATACCCGGAATGCCGAACGAATTCCCAAGCACCACATTGGCAGTTTTGCGGCCCACGCCCGGCAGTGTCACCAATTCCTCGAGGCTGGCCGGAACCTCGCCCCCAAAGCGGTCGCACAAAGCCGCCGCCAGTCCGTGGCACGATTTTGCCTTCGCCCGGAAAAACCCAAGCGGATGCAGAATCTCCTCCAAATCTTCGCGCGCCGCGCCCGCCATCGCCTCGGGATCTGGGTAGCGCCGGAATAACTCCGGCGTCACCGAATTCACGCGCACATCAGTTGTTTGAGCGGACAAAACTGTGGCCACAAGCAGCTGAAATGGGTTCCGGAAAAGCAATGCGCAATGGGCGTCCGGATACAGCAGCGCCAACCGGTCAGTGATCGCACGCGCCTGTTCTCTGCGTGCAGCGAGCGAGCGCGGCCTGCGCGGCAAACGCGCCTGGGCGGCCTTCGTCTTTTTGGAATTATTCTGAGGCGAGGACATGCTTCAAGCATATTAGTGCATCAGATACCCGTATGATGGCAAGATGTGATGTGTATGGCAGGTCCACAGTGAGATCTGACTCATTCGCTTTGTGAAGAACAAGAAAGGGCAGACATGGATACAAACGTTCTCAAGGCGGTTCCTCTCTTCAAGGACCTTGGGGATGATGATCTCCTCGCGCTCAGCGAGCTCATGAGCGAAACCACGCTCAAACGTGGTGACTCGCTGTTCCATGAAGGAGATGAAGGCGATCGCCTTTACATCATTACAGACGGCAAAGTGAAGTTGAGTCACAATTCAGACGACGGGCGCGAAAACCTCATTGCCGTATTAGGGCCTGGTGAGATCATCGGGGAGCTTTCCCTTTTCGATCTGGGAGCCCGTTCCTCAACGGTAACGGCTATCGCGCCTACCAAGCTGTACTCGCTGTCCCATAAGGACATGATGGTGTTCCTGACAGCGCACCCAGAACTCTCGCAGTCGATGCTGCGCGAACTGGCCCGGCGCCTTCGCCACACCAACGAGCAGATGGCAGACTTGGTCTTCTCCGACGTACCGGGCCGCGTTGCGAAGGCGCTGCTCGATCTGGCGAACCGGTTCGGCGAGCGCACTCCCGAGGGAATTTACGTAGCGCATGATCTGACCCAGGAGGAACTTGCCCATCTTGTTGGCGCGTCTCGTGAAACGGTCAACAAGTCGCTTGCCGATTTTGTGTCACGTGGCTGGATCCGCTTGGAGGGCCGCGCCGTGTTGCTGATCGAGTTGGCACGCTTGCAGCGCCGCGCACACTAGTAACGCGCTTTGCGACAGGCGCATTTTAACAGTTCTGCAACAGACGCACTTTAACATGTGTGGGTGTCCCGCCGGATTTTACCGGCGGGACACCCCTATGAAAGGACTTATTTATGAGCGAGCAGGAGCCTGCCACGCACACTACACCTACTACCGGACCTCAGCCGCCTGCACGGCCGCTGCCGCAGGAGACTACGGTCACCACTGAGCATTCGATCGAACTGGACGGCCACGAACTGGCTTACCGCGCCACGCTGTCCACGCTTCACATCGATACAGAGAAGGTCTCCCCCGCCGCCAGCGTGTTTTCTGCGGCATTCACGCTCCTTCCCAACGGCGAAAACCCTGATCCCGCACGGCCAATCACATTCGTGTTCAACGGCGGGCCGGGTTCTTCCAGCACGTTCTTGCTAATGGGTTCGGTGGCGCCAAAAAGAATCGTCACGCCGGACGCCACGCTTACGCCCCCCGCACCATATACGCTGGTGGACAACGCATACACGCTGCTGCCCGTCACAGACTTAGTGTTCATTGATGCCCCGGGTGCCGGATTCTCGCAGATCGCGCAGGAGGCCAAGCCTGAATTGTGGTCCACGGACGGCGACGTGAAGGGATTCGTACAATTCATCCGCCGCTACCTCAGCGCGAACGGCCGCTGGAACTCCCCAAAGTACGTGCTGGGCGAATCCTACGGCACCACGCGCGGCGCCGCGCTGGCATTGGCTCTTCACGGCGAGGAAATCGCCCTCAACGGGCTGGCCCTGCTGTCCTGCATCCTGGACTACGGCCCCCACACAGGTGTGAACGACCAAGGCTACGTGGGCTACTTCCCCACGTACGCAGCAATCGCGCACCGTCACGGCAAGGCTGGGGCCGGCAGATCGCTGGAAGAACACCTAAAACAGGCGCGGGAATTCGCCACAGGTGAATATCGGCAGGCACTAGCAGCAGGCAGTGGCTTATCCGAGGAGCGCCGCCAGGCGGTAGCACAGCGATATGCAGACTTCACTGGGTTGGATGCGGCCTATGTGCTGCGCAGCGATTTGCGGATCACGGACGAGCGCTTCCGCAAGGAGCTATTGCGCAATGAACAGAAGGTGGTAGGACGCTACGACGGCCGTGTAGCCGGCTACGATATCGACGGCGCCGCGGAGGCTGAGACGTTCGTTGTGGACGACGCATTCGTGTCTCCGGGCTACGGCAGTTTGGTCAACGCCTACTTGCGCGACGAGCTCAAATGGAAAGACACTACGGAGCGCCGAGAGTTTGCTGGCTTCGACTGGGCATCTACTGAACCGGGCAAGGGTTGGGTATGGAAGCACCAACTACCACGCGGCACAAAGGTGCTGGGTGGAATGGAGTGCCCCTACCCGTTGGTGATCCCGGACCTTGCCTCCGCCATGGTCCGCAACCCCAATATGAAAGTGCTGGTGGCCTCCGGGTACTTCGACCTGGCCACCCCGTTCTTCCAAACGGAGCAGGATATTGCACACCTGGGAGTACCGGCGCCGCTGCAGGCGAACGTAACTTTCACCTACTATCAGGCCGGGCACATGGTCTACACGGCGCCTAGCGAATTGGCAAAGTTTGCACACGACCTCACGGCATTCTTTGACGTGAAGTGACGGTTTGGGGTGTCCCGCCGGATTTTCGCCGGTGGGACACCAGCAATCGGTCAGGGCGTTAAAGCCCTACTGCCTCGCAAGAGATCTCAACTTCCACAGGAGAATCGAGAGGCAGCACCGCAACCCCTACGGCGGAACGGGTGTGGACGCCGTCGTCGCCAAAAACCTGCTGTAGTACATCGGACGCGCCATTGGCCACCTGCGGTTGCCCCGTAAAATCGGGGGACGACGCCACGAAAACGGTGACGTGCGCAATCCGGCGTATGGCATCGATACCGCCAGCGGCGCCTGCGGCAGCGGCGATAGCATTCAACGCGGCAACGCGCGCCTGTTCGTAGGCGACTTCCGGAGCCACGCCTGCACCCACTTTACCGGTTACGGGGAGAACCCCATCTACGAATGGGAGCTGGCCAGATGTGCGCACACTCGTTCCGATGCGCTGCGCAGGTACGTAGGCGGCAACCGGTTTGGCAACCGGAGGCAGTGAGATGCCGAGTTCTCGCAATCGCTCCGAAGGCGAAACCATTGGGTCTAGCTCATCGACTTGATCCATCACACACCTCAATCCCGCGGCCGCTTCAGATACGCCACAAGGTTTCCCTCCGGCCCAGGAACTACCTGGATGAGCTCCCAGCCTTCTTCGCCCCACGTATCCAAGATTTGCTTCGTGTTATGAATGAGCAACGGTATCGTCGCATACTCCCATTTCTGCATGCGTCTATCCTATTTCGGAAAACATAGCCTGGACCAGATCTGACCATCGCGTGGAACTGAGCTGGAAGCGGCCGGGAAGCTGAGCCGGGGCTCGCTACCGTAGCCCGAGGCGCGGAACGCGGCCAGCCCGCAAATCCTGCGCTATCGGATCGTCAGAGGACATCAGGCGTGTATACCAATCGGTTTCGTCGGGATATCGGCGAAGCAGGGCACGCCGTTCACGTTCCGTCAGACCACCCCACACGCCAAATGACGTTTCAGAATCCAGAGCATCCGCCAGGCAATTGAGCCGTACCGGGCAAGAAAAACACACCTGCCTCACTTGACGCTGTGCCGCACCGCGGACAAACAGCGAGTCCGGGTCCACCTGTGAGCAGGCCGCTTCTGCAGCCCACGTCTGATCTGCTGCCATCAGAGACATCGTGTACTCCTTCCGTTCGCAACATCGTCGTCGCGAAGGATAATTAGTGACCGCCGTCACGAACTTAACTTCATATTAGCCCCTGAACAGCAAAAGACGAAAACCAGGCGATGAACAGTAACCAAATTCGGCCCACACCAGCACGGCAAACATTAGCGAGGCAAAGGCGACACATTCGGGAAGTTCGTCACCTGGTCAAGAAAATCTCAGGTACACAACGTATTCTTGAGCCATGCCGAAATCGCAGCAATCAGGACTCCCAGCGCATAAGATCGTCACGTACCTTGTGGCCCTTCTTGCGGTGTGCGCAATGGGTGCGGCGATTCTAACCGGGCTCGCGCTCCCCGTCGTCGCCGGCGCGGGCACCGTTGTCAATGCCGGTACCAACGTGTTTGAGGATGTTCCTTCAGACTTGGGTTTCACAGAACCATCACAACAATCCGTTATTCTGGCGGCCGATGGTACTGAAATCGCACGGTTCTACGCAGAAAACCGCATTGTTGTCGCCTCAGATCAGATCGCCGACATCATGAAAAAAGCGATGGTCGCAATTGAGGATCGCCGCTTTTACGAACACCATGGTATCGACGTTCAGGGGCTCCTGCGGGCCGTGATTGGTAACGCCTCCGGAACCAGCACCGCCGGCGGTTCATCCATCACACAACAGTACGTAAAGAATGCCCTCATCGAAGAGGGCAGGATTACCGACAATGACGAGCTCATCGACCAGGCAACAGAACGCACACTCGGGCGCAAGATCAATGAAGCGCGTTACGCAATTTCACTCGAACGAACGATGACGAAGGACGAGATCCTAACCGGTTACCTCAATCTGGTCCAGTTTGGCCCGTCCGTCTATGGCGTTGAAGCCGCATCCCTCCACTACTTTTCGAAGCACGCCTCCGACCTCACCGTGGCCCAGGCAGCGATGCTAGCGGGAATCACACAGTCTCCCGCAAAATGGGATCCCGTCTCCCATCCTGACAACGCGCTTTACCGCCGCAACGTGGTCCTGGGAGAAATGTACTCCTTGGGGTACATCACGAAAGACCAGTACGACGAGGCGAAGAATACGCCTATTGACGATATGCTCAACGTCTCCGATTCCACCGTTGCCAACGGCTGCGCTGCGGCAGGGATTTCTGCCTACTTCTGCGACTACGTGGTCAATGCCGTCCTGAACGACGATTCGTGGGGCAAGGACAAGGCTGACAGGACAACCCAGCTGTACCGCGGCGGACTCGTCATCCACACCACACTGGACCTGACAAAACAACAGGCAGCTTACGATACTCTCACCAGTAACATCCCCATTGATGATCCTTCCGGTATCTCAACAGCCATGAGCAGTGTAGAACCCGGCACCGGCCATATCCTGGCAATGGCTCAGAATACGAACTACGGTTCATCATCAGACGACTCTACGTATACGCAGGTCAACCTCAATGTGTCTCAAGACATGGGCGGTGGTATCGGCTTCCAGTCAGGATCCACATTCAAAATCTTCACATTGATTGAGTGGCTGAAGCAGGGCCATACTGCATACGAGTACGTTGACTCAGATGCAGGCACCATTCCGGCGTCGGACTTCACCATCTCATGTTCACCGCAATCTGCGGACGATTACACCTTCCAAAACCTCGAAGGTGCCGGCGGCGGCCAGATGACTGTGTTGAAATCTACCGAAAAATCAGTCAATGGTTCCTTTGTACACATGGCAGAACAGATGGACCTGTGTAACATCGCGAACAACGCGCTCTCCCTTGGCGTCCAACGCGGCGATTGGCAGGCGAAAACAGAAAAGGCCGTTGCCAATGGTACTGATGCTGACACGTACGTGCCATGGGATTACTACCCTTCAATGATCCTCGGCGCCAACAACGTAACGCCGTTGTCTATGGCCGTTGCGACGGCGTCGTTGGCAGCGGAGGGAAAAGCGTGCGAACCGATGGCGTACACATCTATTGAGGATGCAGACGGCAACGTCCTCACGGAAAAAGAACCGAGTTGCCGCCAGGTGCTCGACACGGAAGTCGCACGCGAAACCACCGCTGTGCTCGAGAACGTGGTGCAGTCAGGCGCCACTGGAGCTAGCGCCGTTGTCGATGGAAGAGAAGTAGCCGGAAAGACTGGTACCGCAAACGACGATACAGACGCGTGGTTTGTTGGCTACACGCCGCAATTGAGCGCCGCCATATGGCAAGGCCATCGTGACACTCAGCAATCCATGTTCGACAGCACCATCAATGGCACCTTCTACACAGAGGTGTACGGCGGGCTTTTCCCTGCGAAGATGTTCTCCGAGTACATGACCAAGGCACTTGATGGCGAGCCCATTGAGACGTTCACCAGTCCTTCACGCAATGTCACAACAACCCCATATCAGTCCTCCAGCACGTCCAGCACCACTACGACTACGACTGACCAGGATGATACTGCGGCGCAATCTTCGGATAACGGGTAACGCGGGCGCGTATGAAGAATCATCCTCGCCGGCATAGCCAGCTGTGCGCGTTGGACGGGCGCACCACCTCTACGCCCGCGGGCTCCCTTGGCGCGCTCGGCGCAACCGCATTCCTTGGCCTTGGCGCTGCCGCGTGGGGCGTTGTGGAAGCACACGCTTATACGTTGCGGCGGCGTTCCATCCTGGTTTCGTCAACGGGCACCCTCAATGCGGTAGAAAGCGCGGCCACCTCCGCTAACCAATCGCTTCGGATTCTCCATCTTTCCGATATCCACATGGTGGCCCGGCAACACCGAAAGGCGGAATGGATACGCTCGCTGGAAGCAACAGAGCCGGATGTGATTGTGCTGACCGGCGACCTATTGGCGGATACTGCAGCATTACCCGAGTTGCTGCACGCACTTGAACCATTTGAACGCACTCCTGGTGCATTCGTATTCGGATCAAATGACTACTATTCGCCACACTTCAAGAACCCGTTCTCCTACCTTGCGCGGCAGTGGCTGGGCAAGAAGGGAGATGACAAGTACCGCGACCGGCAACGCGACCTTCCCTGGCGAGAAATGACGGCCGCTTTCGAAGCGAGGGACTGGTTCAACCTCAATAACGCGCGCGCCACGTGCACGATTGGAGCGTGGAATGTTTCATTCGTCGGCGTTGACGATCCGCATATTGGGCTTGATCGGTTCCCCGAACCCGAAGCGGCTCACACTACCGGCGCTCAGACTACCGGCGCTCAAACTACAGGGGCTCAGACTACGGGACGCCCCGTCCATATCGGGCTGACGCATGCCCCGTATCAGCGCATTCTGAATCGCATGGCGGAGGACGCATGCTCGCTGGTGTTCTCCGGCCACACGCACGGCGGCCAGGTATGCCTTCCCGGCTACGGCACGATTGTGACGAACTGCGACATTGACCGCGAACTAGCGTACGGGCTTTTCCGGTGGCCGCCCGCGCAGATTTCGGCCCGGAAAGGCCTGCACACGCACGTAGTGAAGGGCGACGGCGCCGTCGCGTTCCGGGACGCCCCGGCCGGCGAGTTGCCAGGAAGCGCAGCTGGGCAGGCACCAGCGGATGCGCCCCTACACCCCATGTGGGTGAACGTGACAACCGGTTTGGGCACCTCGCCATATTCCCCGGTACGGGTGGCATGCCGGCCGGAAGCCGTACAAGTGGACATCATCGCGCTCTAGTGGCCGATGCGCACGAGTGGTGGATGCGGTTGGGTAGTCGATGCAGTTAGGCAGTCGATGCGGTTGGCCGGTGCGCATTGGAGCGTGTCGTCATGGTCACGCTTGGCTGCAGGGCTTCGGTTTCACTTTGATGTTGCCGCTCGGCTATCATAGACGAGTTGTTGCATAACATCGGGGTGTGGCGCAGTTTGGTAGCGCGCTTCGTTCGGGACGAAGAGGTCGTGGGTTCAAATCCCGCCACCCCGACGAAATCCGAGAGCAATCGAGCAAGCTCGTATTGCCGAGGACGAGGAGGGGGTAGAAGGCGTAAGCCGAATACCCCGACGAAATCCGAGAGCTGTGCGCCCGGCCCTGCACTCACTCCCAGCTAGCGTTTTCCGGGTCGATGCCATGCGCCACCGCGTTTGCGTCGATAATCTCTTTCAGCCAGGTGGCCAGGCCCTCCCCTCGCGCGTCGTAGTATGCGGTGAAACGCGGATCGCTCACATAACCGCTGGCCAGGAGCACGTGCTTTGCATAGGTGACGGGGTAGAACTGCGAATACAGGCTGCGGTGAGCTTCAGCGAGCTCGTTGGCTTCCACGCTTCCCGGCTTCACGCCCCGATTCATCGCATCAACCAGCGCCGCCTCCAGTGCGCGTGACTTTTCAGCGAAATCCTCCCAGTCTCCTCGCGTCATCCCCTCGGCATTCCGGGCGCTGTTGACCCAATCCTCGGTACCACCCCACTTTTCCTCGGCTTCCACCTGGTAGGCGGGGAAGGAAGCATCTCCCAAGATCTCCGCAACGGCCTCCACGCTCAATTTCTTCGTGCTCATGGCATCCTCCAATAACATGTCGACGGCATGCACCATCAGGTGCAGCTCATTTTCCTTGGTCATGAGCAAGTGACGTTGGCGCTGCAAGTGGGCCACCGGATCGGCGTCGTTATTTAGGAGTTCGGCGATCGCATCCAAGTGCATCCCCGTGGCGCGGTAGATCATGATCTGCTGGAGCCGGGCGACGTCGTCGTTCGAATACAACCGATAATTCGACCAGGTGCGCTCCGCCGGCGAAACCAGGCCGCGCGCCTCCCAATGGTGCAACGTGCGCACCGAAATCCCGAGCAGCTCCGCAACCTCACCCACCGTGCGCAGGGCGCCTTCATCACTTCTCATGGTTCCACTCTCATCTGTGACGCCGCGTCAGGGTCAACACGAGCCACCGCCAATCGTAGAAGGCGAGTTCCGTGCGTGGCCAGGTGCGCACGAAGGGTCCAGTTGTGGGAGAGAAATCGACGACGACGGTGCGAAGCTTGCGGGAAAGCTGAGCCAGTCTTGTGCGCTGTGACTGTAGCCTCTGATTTTGCCGTGTTCGCAGGTTACTCTACAGAGCGCTTCCCCGCACCAAACCAGAAGACCATAATAGCGCCCAACATAGAATAACATGGCACGATTGTGGCCCATGATTGGGTAAAGTAGTGACGTCGGCTCTATCGGTGCCGCCACTGGCCAATTGCGCACTAGCTCCGGTTAGCGTGGTATCACTGCAGCAGCAACTTCGACGTAGGGAAGACAAACGGCGTGCATTCTCCCTCACCGAATGTCCTGAACGAGGAAAGGAGAACCGCTTGAGGAAGCGGAGTGACATCCAACGCTACGCGCTCTCCTTCACTAGCGGTGCCCTTCTCAGCCGCGAGGTGAGTGTAGCAGCGGCTCTCTACCTGGAGCTTCATGATTGGAAGAAGGTACGTGCTCGCCTCATTGAGCAGAACCTCCTGCAGACGCGCACTACAGCCTCTCGTGATCGTCTTGTGCGAGAGACTGTGCAACGTGCGGCGGTACTAAGCGGAGAAGAACTCGCATTATTAACTGATGCTAGCCCCAGCGAGCGTAACATCCTTATGTGGGTGGCGGCCTGCCACCGTTACTTGTTCATCGGCGAATTTGCAGAGGAAGTAGTGCGGGAACGCTTCCTTCTGCTCACCCCGAGGCTGAGCTATGACGATTTCGATAGCTTCGTAAATGGCAAAACCTTGTGGCATCCGGAATTGGGGGAACTCAAAGAATCGACACGCATGAAGCTACGCTCGACCGTATTCCGCATGCTCACTGAGGCCGATTTGTTAGAAAATGGGCAGATTCAGCAGGCCGTGATGTCCGATCGTGTGCGAGAAATCTTAGATACCCACACCCCAAGTGCTCTCCGGTTCCTGCCAGTGCGAATCAATGTGGAGGCTGACGTATGACGCCAGATGAACTGACCCATCAAGAAGAACATCTCTTTGCTGTGTTGTCTGGGCAGCGCTTCCTGCGGATGGAAGGACTTTCAAACGAAGTCCCCTTCTTTATCTATCCGTATGCTCCAGAAAATGCTCGCGAGGTCGCCAAAATCCGAAAGCGCATCACCAACCGATTAGCACAGGCAGGCATTGTGGTACGCGAAATCGATCTTTACGACCTCTCAATCCAGCTTCTCAAAGATCGCGGCGTCTGGGATAGGCTCCTCGCCTTAGAACCGGAACAGGATAAGGATGATTTCCGTGATTTGCTGCAAAATATGCTCAATCCAGAATCCCATCTGGCGCCGGCAATCCAAGCACAACTTTCCGATGGCGATTTCGACATCCTGTTTCTCACGGGCATTGGCAAGGTTTTCCCTTACATCAGGTCCCATACCGTACTGAATAATCTTCAATCGGTTGTAGTAGGAAAACCGATGCTCATGTTCTTCCCTGGCCGCTACGAACAATCTGAGACGCTTGGCTCCTCTCTGGTTCTGTTCGGGAAGCTCAAGGATGACCAGTATTACCGTGCAAAGAATATTCTGGAACAGGAACCGTGACAGCAATGCTCATCAATGAAGTTTTCGCTAAAGATGTTCAGCGACCCATCGAAGGCGTTATCAAAGCCGATGACGTCTCACACTTGGCGACTGAAGTTGACGAATATGTGCTTACCAATGAAGTAGCAAAAGGCCTAGATCAGCTACTAGAGGCATATACCAACTACACGAACGCCAACGGTGTGTGGATCTCGGGCTTCTTCGGTTCTGGTAAATCCCACCTTCTTAAGATGCTGGCACATCTCCTTGGTGATGTTGATGGTCAGGAGTACTCCAGAGACAGCGTATGCCAGAGTTTCGCTGAGAAAGCTGCCGATGATTCGTTCTTGACGGCATCATTGGCAAAGGCGCAGCGCATTCCGGCCAAATGTCTCCTTTTTAACATTGGGCAGAAGGCAACTCTGATCTCGAAAGGGAGAACGGATGTTCTTCTGGGTGTATTCGTTAAGGTTTTCGACGAATCTCGCGGCTATTACGGAAACCAGGGCTATATAGCCCGGTTCGAACGGGACTTGGATAATCGCGGGCAGCTCTTGGCATTCAAGGATGCGTACGCGCGCATCTCGGGCCGGGAGTGGCTACAAGGCCGCGAAGAAGGCATCCTGGAAGAAGCGAACGTCGCGAGGGCGTATGCTCAGATCACTGGCCAGGTAGACGGAGCACCGACGAACATCCTTGCCAAGTACCGCGATGAATACGAAGTCTCCATTGACGGCTTCGCGGAAGAGGTGAAGGCGTGGCTAGACA
Source organism: Ancrocorticia sp. (assembly GCA_022648165.1). Lineage (GTDB taxonomy): Bacteria > Actinomycetota > Actinomycetes > Actinomycetales > Actinomycetaceae > Changpingibacter. The sequence goes on from JALCLX010000005.1 coordinate 186,438, forward strand.
AGCAGGAACCGCACTACCGTCTAAACTTCCTGATTGACGAAGTAGGACAGTTTATCGGTACAGATACCGGTTTGATGCTAAGCCTCCAAACCATCGCTGAATCCCTCAACACGAAATGCCACGGCCGGGCGTGGGTGTTTGTCACCAGTCAGGAGGATATGGAAAAAGTCCTCGGTGACAGAACCAAATCTCAGAGTAACGACTTTTCAAAGATCCAGGCGCGATTCGCCACACGGGTAAAACTCACCAGCGCGGACGTGGAAGAAGTCATCAGAAAGCGCCTGCTTACGAAGAATGATCGCGGTAGTCAGGCTCTTGAAGCGATCTATACGAATGAACATGGGAACTTCAAAACGCTTTTTGATTTTGTGGATGGGGCAAAGACATATCGCAATTACGTAGATATGGATCACTTTGTTGGCACCTACCCATTCGTGTCCTACCAGTTCCCTCTTTTCCAGGCGGCCATCGAATCCATCTCGGATCACAACGTGTTTGAAGGGCGGAATTCTTCAGTTGGCGAGCGATCCATGCTGGCTGTTATCCAGCAAGTAGCAAAAGAAATTGGGCAAAAGGAAATTGGCACTCTCGCTACCTTTGACCAGATGTTTCTTGGAATACGGGCCACGTTAAAATCTGCTGCGCAGCGTTCCATTGATGTGGCCGAACGTAACCTCGATGATCCACTGGCTGTTCGCTTGCTTATGGCCCTATTCCTCGTCAAATACGTTGAGGACTTCCAGGCAACAGCACGGAACTTAACGGTACTCGTCTATGACCAGTTTGGGCTCAACCTCCCGGAATTAAGCAAACGCGTCCAAAATTCACTTGCCCTGTTGGAGGCACAGACCTACGTGCGCCGTAACGGAGACGTGTACGAATACTTGACCGATGATGAAAAGGAAATCGAGTCCGCGATCAAGAACGTGGATGTGGATTCCTCGGAGTTTTCGTCACGGCTGAACAAGATACTCTCCGCAGATGTCATCAAACTCTCGAAGATTCGCTATTCCAAGAATGGCCAAGATTTCCCGTTCGGTTACAAGCTGGATGACCAGGCTTTTGGAAAACAACAAGAGTTGACGTTGCACTTCCTCACCCCTGAGTACCCTCTGAACTCAGAAGAGATTCTGATGCAATCTGCAGGCAAAGACGAACTGCGTGTCATCCTTGGTTCTGACGAACGGATTATGGCCGACTTGCGCCTATTAATGAAGGCGGAAAAGTACATTAAGCGTGAGCTTTCGAGTTCAACGCCAGCAAATCGGCAGCGTATCCTGCAGGTGAAAGCGACGCAGAATAGTGAGCGCCAAAAGGAACTCATTGCGCGTATTCGCCACATGGTAGGTAACGCCGCCTTAGTAGTCAATGCGGCTAAAATCCCGTCCACTTCGCAGGATGCCGTTGCACGAGTCACGGATGGTTTTCAGAGCCTAATCTCCAGCACTTACACACAGCTGAAGCTGTTGGGTGGGCACACTTACACTGAACAACAGGTTGGAGAATTGGCAAATCCGGTCTCTGGTTTGGTCGATCCGTCAGCGTTTTCCGCCCTTGCAGCACCAGGTGACGAGGTGTTCTCTTTTGTGTTGCAGCGTAACCGTCTTGATGAGCGGGTAACCGTAAAAGCAGTCATCGATCGTTTCCAAGCCAAACCTTATGGCTGGGACATTTACTCCATTGAGGCAACTATTGCCTGGTTGATTGGCTCCTCAAAGGCAACTTTGAGCGTGGATAGCAACACTCTCAAACGTGACGAGGTGGCCGCAGCTCTGCGGAATACTCAGAAGCACGCGTACACGATTGTGGTGCTACAAAAGGAATATGACCAACACAAGGTCAATGCTTTCCGGGACTTCTGTATTGAATTCTTTGACGATCCATCTATGCCAAAGAGTCCAACAGAACTGGCGCACGTCGGCGCCGTAAAGCTGCGCACGAGACTTGGTGAGTTGAAGGCACTAGTGGCAGCGGCGAGATATCCGTTTGTCAACCAGTTAGGTGGGCCAATCACCCTACTGGAACAGATCACGGGTCACAAGGACGAGTGGTATCTTACTGACTTCTCCGGTGGTAATGAGTTGCTTGATGAAAAGAGCAACGTGATTGACCCAATCATGGGCTTCATCAGCGGTGGGCAGCATGTTATTTACGACGATGCCGTTGCCTTACTTACGCAGAACAGCACCAACCTCGACTACCTGCCTGCGGGAGCTACAGACGAAATCCGGCAACTCTTGGCAGATTCTGATGCGTTCCGTGGTAATAAGATGAACAAACTCAAGGCTGCCCTGAAGAATTTGAAAGCCGCAATAGCTGATGCGGTAGCAGCGGAGCGTGCCGTTGCCAGCCAAGCCATCACGTCTAGGTGGGAAGTACTTCACGCGAGCGCAGTTTTTCGAGACGCTAATCCGCAAGCGCAACATCAAGCTGAGCAGATAATAGCCGAGACTATCAGACGCGTGGATACTCAGCCGCAGATCGCAGTCATCAAAGAGATCGTCAACGCCTTCGAAGCAACCGTTTATCCGGCAACCTTGGATCAGCTCGATGCCGCCAAAGTGGTGCCTGATCAACTGCCTGCCCGAAATACACCACCAGCTCCAAAAAAGAAGACTGTTTTCATCAAGAATATTCGCGTAGCTACCGGCACGGCTGTCCTGGCCGATACAGCGGATGTTGATGCCTATGTGGATGCTTTGCGCGTCGCGCTGATGAACGAGATTAGCAACGGCAAACGCATTGCTCTGTGAGAGGAGACATCACCATGGAAACTGCGCCATTGAGGAATTTTGCCATGTGGGCCCGTACGGAGCTCATAGCCCAGGTCAGAGCCCGTATCACCACTGTACTCGCACCCGCCTCCTCTGAGCGCACCGAGCACCCCCGTGCTATCGGCGCATTGGAAACAGATATTCGCAAAGCCGGTGGCGGCGAAAAAGGCAGAAGCGTGGTGGCAGAACAAGTTGCCTACACGTGGTTCAACCGCATCATTGCTATGCGCTTCATGGATGCAAATGGCTATACTGCTGCCGGCGTAGTTTCACCATTGGCCGGTCAAACCACTGGCCAGCCTGAAGTTTTGGCGGATGCGAAGCGGGGTACCTTTGACCCTGACGTCATCAGCGACCAAAGGGCTGCCGTTATTACCGGTCTCTTAGACGGAACACGCCCAAGTGTGGATCCGCAAGGCGAAGCCTACACACAATTACTTGCCGAGTATTGCCGCTACTGGCACAAATGGATGCCGTTCATGTTCGAGCGCGAGGGGGACTATACGGAGCTGCTCATTCCTGGAAATCTCCTAGCGGATGAGTCAATTATGGCCCGCGCCGTGAGCGTGATGACACCCGAAGTATGCAAAGACGTGGAAGTAATCGGCTGGTTGTACCAGTTCTACATCTCCGAACGTAAAGATGAAGTGTTCGAAGGATTCAAGAAGAACAAGAAGGCCGGCGCAGCTGAGATTCCCGCGGCAACCCAGCTCTTTACCCCGCATTGGATTGTTCGCTATCTAGTGGAGAATTCGGTGGGGCGCCTGTGGATGCTCAACCATCCGGAATCACATCTGGTTGACCAGATGGATTATTACATCTCACCGGTTGATGAGGAGAACGATTTCCTGAGAATTGGTAGCCCCGAAGAGCTGACTGCGATTGACCCCGCGTGCGGCTCTGGCCACATGCTCACATATGCCTTTGATCTTCTTTACGCCATCTATCAAGAAGAAGGCTACAGTCCATCTACGATTCCCAGTCTAATCCTCACGAACAACCTGTTTGGCACAGAAATCGATGGACGCGCCGGGGCTCTGGCAGCCTTCGCGCTCACGATGAAGGCGCGGGCCAAGCAGCGGACTTTCTTTACCAAGGGAATTCAGCCACACATCTGCGTCATCAAACCGATCTCCTTTAGCGCTGAAGAGTTGGATTTCCTGATATCTGAAACTGCCGACAGGTATGCTGAGGAAGCTTTCTGGAACCAGTTTGAGCATGCAGACGTTTTTGGTTCGCTGATCAGACCGGACGCAGAGTTGACAGATCGGCTTGAACGGCAGATTCAGATGTTCGACGACGGCGGAGACATCCTGCATGCTGCCACGCTCGCAAAAGCAACCGATGTGATCGAGCAAGCGAAATACCTCTCACGCCAATATTCGGTAGCTGTGGCGAACCCACCCTACATGGGCAGTAAACAGATGGGCCCACTCCTTGCACAGTTTATGAAAGACGAATACCCGCTGGGCAAGGCGGATCTTATGGCGGCTTTTATGATCCGCTCGCAAGAATTCACCATGAGTCATGGCACTTGGGCGATGATAAATCTCCCGTCGTGGATGGCACTTAAGGCATTTGAAGCGCTAAGGCACGAACTGCTTCAACACCAACGAATTGCTTCAATGGTTCACTTGGGCCGAGGCGTCTTCGGATCAGACTTCGGCACAGTAGCATTTGTGGTTGACAATTTCCCAGCGAATGGAGCACGCGGAGTATATCGCAGGCTGTTCGAGCATCACGTAGACGTTAGGCCATTATCTGTAATTGAAGAACTCTTCCTCGATTCTACGTTCAACCGTTTTGAAGTAGCTCAGCAAGACTTTGCAGCCATACCAGGCTCCCCGATCGTCTACTGGTTGAGTGAAAAGATGAGAGCAGTGTTTGGATCGGAGAAACGACTTGGAGATATCGCTACTTTGGCTGTAGG
>JALCLX010000006.1 GCA_022648165.1 Ancrocorticia sp.
CCCAAGTGCCATGACTCATGGTGAATTCTTGCGAGCGGATCATAAAAGCCGCCATAAGATCCGCCTTGCCCAGCGGGTATTCGTCTTTCATAAACTGTGAGTACCGGGCTTGCCTGTCTTCGCATCTCAATTCGAGTTCCCCAAGCATGGCATACAGGTCTAACTCACGTTTCTGGTCACAATGGCTACCCCTATGGCTACCCCTCAGCACCCCGAGTATCAGGCATACGATTATTGGCATGTCTGAGGGAAAGCAGCGAGGCAAGGGCACTGGTTCTATCTATCGGAATTCGCGAGGGCAATGGGTAGCCTCGATTGAGGCTGGGTGGACAGAACGGGGAACTCGTCGTCGTATTACACTGAAGGCGCGCACAGAAGCTGCCGTGCGGCACCGCCTTGCCGAGGCCCAGAAGCTCATTGAAGCGGGAGGTATTTCGGCACAGTCGTTCTGCAGTATCACAATGAAATGTTGGGCAGACCGGTGGCTGGAACAGCGTCAACTCATTGTGCGGCCTGGTACGTATGTTTCCGACCGCGCAGGTGTACACCGATGGATAGTTCCAACCATCGGCCATATCCGGCTTGAAGCCTTGACCCCGAGAGACATCCGGAAAGTGGCGGCCGCACAAGAATCAGCTGGGCTTGCCTTGCCCACGATGCAGCGCACCCACGCAGTCCTCGGAAAACTTCTGTCCGATGCTGTTGCCGAAGGATATAGAGTTCCACAACGCGCTCGGGAGGCCGGTAGTCCAGGTGTTGGAGCCTCTCCTCGGCAGCCTCTAGGCGCACAGGATGCCACAAGAATCCTCTCTGTGGCTGCCCACCGCCCAGACGCATCGCGATGGTTTGCCGCCCTCCTCCAAGGGCTACGCCCTGCGGAGGCGCTAGGCCTGACGTGGGATATGGTGGATCTCGACGCCGCAACGATCACGTTGGCGTGGCAGCTCAAAGCGTTGCCTTATATTCAATTCCGAGAACCCGAAAGCGGTTTCCGCGTTCCCAGGGGCTTTGAATATCGCCAGATTCATGGCGCATACCACCTAGTCCGTCCCAAAACACGCGCTGGGAACCGCGTCATCCCGCTTGTTCCGAGGCTTGTGAGCGAGCTGGAATCGTGGGCACGCCATGCACCGCGATCAGAGTGCGGGCTTGTGTGGCCGCGTGAAGACGGTACTCCGCGCTCCGCCGAATTCGACCGCCGGCAGTGGTATGAAATCGCGGAGGAAGCCGGTGTGACGGTCACTCTTCCAGATGGCAGCACAAGAAGGCCACTCTTGTACGAGGCGCGGCATACGACGGCGACCTTACTTCTTGCCAACGGAACGGACGAAACCACTATTAAAGCTGTGCTGGGCCATTCCTCAGTACTTAGCACGCAGTCGTATCTGCATACAGATACAACGCGCACGCGCGCAGCTTTGGCTGCTGCCGCGAAATTGGTCGGGCTCGGTGAGTAAACTTAGGCATGCGCACATGGCTACCCCAATGGCTACCCTTGGGTACGTGCGGGCACTAATCGATGGCGAAAACAGACGCCCCTAATACTTTCTGGAAGGCAACTGGAGTGAAGACACTTGAACAGCTCGCTGTGGAACACAGAGAAGAATGGGCTCAACGTTCGCGCACGCAGCAGCGGCTGGAGATCGAGAACAACCAGGCTGTCGCTAAGCTCTACGACCTAGAGGATGAAATCAACTCCGATGTTCCACTCGAACGCGTCTCACTCACCAACAACTCGGCATTCCGCTGGCCGGACAAGACGCAAGAAGAACGGGACACATTGTTCATCCAATCCGCTATTGCTGACGTGGTTTCTTATGCCGTCGGTTGCATGTTTGGCCGCTACAGCTTGGATAAACCGGGCCTTATCCTGGCAGACCAGGGCGCCACGGTACAGGACTACCTAGCGCAAGTACCACAGCCCACCTTCATGCCAGACGCGGACAACGTGCTACCGATCGTCGATGGCGACTGGTTTGAGGACGACGTCGTCGCCAAATTCCGCGAGTTCTTGCGGGTCACGTTTGGCGAGGAACACTTCGAGGAGAACCTGCGGTTCGTAGAAGAATCGTTGGGCGTACAGACATTACGCGACTACTTCATTACAGGGAAAGGCAAATCGAAGTTTTATGAGGATCACGTTCAACGTTACAAGAAACGGCCAATCTATTGGATGTTCTCCAGCCCCAAGGGTTCCTTCAATGCGTTGATCTACATGCATCGGTACACGCCTTCCACAGTCTCGGCGGTTCTCAACGAGTATCTGCGTGAATATGAGGCGAAGCTCAACGTCAGCCTCCAAAACCTGGAACGTGACGCGAACAGTGGGAAGCTCCCCAGCAGGGGGGCTGCCGCAAAAGAGGCTGAACGCCTTCGCAAGATTTCTATAGAACTCAGTGAATACGAACATGATGTGCTCTATCCACTAGCGTCGCGGCGCCTGGAGATTGATTTGGACGATGGCGTTCTAGTGAATTATCTGCGCTTTGGGAAGGCGCTCAAGGATATTGGACTTGAAAAGGAACGAAAGAAAGTAGAAGAGTGGACGTGGCCAAAGCACAAACTGGAGCCTGAAGATGCCTGAGTGGCTGAACCTTGATGCCCACGGCTATGTGACTGCGCATGAGGGTAAAACTCTTGAGTTTAAACGTGATCTATCTTCACCAACTAAGTTGTTGCGAACGATCGTCGCCTTTGCAAATATGGAGTTTCTCCTCAAACATGCCTACAAGACGTCCGAGTTTGGCGAGGTTAAGCGGCGCGACGTTTACTCGATACCAGTGGAAGCAATCCGCGAAGTTATCGTCAATGCCATTGTCCATGCCAATTATGGCGAGCGCGGGACCCCGATCCGGGTCGGATTCTATGACGACCGCATCCAAGTGGACAGACAGGAGAGTAACAAATGAGCTCACTCACCTCGGTGCTCCCATACCTCGAAGAACAATTCACTTCACAGCGTCTAGTCTTTTGGCACGACCCCGAAAGCGACTATCTGGAAGATATTGATTCAATAGAGCTGCCAGACGTCACCGTTCTTGTAGTAGCCACCAACGAATTTGGGCTTAAGTATCGAATACTGCAGGAGGAACCTCACACCAAGTTCCTCATCTATCGAAACGGCACCATACCGGCGGAGATAGACAATTGGTTCCTTGACCTAGAATTGGCATACGGCGTATTCAGCGCTGATCGCACGGCATTACTCTGCCGTGATCTGGAACTGGCAGATGAAAACATTGCCATGGTACTTGAGCCCTACCAAAAGTTCTTCCGCTCAGGGAAACGAACCCAAGCCCTCAAAGCGCTTTTGAAACCAGACGATTCGGCCGATACAGTCCAGGCCAAGATGTGTGCCGTCTTATTGGGACAAACTGAACACAGCCTGCTGGAACTGATGCGCACGTTATTGAGCGAGAACGCGCACGGGGACGATTCGAAGTACCAATTGCTGCGTGAATATGGCCTGCTGGATTTTCATTGGCGTGGAGTGAAAAGGATCTACGGTTATACTGCGGCAGCCCCAAGCATCGATGACTTTGTGCTGTGGATGTTTCGCCACGCTATTGATGACTTCAACAGCAATCAGCCAAACGAGTTCCGTCGGATTCAACTTGATTTCGAAAACCTGCGAAATGACCGGCGCAGCATGGCAGCACTCAAAACACTAGCCAGGCGCGCAGCACGTGACTTGGACTACGCCAACACAATCCAAGATTCCAGTATTCCATCTCTCATTAGCAAGGATGTTTTCGAAGAGACTGAGCGGAAGATTATCAGCGCGTTAGCAAAACAAGTTTCTGATAGGACGATTAGCGCTCGGGAAGTTTCTGAGACTATCCGGCGCCGTCAATCCAGCATATGGGCGGATGATTATCGAGACCTCTATACAGCGATTGGCGCTGCATCTGAACTGCTTTCTCACTTAGCTAGTGATTCTTTTGAGATCCCCTCCTTTGATGATGGGCTGCAAAAGTACCAGCGAGAGTGGTTCCGGATAGACCAGCTTTACCGCCACTTCCAAGCAGCCTTGCGTACTGATGAACGCAGCGGTGCGGTAGATATGCTACGAAGCGAAATTGAGGCTCGTTACGTCAACAAGTATCTATTCGAGCTCGGTACACAATGGCAACACCACGTAGATGCCGCCAAAACATGGCAGTCACATACTCTGCCCCTGCAATCTGCCTTCTATCACGATTGGGTAGAACCGATTATTGGCAAGGGAACGAAGAAGGCAGTTGTTATCGTCTCCGATGCTATGCGCTACGAAGTCGCGGACGAACTCGGTACCCGTATTCGGCAAGAAGATCGCTTTGACGCCACTGTAGATGCGATACTAGGAGTCTTGCCGAGCTACACCCAACTCGGCATGGCGGCACTTCTGCCACATCGGACACTTGCGTTTTCCGAAGATGGAGACCCTGTGCTGGTTGATGGTGAGCGCTCCGACGGCACCGCGAACCGCAACAAAATACTCGAAACAGTAGATGGTTACGCGATCCAGGCCGAGGATATCTTGGCGATGAACAATAAAGACCTCAAACGGCTTTACACAGAGCATCACGTGTTCTACGTATTTCACAACGGAATAGACGCAGCAGGTGACAAGGCATCAACGGAGCGTTCTGTTTTTGAGGCAGCTAAGACGGCTATCGACACCCTGGTTAAGTTGGTAAAGAAGCTAGCGAGTGCAAATGCAACAAACATCTTTGTGACCACAGATCACGGTTTTCTGTACCAAGAGAGCCCCTTGGCGGACGCCGGCTATCTTTCGACCAAACCTTCCGGCGATAACTGTGTAGTGATCAACCGCCGTTACGTTCTGGGGCGGGGTTTGAAGGAAGATCCTGCATTTGCGCTTTTTGAGCCGCAACAATTGGGATTGGGAGGTGACCTGCAAGTGCAGATCCCCAAGTCGATACATCGGCTACGCTTGAAAGGCTCTGGCTCAAGATATGTCCATGGTGGGGCGGCGCTTCAAGAGGTCGTGATACCGGTGGTAGCAGTCAACAAGAAGCGTAAGAGTGACGTCCGCGAGGTCAACGTCGAGGTGCTGCCCGAAACGGACAAGATCACAACCGGACAGCTGGTAGTGAAGCTCTATCAAAGCGAACCAGTGAACGAAAAAGTTCAACCACGCACGCTCCGGGCAGGCCTTTATGCTGGTGAAACGCTCATTTCAAACCAGCCTGAACTAACCTTTGATCAAGCGTCTGACGACGTGCGGGATAGATATCAAAACGCAAAGATTCTGCTCGGCAAAGAGGCCGACGCGTTCAATAACCATCAAGTGGAATTCCGGCTAGAAGAAAGGATTCCAAACACCACAAATTGGCGGGTCTATCAACGAGCCTCATATATGTTGCGCCGCTCATTTACCACCGATTTCGATTTCTAGGAGGAGCGCATCGACATGGACGTTTCAGACCTGGATCCAACAAGCACTATCAGTGCGGAGACTCACGACGCAGAATTGAACCACCCACAACAGAGCGAACTGGACCAAAAGATCAACCGGTATTTCCCCGGCGTCGTCGTTCGCAAAGATTTAGTGAGAGCGGTCAAGGGCAATGCGATCGTTCCCTCCTATGTGCTGGAATACCTGTTGGGGCAATATGCGGCATCTGATGATGAAGCCACCATTCGGGCAGGGATTGAAGCGGTGCGGAAGATTCTGGCCGCCCACTACGTTCACCGCAACGAATCCGAGCTAGTTAAATCGATGATCCGAGAAAAGGGACGCCACCGAATCATAGACAGAGTCAACGTAGTACTCAACGAAAAGGCAGACACCTACGAAGCTTCGTTCGAAAACCTGGGAATTCGTGGGGTGATTATCGATCCAGATACCGTCAAAGCGAATAAAAAACTGCTGGTGGGCGGCGTGTGGTGCATCTGCGACATCGAATACTCTCATTCTGATGATCCACGAGTAGTGCCCTGGATCTTAGGCTCACTCAAGCCAATCCAGATGTCGAGTTTCGATTTTGACGGGTACTTAGCTGCTCGGCGCGAGTTCACAAATGATGAATGGGTAGATCTTCTCATCCAGACCATTGGCTTCAATCCAAAAATGTTCGGGCGCCGGGCAAAGCTGCTCCAACTTGTACGGCTTATTCCTTTCGTAGAGCGCAACTATAACCTCATCGAACTTGGGCCCAAGGGAACCGGAAAGTCTCACATATTTTCCGAATTCTCACCCCATGGAATGCTGATCTCCGGTGGCGAAGTGACGGTTCCAAAGCTATTCGTGAACAACTCCAACGGAAAAATTGGTTTGGTCGGCTACTGGGACGTGGTGGCATTCGATGAGTTCGCGGGCAAGAAGAAGCGCACAGACAAGGCGCTTGTCGACATCATGAAGAACTACATGGCGAACAAGTCTTTCTCACGCGGTACACAAACCATGGGTGCAGAGGCATCCATGGTTTTCGTTGGCAACACCTCACATACAGTGCCCTATATGCTCAAGAACTCAGATCTGTTTGATGAGCTTCCGGATGCGTACCATGACTCTGCATTCCTGGATCGTCTGCACTGCTACATTCCCGGCTGGGAAGTAGATACGATCCGCAGTGAGATGTTTTCCAGTGGATACGGATTCGTAGTTGATTACATGGCAGAAGTTCTGCGATCAATGCGCAACAGCGATTTTTCTGACAAGTATCAGAGGTATTGCACTCTCGGATCTGCGATCTCTACGCGCGACAGAGACGGCATTCACAAGACGTTCTCCGGACTGATGAAGATCATCTACCCAACAGGAGAAGCCACTGAAGACGAGATTCAAGAGCTCCTGCGCTTTGCGATCGAAGGGCGTAAGCGGGTGAAGGACCAGATTCTGCGCGTTGACGCGACCTTTGATCCCGTCAAGTTCGGGTATTCCGACAGAGCAGGTGGCTGGCATCCGGTCACTACCGTGGAAGAGAACGAATATCCTGCGTTCTATTATCTGGGCCGCACGGTTGCACCACCCGAAGATGGATCTGGTGAATGGGAATCCTCTGCGAAATCAGACGCATCGGTTGCTACGGTGCAAGGAGAATCCGGCTTACTGGATAATGCAGCAGGCCAAGCTGACGCCACGGAACAGGACCGTACGAATGCTCCGTATGAGGCTCCCTTATTCGAAGGACAACGCGACTACGCAGAGAATCAACGCGGCGTATCGTATGAGGCTCTCTTCTTGCCGTATCTGCGTGGTGCAACTCAGATTGAAATCCACGATCCATACATTCGGCAACCTCATCAAGGGCGCAACTTGGTGGAGTTCCTGGAGCTTGTTGCCTCTGCCAAGGATCCCGCAGACGAGGTTACATTCACCCTCTATACTGTCGCCGACGACGATCCGGAATACCGACGGCGCCAACTACAAATGTTGAGAGATATACAAATAAGTGCGGCGCAGGAGGGCATCACCGTTAGTTTTGCGCAGGAAGCTGGCGCACACGACCGCTGGATCCATACCAATACCGGTTGGAGAATCAACCTCGGACGCGGCCTCGACATATTCCAAAAGTCGGACACTGGATGGTTTGATCTTGGGACCAGCCGCCAAGAATTTCGGCAGGTCAAAGCATTTGGTGTTACCTACATCAGGGAAGCTAAATAGCGAAACCACGCGTATCAAGCAAAGCTGGCACCGTCGACACATCAAGACTTGGCTGCCTACTCCGTTGAGAGCGCGAGTTCAGCCGCCACTTCAATTATGTATAGCGTTCGCCGTGCCTATATCGGCATAGCGAACGCTATACATAATTGAAGGCACACAATCCGCCGCTCGCCAACCGCTTCCGAGAAGAACAAAGACTTACCGAGTGTAGATCTCGTGTAGTAGACGGTGAATTGATTGACCGTTTATCTGCGATGGGCGGAATCCTTGGAACGCCCGGCTCAAGTGCGCCTCCGGGAAACCAATGAGCCACCGGCCCATCACTCAGCTCCGCCGCGATCGCCGGATCGCGCTTGTCACGAAGGCGGCCGCTGCAATCAGAAAAATAATGCCAACACAGGCAACCACGACAAGCCACAACGGAATCGCAGAACCCACCATTACCGGATAATCGAGTGCTACAGCATTTCCCTGATCATCCCATCCATCAAGCGTCAACGTGTGCTGCCCTACGGGCAGATCGTCAGGAAACGTCACCGTGGGGTGGTCACTGTTCCATCCTCACCAACAGTTGCTGCATCGGGCGTCCGCATAGAAGCAAACACCGCGATCATGACAGTGCTCCCAGGATCTAGTCCCTAAAGCGGGATCGTGACACTATCGCCTCCACGCACCTGCATTTTGTCGCCCTCAGCCATCGCGGAGCCATCGTCGTCGGTTGGGCGCAACTGGGCATTCAACGTGTGTTGCCTCCCCAACACCGGCGTCGTCACGCAAGTGCTCAACCAGCCACCATCACTTGAGGAAATCACTGGATCCTTCAGCGGCTGCGCATCGTTGAAAGTAACCACGAGGCGCCGTCCAAACGCAATTTCTTGAGGATCCAAACGCCACACCATATCGTCTAACATATCCCCCAGTGGCGTTGCGAGAGAACTGCACGAGCCTTGGCTCGGTAACCACAACAAATCCGGATACGGCGAGACGATGACGGGAGCGATAGCGCCATCGCGTTGCTCAATGCGCGCCGCAGTGTTTGCCTCCGCTACCACCTCGCGGTATACCTGCCTCTGCTACAGATAGATGGACGATAGCGGGAAGCGCTTCGCCTGCAGCAGGTTCTTGCGCAAGCACCGTGCCAGTTGCCTGCGTCGCTTGGAATTCATCCGTGGTCACCACTTCGGCTCCCAGCAGACGGAGCGTATCGATAGCGTCCGTTTCCGACATTTCCACCAGATCCGGCACATTCGCCTCCACTGAAAGCGTCAGGGAAATGCTGCCATCTACCGGTTCTCCGACAACAGGATCCTGGGCGACGACGGTGCCGCCGAGCCTGCGTGATCCTCACCCAATTACTGTATTTCGTCTCATTCGCGAACGTGTTGCTCATACCCTCGCGTGAGACTCCACGCTAGCGGGAAATATGCAACAAATACTAGCAATCGAATGAGATCAGTATTCGATATCACCAGGGCAGCCGTTATGCAGATGCGGTAGATGATCGACCGTACCCAGCGTTGCGGATAACGCTGCCGTTCGTCCACCGCGGAATAGAACATAATTGCCGCGAATACGACAGCACAGAACAGGTATATCCAGGAGAAAACGCTCCACGAAGAACTCTCTTCCGATGACCACTGCGCGAAGAACAGCAACAAGGCTCCATTGAATAGGCCTTCGGGCATCGGGGCCCTTTCTGTACCCTCCAGCTGAGGCGCCTTTCATCCATGTGGTGAGTGCTGCCGGCTACATAATTCGTGAGTCGATGAGGCTCTATTCTTCGGGGATCTGAAAATGCTTCACAGATCGTCGTTGATCTGGGACTGTAGCGGTTATTTCGTTGGAACAACTGCAGTTACAATAGAAACTGTCAAGGCCAAACTGATTCCATCGATAGCCGGGGAAGAATCGACGACGACGGGGCCGCGGGCTTCCCTGCTGTATTGCTGAAAGCCGCGGTGCAAGCATCGGACACAATCTTTTGCTGGCACGATTGTGTCCGGGCCCCACGGTAGAGTTGCATGCAACGCCAACATCACCAGTGTTCTTGGTCCAAAGGGGTTCATCATGTCATGTGAGTTGAGATCATTCGGCGTACTAGTAGATTGGACGGTTGCCGAATGAATACCAGCAAAGAAGCCCAGCGCGCTGAGCTCCATAAGAATATCTGGCGGATAGCAAACGATCTGCGTGGGAGCGTTGATGGCTGAGATTTCAAGTCCTATGTGCTGGGAATGCTGTTTTTCGGTTCATCTCTGAGAACTTGACATCCTACTTCAATGAGGAAGAACGGGCGGCAGGTAATCCCGATTTTGATTACGCGAAGATCTCTGATGCGGATGCTGAGTTTGGCCGTACAGATACGGTTTCCGATAAGGGTTTCTATATCTTGCCGTCGGAGTTGTTTGAGAACGTTCGCCGGAAGGCCGCTACGGATGAGAATCTCAACGAGACTCTGGAACATGTTTTCACCAACATCGAGGGTTCGGCTAAAGGCACTGAGTCTGAGGATGATCTGAAGGGCCTTTTCGATGATTTGGATGTCAACTCTTCCAAGCTGGGGGCAACTGTTGCCACGCGTAATGAGAAGCTCGTCAAGCTTCTGAACGCTATCGGGGATCTCCAGCTTGGCACGTTCTCAGAGAATACGATCGATACTTTTGGGGATGCCTATGAGTATTTGATGACGATGTACGCCTCAAGTACCGGAAAATCCGGTGGAGAGTTCTTCACTCCGCAGGAGGTTTCTGAGCTGCTTGCGAGGATAACAGTGGTGGTGCAAAACAAGCTGCATTTCGCTGCTCACAAACACACTACGGCGGAGGTCATTGCGGCGCGCGCAGATGCCACCAAACCGAACATGGGCCTGACCACCTGGAAAAGTGCACCGAGCGGCAAGATTGTGAAAACTGACGTATCCATCGCCAAAAACTACCTCAGTGATCAAGAACTAGACTTCCTCAACCGGATCGTCACCATGTATCTGCACTATGCCGAACTCCACGCCGAAACCGAGTTCGAGAAATACCGCATCATCCAAGACCAGCAGTACGTCAGCGACTTCGACCGCTTCCTCCACCTTGAGGCCACCACAACAGAACTGACCGATAGCACTGAAGGAAGCGCCAAATGAGCCACATCAATGAGCTGAGCATCGGTTTGCCTGCGGAATTGGCTGCGCGTCGTAAGCAGTACGAGTATTATCGGGACAAGTTGCTGACATTCAAGGAGTTACCAGCATGAGTGTCATACCCGTCAACGTGCAGATTCCAAGTGATCCGCACGCCCCGATGATCGCCGATTTTGTGGAACATGCGCTACGAATCGCGTATGTGGATCGCGACCATCTTGCGGCGATCCCCAGCGATGACTGGGATGTGCCGGGGGTCTATATCCTCCTCACCGGCGACGGCAGCGGACAGGTGTATGTGGGCCAGGCCCGGCGTATGAGACAGCGGCTGGGCCAACACAACAGCAGGCCGAAGCTGCCGTGGACGCGTGCCGTGATGGTCAAACGTGACACCACCAACGGCTTCAATACAGCAGAGATCGGCTACCTTGAGGGCCGCGTATCCGCTGAGGTGAAGGCACTCAAAGGCATTACGCTCATTGCCGGGCAGTCTGCTGGAGACGAGACTCTTCCCACCCACATGATGCTGTCACTCGATGCCTTCGTGAAGAGCATCCTCACCGCGCTCCGGCTTGCTGGAGTAGACATCTCCCGAGCACAGCTAGAGGAGGCTGAGGAGGAGCAGCTTCACGTTCTGGAGAAGGGTGCAAGCGCGCAGGGATTGGCCAGTCGGGCGACGTTCGCGTGCACCGTTTCAGCCCTCGTATCGAGCGGATTGCTGCGTGCTGGTGAGGACCTCTACCTGCACCAGGGAACCGTCAACGGCCACGGAACAGTCACGGCGGCCGGGGAGGTCATTGTCAACGGAGTGACATACATGACTCCGAGTGCGGCCGCTGTTGCCGCGCTCGGTCTGCAGTCATCGAACGGCTGGACCACCTGGCACGTGGGCTCGCTCGACGGCGTCACCCTGGACCAGCTTCGCAAGAAGTGGCAGCAGCGGCAGCGAGTTGAACGGGCCGAGGACAACGCATGACTGCACCCAGCGCAAACAGCCCCGCCACGGCAACACCCCGTCACTATGCCCCTATCGCCATGCGTTCCGAAGGCACAGTGGTGGCGGAGTATGTGCCTGATGCTGCAACTGATGTTTCTTGTCAGTCTGAGGCAGCCCTTGAACGTGAGGTCATCGCCCAGCTAGAAAAGCTCAACGCGATCACTTTCACGGATGCGGAGTGGGAGCGTTTCTTCCGGGATAGGGTTGCCGGGGCGAACACTCATTCAGTCATGCGGTGGAGAGCCCGAGATCGAAGCCAAGATCAGGAACGCCGATCCGTGGATACTCAGCCTTCGGGTCGATGAATCTAGCGGTGAAGCGGTCGCCTACGCTCGCGTTCTTCACGTCTCCGATGCCACTCATGGCGATCCTCACGACCGCGTGATCAAACTCGGACGGCTCCTCTTGCGCTGCTTTCCCAGAACCACACACGTCGACGTCAAGTTGCCGCTCCCAGGGGGCCACGATTATAAGATCGGCGACAACCAGTTCGGTTCCACTGAACTCCGCCGAGAGTACGATCACTCTGAACTATCGGTGGCCTGGAACCAAGAACGTATGCGAGTCACCAACGCAGTGCTCGGGGCCACCGATACAGAACGTCTCTCGGCCGCGCTTCCCCTCATCGAGGCTGCTTCTCGACTCACACGCGTATTCGGAAACGCATTCACTGCTGCAGATGTACGAGGTATCGACACCAATCAGCTGGCGGAGCAGATAAACACTCTCGGTGAAGACGCCAAACAGATTCGTCCACGCATCAACGGACGTCGGCGAGTGGTTGACGCCATCGGGGATCAAGGAGCGTCATCCTTGACTGTAGACTCACACTCAGGTCTCGTGACAGACCTCACTGGGAATGTGTTCCCTCGGCTCACGAAACTGGACAACCTCGCGGCACTCGCGGCACTCGCGGCGCACCTGAGCGACCACGTGATCGCAACGTCGCTCCACCGCGCGCAAGAGGAGCCGTGGCACCTGCTGGGCTACGACACATTCCCCGATAGCCTGAGATCGCTCGAAGCCGATCTGTATCGCATCCTCGCCGTCATCGCCGCACTTACTGCAAACTCATCTGCGAAGGCGACTCTTGCGCGCGCTGCGCGCGCCGGAAGGCGTGAGGGCGCACTCGGCAGAGCAGCCGACGCTGCCCGAACCCTTACAAGACGGAGGCTGCAAGCCCGGAAGTCCGAGCTGGAACAAGTCGGTAGGAGCATTGGCTGGCAATTCCATGTGCACATGCCTACGAGCGACCGATATCAACTGGTCCCCGAACGGCTTATAGCGCTCGATGTGCCGTCGCTGGTCACCTGGGGAAAGGCGCTTGAAGAGATTGTTAGTACCCTTCAGACGGTGGGACTGCCCAGAGAGAAGTTTGTGCTCCTTCAGATCCGCAACGGGAAGCCCGTCGAATCGCTCACGATGTCCCTGATCACTTCACTACTACCAACCGGCGCGCTCGGAACCTGGGCAACCGAGCTTCCCGACCCGCACAGCATCCCTTTGACCGAGGCATTTGACGCGGCGCTCGCTTCGACTCAAGTTGCGTCAGGAGTCTTGGCGCTCAGTGTGCAACAGCGTGCGCACGACATTTTCGTTCAGGTTCTGGAGGATGCGAAGCAGGGATTCGCTCGATCGAAGAGGGCCGTCGAGCAAGCGCCAACGAACGCGGTAACTGAGCAGATTGTCTTGTTACTGGACGCCCTCGAAGAGGAGTTGACGAATGAGGAGTCTGGAGACGCCACTGGCGGTGGCATCGCCAGGCAGATGTGGCGGATGGTTACAGCGGGCGAGCAGACGGAACTCACCATCGCTCTGCCTGCGATGCGCCTCATGGCATTGGAGTGGGATATCGATCCCCACACTGCTCCAGGACTGCTTCAACTGTCTTGATCTAAAGCGGAAACGGGTCCCGTTGAGGTTCTTCACTACAAGCTTCAGACGGGCCGTCTAGGCCTGATGCCATCAGAAACGTCATCAAACCCCACCGGAGGATGGTGCCGCTGGGGGAGTGCAGGCTGAGACGGCTTGCTCCCGGCAGCGGAGGGCATCATCGCGTTGAGTTCGCTTGTCTCACCCAACCGGAGCGCTCGCCGTTCTCCTCGAGAATCCACCGTACATGGTCGCCAATGTAGCGCACGTTCGGCGTGAACCAGTAGGTCTGATCCGGGTCCCAGCCCGCGATAACGGTGGCGGTCTGCCCATCGATAGGGATTGCCGTTCCCGCTGCGGAGAGATACGCCTGTAGCTGGAGGTGCACAGCGTCGTAGACTTCGGCGACTCCCACCCAGTCCGAGATCACCCAGGCACCGTCACGCCCGATGGTGCAATACCAGTCGTGTCGCTTCTGTGCGGTGACCTCGATAGGGAAGCACGCACAGAGATCAGCCCACGCTTCGGCAGTGCCAATCTCGTAGATCCGCAACCCTGCGGGTATCCCCAGCGGCTGTGTGTCTGCCTGCTCCCAGCCGAGGCTGTCTTCCACGAGCCACAACCGGGCAGGGCTCCCGTCGAACAGCGTTCTGGTCGTTGAGGGAAGCTCCCATGGTGGACGTGACCACCACGTTCCGTTCCAGTTCGCGGTCGCATCCGACGGACGATCCCGCGTAGCGAGAATCTCCTCCTCGGTGATCTCTTCTCGCGCCGTACGGAGAAACGACAACGGCTCTGCCTTGATCGCGTGAGGCGGTGCGGTATCCCATTCCACCTGCCATTGGGAGCATTCGGCGACCCCGCGGCCCCTGCATGAAGAGGCTTGCCAGTGAGGATGCCCCAGTCATACGATGACTTCCCATGGTGCGTAGGAGCAGCTCCCGCGCTGCACCCGCTCGAGGATGTTTCCGAATACGAGTATGACACCGCTGCCATCGAACACCCCTGCAAGCCACGCATTCTCAACGGTCGCAGGCAACCACCACGACTCATCCCTGGCGTGGATACCGATCACATCAGCATCGTGATGCTCCTTGATGAAATGCGGGAAGCCTTCAACGAATGTCGAAGCGGCTCGGCAGCCGGCAGATCCCATGTCGCCTCGTCTCCAAGACGAACGCCAGCACCGCAGCATATCTGCTTCCACTCACTCACGACCAGAATTCTTACACGTCAAGTCTGCGAACCGTCCCTGAGTGGTCAAACCCTTTTGACTGCTGTGTCGGTGCTCGAGTAATCCTTGGTGGTTCGGGGACCCGTGCAGTGAGTCCCTTGAGGTCAGGTTCGGTCACTTCCACGGTGATGGGGCGCCGATGCGACGGATGATCGCCACGGTTGGGGAAGATTCCGATGATGTCAGTGCGCCGGCGCATCTCTCGGTTGAGGCGTCGTTCGGTTTGTTGGACTCGGGGTAAGCAGGCAAACCGTCATCTCAATTGAAAAGGTGCACTTCGATCCATCCCTTCCCCTTGCCTTCACAATGGCATCCGCCCTCGACCTAAAGCTCGAGGAGATCTTCATCTCAGCGAAACCACACTCCAACGCTTACCAGCCAGCGCGCCTTCAAACGGCACTGCATGCGCATTCAGCTACGCATACGGGGAGATATTGATATATATCGATCGTCAACCGAAATACGTAGCTGAATGCACGGAAGAGAGGTCAGCTTCCTCCGGGCGCACCGCGGGCTCCCGCGTCACCAACTTGTGGCCCGCCCACAACGCCAGGAACAGCGGCAATCCAATATAGCTGGAGAGCAGAGCCACGATATCCCGATTCCCAATGAGCGCCTCATAGTTCTGCCCCACGATCACGAAGGTACACATCGCGAGCGCCAAGAGCGGCCCAAACGGATAGAACTTTGCCCGGTACGGCAGCTCGGAAACGCTGTGGCCTTGGGCCACGAAGGCCTTCCGGAATTTCAGGTGCGACCAAGCGGTGCCTACCCACGTGATGAAGCCCGCCAAACCGGAGGCGTTGATCAGCCATGTATAGGCGGCGCCATCCCCAACCAGCGACGAAATGAAGCAGAGCGCGCCCACCGCCGTGGTTACCACTAAGGCAGGGATCGGGACGCCGTGCCTGCTGACCTTTTTCAGGATTGCCGGGGCGCTTCTCCGGTATGCCAGCGCAAACAGCATGCGGGTGGAGGCGTACAGCCCGGAGTTACCTGCCGAGAGTACCGAGGTGAGGATCACCGCGTTCATCACGGCGGCGGCCGCGGCGATGCCAGCGCGCTCGAACACCAGGGTAAATGGGGAGAGCGAAATGCTGTCTACGCCCGCTTTCAGCAGGTCTGGGTCCGTGTACGGAATAAGGAAGCCGATCACGGCGATCGCGCCGATGTAGAACAGCAGGATACGCCAGAAAATGGTGCGAATAGCGCGTGGCACGGTTTCCGTTGGGTTGTCGGCTTCGCCAGCGGCCACGCCAATCAGCTCGGTTCCTTGGAAACTGAAGCCCGCCACCATGAAGATCGCCAGAACTCCGAGGCCCCCATTGACGAAGGGCGCCTCCCCTACCGTCCAGTTTTCCGTCCCCACGGAATCTCCGCCCATCACGCCCACGATCATGAGCGTGCCGAGCACCAGGAATAGCACCACCGTAGTCACCTTAATCAACGCGAACCAGAACTCGCCCTCGCCGTATGCCCGTGCGGAGAGGGCGTTCAGCACCACGAGGATCGTTAAGAACAGCGCTGACCACATCCAGCCCGGAGTATTCGGGAACCAGTATTTCATCACCAGTGCCGCCGCGGAGAGCTCTGCCGCCACGGTAATCGCCCAGTTGAACCAGTAGTTCCATCCGATGGCGAAGCCGAAGCTGGGGCTGATGAAGCGCGTGCCGTATTCGCCGAATGATCCTGCTACCGGCAGATACGTGGACATCTCGCCGAGCGACTGCATCAGCAGATACACCATCACGCCGATCAGCGAGTAGGCCAACAATGCGCCGCCTGGACCGGCTGTGGATACCGTTTCTCCCGAGGCCACGAAAAGGCCTGTGCCGATCGCTCCACCGATCGAAATCATGGTGAGATGCCGTGCCCGCAGCGAGCGGTGCAGCTGATGCGTACCGTCGCTCAGCTGCGGTTCTGGAACGCTCCGCGTGGCCGCTACGCTCCCCTCTGTTGCGCTTCCCACCTTTCTTTCGCGCGATTGTTCCTCGATACAGACGTGCGATTGCGCCATTGACATATCGCCTCTCGTGAGATGACGTTGCCCTTCCATACTGGCCCAATCGCATCAGCGCGGTGCGCGAGTTTTGCCATCTGGGACACAGGCACGGCAGCGCCGCAGCTTGCGCACCACCTGCCCAACGCCACCCGGCCACAGGCCCTGGCACTATTCTGGCGCTATGGAGAGTTTTTCGAAGTCGGGAAGTAGGCCGGCAATCACCGCAGAGGCCGCCGGCCTGAAGGATCTGGCAGAGGCAGCTGTTCATGGTGCCGGCGCGCCCGTTGTCCGCCTCCTGAACGCTGCATCCACCACCATTACCACTGCTCGTTTGATGCCGGATTCACCCACCGCCACAGCTGCCGAGGCATTCGGACGGCTCCTGGCGCACACGCACGCCTACAGCCCACATGGCCGCGTGTTTGGCGAACGGCCCACCGGTTTCACCGAACTCACCGCCGCCATAGGCAACGCGCCGCTTCCAGTTGTGCCGCACGGATCGCCGGCGCGCACGTGGGGCAGCTTCTACGCCGAGGACCGCCTACTCCCTTACCTGCCCACCGCTCGTGCGAATGGTTCGATCGATGCTCGTGGCGCCAATATCATCGAACGCCTGGCCGAACAGCTGCGCGACGGCGCCTTTGACGCACCCGAACCGGCGTTAGTCACCTCGGAAGCGGCTCTGCTTCACGGAGATTTATGGGGCGGTAACATCCTATGGTCCACCCCCGAATCGGCGCGCGAAAGCGCCATCCTTCCCCCGGACTTCAATAAGGCCGCCGCAACTGCGCACACCACCGCCTCACACCACGCGCCCGGGGGCGCCGTAGCCGTTCTCATCGACCCGGCGTGTCAGGGAGGGCACGCTGAATCAGACCTGGCTCAACTGCGTGTTTTCGGCGCGCCATACGTGAATCGCATCGTGGCAGCATACAACGAAGTGTCCCCTTTGAGCAACGGCTGGGAGGAACGAATTGGGCTCCACCAACTCCACATGCTCATTGTTCACGCAGCGCTTTTCGGCGGTGGCTACGGCACCGAGACCATAGAGATCGCCTCTCGCTATTGTTAGGCTCATCCTATGAAATTCGTGGTTCGCGCAATCGTCAACGCCCTTGCCTTGTGGCTGTGTGTGGTGCTCTTGCCAGGCATAACGCTCACAGGCGCAACGCAATCGCCATATCTGGTGCTGTACTACTTAGCGGCGGGCGCCATACTGGCCGCGATTAACTTCCTGGTGCGGCCCATCCTGGTAGTATTGTCCATTCCGCTGTACATCGTGACGCTGGGATTGTTCTTCCTGGTTGTCAACGCAGTGGTACTGCTCATCGCCTCCTGGCTCACCGGCTTCCTCAACGTGGGCATCGCCGTGTACGGCTTCGGCTGGGCACTTCTGGGTGGAATTGTTATTGGCCTGGTCAACACCATCGTGGACTGGTTTTTACCCGCGAAGGTGCGCCGCTAGGAGCACACCACTGCCTGGCGAACCTAGATCCATCCCTGGCGTTTGAAAACAATCCACAGTATCAGCGCCGATCCCACCAGAAGTAGCGAGGAAAACACCCAGCCCGCGGGATCCCCGTATCCAAAGAAAGGCACATTCTGGCCAAAGTATCCGGTGATCATGGTGGGAACGGAGATAATTGCGGCCCAGCCAGCAAGCTTCTTCATGATCTCGTTCATGCGTGCATCTTGCAGTGAGAGGTTCGTCTCCACAATGAAGGAGATAGTATCGCGCAATGAGTCAATCCATTCGCTTGATCGCAGTGCGTGGTCGTAGGCATCTCCAAAATATGCCGTCAATTCTGGAACAGATGCAAAGTGCCGCGCAAAATCGTTAACAACTTCGCGCATCGGGGATGCGGATCTGCGCAACCGCGCTAGATCGCGCCGGATGTGGTAAACGGCGCGTTGCATCTCGCGCGAAAGCGACTCGTCAAACAACGAATCCTCTATGTCCTCCAGCCGATCTTCAAGCTGTTCAATTCCATGAAAATAGCCATTGACCAGGGAATCGCAAATCGCATACACCAAATATCCAGGCCCCAAGGTGAGTAGCCTACGCTCCTCTTCAAGCCTCTGTGAGAAATCCACAATTCCCATAACGCCGGCGCTGGCACGTATGGTGATCAGCGTCTGTCCGAATACGAATCCCGATATGCGGACAAACTCGAATGCAATATCAACCGGTGAACCTGGCGGCGCCGCCTTCTCGTTGAGTGCGTAACATACGAAAGACAAGTGGTCGGAATGCCGCACAACCTTAGTGCGCTCGTGAGGTGAAAGCACATCGTCAATACCCAGGCGGGTTATGCCAAAGTGCTGGCCAAATGTGGTGAGTTCATGTTCTGTGGGATCTAAAAGATCGATCCACAGTAAGTCGCCTGGAGTGACATCCCGGTACGCATCGTCCACCGGATCCTCAATCCGCACACTGTGGCCTTCGTGCCACAACCTCACAGTCATCTTGTCTCGCAGCGACATCATGTGAACCATGCTAATGCGATGTGGGAGAATTGCCCCATGATCCTCGCTGACATAGAGCCCCCTATTGCTTTGGGTCCACTTGATGGCCGCTACCGTGCGGTGGCTGCCCCCCTCGTCGATTACCTTTCCGAAGCCGCTTTGAACCGCGCCCGGATTAGAGTGGAAGCGGAGTGGCTGATCTTTTTGGCAAACAACCACGTGCTGCCTGGCGCTCCTGAACTGGATAGCGCAGAAATTGCTTACGTACGTTCTATCCCAGAAGCTTTTGGGCGTTCGGAAATAGAAGAACTCGCCGAAATCGAAGCGGAAACCCGCCACGATGTTAAGGCGGTGGAATACTTCATCAAGCGCCGCCTAGACCATGCGGAAGAAGCCCTGGGACGGCCCACCGCATTGACGCGAATGCACGAGATTGTGCACATCTTCTGCACCAGTGAAGACATTAATAATCTCTCCTACGCTTTAGTGATCCAGGGTGCTATGGAAGCCGTGTGGCTCCCCGCAGCGAATGCGCTCGCACATACCCTGGCCGAGCTGGCGCATCAGAACGCCAGCCAGCCGATGCTGGCGCACACGCACGGTCAAACGGCAACCCCCACCACTTTGGGTAAGGAGATGGCCGTTTTTGCCGCGCGGCTGCGGCGGCAGTTGCGCCGCATCGAGGCAACGGAATACTTGGGCAAGTTGAATGGCGCTACCGGCACGTTCGGCGCACACGTCGTCGCAGTTCCCAACGCAGACTGGCCAGCGTTATCGCGGAAATTCGTAGAGAGCCTGGGGCTCACGTGGAATCCGCTGACTACGCAGATCGAACCCCACGATTGGCAAGCTGATCTCTATGCGGATGTGGCCCACTTCAACCGTATTGCCCACAACATTGCCACCGATTTCTGGACCTACATTTCGATGGGCTACTTTCATCAGAACCTGGCGGCGCAAGGCTCCACCGGTTCATCAACCATGCCACACAAGGTGAACCCCATACGTTTTGAGAACGCGGAGGCCAATTTTGAAATCTCCTCTGCTCTGTTAGAGTCACTCGCGGCAACACTCGTCACCTCGCGGATGCAACGGGATCTGACGGATTCCACCACGCAGCGCAATATTGGCGTAGCGCTAGGGCATTCGCTGCTCGCCATCGATAATCTGCGCCGCGGGATCGCCGGAGTTGACCCGAATCCGGTGCGGCTGCAAGCCGATCTTGATTCCTCATGGGAAGTCCTTGCAGAACCCATACAACAAGCAATGCGCGCCGCGCAGATCGCCGGTGCTACCGGTATGGCGAATCCATACGAGCGCTTGAAGGAGCTGACGCGTGGGCGGCGGGTGACCACAGAGGATATGCACGCTTTCATCGCAAGTCTTGGCCTCCCACAGGAGGTAGAGGAGCGGCTGCAGGCGTTGACGCCCGCCAGCTACACTGGACTCGCTTCAAAGCTTGTCGATTTTTTGAGTGAATGAATCTTTTTAGAGTGAATGAGCCTTTTCTTGAAGTGAAAGAGCGTTTCTTGACGTGAGGGAGTAGCCCTGTTTACCGCACTGATACCCGTTTTTGTCGCATCGAGTGCCGATGCAGCGAGCCAACTTGACGGAATCGCCGCATGGGCGGTACGCATCATGGACGCATTGGGAGGATTCGGAGCAGGGTTCCTCATAGCGCTGGAAAACGTATTCCCTCCACTTCCATCAGAGATCATCCTGCCATTAGCTGGCTTCACGGCGGGTGCAGGTGGTTCCTTCACGCTTGTGGAAGCGATTTTGTGGTGTACGGGCGGATCGATCGTGGGTGCGTGGGCGTTGTATGCGATCGGTGCGCTTTTGGGCCGTGAACGAACCAGGAGGTTCATGCGGGCACTGCCTCTTGTGAAGGAATCAGACGTCATCCGTACGGAAGCATTTTTTGATCGCCGCGGCGCATGGACCGTGTTCTTCGGCCGTATGATTCCAATCTTCCGCTCGCTGATCTCTATACCCGCTGGCGTGACCAGAATGAACGCGGCAAAGTTCACGCTGCTCACAACGCTAGGTTCCGCGATTTGGAACACGATACTGATTTTCGCAGGCTACGCGCTGGGTGCGAATTGGGGCGTCGTCGAAAACTATGTTGGTGTGCTTTCGCGTATCGTTGTGGGCGGCGCAGTTATCCTGCTCGCGTGGTGGATAGCTCGCCGTATTATGCAGAATCGAAGGGAAGCCCGGCTGGAGATTGAGGGCGGCGATGCCGCAATTGAGCAGTTGGGCTTGGAGAAGAGACCCGGCGGCCACGGCGAGAACGCGGAGCCAGATTGCACGAAAGAGTGAGAACGGTGATCCACTATCAGTTGGCAGTTTCTCCAGCGCAGGCGAAATCATATCTAGAAAATGGTTTCGATTTCTTCGGTGGTTTCGCAGTCAACGCTGCCGACGTCGTCGATATCACAGATGTTGCGGACCTCATTACGCTCTTAAATTGCGACATGCCCGGTTCGCCTTTCTCTCCGGACAAACCGATCGACATTCTGCACGTGCCCTCCGGTCCTTTTGTACAGGCCCGCCAGGCCGTTGGCCCTATGGATCCGCAAGCCTTTCTTGGCGGGATCATAGAGGCACCGCCATTTGACGGCTCAGGCGTAGCAAAAGTGAACGATATTTCCACACCCCTGATGTGGGTGGAACCAGCACGCTTGACCAACGGCACACAACTGTGGCGGTTTTATCCAGGTATATCAGAACCCGAGCTGCGCGGCGTGTACCACGGGGTCGCATGGGGCTGGGAAACGGTAAGAACCGGAAAATTCAAGGCGTGCGTACCCTCGCAGTTCATAGGGCCAGTCACGCTGCGCCCGTGGGGCTTAGCTCCGGTCGATGTGGAAGTGGATAAGGACACGGGAACACTCACGGCAGTGACCATCGTGGCTCCCGGCAAACCGCCAGAAGAAGGTTTCGAACCGCTGCCAACTGGGCTGTGGGCAAAGCGAATTGCGTATCACGAAGGCCTTGACGTATTCGAGTTCCAGGCACAGGGCCGCTATCATTCGATCCCGGTGCGCATCTTGCGCCAGCTCTCCGACAGCCCGAACTCGATCAAAGCCACGAAGGCTCAGGTGTGCGCCATGCTCCTGGACGCACCAGCCGCAGCAGCATCCGGCTTCAGCCGATACGCGCAGGGCATTCATACCGCGATCGTGCCGATCGACGACGTCACCGAACGCATATCGCGTGAAGGGCGGCCTGCCACATGGGACGTCACCCAGCGCCCCGCAATCACCATCCACTCGGCCCGCATTCGCGACAACACCGATACGCAATCGTTGGTCACAGACATCCTGACGCTGCTCGCTGCCGTGGCACCCGATGGGTGGCGCCACCTGCGGTTCCTCATACAGATGATTGGCGATCAGATCCACTTCTCAGCGGCGGCCACGATACCACCTGCGAATGATGCAGACCCACATGAGGGCGAAAATGGCGATCACCTCATACCGCTTCGCCTCGTCCCCACCGCCACCTTGCACTATGCGCGGCAAATCAAGCGGAATCTGGCAAAGCCAAATGAAGGCGCCCCGTTTTCGATGCTGTTCCAGTTCACCCCGGAAGGCACTGCAAATGTGACGCTCAATACCACAGACGCTCCTCCATGGGCTGACGCGGTTACTCACGAGGCATGGAGTAAGGAGATAACGGCGTTCCCGCGTTCTGCGGAGCATACCCCCGAATGGTTGCGCTCCTTCCTCGAAGGCGAATAACGCACCCGTATGGAATAAAACCAACGGTCTGAGCGTATGTTTCAAAGACAGGTTAGATAATACTCACTCGCGCGCTGCGAGGCGTGGGAGTGCCAAAGTGAGGAGTACTCATGGCATTTGATCGCACTATCGAACTGGATCTGAAAGGCCTGACATGCGGCCACTGCGTGCAGCACGTGACTGACGAACTGACGGCGCTCGACGGCGTTGACAATGTGGTAGTGACGCTCAACAAGGGTGGCATCTCCAAGGCGGTTGTCTATTCGGATCACGACATCGCAGATGATCAACTTCGCGAGGCAATCGACGAAGCCGGCAACTACACAGTGGAATCGATCTCTCGATAATGGACCAGACAAGCGCAGCTCCCGCATTTGATATCAAGTCGGCACCAGAAGGAGAAGTTGACCTTGCAGTATCAGGGATGACGTGTGCTTCATGCGTGGCGCGTGTTGAGAAGAAGCTCAACAAGATGCCGGGAGTGAGGGCTGTGGTCAATCTCGCTACTGAGCAAGCTCATATTGAACTATCCGATGCGGCGATCTCTGACAAAGAACTGATCGAAACCGTACAGAAAGCCGGGTACGGCGCATCCATCATCCGGCGTACAGAAGTAGACGAATCCGGCACACGCCAAGCCGTTGATACAGGCGTGGATCCCGAGGAAGTGGAAAAGGCCGCCCAGCGCGCCGCCGCAGAGCGCGTTGCGGATCTGTGGCGCCGCTTCGTGGTGGCGATCATCCTCACAGTTCCTATCGTGACAGTGTCGATGGTTCCGTCCTTCCAGTTCCGCGGATGGCAGTGGGCAACTGCGGCCCTGACGCTGATCGTGGCTTTCTGGTGCGGCTGGCCATTCCACAGGCAGGCGTTTCGCGCTGGCCGCCACGGCTCTACCACTATGGATTCCCTGGTCTCACTGGGTGTATTAGCATCCATGGGATACTCCTTGTGGGCGCTCCTATGGGGCGGCGCTGGCCGCATCGGCTACACGATGCACATGACGGGGATTCACGGTTTGGCGCATGCCATCGAACCTCACCTGTACTTCGAATCGGCAGCGATGATCGTCGCTTTCCTCCTGCTTGGAAAATGGCTCGAAGCCCGATCCCGGCACAGTGCGGGCGACGCACTTCGATCGCTGCTCTCGCTGGGAGCAGACTCGGCCACGCGCGTGCAGCGTGCGGACGGCACCGCCGTCAATGAGATCATTCCCGCAGCAGAACTGGCAGTTGGAGATCACTTCCTGGTGAAACCGGGAGAAAAGGTGGCCACGGACGGCGTCGTCGTCGCTGGCCGTTCTGCCGTTGATGCCTCGCTGCTCACCGGAGAGTCCGTACCCGTTGACGTCGCCGAAGGCGATACCGTCACGGGTGCAACGATCAACACATTCGGCTCCCTCACGGTAAAAGCTACACGCGTGGGCGAAGAAACCACACTGGCCCAGATGGGCCGGCTCTTGACCGAAGCGCAGGCGGGCAAGGCCCCGATCCAGCGCCTTGCAGATAAAATATCGTCTATCTTCGTTCCGGGCGTCATGACGATCGCGCTGCTTACTTTGATCGTGCGTCTCCTCGTCGGGAACACCCTAGAAATGGCGCTGACCAGCGCAATAACCGTGCTCGTGGTGGCATGCCCGTGCGCGCTGGGGCTCGCAACACCCACCGCGCTCCTTGTGGGTTCTGGGCGGGCATCAAAGCTTGGCATCCTGATCTCCGGGCCGGAAGTACTGGAAGGCGCCCACTCTGTCGATACGATCTTGCTGGACAAGACGGGTACGCTCACAACGGGCGTCATGAGCGCAGACATCGTGAAACCCGCACCCGGATTCACAGAACACGACGTTCTTGCCACAGCCGCCGCACTAGAGGCCGGTTCGGAGCATCCCATTGCCGCCGCAATCGTCCGTTCGGCACGCCACGGCGCGCTAGAAATCCCCACAGTTACCGGATTCCGCGCCCATCCTGGCAATGGCGTCTCCGCAGTATTTCCTGACAATGAACTCGGCCGTGCCGGAACACTTCGGTGGCTCTCAGAAAACGGCGTTGAGACATCCAATATCGCAGAAACCGCCCACTCCGTTGCGGCCTCGGGCGCATCAGCCGTGGTGATTGCGAAGGGAAGCGACGTCGTCGGTGTGGTGGGCGTGCGCGATACGTTGCGCCCTGAAAGCAAAGAGGCGATCTCCGAACTTACGCACCTCGGGCTCACTCCCGTACTAGTGACGGGCGATAACGAGGCAACAGCACGCGTGATCGCAAACCAGGCCGGTATCTCGGACGTACGCGCCGGGGTTCTCCCTGACGGGAAACTTGACGTCGTCTCCGCATTCCAAAAGGGTGGCCACCGGGTTGCCATGGTGGGCGACGGCGTCAACGATGCCGCAGCACTTGCGGGCGCAGATCTTTCTATTGCTATGGGTTCGGGTACGGACGTTGCGAAAGCTGCATCCGATATCACAATCGTGAATTCGGATGTCCGCGCCATCGCATCCGCGCTGCGGATCTCCGCCCGCACATTGCACATCATCAAAGAGAATCTGGCGTGGGCGTTCGGCTACAACGTGATTGCCATCCCACTGGCGGTGGGCGGCGTGATCGTACCCGGTATTGCCGCCGCAGCCATGGCCAGTTCGTCCGTGATTGTGGTGCTCAACTCGCTGCGTTTACGCAATGCGTAACCTGAAATCCCGCTGATGAACCCGTAGACTGCTTCGTGTGACTGAGGAGCATTCAGGAGCGCCTGCACAACCTGATGGTGTGCGGCAGGAGGATTCTGGACGCGCGGGGCCCGCCGCGGGTCCCCGCCGCCGTGTCCTGCTTGTTGACGAAGCCGTGCGTTGGGTGCGCCACCCGCGCGACCTTTACCAAGCTGCCATTGCTCTCATTGCCATCATCTTGGTGATGCTCCTGGCAATTTATGGGCGTTCCACAACACTTGCCTTCACCCACGACGTGCAGAACGCCACGGCCCGCATACTCGAAACAGTGCTGTTGGTGCCCATCAATTTCTTGGAAGGTTTGCTCAGCTTCGTTCTGCCTGCCATGATCCTCATTGATCTGATGTGGCACCGGCGCTGGCGCACGCTCGCCACGGCCATCATCTCCGCCCTTTCCGCGGTGGCGATGGCTTATGCATTGGCCTGGTTCTTTGAGAAATACTTTCCGATCTCGCCGTTGACCGAACAGCTTGCGGATTCCCTGGAAGAACAAGCCTTCATCCGTCTGCTGCCCTACGTTGCCGTGATTTCTGCACTGTTGACTGTTGCCAGCACAGAAAAGGCGTGGAAGGCAACTTCGTGGGGATGGCCACTTCTCACAATTGCCCTCATTCTTTCGGTGCTCAAAGGCAACCAGTCGCTTCCAGGCGCACTCATTACGGTATTCTTGGGTATCTTTGCTGGCCAGCTAGCGCGCTACATCGCTGGCGACGTGCCCGAACGCGCCACAGGCGCAAACCTCGTGGCAACGGTGCGCCGTGCAGGCTTAGACGCCACACAGATTGTTCGCATTGATGAGCTGCCCAACGACGTGCCGTTATACGCATGGGATACCACGACGACGGCGCCATTGGGTTTCGTGGACCGCTTCGGTTTGGAGCAAATCCAGCAACTATTCAAGAAGGCGAGTTCCTCATTTGTTGGCGAAAAAATGCCGTCACGCAAAAACTCATCGCAGGCACATCACGCCGCTGATTCCGCTGAACCTGGGGATGAGGACGATGTCCTTGAGGAATTTGAAGGCTCCGATACCACCACGTTCGCGCTGAACAACGCCATCAACGCCTCAAAGCTCCGCGAGGAACTCCTCGCTACCTGGCACCCACCACTTGGTATCAATGCATCACGAAACTATCTGGCCGTAACGGCAGATGGCAAGGCATATCACATCGCTTTCGTAGATGCGGATCGGCAAATCGTTGGTGTACTAGCCGCAGCGTGGAAAAAGATCGTCATGACCACCACCACACGGAAGGTAGAAAACACGATTGAGGCCACAGCAGACCGAATGGCTCTCATGACGTATGCCGCTATCCAGGCCGGTTTAGCTCCTGCCCAAGACGTCCGGGTAGCCAGCGGCGAAGCGTCTATGCTGCTTTCCTACGAAGTGGAAGGTTCCTATGCCCTGTCGCACTACACTGCCGATGAGATACCCGATGCAGCACTCGACCAACTGTGGGACACTCTGCAACAGGCGCACTTGCGCGGCATCAGCCACGGAAATCTCACCGCAGACACAGTGGCCTTACACGACGATAAGAT
This sequence comes from Ancrocorticia sp., assembly GCA_022648165.1. GTDB lineage: Bacteria > Actinomycetota > Actinomycetes > Actinomycetales > Actinomycetaceae > Changpingibacter. Next base: position 27,321 of record JALCLX010000006.1, read on the forward strand.
CCGCATACTGCATTGGGAGAACGGAAGCGTTGCCGCTACCGAAATGGCCCGGAGAATCGATATGGCGCAGGCGCTGGCGCTCATCGCATCGCGCGTAGGCGTGGATCGCGCCGTCGCATCCGCACAGCGGTGCCTCCCCTTAGACCAGATCCTTTCACTCGCGCCCATTCTACAAAAGGCGATTCTGCCGGCGCGCACCCTCCACGACTTTGCTGACAAGAAGGAACTTCAGGCACTACGAGACGCTCTCGCTGCCACCGTCCCTGAAACAAGTGACGTTGAACTCGCGCAAGTGCGGCGTTTCTCCGTCAAAACAGTTCTCACCGTTTCTATCGGTCTCGTCGCCGTATACCTGCTCCTTGTCTCGATCAATCTCGACGAACTCAAAGAGACTCTTTCATATGCACGCCCCTTGTGGATGGTCGGTGCATTCGCCATTGGCCTCACGACCTATCTGGGCGCAGCCATGGTGCTTCAGGCGTACACTGCGGAACGCCTCAACCTGTGGGATACGTTCCTAGTCCAGATGGCCGCGTCTCTGGTGGGGCTAGTGGCACCTGCCGGTATTGGACCCGCAGCGCTCAACCTGCGCTTCCTGTATAAAAACAGGGTCAAAACCCCGGTTGCCGTAGCAACTGTGTCGCTGGTGCAAGTCGCTCAGTTCATCACAACTTTGGGGTTGCTCCTGCTCGTCGGCCTCATGACTGGCGACATGGGATCATTCTCAATTCCTTCGCAAACGATCCTCATCGTTCTAGCGGTACTCGTGGCGTTCGCAGCCGCGGTGCTCTTCATCCGCCCGTTGCGTGTATGGATCATGAAGAAAGTCGGCCCAACCCTCAACCAAATCTGGCCTCGGATCGTTTGGCTCGGCACCCATCCAGGGCGTATCGCATACGGATTCCTCGGATCCCTCATCCAAACCGCAGGATTCGTTGGCGCGTTCGGAGCCAGCCTCGCGGCCTTCGGTTACCACTTACCGCTCATAACGTTAGTTGTCACATACCTGGTATCGAACACGGTTGGCTCAATGGTTCCCTCGCCCGGCGGAATTGGCCCTGTAGAAGCCGCGCTGACGGGCGGCCTTACCCTTGCGCGGGTTCCCTATTCCATCGCCTTCTCAACTGCGCTGCTCTACCGCCTGGTGACGTTCTGGGGCCGCGTACCACTCGGCTGGATTGCGATGCGAGTATGCCAACGCAGAGACGTGATCTAATGGCAGAACGAGCGCCTGCGGACCTCCAAGAAGACGTCCAGATTTCTGCAATACCATCATCAAGCGTGACTCATACACCTCGGATCTTTGCCCGGTGGCACCCCGATCTGGTCGCCTGGGCCGTCGGCGTACTCACTGCCACGTTATATATCACGTACAACATTGCGCAATGGAATGCTTTTCTGGTTCCTTCATGGGATCTCGGCATTTTTACTGAACTAGCACAGCAATACGCTCACCTCAACGCGCCGATCGTTGATATCAAAGGCCCCGGCTTCAACCTGTTGGGCGATCATTTCCACCCACTCTTGTTTGTGCTCGGGCCTCTCTTTCGGTTGTTTCCTTCCGGGCTCACGCTGCTGATCCTGCAATCTTTGCTCTTCGGATGGTCAGCCGTTCCTATCACACGATACGGGCGCACCAAGCTCGGCGCCCTTTGGGGCACACTAGCTGGCGTCGCCTACGCCACCAGCTGGGGACTCACTGAGGCCGTGTCCGCACAATTCCACGAAATCGCATTCGCCGTTCCCCTTTTGGCATTCGGCTTGGTTGCGTGGCTCGAAGGCCACCACCGGCGCGGTGCTATTCTTCTTGGACTCCTCGTTTTCGTAAAAGAAGACCTCGGACTCACAGTTGCGATGTTCGGTCTGCTTCTCCTGTGGACTGCGTGGGGGCACACATCCGCCCGTATGGAGGTGGAACAATCTGCGCAAACCGCACAGCCGGGTAGCACACGGCCCGGCGGCGCCATCGTCCCATTCCCGTTGCGCTCCTGGAAGTCCCTCCGCCGAACAATCATGGAACACAGTTCCACCCCGGGGCTCGCCTTCATCACATGGGGAATTTTCTGGTTTGTCGCCGCAACGATGATCATCTTGCCACTGTTGAACCCTCATGGAACGTGGGATTACACCAACAACGTTGGCGAAACGGAACAGACCGTCGGTGGGATGCTCGGTTTCTTCATCAACCTTTTGGGGCCTGGCCAAAAAATCGTCACGGTGGGCTTGCTTATCTTCGCCCTTGGCGTTGCAGGGCTTGCAAGCCCTTTGTGGTGGTTGATGCTGCCCACGCTCGCCTGGCGATTCGCCGGTAATGTTCAGTATTACTGGGGTTGGGAATGGCACTATTCCGCCGTCCTCATGCCAATTGCCACACTCGCACTGATCGACGGCGTCCTTCGTATCAAAGCCCGTCCCCGCCTTCGCGAATCATGGCGCAAGAAGGTCAGCGCGGCAGCTGTCTCCATAGCACTCGTCAGCTCACTGGCCATGTTCTTCACCGCCGGACCAATGGAGAATCTGGTCCGCGGCCAGGTGACGACGTCGTCGGCCCGCTCAGAAGGCGCCCGGGGTGCACTGGCCGCCGTGGGGACCGGCAGAATTGTTGTATCGGATCTGACTCTCCTGGCGTACCTCGTTCCAGGCAACACCGTTTACTGGAGTGGCAGTGTGGGCGAAGCCCAAGTTGATACCATCGTGCGAAGTCCCGACCACTCGGAGGACGATCTGACACTCGACTCCACGGTATGGGCACATGAAAAGTACGGCGGCCAGTGGACCGAGGTGTACTCCGAATGGGGATTCGAAGTTCTCATGAAGAACGGGACTTTCTAAAGTTACCCACACGCATGAGCTTGCCCACAATATGGATGATTTCGAGCCAGAAACCCGGAGAAGCGTCTCAGTAAGTGGGCCATGCCGTCTAGACTCTCTCAGTGGCAACCGCACACGCCACACCCTTGAGGAGACCCCCATGGTCATGCACTGGAAGTTGCACGGCAACGGCAAGAACGTCAATCCCAACGAAATCGTCCTCCCCGAAGAGCGCCTCACATGGGGACGCACGATCGGATTTGGTGCACAGCACGTCGTCGCCATGTTCGGCGCCACATTCCTGGTACCACTCATCACAGGTTTCAGCCCAACAGCCACCCTGTTCTTTTCCGGCTTGGGCACATTGCTGTTCCTCGTCATCACAGGGAACAGGCTGCCTAGCTACCTTGGGTCGTCATTTGCTTTCATCGCACCCATCAGTGCCGCCACAGCTGCTCATATGGATGGCGGCGCCCCTACTGCCGAAGGCCTGGCCCGCGCATCCTTCGGGATACTCGCCACCGGCGTGCTTTTTGCACTGATCGGGTTGATTGTCATCAAGTGGGGCACCGGCTGGATCAACGCGCTTATGCCACCCGTTGTCATGGGTACCGTGGTTGCCCTCATCGGTTTCAACCTGGCACCTGCCGTCAAAACCAACTGGGAAGGCGGCGGCGTCGAAGGTGCAAATCCCGTGCGCTCTTCTATCATCGCGGGCGTCACCCTGCTGGCGATCCTCCTCATTACGGTGTTCTTCCGCGGTTTGATCGGCCGGTTGTCCATCGTGATTGGCGTGGCTATCGGCTATATCGTGGCCGCATTCATGGGCGAAATTGATTTCACCCCAGTCAAGGAAGCAGCGTGGATCGGCCTGCCCGAATTCCACGCACCGGGAAATCCTTTCACCGATTCTTCCTTGTGGGGGCTGCTACCTGCGTTCTTACCCGTAGTGCTCGTTCTTATAGCCGAGAACGTAGGGCACGTGAAATCCGTTGGCCTCATGACTAACCGCGACACCGATCCGTTGACCGGGCGTGCGCTACTCGCTGATGGCATCTCCACGATCCTCGCTGGATTCGGCGGAGGTTCCGGAACCACCACCTATGGCGAGAACATTGGCGTGATGGCAGCGACCCGCGTTTATTCCACTGCCGCCTATTGGGCTGCCGGCGGGATGGCCTTGCTGCTCAGCTTTTCGCCGAAGATCGGCTGGCTCATCAAGTCAATTCCTGCGGGAGTTCTTGGCGGCGTGACCGTGGCGCTCTACGGCTTGATCGGTCTGATCGGAGTAAAGATCTGGATCGACAATCGCGTTGACTTCGCCAAGCCCGTCAATCAATTCTCCGCCGCAGTTGCCATGATCATCGGCATCGCAGATTTCCAGCTCCACTTCGGCAACGTGGTGTTCAACGGAATCGCACTCGGCACACTCGCCGCCGTCATCGTCTACCACTTGATGGAGTTCATTGCCAAGTGGCGCGGAACTGATACGGAAAACCAGCCGGAATCTTCTGCCGTACAAGATGACGGGGCCGCCGTCGCCGCGATCGGGAAGTAGCGATACTGAATGTGATGTGGGTTGGGGCCGCCTACTGTACGGCCCCCACTTGTACGGCCCCCACTCGTTATCGCGCTTGTGTGCGGCGTTATCGCGCCTAAGTGGACTTGTTCGTGTGCTAACAAAGTGACTGAAAGCGGACGGGGAACTTGTTACACCTGCGCGGGCTTGTTAGCCCTTTCCTGTTCCCACGAGCTGTGCCCACTGTCTTTCCCCGCTCGGCCTGCCCGCTGACTGCGCCCGCTGACTGCGCCCGCTGCCCGTTCCCAGCCGCCGCGCCCGCTGCCCGTTCCCAGCCGCCGCGCCCGCTGTGCCCACTCTCTGCCCCCGCCCCAAATCACCTATGGCGTATCCACAGTTGTCACCCCGGCGTATCCACGACTGTCGATAAGCTACACATGAAGTGGCATAATCGTGGCTCAATCAAGGTATGGAACTGACAACTCACGATCTAGTCCTACTGGACAGGCAAACACCAACACGTCTACGGAAATTCGAGCAGCTAATCCGAATACGCAGGGGCGTCTATCTACCAGCGGCATTACTCAATCCACACGAGAGCCCCTGGGTTCTGGCACGGTTAGTCGCATTAGCACGCAGCCTTGCCCCAGCGGCAATCAACGCCAATGAACCTCCAGCATTGACATTGGAAAGCGCGCTAATCATCCACGATCTTCCCACCTGGAACCGTATTCCACCGGTTACATACCGAACCAGTTCAAGCAACGGAACTGCCAGAACTCATCTTCCTGAAGTTCCGCTTTCATCAATCATCATTCGCGCGTCTACTGAGCGAACATCGCGAGCAGTTGCAACAACAACGGAAACCGTAGCTCGTCGTGGTGCGGTGACTGCGTCCTTGCCGCAGATCGCCATTGACTGCGCGCGATTTCTTCATCCACTCGCTGCAGTCGTTGCAACTTCCGGGATCCTGCGCCGCCTAAGCGAATTCGATCGCCGCGATCTCACAGCCTCCCGCGAAGGCGAATCGGCGGCGAAGGCCCACATTGCAGCACTTCTTGAACAGCACCCACATCTACCGCATACCCACCGAGCTCGTGCTGTCATAGACATTGCCAGCGGCGGTATTGAATCCCCCGGAGAAGCTGCGATCTTGTGGATCTTGAAGACGGTACTCTGGAACACCGCCTCCGGCGGCGCCAATGTTGTAGTGCAGCAGCCTGTCGCGGTGGATGGAGAAACTTTTTTCGGCGATGCCTGCCTTGTGGCCGAGCGCGTGATCGTGGAATTCGATGGCTATAAGAAAGTCACATCGCGTGAACGCCACTTTGTGGAACGCCAAAGAAAGCTGACGCGCGCGGGCTGGAGGATCATGCGGATCGAGCTTGATCAGTTGCGGGATATCAATACCCTCATCACTTACGTCATTCAAGAGCTGCGGTCGCTGGGTGCATCCGCCGGATACCCCAAGGGCCCGGCATGGCAGGAAGTACCGCACGACGTCGCCGCCCAGTTTTTTGCATACTGACACAAGACCCTGCAAATCGAACCCCGCACGGTTACTTACTGTTCCGCGACCCCGCGCCACTACCTACAATCTAGAGTTCCGCAATCCCCCTCGAGTTCCGCGACCCCGCGCGGAAACCTCACGTGCCCCGGGCGGCGGCGCGCGGCCAAGATATGTAAACCACAATGGCTCAAATGCGGTAAGGGAGGCCACTTACTGAGCAACCTCCCCTACCGTCTATCCCCCACACACCAGTATGAGCAATCCCGCCGCAACGTGCTAGCCATCTTTGCGTAATCAGCTACCGCCACGCAGAACTCGCCAGCCGTATCACCGAACCTGCTGGCCTTTTGAATCTGCCAGCTGCGGAAATGTGCCAGCCAGGACTTCCCGAATGAGCCCGTCAGAACTTTGCGAGCCGCGTTCTGCACGCTTCTGCGGCCGCGGAGCGAACACCCTTCGTCACGATGATGTCGGCCAATTCTGCAACGCGCTCGTTGAAGGCGTCATATTGAACAAGATCGTCCGGGAAGAATCCGCCACGCATGATTGCCATGACGTGGTCGCGCGTGGTCTGCGCACCGGCCGCCTCAACTGCTGCTCGGAGCGCATCACGCTTGGGTTCTACCATGGCATCCGCGATGGCGCCCGGGGCAAATCCTGCTGGCGGACACACGCAGCAGATCCAGGCAGCTGCAGTAAGAGCCATCTGCTGTGGCATAATTCCCTGCTTGAGCAACCGAATTGACGGCTCAGGAATGCGCTGCAGCAGTTTCACGGATCCGTCAGAGCCCACGCGAGCTGTCTTGTCCCCCAGGGAGAAGTTAGTCCAACGCTCGAAGAGCTGCGCGATATAGGCATCCGGATCGAATCCGTGCGGCAAATCGATCGATGGCAGATACTCATCGTACAGTGCGTTCCGCACGCATTCTTCCACAAAAGGCTGGGTGCGAGATGCAGGAATCGTATCCCGCCCGTCCAAGCCACCCAGATACGAGATCAACGAGTGTGAACCGTTCAACAGCCGCAACTTCACTACTTCGTACTTCTCAACCTCATCGGAGAAGATCACTCCGGTGGCGTGCTCCCATGCGGGCCTACCTGCGGCAAACTTGTCTTCAATCACCCACATCGTGAACTCTTCGGCGGGAACCGGGACGTCGTCGTGGAATCCAGCAATGCGTTCCACGGCCTCGCGCGTGGCATCTGTGGTTCCTGGAACGATACGGTCAACCATGGAGTTCGGGAAGGTAACAGACTTCTCGATCCATTGCGTGAGCTCGTCAGGTGCACCGGCTGCTTTCAAGAACTGCAGCACCAGCATGTGCGTCTGCGTTCCCGCGCTCTGCACGTTGTCGCAGGACAAGATGGTGATTGGCGCGCCAGATTCCTTGAACCGCTTCTCCAGGCCGCGCGCGATCAAGCCGATCGTCGTGACAGGCGGATTCCCGGCGACGTCGTCCTTCACTTCCGGATCTTCCAGGTTCAGATCGCCCGTGCGCGGATCCTTGTGGTATCCGTGCTCGGAAACTGTAATTGTCACAATCTTGTGTTGCGGCTGCGCAATCGCATCAATGACGGCCTGCGGATCATCCGCCGCCACCAAGAACTTGCGGTGAACGTCAACAACTTGCACCGATTCGCCGTGCGGGGTGAGCTGGAGAATTGAATACAGCCCATCCTGCTTTTGCATGGCATCCACAATCTTGTGGTTGTGGCTGGCCACCCCCACGATGCCCCACGGGCCCGGTTCTGCCTCCAATGCCTGGGCAGTCGCGACCGCCGCGTGTGCGCGGTGGAATTGGGCAAGCCCAATGTGGACTATGCCTGTTTCTGCCGGAGCGCTTGCCCCCACCTGAAGTTCGTGAGGGAAGTTCTTCCTACTGAGCTGTTCCATTTTTACCTCTTCTTTGAGCCGTATGTGCACGTGAGCATTGAACCTGCCACGTGAGTAACTTGACCCGCCACACTGGTCAGCGCTGGACGCGTGCGCTTCCACCTGAAACAAGACGTTCCACTTCCGCCAACGTGGCCATAGACGTGTCACCGGGCGTCGTCATCGCCAAGGCTCCATGCGCGGCCCCATACTCGATTGCCGTTTGGAGGCCCTTTCCTTCGAGCAAGCCGTACACTAGCCCAGACGCGAACGAATCGCCCCCTCCCACTCTGTCGAGGATCTCCAGGTTGGGGCGTTGCACGGAGCGAACAAATCCACTTTCGCGTGACCAGCCCACGGCCGCCCAATCATTCAACGTAGCTGTACGGACTTGCCGCAGGGTTGTGGCGATCACCTTGAAGTTCTTATATTCGCTGCTCACACGTCCGATCATCCGTTCGAATGCGGAGGTGTCCAGTTTTGATAGGTTCGCGTCCACCCCGTCTACGTCGAATCCTAGCGAAGCCGTGAAGTCTTCCTCGTTTCCGATCATGACATCCACAAATTGCGCCAGTTCGCGATTCACTTCGCGGGCCTTTTCCACTCCTCCGATGGATTTCCAAAGAGAGGGGCGGTAATTCAGATCGTAGGAAACGATCGTGCCGTAACGCTTAGCGGTTTCCATCGCTACCCGTGCTGTTCGTGCGCTCGTCTCGGATAAGGCAGCGAAAATTCCGCCGGTGTGGAACCACCGCACGCCGCGCCGTCCAAAGAGGTCATCCCAATCCACTTCTTCTGGAGCCAGCTGGGAGATCGCTGTGGTACCCCGATCAGACACGCCTACCGCACCGCGCACGCCGAAACCGCGTTCTGTGAAGTTCAAACCGTTTCGCACAACGCGCCCAACACCATCGAAAGGTTTCCACGTGACCAGGGACGTATTGACTCCGCCCGCCAAGATCATGTTTTCAATGAGGTGCCCCACTTCATTATCCGCAAGGGCAGTCACTACGCCAGCCCGCTTGCCGAAGCAGCGGCTCAGCCCCCGCGCCACGTTGTATTCGCCGCCGCCTTCCCACACGTCGAAGCGCCGCGCCGTCCGGATACGGCTCTCGCCAGGATCCAGGCGAAGCATCACTTCTCCAAGCGAGACGATGTCGAACTCGCATTCGTTTGCGTTTCGCGGCACAACTGGATTCTCTTGTGGGCTTCCGGTGCTCATCGTGTGATGTCCTTTGCTATCTCAACCGCTTCGCGCGACAAGGCCGAAATCTGTTCCCAACTGCCATTTTTGATGAGATCTTTTTTGACCATCCATGATCCGCCGCATGCCTTGACAGCTGGAATGGCCAGATATTCGGCCAGATTCGCCTTGTTGACTCCCCCCGTGGGTATGAAACCAATCTGTGGGAAGGGGGCTGAGAGCGCCTTAATAGCGCTCGTCCCGCCCATGGCTTCTGCCGGGAAAAACTTCACGATGTCAATGCCGCGCGCTATCGCCCGCATGATCCACGATCCGTCTGTGCAGGCGGGAATCACCGGAATCCCCGCTTCTTGGCACACATCGATCACATCGTCCGAATACCCCGGGGACACCACGTAGGTCGCGCCGGCGTCGATCGCCCGGTGTGCTTGTTCCTTGTTGATCACCGTTCCTGCCCCTACCGTGAGGCCGGAAATTTTCACCATCTCGCGTATCGCTGCTTCTGCGCCGGCTGTCCGGAATGTTACCTCCGCAGTGTGGATTCCGCCGGCAAGCAAGGCTTCACCTACGTGAGCACCTTCAGTGGCGTTATCGACGACGACCACGGGTATCACTTTCTCCGCTGCCGTCAGTTCGCTGGTCAACATCGTTTTCACCTTTCTCCGTATCACCAGTCGTACATCGTGCCGTCAGTGAGCCTATTAACCGGAAGGTAGGCGGCGGTATATGGGTATGCGGCTGCTAATTCCTCATCAAGTTCCACTCCAAGGCCCGGAGTATCGCCAGGATGCAGGAATCCGTTCTTGAATGTGTACGACGTGTGGAATACCTTCAGGGTCTCTTCGCTATGCGGCATGTACTCCTGGATGCCGAAGTTGTGGATTGCCATGTCGATATGCAGCCCAGCAGCCATCCCGATTGGGGAAACATCAGTAGGCCCGTGAATCCCTGATTTGATTCCATAAATCCCAGCGAAATCCAGGATGCGCTTGAGGCCCGTCACACCGCCTGCGTGAGTCACTGAGGACCGCACGTAATCGATCAGCCGCTCCGTGATGAGCGTCTGGTAATCGAAAACTGAGTTGAAAACCTCGCCTGTGGCCAGCGGCGTTGTCGAGGCGCGCCGGACCAGCCTCAAAGCTGTCTGATCTTCCGCAGGAGTCGGATCTTCCAGCCAGAACAGGTCACACGGTTCCAACTCTCGCGCAAGACGTGCTGCCTCTATGGGTGTAAGCCGATGATGGCCGTCGTGCAACAAGCGAATCTCCGTACCCAGATCTTCGCGCAGGCGCTTGAATACTCCGGGCATGTAGTTGAGGTATGCGCGCGAATCCCACGTCTCCTCGGCTGGCCGCGTTGCGGCCGTGCCATCGGCCGACCGCAACGCGGGCTCGTAATTGTACTTTTCGCCGGGTTTGCTGGAAGCCACTCCATAGACTTGCCCCAGCCCAGGGATCCCTGTCTGAACCCGAACTGCAGTGATGCCCTGTGCCATGTAGCCACGGATTACATCGAGCAGATCCTCATATGTGGCCCCTGACGCATGGACATACGCCCGCAGGCCGCTCCGCGAAGCACCACCGAGGAGTTGGTAAAGTGGAACGCCCGCTTTCTTCGCTTTGATATCCCACAACGCCATGTCCACTGCGGCGATCGATGCCATTGTGACAGGGCCACGCCGCCAGTATGGACCGCGATAGAGGTACTGCCATGTGTCCTCGATATTGTCTTCGTTTCGGCCGATTAAAGTGGGGCCAACATGGTCGCGCAGGTAGGCAACTACAGCAAGCTCGCGCCCGTTGAGCGTCCCGTCACCCCATCCAACGATCCCGTCGGACGTGGTTATCTTGAGCGTTACGAAGTTCCTGCCTGGGCTCGTGACGATAACGTCCACTTTCTCGATGCTCACTGTGTGCCTTCCCGCTGAATTATCAATTGTTCTTGTTACTTAGAGTGCACTGCGCGGATCCGTCAGGTCGCGCCCTGCGACTTCTGGCATGTAGATCGATGCTCCCAATGCGCACAGCGTAAAGAAGCCAACCATAATCGCTACCGGAATCCACGATCCGGACATCGCCGCAACCAAGGCGGCAGCGATGATGGGGCCGAGGCCCGTAGCAAAAATTGCGGCAACCTCACGCGTCACAGCAGTGAGCGAGTAGCGGTTACGCGCTCCGAAGATCTCTGGCAAAGTCAAGTTCTCCATTGCTGCAAGCGCCATAACGGATACGTTGTGCAGAATGACGTAGCTGATAAGCAGCTTGTTCGGATGTCCTGATGCAATACCCATCATGGTAGGAATGATGAGGACCAGCGTAATGCTCGTCATGATTGTGTACATCCGCTTGCGGCCCACCTTATCGCCAAGCCAACCAATAACCGGCACGGTAATAAATGCGACGAGCGAGGAAATCATCACCATCTCGGTGGCAACCGACTTCTGCATTGCGAGTGTCACCGTGACGAACGATGCCATGTACGTCTGGAGGATTCCAGAGTTACCAGCCTGTCCGAAGCGAAGCAAGAATGCTACCGCGATCGCCTTCTTCTGCGGCTGATGGAGAGCTTCGATCATGCGCTCGTCGCCCTCGGCTTCTGCACGCGCCTTGGTTTCTTCCTTTGTCAGTGCCTTGCCGTCCACGACGTCGTCCCGCTCTTCGAATACCGGGCTCTCCTTGAGCCGGAGCCGGATCCAAATGGCGAAAAGCATAATGACGAAGCTGCCGAGGAATGGAATACGCCAACCCCACGCGAGCAGCTGTTGATCATCGAGCACCCCAATCAAGAGAGCCCACAATGCAGACGCACCAAGTGTGCCGCAGTTTGTTCCAAGTGCCACCAAGGAAGCGATGAGTCCACGCTTCTTGGCGGGCGCGTACTCAGCAAGCATCACGCCTGCGCCGGAGATCTCCGCGCCAGCGCCGAAGCCCTGGACCAGACGGAGAACCACCAGGAGCAGTGGCGCAAGGAAGCCCACTTGCTGGTAGGTGGGAAGCGCACCGATCAGCGTGGTTGCAATACCCATCAGGGCGATAGTGACAAACAGGACGTGCGTACGCCCAATCTTGTCGCCCAAGCGGCCGAAGTACCATGCGCCCAGCGGGCGTGCGATGTATCCCACGCCGTATGTGGCCATTGAAGCGACCACGGCAATTCCCGGGCTATCGTTCGCAAAGAAAACTTCGCCAAACACCAGTGCGGCGGCCAGTGAATACAGCTGGAAATCCATGAATTCCAAGGCCGTTCCGAGCCATCCAGACACGGCCGCACGCACTAGATCCTTCACGGTGCGCTGAACGACGGTTGGCTTGACCTCAGCCGACGCGACGTCTCCTTCGGGGGATGTATGTGGCATTTCTATTCCTATCGAGTTTTCAGATCGTCTTCGATCGTGATTAGTGGCCGTCCTGCGTCAGAACGCGATCAGAACCTTTCCTGACTCTTCTGAATTGCGTGCAATCTCGAAGGCTTTCACGGCCTCGTTTACGGGGACCTCGTGCGTGATGACCTTCTCGATCTCCGGGTGCTCAGCGAGCATCACAACGGCGTCATCTATCTCGTTGTAGAACCGGAAACTTCCGCGGACATCAATTTCCTTGGAAACCATGGCCGCAAGGTTGACCGGGCGCGCCTCGTCCGGCAACATACCGACCTGAACGATCGTTCCAGCCTTGCGGACCGCTTTGAACAGAGGAGAAATTGCGGCCGGAACACCTGAGCATTCAAAGACGATATCAAACGCCTCATCCGGCAATTTCTCTTCTGAAACCTGAAAAACAGCGTCGGCTCCGAGTGCCTTCGCCCGGCTCAACGGGCCTGGCAACACGTCCGACGCGGCGACGCTTGCCGCACCAGCGGACTTGGCGGCAGCAAGAACAAGCAACCCAATCGGACCGGCGCCCGAGACAAGGATGCGCTGGCCCTTTACTCCATGTGCGCGGTTAAGTGCATGGAGTGCAACCGAAAGGGGTTCAGACAGAGCCGCGCGCCGCACGGGCAGGCCTTCCGGAAGAACGCGGATCATGTCCTTATCAACGATGATGAATTCCTTCGCGCCGCCCTGGGTGTGCGGCCACGTGGATGCCGAACCAAGGTAGTCGCCTCCCGGCCACAGGTGAGGACGATCCTCGATACCTGGAAGTGAATGGCCAAAATGAGCGGGGTGGATCGTAACTGGCGTGCCCGCGGCGAACTGTCCGCTGGGATCCAGATCCACAACGCCGGAGAGCTCGTGCCCTGGCGACAGCGGCTCACGTACAACGTATTCGCCATTCGCCCCGTTGAAATAATAATGGATGTCCGATCCGCAGATCCCGACATACTTAATCGCTACACGCACCTGGCCTTCCTTGGGCTCCGGTGTGGGGACATCGACGAGCTTCATGTCCTCTTTGCCGTAAATTGACAGTGACTTCATCGTCTTTACTCCTTCGTTATCGTGTCTGAAGCTCAGCCGCGTTCTTTGATCTTGCTAATTGCCTCGTACAAACCGTTCAGATACACGGCACCAAGTGCCCTGTCATACAACGGGTAGCCTGGGCGTCCGGTCTCGCCCCAGATCATGCGGCCGTGATCGGGCCGCACATACACATCCGGGCACGTATCGTGGATTGCCTCCATGATGGCTTCCATATCCAAACTGCCTGCAGCCGAAAGATGGGCAGATTCCTGGAAGTGCTTCTCACCCTCCAAGTACTTAACGTTGCGAACGTGCGCTGCAGCGATCTTGCCGCGCTCGCCAAATTCGCGGAATATCGCCGGAACGTCGTTACTCGGCTTCGATCCAAGCGAACCGGAGCATATGCACAGGGCATTGGAATCTGAATCAACCATGCGCACAATCGCGTCCAAATCATCCCTGGTATTGCAGATCCGCGGAATCCCAAACATATCCCACGCGGGATCATCCGGATGCACGGCCATGCGGATACCCGCCTTCTCACAGGTCGGGATGATTCCCTCAAGGAAGTACTTGTAGTTCGCGCGCAGCTTCTCCGGGGTCATACCCTTGTACAAATCCAAAACTTCGGCGAGTTTCCCCAGGCGTTCTGGCTCCCATCCAGGCAGCGTGAACCCTCCCGAATCCCTTGCCGTACGCTGCACGATCTCCAGAGGGGTCATCCCCTCCACATCGGCATGGTTATAGTACATGCACGTAGACCCATCCTCGTTCTGGTGGTACAGCTCCGTACGCAACCAATCGAAGACGGGCATAAAGTTGTAAATCACAACCTTAATTCCGTACTTCCCCAGGTTCTCCAGTGTGGTGCAGTAATTGGCGATGTATTCGTCACGCGAAGGCAAGCCAAGCTTGATGTCTTCGTGGACATTGACCGACTCAATCACTTCGCATTCGAGACCTGCACCGTGGACCTCATCCACCAGGTTCTTGATCTCCTCTTCAGGCCACACCTCACCGGCCGCATACTGATCAAGGACCCCCATGATGCCGGTCATGCCCGGGATCTGCCGAACATACTGCAGCGGAATCGGATCCGACGCCTTGCCAAACCACCGGAATGTCATCTTCATGCGACATGCATCTCCTCATCGAGCGTCTTGCGAACTGCACCAACACCGGCGATCAACCGGCCGAAATACTTTTCCGCAGCCTTCCCCAAAGGCGTGGTGTACAGATCAACAGCGAAAATCGTTGGATTCGAAAGAATCGGGGCGAGTGTTTCGTGGATCTGCTCTGGCGTGAGCGAATCACCCAATGAAATTCCTGCTACGTGCGCCATCAGTTCGTCCAGTAGCGGATCGGTAGACGGAACGAAGGGGGCGCCGTCGTCGGCAATTCCCATCAAATAACGGCACCACAGGGCGAAAACTAAGGGCATTGCAGTCAGCTGGGACAGATCGAGGCCACGCGCGATATACGCCTTTATCGTCTCTCCAAATCGAATCGGAATCTTCTGTGAGGTATCCATAGCAATTCTGGCCGGATCATCAGGCAGATATGGGTTCGGGAAGCGCACATCCAAGACTTCGTGGAGGAACTTCGCCGGAGAAACGATGCCCGGATCAACCACAACGGGTAGGCCTTCATCCCAACCAAGCCGATGTACCAGGGCAGAAAGCGCAGGATCGCGCATCTCCTCATCAATCGTGTGGAACCGCAGCAGACATCCCGATACCGCTAAGGCAGTATGCAGCGGATTCAGGCACGTTGTCACCTTCATGTGCTCAAAATCGTCGCATACGGAACGATCGGTGATGATTACACCGGTTTCTTCGAAAGGTGGCCGTTCTGCCGCGAATGCGTCTTCAACGATCAAGTACTCGGTTGGCTCCGAATTGACGAAACCCGCCAAAGGAGTACGGCCCAGCATCGTGATCTCCATGTCTTCGAAGCCCAGATCCTTCAGCTGCTGGGCGATTGAAGCGTTCGGCCGCGGCGTGATCTTGTCAATAACCGAGATTGGGAAACCTACATGATGCCGATCTTTTACCCATGCCACGAAATCGTCACTCACGGTTCCCGCACGATGCCAGCCTTCAACGATGGTGAGGATCGAATCTTTTAGAACATCGCCGTTGTGGCTGAAGTTATCACAGCTCATAAGGGTGATTGGCGCAGCGCCCGATTCGAAGCGATGAAGCAGCAAGCTTGCCACCAGTGCCATCGTATGCGCCTGATAAACGTGCGGATCAGCCAGGAAGGTGTTGCGCACAACGGGCAATAAGGCACCAGCGGAGTCTTTCACCGCATAACCCTTCTCCGTGATCGTGAAACTGACAAGCGTCACCTCCGGGTTCTCAGCGATGCGAACAAGCCGTTCGAAATCTGCCGTGCGGCGTGGCGCCAGTCCTTCGCTAATTCCGGCGATCACTTGACGATCCTGCGTCCCATCCTCGTGGAGGATCACGCCCAAACTCATCAGATCGTGAGCCTTGAGTTGAATATCCAGCTCATTTGGATCCAAAGGGACAACTGCAGTGACCGGCCAGAAATGGCCCGCCTCGATCATCTGCTGGGCCAGGCGCGCCAAAAAGACTCGAAATATGTTCCCTGGGCCAAAGTGGATCCACCGCGGGCGCGCCGAACCCTGTTCTTGCATCTTCTGGACGTCAAATGACGGCATGACGATTCCAGCCTGTGTAAATGCGCCCGTATCCGCGAGCCCTTCGCAATTGAGTCTCATTAGATCCTCGTTGAACTAAACTCACTGTTGTTCCGCTATGTGAAACTCTTGTTTCTGTGTGCGAAACTGACAATATCCGACAGATAGCAGAAATCCCATGCCCATCGCAAATATGAGAGATAGCTCATATATCGCGAAGTACGCCGTTGCCTGGTTTGTAAATGCGGTTGCGCGAAGTTCGGCACGCAAGCCGCTCTTGGTGCAGAACCGCGCAGATAGGCAAAGGCCGGCGTTTGCCACCTCCGGCCCCCAATGCGCGTTACCAGCAGGAAAGCGCGTCTACAATGAAACGCATGACCGCAACGAAGCCGCTCGCCAGCGTCAGCCGGGCACTCACAATCGTGGAATACCTAGCCCGGAATGATCCTGACGGTGTACCACTCACACAGATCTCCAAGGATCTCAGCCTGAATAAGGCGACCGTGTACAACACGCTTGCCACCCTCCGCGAGCACACCTGGGTGGAACAAGATGCCGTTACGGGGTACTACCGCCTCGGCGATGGCATTCTTCCCATTGCCACCTACCGCACCGCGACTCAACGCATCGTTGATGATCTTCACCCATCCCTCATTGCCATCAGCAGGCGTTTCAACGAGCTTGTCCATCTTGGCAGGCTTTCCGGAACACATATTGTCTACCTGGACAAAGTTGAGCCCGATCGCCCCATCCGGGTGGTCTCCCGTATCGGGCGCGAGGCCGTGGCGGCGCGCACCAGCTTAGGACGCGCACTCATCGCAGCTCTTCCCCCGCAACAGCGCGATATCGATTGGTATCTCTCCGATGCCGGGATCAAGCAGCTGGACGCGCGCACGCAGGAGCACCTCAAAGAATCTTTCAAAGACAACATTCGGCTTTTTGAAACGCGCGGCTGGACGCAAGAAATCGAAGAGAACGAAGCCGGGATCGCTTGCGTTGCGGTTCCCGTCCGCCTGCCCGGCGGCAGCCACCTGGCGATTTCGATTTCCACTCCTGTGGAGAGAATGCCTGAAGACGTACGTCCACAGTTTGCCCGTGGCATCGCCGAAGAGCTCGCGAAGCTGCCGCAATCTGCCGGCATTAAAATCCCCCAGGCCGCGCTTCTGCCGTAGTTCTGCTATCACGGCAAAAGGCCTGCTACCGCGGGCCGTAGTTCTGCTATCACGGCAAAAGATTCGCCAGAAATTCGGCATCACAGTTTGGCTATGAGTGCGCCATGAGTACGGCGATTCTGCCTCTGGTTGGTCAATGGCTGCCAGAGCACTGTAAGATGGTTGAGCCCGGAGACGTCGCATAGTCCGGTCGAGTGCGCCTTCCTGCTAAGAAGGTAGGGGTCTAAAGATCCCTCGCGGGTTCAAATCCCGCCGTCTCCGCGATCAGGCCCCGGTATTCGTTGGAATACCGGGGTTTTTCGTTGCAATGACACTAATTCGTTCCAAGTCCCATTGTGCACTAGTATGCTCGAACACGCTCCTCACAGCACAACCCAAGGCTTTCACTCCCGCGCTGAACTACCGAAACACAAACATGCCCCCAGTACGTTGGCGTTCCCACGAACGTAGGCAGCTGCGCCGTCGTCCACAACTTTTTCTAGCTGAGGCGGACAAACGCCCAGCAAGCAGTGCCAGGTAAACGCTCCTGAGCAAGAAAAAGCACCGCGCCGCACCCCAGCAAAAGCACCGCAGCACGCCTGGGCAAGAAAAGGCGCCGGCTCCCTACCAAATAGATTGCGCCACTAGCTAGTTAGGCATACTATCTATACGTGGAACAAGACTCAGGCCTCACAAGTGACCAGACAGGGACAGCCCGCGCCACCTGGCCCGCAGAATGGCTGCGCGGCGCCCTCGAGCTATGTGTGCTCGCGGTCATCGCCCGCGGCAGCACATACGGATACCAGATCAGCGCCGAATTGACCAAAACAGGTTTAGGACGGATCAAGGGCGGTACCCTCTACCCACTGCTGGCGCGCCTTGAAGAGTCGGAGCTCGTCACCGTCGAATGGCGCACGGGTGGATCTGGTCCCGCCCGCAAGTACTACACACTTTCGGAAAAAGGACACGCATACTACGGCGAACGCAGGAAGGCGTGGCTGGCTTTTTCAGACGTTATCGGCGGCACCGTCGCCGCCCACCCGGCCAAAAGCAACGCCCAACCGAGCAACGCAATACCGGCGCCAACTCCCAGGAGCACTGAAGCATGAAATCACGAAACACAGAACCAAGCCTTGAACAACGCCTAGCGCCATCCGTAGATCCGCATTGGGCAGAGGACTTCATCGTTGAACTCCGTATAGAAGGAGTTGCGGGCTCCGCTATCGGTGCAGCCCTTGCCGAAGTCGAATCGCATGTTGCAGAAAGCGGCGAGACTGCGCACGAAGCATTCGGTGACCCCGTCGTCTATGCGCGCACGCTAGAACTTCCACCGGACCCCCGCCAAAGTGCTACTCGAATCGTTGGCTACGTGTCCACGACGATCGTTCAAGTAGTGGGCATGTTCATCACATTGCTGGCATTTCCATGGAGCAGTAGCACTGTGGCCGTGAGCCTCGGGAACCTTATAGCCGCACTGGTTATTGTGCTCGCTATGCTGGGATTGACGTGGTTCCTGATCTACCACATGAACGTCTTCGTAGAGCACACGGCGTTATCCAGCCTTCTCGCCGGTCTCTATGCCGCTGCCATCGTCACAATCTCCGCCGGGGCACACTACCTTTGGGGCGCCCACGCCATTCTTGCGATATCACACGCTGCCGTTCTTGTGATCGGACTCGCGCTGTTGGCTGGCGGGGTGGCGGCTGCCGTCGCAATTCGGCGGCGTGACGGCATCGATCGCATCACTCGTCCAGAAGAGGCCCGTCCCATCACCGGTCCAGAAGAGGCCGGTCCCATCATCGGTCCACAAAAAGAAGCTCCGCAGCAGCACGCGCAACAGGAGACTCCGCAGCAGCACGCGCATTCGTTCTGGCAACGCACGCGCTCATTGTGGGAGGCGGCATTTATCCCGATCATCACCGTTATACTCACAGTTGCCATTCAGCTCTTCGCATGATGCGCGCTGGATGGTTCCTTTCCTGCCGGATGGTTCCTTTCCTGCCGGATGGTTCCTTTCCTGCCATCTACCTCCTAATGCGGTCCCTCTTGGATGCTTCGTTATCTGCCGCGGGAGTGGACTTGTTACGCGCAAGCGAACTTAGCGGGCGACGGCGTCGCCACAACAGGCCCCCGAGCAGACTTGTTACGCGCCGCTAGGAGTTGTTACGCCTGGACCGAGGATTTTCACTATCCCGCGCATAACACCTCGCACACTCAGCCAACAACTCCACTCAAGCCAAGGGTTTCGGCCTGCTTGGGCGCATCATCGTGACTTACGCGCAACAAGTCCACCAGCGCCCACCCAGCCCGGTGCGTACCCGCGTAATCATCCCGGTCCACCTGCGCCCACCCAGCCTGGTACATACGCACGTAATCACCCCAGTTTGCCTGCGGGCAACAGACCGGACTACGGAGCTACGGCGCCGCGGGGCTTGAGGGTGCAGGTCAACCGGCTGCACAGTCAACCGGCTGCACGCAGCAATCCATACGTGGATCGAGCGTGCGAAGCGGTCATCACCCCACCGGGTATTATTTCTTGCTCAGAGCCAGCCAAGTGGCACCCGATCCAGACCAGCCGCACAGCCCACCCATCCAGACCAGCAGCGAACCGAAAGCTTTCCCGAATCCGGTTTCCTAATCTCACAGCTCCGCAAGCCTTCGGGCAGCTCTCCACACGCCTTCAGGCAGCCCTCCGCAAGCCTTCGGGCAGCTCTCAACAAACCTTCGCGCCACGTTCGCCCAACGGAAAACCCCGGAATCTCAACGATTCCGGGGCGCATCAGCGGAAGGTGAGGGATTCGAACCCTCGGTACGGATTCCCGCACAACGGTTTTCAAGACCGTCACATTCGGCCGCTCTGTCAACCTTCCTTTACTACGTCTGCACAAGCGAACTGCCGGCACCGGCCTCAACCAACCGGACCACACAAATCCACCGAGCTACACGCAGCACAGCTATCCTAGTCGACGCATGGCCAATTAGTCGAAAGCACTCGCAGCACGTCGATAATACTGGCACGACGTCGCTACCGCACATTGCGCCGCCCAGCAGCAACGCCACACATTTGCACGACGTCGCCGCAATCCACCTGAAGCCGGCCTGTCAGTCCGCAACAATTCCAGAAGCTACCCTGTCAGTCCGCAACAATTCCAGAAGCTACCCTGTCAGTCCGCAGCAATTCCAGGAGCTACAGCATCCAATGCTGCGGCAAGATCGTCGATCAGATCTTGCGTATGCTCTAATCCCACAGAAAAACGCAGTAAACCATTGCGCTGATAGATGGGGGCAAAGTTCTCCGTGTGTGGCTCGTCTTTGCTCACTTGGACGATCAGCGATTCGTCGTGGCCCAGGGAAACGGCGGATGTCACAACGCGTAACTCGGAAACGAAGCGGTTTTGTAGTGTCGCATCGCCCTTCAATGTGAAGGCAATCATGCCGCCTGCTCCATGGGGGAACTGCCGCTGTGCAACGTCATATTGTGGATGATGTGGCAGCCCTGGATAGTCCACGCGGGCCACTTCGGGCCGGCTTGCAAGGAATTCGGCGATCGCCTGCGCACTTTCGGCATGCTGCCGTAGCCTCAGCGGCATCGTCACAAGCCCGCGCGTGATGAGCCATGCATTGAATGGGCTGATCACGCCACCTACATCAACTTGCACGTCCGCACGGATCGGATCAATCAGTTCCCGGTGCCCGAGCACCGCGCCTCCCATCGCATCGCCATGCCCATTCACGTATTTCGTGAGGGAGTGGACTACAAGATCGGCACCATCGCGCAGTGGCCAATACCACCCTGGAGGGGTGAAGGTTGAATCAACGGACAAAAGCGTTCCGGCCTCATGAGCGATGCCCGCCAGGGCGTTTATATCCGCCACTCGATTGGTGGGATTTGCAATCACTTCCGTGTGGATGAGCTTCGTCTCAGGCCTTATTGCGGCGCGAACTACACCTGGATCGGACGTGTCCACAAAAGTTGCCTGAATGCCATATTTCTTCGGCAAAAGATCTGCGAGTAGACGCCGCAGCGCCACATAACCAATATCTGTACAAATCACGTGGTCGCCCGCAGAAAGCACGGAAAAGAACACGGCGTGAAGCGCAGCGACGCCACTGGCAAGCACGACGGCGTCCTCGGCACCCTCCAGCGCTGCCAACCGCTGTTGCAGGTCGCGTTGGTTAACACCGGTATTCCGCGTATATAACAGCGTATCGGTACCAGACCAATTGACTGTTGTTGGATCCTCCGGCAATTCGTACGAGTTCGCCATGGTGATCGGCGTTCGGATGGCCCCGCCCATGTGGGTATTCCCGGTGTGAATTGCAATCGTTCGCCAATCAAGCGTTTCAGGCTGCATTTTGTCTGGCCGTGCCATTGCGCCATTCTCCTCGTCATTTCCGAAGCCGCATCCGCTCGCCACGTCACCCGTTCATCACGAATGCTCTTGGTTGAAGGCTAACGCGTTTCTCCAGCACACAGTACCAACCGTGACCACATCCACATATTTACCTACCAAACAAATTGGTTGTAACAGCCTGCCAACTGGCACCGCGTTCCTCTGCCACCCAGCTGTGCTCCACGGCGCGCTTCCAGCCTGAACAATTCCATGCGAAACACAAATGATGGCACACTGATTGCGTGCCTATTTCGCAATTCCTCGCCGCAGATACATTCACTTTTTCCCACGCCTACAGCGTGATCCACCTCGATGGCCCGTCCTTTGAGGCCGGCGAACTGGACAGGGTGTATGCCCTTGCATCCGTCACGAAGACGCTCGCAGCATGGAGTGCTCTCATCGCAGTGGAACAGAAACTGATTGACCTGCGTGAACCCGCCGGCCCAGAAGGATCTACCTTCCGCCACCTGTTGGCACATGCCTCAGGCGTTCCTTTTGACAAAGGTGCCGTACTTGCACGCCCCGGCCAGCGGCGTATTTATTCGAATCGCGGCATTGAGATTATGGGCGAAGTCCTTGCCGCTCACACAGGCACATCCATTCAGGAATGGATAACGCAGCGCGTCTTGATTCCGCTTGGAATGACGACGACGTCCGTGCCCGGCTCCCCCGCATACTCCGGCACTAGCACGATCCACGACATGGAAAAATTCGCGGCCGAACTACTCCACCCCAGCTTGATCAGCAACCAAATGGCCGCTGAGGCAAGCACGGTACAGTTCCCCGGTATTTCCGGAGTTTTACCCGGTTACGGACGCCAGGAACACAATGATTGGGGTTTGGGGCTGGAGATACGCGACCACAAGAACCCGCACTGGACAGGAAGCGCATTCTCACCGCGCACATTCGGCCATTTTGGACAGTCAGGATCCTTCATTTGGGTGGATCCCACAGCTCGCAAAGCGGGGGTGTTCTTGGGAGACAAGAAATTCGGTGACGAACACCGCGCGGTGTGGCCGGAGCTCACAAATCAGATGCGAGCTCTCTGAGCACACACCGCGCGCCGTCACACACATCACTTCACACGCAACGCTAGAGCCGGGGCGTCGACTCCGCCTTCGCGCTGGCCTTCGCAGGAATCGCTCGCGCAATCCACGATCACGGTGTCGCCATCGTGCACGTCGCCGGCAAGTAGCATCCGGGCCAGTTGGTCGCCAATTTCACGCTGAATCAAACGGCGCAACGGGCGGGCACCGTATGCCGGATCGTAGCCATCCATCGCCAGGTATTCGCGGGCGGCATCCGTAACATCCAAAGTGATGCGGCGGTCCTTGAGCCGCTCAGAGAGCTGGCCAACTTGCAGGTCAACGATCTTGCCGATGTCCTCCATTGAAAGCGGATCGAAGATGATAATGTCATCCAAACGATTCAGGAACTCTGGCTTGAAGGCCGCCCGAACCGCGGACATCACTCCCTCGCGCTTCTGCGTCTCGTTCAACGTCGGATCCGTCAGAACCTGGGAACCAAGGTTGGAAGTGAGAACCAGGATCGTGTTCTTGAAGTCCACCGTGCGGCCCTGGCCATCAGTCAAACGGCCGTCATCAAGCACCTGCAGCAGGATGTCGAACACGTCCGGGTGCGCCTTCTCTACCTCATCAAGCAAGATCACGGAGTAGGGACGGCGCCGCACGGCCTCCGTCAGTTGGCCGCCTTCTTCGTAGCCCACGTACCCCGGAGGAGCACCGACGAGTCGCGAAACTGTGTGCTTCTCCGAATACTCCGACATGTCGATACGCACCATGGCACGCTCGTCGTCGAACAAGAAGTCCGCAAGAGACTTCGCAAGCTCTGTCTTTCCAACTCCGGTGGGGCCAAGGAACATAAACGAGCCGGTAGGCCGATTCGGATCCGCAACGCCAGCACGCGAACGGCGCACTGCATCCGCCACCGATCGCACTGCGGCCTTCTGTCCAATCAACCGATGCCCGATCTCGTCTTCCATATGGAGCAGCTTCTCGCTTTCGCCTTGCAGCAGGCGCCCAACGGGAACACCCGTCCACGACGCGACGACCTCCGCTATCTCGTCAGCATCCACGCGGTCTGCAATCATTGGCTCGGTGTCAGGATCGCTACCATGCGCCTCCGAAGCTTCTGCCGCTTCGATCTCAGATTCGACCTGCGGAATCTCGCCATTCTGAAGACGGCCAGCGTCTTCGTATCGTCCTTCGCGGATTGCCCGGTCCAACTCGGTACGCAACTCATCCAACTTCACGCGGAGATCACCAACCTTGTTACGGCCAGCTTTCTCTGCTTCCCACCTCGCGTTCAGCGCGGAGAGCTGTTCCTGTTTGTCCGCAAGTTCAGCACGCAACTTCTCCAAGCGATCGGCGGAGGCGGCGTCGGCGTCTTTATCGCCTTCCGTATCCACCAGATAGGCCTCCTCCATCTTCAGGCGATCTACCTGGCGTTGCAAAACATCGATCTCTTCAGGCGAGGAATCGAGTTCCATGCGCAAACGCGAAGCAGCTTCATCCACCAGATCAATCGCCTTGTCCGGAAGTTGCCGATCGGGAATGTAGCGATCCGAAAGTTGTGCTGCAGCAACCAGTGCACCATCGGAAATCGTCACCTTATGGTGCGCCTCGTACTTTGGGGCAATACCACGCAGAATTGCCACCGTGTCTTCAACAGAAGGTTCACCGACGTAGACCTGCTGGAAACGGCGCTCCAGCGCAGGATCCTTTTCGATGTTCTCGCGGTATTCATCCAGCGTCGTTGCACCGATCAGACGCAGTTCGCCACGCGCCAACATGGGCTTCAGCATGTTGCCGGCGTCCATGGCTCCTTCAGACCCACCACCGGCGCCCACGATCGTATGTATCTCATCAATGAACGTGACTACCTCGCCTGCGGCATCCTTGATCTCTTGCAGCACTGCCTTGAAGCGCTCTTCAAATTCGCCGCGGTACTTGGCTCCAGCCACCATCGAAGCCACATCCAATTGGATCAGCCTCTTACCGCGCAAAGATTCGGGAACATCCCCGTTGACCATGCGTTGCGCAAGTCCTTCAACGACGGCGGTCTTACCAACGCCGGGTTCGCCAATCAGCACAGGGTTGTTCTTCGTACGCCGTGAAAGTACCTGAACCACACGGCGGATTTCCTGGTCACGGCCAATGACCGGATCAAGCTTTCCTTCGCGAGCCATCGCCGTAAGGTCAGTTCCATACTTCTCAAGTGCTTTGAATGTTCCTTCGGGATCCGGGTTATCTACCTTCGCTGAACCACGAACATTGGGAAGCACGGCCGCGAGTTGATCGCGTGATGCTCCCGCCGAACGCAGAATCTCACCAGCTTGAGACTGCGACACCGCAGTAGCCATGAGCAGATGCTCGGTTGAAATATAGGAATCCCCCAAACCGGTTGCTTCCTTGCTTGCGTCACTAATGATTCGCGAAAGCGGCCGAGAAGCTTGCGGCTGGGTAACAGTGCTGCCCTCCACACCAGGAAGTGCAGCTATCGCCGCCTGCGTCCGCGATAGAACGTCAGTGCGATTCACGCCTACTGCATCGAGCAGCGCAGCGGCAACACCGCCTTCCTGCTGCAGCAAAGCAGCAAGTAGGTGAAGGGGTTCAACCTGCGGGTTACCCCTGTCAGTAGCGTTGCGGATTGCCTCCGCAAGCGCTTCCTGCGATTTGGTTGTCAGTTTGTCCATAAGTTCCCCTTTCGTGAGGAAATGTCTGTGAAGTTCCACTTCCCACCGAACTTCGCATGAGGGCACTTCCGCACGTGTTGCCCGGTGGTTCCAGATATTTCAACGCCACCAAAGTTGAGTCTATTCCACTCAACTTCGAAGTGGAATAGTGATACCCAGAATAACCGGTTTGGTACGCTAAAGTCATGGCTAAGAACAAGGGAAAGAATTCTGCCGGAACACACGCCCTCCAAGTTTTGGCCAACGCGGGCGTTCCTTATGAACTAGTCGAATATGAGCACTCAATACACCAAGATCACGGGTATGCGCTGGACACTGCGAAAGTCCTGGGGCGCGACCCGGCCACAATCTTCAAAACTCTCATGGCACTGGTAGATGGCAAACCGGCCTGCGCCGTTGTTCCTGCCACCGGAATGCTCAACCTCAAATCACTCGCGAAAGCGCTTGGCGGCAAGCATGCGCAGATGATGGAACCGGCAAAGGCGGAACGTATAACGGGCTATGTGACGGGTGGAATTTCTCCACTGGGCCAACGCCAAAAAGTTCCCACTGTAATTGATTCTTCAGCGTTGGAACATGACACGATGCTCGTCTCTGGCGGCAAACGTACACTTTCCGTGGCGGTTGCAGCCAAAGATCTGGCCGCTCTCACGCATGCTACTTTCGCACCCATAGCGGATGAGCATCGGCATTTCTAAGACGACATCTCATCCAGAAAAGTGTTGTGCGCTTCATATACCAAGCGCTAAATTAGCTCTAGGCGGCCACCCGTCCGCCTCACCCTAGGGAAAGGAGGCCTCATTGGATATCTTCGACAAGGCTAAGGACGCGTTGAACAGTGCCGATATTGAACAGTGCCGATATTGAAGAAAAGTCGGATGAACTGTTGGATAAGGCCGCTGAGTTCGCCGAAGAAAAACTCGGTGCCGATAAGGCGGATCACATTAAGAATGTCCGCGACGCCATCGATAAGAAGATCGGCGATCAGTAAACCTTTCCCTGGTGTTTCCCCGGTGGAAACGCCATGAACGCAGACTTGAAGCCACGCGGGCTCCCGGTTGCTTGCCGGGAGCCCGCGTCACGTCTGAGCTAATGCCACGTTTAGAAGATCGCCAATACTGACCACACGACGATCGCTATGATAAGAAGCACCCCAACAATTGCGAAGAAGGGCTTCCAGGGTTTCTTCTTTGGAAGATAGTCTTCACCGGGAATGTATCCCCCGAAGTCGTAACCACCGCTCATGTACCGCGGACCTCCAGGTTCGGAATCGGGATCCTCCGGTGGCACATGCCATGCAGTCACAATTGAACCTCCCTCACTATCCATCATCGGTGTAGCTGCCCATCATTGGTCTATTACTCGTGCTCATCGCCGTGATATCGCGCTGAGCCCCATCATATACACGATGGCGCATATCCCCTACTCGGATTCTCGGAGTATGGTTCGCGGCCCTTTTTCCAGCAGTGCCGTGTCAACGATCCAAGGCCCGCATGCGAGTTTCGCTGCCTCAAGGTGTGTTTCTATATCACCGGCTCGCCGCGCCCCCAGTATTCCGAGCGATTGCCCGATGAGTTCGACGACGTCGCCGCTGCTCCACCCACATTCACGGAGCGCACGTAACGTGACGGCGCCGTCGCGCTTAGCCAGCCTCACTTTCCGGGTATTGAGAGCTAGCGGGACGTGGATGTACTTGGGTGTCGGTGCCGCAAGAAGCCGCTGGAGATACACCTGCCTAGGAGTGGACGGCAACAGGTCATCCCCGCGCACCACCTGCGCAATACCTTGAAGGGCATCGTCTACTACGGACACGAAATTGTACGAATAAACGCCATCGCCGCGGCGTATCACGAGGTCGTCCACGGCACCCGTATACGGGCCCGCCAGTTCGTCCACGACTGTGAGATCGTGACCATCCGTTCGCAACCGCATGGCGGGGCCACGATCCATGGAGGCAAGTTTGGCGCGGCCGGCATCGCGTTCACGATCCGTTAGGTCCCGGCACGTGCCAGGATAGGAACCCGGCGGCCGATGGGGGGCGGACGTGACGGCCGCTAACTCCTTGCGAGTGCAATAGCATTCATACAACAGGCCCTGGCGCATCATGTCTGTGAAGATCTCTGCATAGATAGGCATCCGCCGAGATTGATATATCACGGGCCCGTCCCAGGTGATCCCAATTTCTTCCAGATCATGCAGCTGTCGCGTCACGTATTGTGGACGGCTGCGTTCATCTAAGTCCTCCATGCGGATCAGAAAGTCTAGGCCCGCGTGGCGCGCGAATGCCCAGGCCAAGATGGCCGTGCGGAGGTTACCAAGGTGAAAATCGCCCGTGGGCGAGGGCGCGAATCTGCCTGCGTGGGGCTCTTTGAACTGAACGTGGGGCTCTTCGAGCTGAAACTGTGCGGACGTGATATCGCTGTACACGTGTCTAGCCTACCCACAGCCCGATAGACTCTGATGGCAAGGGAGAGGAGCCCACGTGTCCATTATCGATTCCACGATATGGTGGCAAGTGTTTCCACTTGGCGCATGCGGCGCGCCAATCCGCGATCGCGAGGCCGATGATTCAGGGCATCGCCTACTGGCACTTGAACCGTGGCTTGATTATCTGATCGGCCTGGGCTGTAATGGATTGCTACTCGGCCCGATTTTTGAATCCGTATCACACGGCTACGACACGTTGGACCATTTCCGGATCGATCGGCGCTTGGGGAACGACGCCGATTTTGACCACCTCATGGAAGCCTGCGCGATTCGCGGAATCCGGGTGATGCTCGACGGCGTCTTCAACCACGTTGCCGCCTCGCATCCGCGAGCAGCCGAGTTAGGCGCGCGGGACGCTGCTGGAAAGCTGGTGAGCTGGGAGGGACACGATGAGCTCGTCACGCTGGACCACTCCAAGCCAGAGGTCGTGGATTTGGTGGTTGATGTGATGCTCACCTGGCTTCGCGCAGGTATCACGGGTTGGCGCCTCGATGTGGCCTACGCGGTACCCACCGAGTTTTGGCGCACAGTCGCTGCGCGGGTGCGCAGCGACTTCCCCGATACTGTGTTCCTCGGCGAGGTGATCCATGGCGACTATGCATCGTTCGTTGAAGAATCCACGCTTGATACCGTCACTCAGTATGAGCTGTGGAAAGCCATCTGGAGTTCACTCAAAGAGGCGAATATGTGGGAGTTGGCCTGGAGCCTGGACCGCCATTCCATTTTCCAGAAAACTTTCGTTCCGCAAACGTTCATCGGTAACCACGACGTGGAACGCATCGCCAGCCAAATTGGGGAGAAGCGCGCCGCACTCGCGGCCGCGATCCTCATGACGGTTCCCGGGATGCCGTCAGTCTATTATGGCGACGAACAGGCGTTCCGTGGCCGCAAGTTGGAAGGTTTCCGCGCCGACGACGAACTTCGCCCACCTCTTCCCCGCACTCCGAAGGATCTGTTTTCGGGTGGCGAGGCGATGCATCGCTTCTACCAAAGGCTCATCGCGTTGCGCCGCCAGCACCCGTGGCTCACTCGCGCTTCGCTTGAGGTGGTGGGAAAAGAGAACGAGTGGATCGAATACGCTGTGCACGGCAGAAGGGGAGAACATTTGGACGTGCGCATTGAGGTAGCTCCCGTTGAACGCCTCCACATCGTCGGCGCTGGAACCGATTTCCGCTGGTCGTGAAGATATAACTCAGCTACTGTGGATGCTCTCCACCGTTGTGGCAACACGGTCTCGCGGTGGACACGTTGCCGGACCGCTCACTGTGGTGGACAAGGCACCCGCTACGTTAGCCCACAACAGGGCCTCACAGAGCTCCATGCCCTCGGCCAAGAGAGCGCACAACACACCTGAATGCGTGTCACCAGCACCGTTAGTATCGATGGCTTTCACCGTATGTGTAGGAATGTGGCGTGGCTCCTCTCCGTTATGTGAATACCAGGCGCCCGCCGAACCTACGCGAACGAGAACCTTCCCCAGTTTTCGAGACAGTTTCCGGGCATTATCTGAGGCAGATCCTGCTACGCCTCCAAGCTGCGTGCACAGTAGCGATGATTCGCGTTCATTCGTGGACCAGATTGGGGAAAGTTCCGCGATGGCTCGAAGGCTTGCCAACGGAATGTCCGCTACTACCGGCGAGGTGTCGAAAACTACTCGTGGGATTGTCTGCGTATGTGCTCCTAGCCTTTCAAAGAGCCGCCCCAAGGCGCTTCTGTTTGCCGGATGGACCATTGAGTAGCCAGAGACATACACCACGTCTTTTGAATCGAGGGTGAGGTTGTCAAATGCGCCCAATGGATCACGTGTTTCCGCTCCCCGGGTGGAGATGAAGGTCCGCTCAGAGCTTGCGTCTGTCACTGCGACAGAATAGCCAAGGTCTCCGGGCACGACTGGGCCGGTGTGTTGTACCCCAATCGCTGTGAGACCTTCACGTGCCGCATCGGAAAACGGCCCCCTGCCCAGCGAACCGGCGTACTCAACATCGGCGCCCATTTGCCGTGCCGCATAGATCACGTTGAACCCTCCACCGACGTGCATACCAGTGTCCTCGCCAAACACGTCGCCACCCGGCTCTGGTAACTGATCAAGTTTGATCGCCAAGTCCATGACAACTTGGGCTGTGTGAACAACACGTGGCATTAGCGCATCTCCTTAGCGGTGAGCGATTCTGGAAGGCGCGCGCCGCCGAGAGTTGCGTAGAGTGCAGCACCGATAACCAGGGAAACCAACCATGCCAATCCGTTCTCACCAATCACCGTACGGGAGAGCGGCCCCGAGAACCACACAACCGTGTCAGATACCCGCGCCGTGACAAACAGGAATCCAACAACCATCGCAACAATCCAGGCGCCAAACGAACGCCACTCGATTCCAGCGTGATACCAATATGCCGACGACGAGCTCAGATTCATCAACGATTCCTTGTCAAACGACGCCCGGCGAACCATATCCACCAGGAAAATACCAATCCACGCCGTGAGCGGAACAGCCAGGAGGGAGATGAAAGTGATGAACGGTCCATAAAAACCGTCGGAAACAAGCATGAAGTAGAGAGCTCCAGTTGTCGTCACTACCACGTCGAGCACAACAGCATATGCGCGCGGTATGCGGATACCTAAAGTCAAAGTAGTCAATCCGGCGGAGTAGACGGAGAGGTGGTTGGAAAGAAGCAGACCTCCAAATGCCGCGATAAGATAGGGGACCGCAACCCATGCCGGAAGCGCTTCACGGACCGCCGCAATAGGATCGTCAGCCGATGCTATTGATGAGTTACCCGCCGTTAACGCACTTCCGAGCCCGATTATGAAGACCAATGGGATACCCGCGCCCGCGGATGCGGTGAGCACCAGTGAGAGTCCCGAGACACTCTTGTGCTGATAACGAGCCATGTCTGCACCCGAGGTTGCCCAGCCAATACCGGTGCCGGAAGCGATTGTCCCGATGCCGATAATCACCGCGCTCATCGGCCCGGCCGATGCACCAATAAATGACGACCAATCTACCGTGAAGGCTAAGTAGAGCGCGACGAGCAGAGTCAAACCACCGAAGATCCACGTAGCCCATTTCTGCACCTTCAAGATAGTCGCGTGCCCCGCTGCAGCCACTGCCACTGTACATGCGACGAAAATCGCTACGCATACCACGGTGAGCACCGCGCTCGCCTTTGCATCAGCGTTGGTGCGGAAGAATATCGCAGACAAGGAAAGTAGGGCGAACGCGCCGGTGACTGTGTTGACCGTCTCCCAACCCAATCGAGACATGAGCGCTATCAACGTAGGCCCCATATTGCCGCGCACTCCGAAAATCGCTCGCGACAAAGTGAGTGAAGGTGCGCCACCACGCTTCCCAGCAATCGAGACAATGCCCACCACAGCGAATGAGCCAAATGATCCTATAAAAGCGACGATCAGAGCCTGAAAGAGGTTCAGACCCAATGAAATAAGGGTCGCGCCCAGCGGGATCCCAAGAATAGAGATGTTCGCAGCAAACCACACCCAGAATAATTCTCCCGGCTTACCCTGCTGCTGCTCTGCTGGCACGGGTTCAATGCCGCGCTGTTCAACCTTTGATAGAACTCGGCCGTGTGTATGCACGAGACCATCAGACAGCTCTGCGCCTCCGGTCTCAGATGCGGCTATATACCCACTGGTGCTATTGGTGCTCATATCAGTCTCCTTTGAATTGATGAGCAACGAAAATGCCATATTTCTTGCACTACTCTGTGTTTGCCTCACGGCTAGATCCGTGCGTAACGCAATTCCACGAGTTGTTCTGATACGCTTGCGAGCTCAAGGCCCGAAACGGCGCTGACGCGTTCAAGTTGGGCATGCGGGAACGCCTCCGGCCCAGAGGAAGCCCCCAGTATCGCGCCTGCTATCGCCGCGATCGTATCTGTGTCACCCCCCAAATTTGCGGCAACGCACAGCCCCTCGAAGGGATTCTCTGCATAAGCTTCGCAAATGCAAAAAGCTGCCGGAATACTCTCCGTCGCATCCACTGAAGTTCCCACATAATCCCGCACCACATCGGCGAAACTCTCTCTAGAGGCCGCGCGCGTGACGTCAAGGGCCTGCCTAGCCCTTGCTAAGACAGACGCTTTAGCGCTCCAGACTCCATGCCTTGGAGCTCTCTGAACGAAGTCGAGTGCCTTCGCAATCGCTTCATGGGTTTGTTCACCGTTGATGCCGAACGAGACCGCAGCTGCAACAAGCAATGCGCTTTCCCAACCTTGGAAAGTATCGTGTGTCACCAGGCATGACTCGTAGACGGCTTCCGTGAACCGTTCAGCCACAGTGACATCATTCGCTATGCCAACAGGCGTTACGCGCATCGCTGCGCCGTTCGTGGTACCCAAGGTACCCGTCGTCGTCGGATCTTCCCCATTTCTTACGCGTTCGAGTGCCGACTTCGTGGATGGCCCCAAAAGATCCAGCGAGCCTCGGGCGATCATGTCATCTTCCCATGCCAACAGTGCCTCAGCGAAGCTCCTCGGCGCCATATGCCCCTTCCCCTCGATCAGTAGGTGAGAGACAACCAACGCCTGCTCCGTATCGTCCGTTACTGACCCTGCCGGCATGGAAGGCGCTATTGGTTGGTACGCCACAGCATCCCGCAGTGTTCTAATGCTCCCGTACGCAGCCGCAGTCTGATCAGGACTCATCGACTGAGTTGGCATACCGAGAGCATCTCCCAGCGAGAGCCCTTGCAGTGCCGCCAAACTCCGCCGTGAGGCCTCAGACATGGATATTGACACGGTTTACTCCTTAAAACTCAAATGGAATGTAAAGTGTTCGGGGTTCAGCCACGATTCAACAAACTCGGAGAATTCATCACTTTCGTCAAAACCAATGCGACGCGATACCAGTACCCGTTCTCCCGCAGGAATACTCAGCAGCTCAGCTCGCTGATCGTCCACCGCTTCTGAGGAAATATCCTGAAATCCGTGAGTCACATTCATGCCAGTGGCGCGAAGTGTTTTGGAGACCGATCCTCCCAGCAAACCAAACTCCATAATGGTTTTAATGCGGTCGTTTACCGGAATCATTGACACTTCAAGCGATATTGGTTCTTCCGCCAGAAACCGGCGCCGCGCAATGCGATAGACCTCTGGCATGAGGCAATAATCAGTGAGTGATTCTGGTGTTGGTATGATCGTCGATTCCAAGATTTCGGTTGTCGTCGGATGCCCGGCTACGCGCGTGGCAACGGTCCATCCCTCTGTGCCCGCCAAACTCGCACCATGGAATGCCACAAAACTACCTGCTCCGGGTCTGGTACGAACCATGTCTGAATCTTTCAGAATCGCTAGGGCCCGCCTAATGGTCCCACGGGATGCCCCATATTCCTCTGCGAGTTGTTGCTCCGATGCGAGTTGATCTCCTGCCTTGAGCTCACCCTTGAGTATCTGCTCAGAAAGATCCCGGGCTACTCGCTCCGATTGCGTGTAACCATCTGATGTCGACCTTGTCACCATGCAGACCATCATAGGACAGGTATATACCAGTTACAACCTGTATCTTTGGCGATGTTCTCCGCAGTGAGTTTCGGTTTCCGCCGCGCGATAGTCTTGAATCTATGCAGTGCCACTACTTTGACGCCGGAGTTTGCCATTCCTGTACTTTGATGGGTGTGCCCTACGCCGAGCAAGTGGCAACAAAGGAAATGCGAATACGCACACTTCTTGGGCGGTGGCCGGATATCACATGGCTTTCGCCGAAGCTCTCAAACGAATCCGCTTTTCGCAACAAGGCCAAGCTCGTTGTGGGTGGTACATCTGGATCTCCTACCCTTGGAATCCTCGATTCTGTTGGCCGCGGAGTGGATTTGCGCAGTTGCGGGCTTTACGAGCCGGCACTTGCCGCACTCTTGCCCAGGCTCGCAGATTTCATTGCGCGCGCGAATCTTGACCCCTTCGATGTGCCAACCGGAAAGGGTGAACTGAAGAACATCCTCATTACCATCGCACCCTCTGGCCAGGCGATGGTGCGATTCGTGCTCCGCTCCACAGGCACAGTGGCACGGATACGTAAACACCTTCCTTGGCTGCTACACCTCTCACCTCAGCTGCGTGTAGTGAGCGCCAATATCCTGCCGGAACGTAAAGCTGTTCCCGAAGGAGAGCAAGAAATCTTGCTCACTGAACACGATGCGCTGCCAATGCTGATTGCAGCGTCCGGCATCACGTTGTACTTACGCCCGCAATCCTTCTTCCAAACAAATACTGCCATTGCGGAAGCCCTCTATATGCAGGCGCGCGCGTGGGTTCAACGGATTGCCGAACAAGAAGAACACCCTCCCACCATCACCGATCTGTATTGCGGAGTGGGAGGATTTTCCCTCCACTGTGCAGGCCCGGGCCGGCGCGTACACGGCATCGAAATCTCGCATCAGGCCGTAGAAAGTGCACAACTTTCCGCCAACTTTGCCCACCTTGACGCACAGTTCTTTACGGGTGACGCCACCGCCTGGGCACCGTCGGAAACTGATGTGCTGATCGTGAATCCGCCGCGGCGAGGCATCGGGCCACTCACCCACTCGATTGCGCGTTCAGCGGCGCGGCATCTGATCTACTCCAGCTGTAATGCTGAAACGCTTGCGCGCGACATGGCGAATATGCCGGAATTCTCGCCACTTGAAGCGCGGTTCTTTGACATGTTCCCACAGACACGCCATTCAGAAACAATGGTGCTGCTCAACCGCAACCCCGGTAAGGCGCAGTCTCTCCCAAGAATCCGCTAATCGATCTCGATAATCGGACCGGGACGCCACACAACCAACTCCGCGCTGGAGCCATGGCCTTGATCTCTAACCACGCGATGCGCCTGTGCCCGCAACTGCTCTCGGAGCGCCCGCACGCGTGCAAACATGACCAGGTCACCATCGCGGCCGGCTGCAAAGATCCGCTGGTCACGCGCCGCGCGCTCGTCAATGAAAGCTTGCTGCTCCGCCACGCGTTTGCGCAGGTGAGCATTCTGCTTCTTCAGATGTTTCACCTGTTCGCGCAGCTCCATGATGCGCGATATTCCAGCGAGGTTGATACCCTCATTGTGCGAAAGATCTTGAATCTCAAGCAGCTTGTCAACATCCGCAAGGCTGTAGCGCCGCCCACCACCACGGGTTCGCTTCGCGGGGACCAGCCCCATCCTGTCATACTGCCGCAGAGTTTGGGCGTGCATGCCCGCCAGTTCGGCCGCAACCGAAACCGTCAGTATCGGAGCGTCACGCCCCGTCACATTCGTCATGTCACCCTCCTTCTCTTCTCAGTTCTGATCCTCGGCACCACACACGGCCAGCCGTTCGGATCGCAGCTCCGCCACGCCCGGCACTTCGAGTGGTTCTAGTGCACCAAGTACCTGCGATAACAGATAATCAGCCAACTCCGGATTGCGTGCAAGTGCAGGACCGTGCATATACGTCCCGATCACACTGCCCTGTACCGCACCCTCGTAGCGTGGTTCCGGCTCTGGAAGATTCGGATCGAACGCGCCATTGCCAGCACCGTAGAGCACGCGCCCCAATGGTTGCGCCGCACTGCCCAGAGTGGTTCCACCTCCGTGGTTTTCAAATCCGGTGAGGCGCTGCGTGAGCCCCGAGACGAGAGGAGTGGATACAAGTTCGCCGATCGCGCGTTTGCCGCGCGGACGGGTCACCACGTCCAGAAGCCCGAGCCCAGCGACAATCCTGCCGGCTGCATCGGTGTATTCGGTGCCCAGAACCTGCAGCGCTGCGCAGATTGCGAGTACGGGGGCTCCCCGCTCCGCAGCGACCGCGAGGCCGTTAGACACTCGCATACGTGCTGCGGCTATCGCCTGAGCAGAATCTTCGCCGCCACCCAACGTATAGATATCCAGGCTGGAAGGAACTGCGCTCCCGAGATCGATCTGGACGATCTCTGCCGCCACGCCACGCCTCCGCGCGCGTTCGGCGAGCACAATGGCATTACCACCATCGCCGTATGTTCCGAGCACCGCCGGGTAGACCACTCCGATGCGCAGAGTTGACTCACTCATGGTCCGCCTCCTCTGCCAATCTTTCCAGTTCCCGCTTGAGATCACGGAATGCCGTGTAATTCGCTAGAACCTCCACGGCCCCCGGTTGGAACTTCTCAATCGCATCCAGAAGGCTGCGAACTACGCGGCACGGCAGCTGCGCGTACTCCAGCCGTACGGCTAAATCTGCCGCACGCTCGCCAGAAGCGATGATTGAGCCTACGTTTGCCTTCTTTAAGGCCGCAAAGTCCACATCCCACAACCAGGAAAGATCCTCGCCGTCTGGAACCTGGCCATTCACTGCGATCACGAGTTGCGGCACACTGGGCGTCACCATTGTCATCGCCTCTTGCCAACCTGCCGGGTTCTTGGCCACGAGCAGGCGCACGGAGCGCCCGTCAACGTCGTAGACCTGATACCGGCCGGCCACACCTGTGACGTTGTGGAGCGCCCGTGCCACGGCGGCCGAAGTGACGCCTAAGCGCAGCGCAGCAACTGCCGCCTGTGCCGCATTGCCACGGTTGGCACGCCCGGGAAGCCCCGGAGCAATCCGAATTCGGGTCCCGTTTGTCCCCACGAGCAAGAAACGCCCGGTGGGCTCAACGTCTGAAATGGTCCAATCCGGGTCAGGGCGCGCATAGACATCCGAACCTTCCACGCGCCACTCGTCCCCATCGCGAATCACTACTGTGCCCGTGCGCGGGAATACGGCAGAATCCGCAAGCCAGGGAGCGCCAACGGACACCCATTCCACGTGGTGCGCATCCCACGCAGCAGACGCGATCAGGGGATCGTCACAATTTGCGACGACGACGGCGTGCGGCGCGTTGTCCACCGCCTCGCGGATACGATTTTCTACAACGCCGATCTCGCCGATGCGATCCAGCTGGTCGCGAGACAGATTCAGCAAGACAATGGCGTGCGGATCAGTCGCTTTCACGATCCGCGGCAGATGCATCTCATCTACCTCCAGCGCGCAGTATCGCGCGTCCGGATTCTTCATCAATGCGGTCACGATCCCAGTAGTCATATTGTCGCCATTCTGGTTCGTGGCAACAGGTCCCAGAGAGCGCAATGCCTCCGCCACGAATTTCGTGGTGGAGGACTTCCCGTTCGTACCCGTTATCAAAACGATCTCTTTGCCGGCTGCAAGTTGGTGGAGCAGGTCGGGAGCGATGCGCAATGCAACTTCGCCCCCAACCATGCCACCCGCTCCGCGTCCCAGCATCCTGGATAACGCAGACGCGGCGCGGCCCGCAAAGCATGCGAAATTCGCACGCCACGTGAGTTTCTGAGACACCGTGTCTACCTCTCCATTCTGAGCTCGCGCAAGCTCCTCGATGACTCTACATCGCGGCAGTCATCACAATGCCGCCATGTCTCGGAAGTCTGCCCGCGGATCGAATTCCCGCGTAGCCGCTGCAAACAACTGTGCAGCCTTTCGCGCATCCGAGGACATATTCTTGGGCACCACTACCTTAAGCCGCACGTAGAGATCTCCACGACCGCGCTTGCGGTCAGTAAGCCCATGGCCCTTGACACGCAATAGCTTCTCAGAGGAGGACCCAGCGGGAATCCTCACTTGAACAGGCTTTCCATCGAGGGTGGGAACTTCCACCGCGCCGCCCAGCGCTGCCTCTCCAAATGAGATGGGAAGATTGACGTACACGTCCTTTCCCCGCACCTCATAGACCGGATGCGGCTCCACATGGACAGTGACGATAATGTCGCCCGGTGCGCCGCCACCCATGCCAGGATTGCCGCGCCCACCAATACGTATCCGCTGGCCATCAGCCACGCCAGGCGGAATTTTCGCGGTCACAGACTTGCCGCGCACAGTCGTAAGTTTCACAGTGGTACCGGCCACAGCCTGCCGCAATGAGATCGACACGGAGGCCTTGATGTCCGCGCCACGTTCCGGACGCCGCGCCGAACCGAAACCGAAGCGGCTGGCGGTGTGCGCTCCACCCGCTGGTGAACCGCCGAACATCGAAAAGATATCGTCGTACCCCGATCCTCCATTCGAACTGGAGAAATGGACGTTTCCACCGCCGAACATCTGGGAGAGAATGTCTTCGAAACCGCCTGTTGTACCCGTTGCGCCATCTCCGGCGGAGAAGCGGGCTCCACCACCGGCGAATTGCCGCAGTGCATCATATTGTTTGCGGTCTTGCGCGTTGGACAAGACCTGGTAGGCCTCACCGATCTCCTTGAACCGCTCCTCAGCAGCCTTGTTGCCCGGGTTGCGGTCAGGATGGTACTTGCGCGCTAGCTTCCGGTACGCCTTCTTGATCTCGTCATCGGAGGCGTTCTTGGATACGCCGAGTGCCTTGTAAAAGTCTTTCTCAATCCAATCCTGGCTTGCCGCCATGACGCCTCACCTCCCTTAAGGGGTGTGCGCTACCTCGATCGGTAGCGCACACCATGTGATTGAGAATCATTCCGGGGAAACTACTCCCACCCGTGCGGGCCGCAGTAGCTTTTCTCCTTGCCGATAGCCCGGTTGGATCAACGTACCCACCGTTTCCTCCGTAGCATCGGGTGATGTTTGATGCAGAAGCGCCTCGTGAACTTGGGGATCAAAAACGTCCCCGACCGCCCCGAAGCGCTCTACCTTGAAATTAGTCTTGAGCGTGGCTTCGATCTTTTCGGCAATCTGCCCGATCGGACCAACGAGGTCACCGTGTTCGCGCGCCAAAGCGATGTCATCAAGCACTGGCAGCAGCGCCTCAATCACTGTCGCCTGGCCCTCCTCACGCCGCAGCACGCCGTCCTGCTTTGAGCGGCGCACATACGCGTTGTATTCCTGGCTCAGGTTGTAGTAATCAGCGTTCGCGCGTGCCAGCTGATCCTTCATATCGCCGATGGTCTTCATCGCCTCTGTGAGAGGATCACTTGCTGCTTCGGCAGATTCTTCCTCGGTGGATTCATCTGGGCTTTCGGCGCTCGGTGCACTGTCCCCACTTGGGGAGATCTCCGCGCTATCAACAC
Organism: Ancrocorticia sp.; assembly: GCA_022648165.1. GTDB lineage: Bacteria > Actinomycetota > Actinomycetes > Actinomycetales > Actinomycetaceae > Changpingibacter. The sequence goes on from JALCLX010000006.1 coordinate 66,029, forward strand.
TCGCAGATTCTTCCGCCACGGTGTCAGGTTCTTCAGATGCCTCCGTGTGATCGATGCCCGCCTCTGGCGCGCTGGCACCTTCGGGCGTAACGTCCTCAGGTTCCAGCGCGTCGTCGGTGTTGTCAGCACTCACTTGTTATCATCCTCGTCTACGATTTCAGCGTCGACGACGTCGTCATCCGAATTCATGCCCGCTTTAGCCGCGTCCGTGAATCCCTCCGTAGGAGCACCCTGCGGCGCCCCGGACTGCGTGTCCTTATAGAGCGCCTGGCCGATGGCTTGAGCTTTTTCATTGAGCTCGTCCAGCGCGGACTTCACAGCCGCCGTGTCCTCGCCCTTCAGCGCCTCACGGACCTTATCAGCCGCTTCCTTCACCTCGGTAGAAACAGAATCCGGCAGCTTCTCCGCGTTGTCCTTCAAGAGCTGATCAATCGAATAGACCGTCTGCTCTGCCAGGTTGCGGGTATCGGCTTCTTCCTTCCGCTTCTGATCCTCAGCCGCGTTGGCCTCAGCTTCCTTCACCATGCGGTCAATTTCTTCCTTCGAAAGCGCAGATCCTCCGGTGATCGTCATCGACTGCTCCTTGCCTGTGGCCTTGTCCTTCGCGGAGACGTGCACAATGCCATTCGCGTCGATATCGAAGGTCACTTCGATCTGAGGTACACCACGGGGAGCCGGGGCAATACCGGTCAGATCAAACGTTCCAAGTGGCTTGTTATCGCGCGTGAACTGACGTTCGCCCTGGAACACCTGGATGGAGACCGATGGTTGGTTATCCTCGGCCGTAGAGAACACTTCCGAACGCTTGGTCGGAATAGCAGTGTTGCGCTCAATCAGCTTCGTCATGATGCCACCCTTGGTTTCGATACCAAGCGAAAGCGGCGTCACATCGATGAGCAGCACGTCCTTGCGGTCACCCGTAATGACGCCAGACTGCAGAGCAGCACCAACTGCCACCACTTCGTCCGGGTTGACGCCCTTGTTCGGCTCGCGGCCGCCTGTGAGCTCCTTGACAACTTCGGTAACGGCCGGCATACGGGTAGATCCACCAACCAGCACCACGTGATCGATATCGGCCACCTTGATGCCCGAATCGCGAATCACGTTGTGGAACGGGTTCTTGGTACGCTCCAGCAGGTCCTTGGTCATCTCTTCGAACTTGGCACGCGTCAACGTTTCATCCACGTGAATTGGGCCAGAATCCGACATTGAGATGTACGGGAGCGAGATGGACGTGGTCGTAGCAGAAGAAAGCTCCTTCTTCGCCTTCTCTGCCGCCTCACGCAAACGCTGCAGCGCGATCTTGTCCTTGGACAGATCCACACCCGAAGACGCCTTGACCTGACCAACCAGCCAATCGACAATGCGCTGGTCCCAATCGTCGCCACCCAAGTGGTTGTCGCCAGATGTGGCCTTTACCTGAATCGTGGAAAAGCCGTCGTCATCCTTACCGACCTCCAGCAACGACACATCAAACGTACCGCCGCCCAGGTCGAAGACCAGGATATCCTCGTCTTCCTTACCCTTTTCGAGGCCATACGCCAAAGCTGCCGCCGTCGGCTCATTCACAATACGCTGCACGTTCAAACCCGCGATCGCGCCGGCATCCTTCGTTGCCTGACGCTGCGCATCATTGAAGTATGCCGGAACCGTAATGACGGCGTCCGTTACTGGCTCGCCCAAATATGCTTCCGCATCTTTCTTCAGTTTCTGAAGAATGAACGCCGAGATCTGCTGCGGTGTGTACGTCTTGCCATCAATGGTGACGGTCCAATCCGTTCCCATGTGGCGCTTGACGGAAGAAATAGTACGATCAACGTTCGTCACCGCTTGGCGCTTTGCCACTTCGCCGACCACAACTTCGCCGGTCTTCAAGAAACCAACAACCGACGGCGTAGTCCGTGATCCTTCCGAATTAGCAATAACGGTGGGCTCCCCACCTTCGAGGACGGCCACGCACGAATTCGTTGTGCCAAGGTCAATGCCTACTGCACGTGTCATATGATGATGCTCCTTTTAAGTGATTACTGACAATGTTCTGTTGAGATAGCTCCGGGCAATCCCGAAGCGCTACCCCTCAAGTGTGGCGCATCGGAGAACTTATGTCCACCCGACTCTGCCATTCTTGAGTCCAACTAACTCAACTTTGGATATGTGTTTTCTATTCCCACGTGTGGTGGATTTGCGAAAAAAGTGCGACAAAACACCTGCAAAGCAGGCGTTCATTCTTTCCATTTGCCAGTGAGACCAGCACCATGGCACCACAATTCGCGTTAGGCTGGAAGATAGCAGCGCGGCAACGCACGCCGCGAAACCAATTAGAGGCCCAACAGATGCACCAAAAACAACCACCCGCACCCATTCCCGCTCAGCTGACTCGCATGGCGGATGGCACAATCAAACAACTCAATCCTTTCTCTGGTACAGAAGTTTGGACAGTACCGGGCCGCGCGAATCGGCCGTTTGGCGCCACCCCGCCAAATCCGCAACCCATCACGGACGTGGGGCGCGCCTGTTCGTTCTGTCCGGACCGGATCCTCGAAACCCCACCCGAAAAAGCCCGAATAGTACACAAAGCCAATGGGGAAGCGAAAATCCTACGGGATGTTGCCGTTGATGACCTCGCAGAGCCCTGGGAATTCCGCCGGATCCCCAATCTTTTCGAGATTGTCTCCTATGACTACTGGGTTAAGAACTATGACTACCAGATGCCTACCGCGGCGCGCGCCCGGATGGAACGGTACATTTCCGATCCTGCGGGCCGGGCACACGTGCTCGCCGTCGTTGAGGCGAAAGCACGGGCCGGGCACATGGATCGTGCGGAGTGGGACGCACTCGACGAATACGAACGCCTACAACTGGCACTCCCGTTCTTCGGTGGGGGGCACGATTTGATTGTTGCACGCCGCCACTACGTTGATGGCGCAACTGACGATTCGCAGCTTGCCTCCGCCGGCACGCTCAGTCCCGACGAGCATTTCTGGTACATGCAGTTGACCGTTGACGCGATGCACGATTTGTACGAGCAATGCCGTTACGTCCGGTACGTGCAAGTGTTCCAAAACTGGTTGAAACCGGCCGGAGCCTCATTCGATCACCTTCACAAACAGCTCGTGGCGATCGACGAGCGCACGGTGAACGTACGCATGGAAACACCGAAGGTCCGGGAGAATCCAAACTATTACAACGAGGCCTGCCTCAATTATGCTGCGCAACAGAATCTGGTGATCGCTGAGAACAAGAACGCGATAGCCATCGCGGGCTTCGGGCATCGCTATCCCACTCTCGAAGTGTGGAGCCGATCCGCGGCCTGCCAGCCTTGGGAACACACTCCAGACGAACTGCGCGATGTATCCGATCTGCTCCATGCCATTCACGCGGCCACCGGAACCCATATCCCGACGAACGAGGAGTGGTATTGCAAGCCGCCGGACCTGGACGTTCCTATGCCGTGGCGCATCCACCTCAAGTGGCGCGTGTCCACGCTTGCCGGCTTCGAAGGCGGCACCAAGATCTATGTCAACACAATTGACCCTTGGAGCCTGCGAGATCGCGTAGTCCCAAAGCTGCTGGAGTTACGGGCGGAAGGAAAAATCGCCAGTGACATTACTATTGCCACCGAATGCGCGTGCCATCCGAACCCCTTGCGATACAACCCAAACCTGCAATAGGTTCCGCTTTTCCCAACGGCCACTACAGGCTATGTGCAAGTCACAGGCTATGCGCAAGTCACCACGCGGTTGGCCCGCGCTACAGGCGTGAACCACATCGCCAGCGCCGCCACCAGGGCCATCGCTAAGAATGTGTACAACGCGGGCACGATGCCGACGATCCCTGCGAACCAGCCAGAAAGCATGGCACCGATGGGCATGGCGCCCCACACCGCGAAACGGAATGTGGCGTTGAGCCGCCCGAGTAGCGGCAACGGGCAGATACGCTGGCGCAGGCTGAGCTGCACGATGTTGTAGACCGTCTGGAAAAACGACGCGATAAAACCTACGAGCACCAGTATGAGCCACGCGTGCCTACCCGCGAGCACCGCCAACGGCATTCCGAAATTCACGCAGGCAGCCACCGTATTGAACAACGCGATTGTGTGCCCTTCGCCAATATTGCGAACGATTCGCCGATTTGCCATGGCTCCCAGTACTCCGCCGATCGCGCCTACGGATAACAACGTTCCGAAAGCCTGAGCGCTCATACCCAATTCGCGCAATGCTAACAGTGGCATGAGCGTCCATACGCCTTGGCCAAACAGCCCAGCCGCCGCTATACACACGAAGAGTGGTCCAAGAAGCGGTTCTCCTCGAACGTAGTCGATACCTTCCCTGACCTCACTCCACAGTTTCACTCCGGGGCGTTTCCGTGGTGGTTCCTCACGTCCCGGAATCGTGGCCACAGCCGTTGCCGATATCGCCAGAGTCCCTGCGGTGACCATCAACGTAGTGGGAGCGGTCATGAGGCCGATGAGCCACCCGCCGATGCCTGGTCCGCCCACCCGAGCCACTTGCACGGATGCCTCCATCCGGCCATTCGCTTGACCAATCTGCGTATTGTGCACGATAGCTGGCACAAACGATTGATAAGCAACGTCAAAAAACACCGTTCCAAAACCGAAAACCGCAACTACCGCCATGAGGTGATAGATCGAAAGCTCTCCAAACCACCAGGCCAAGGGAACCGTAGCCAGTGCAACCGCACGTACAATATCCGCTGTTATCATCGTGCGGCGTTTGCGCCAGCGATCTACCCACGCACCCGCAGGCAAGCCGATCAGCAGGAATGCAATGGTCTGCAGACCGTTGAGCAATCCCACCTGCGCCGAACTTGCGTGCAGTACCACAATCGCGGTTGTTGTGAACGCCAGGCCCGCAACTTGGAAACCAAACTGGCTGGCGGTTTCCCCGATCCACAGGTGGTTGAAGGCCGTATTCCGGTTCAAGCTTTCTGGGGGGATGAGCCGTTCCGGTGCGGCGGGAACAGGGCGTTGCTCTGCGCGATGGGAGGCAAAATGCGGCACAATGCGTCACTTTCACAAAGGGGAACGTGGAGATACGGCATCGCTATGATGCCGCCACTACCTCGATACTAACCCCACAGCGCTCACGTCCATTTCGTCACTGCCTGACCTGCACATCGATACAATTGAGCAGTCGAAAGGGAGGACATGCCCTCACTAGAATCCACAGCGCTCGTTTTCGAAGGCGGGGGAACCCGCGCTAGCAGTACGGCACCGCTCGTTGTTGCCTTGATTCGCGCCGGAATCGTATTCCCACACGTTTCCGGGATCTCGGCAGGATCTTCCCACCTGGCGAATTACTTGTCCGGCGATGCGCGGCGTGCCAAAGATTCATGGGTGGACTTTTTCACAGATCCGAATGTCGGCGGCCTGTCCACCTTCTTCCACGGACAGGGTTACTTTAATGCTCACTACATCTATGAAGAAACAGCCGGACCAGACCAGGCGCTGCCGTACGATTTTGAGCATTTCCTCCATCACCCGGCTGGCTTCCGTATAGGCGCATACCGTGTGCGCGATGGACAAGAGGTCTATTGGGATCGCCCCAGCATCAAGAATCTGGGCGATCTGCTGCGCAAGGTGCGCGCTTCTTCCACGATGCCCGGAATCATGCCACAAACCGAGGTCGACGGTGAAATGTATGTAGACGGCGCACTCGGCCCATGCGGCGGCATCCCCCTGGATGCCGCACTCGCAGACGGGTACCGCAACGTCGTCGTCGTTCTGACACGCCCGCGCAGCTATGTGAAAACCCCACCGCGACATCCCACCGCGTTGCGCCGTTACTTCCGCAAGTATCCCATGATCGCTGAAGGTCTCATCCACCGCGCCGCGAATTACAACCGCACCCGCGAACAGGTGTTCCACATGGAGCAAGAAGGCCGCGCCTTCGTTTACGCCCCTGAGCACACGTCCGTCTCAAACCATGAGATGGCCGTTGCGAAGCTTCAGGCAAGTTACGACGCCGGCGCCGCCCAAGTCCAGCGCGTATTCCCTGAGTTATTGCGTTTTCTTGAGCTTTAATCCGTAATTCGCCCGTCATCCATGAGGGCAATGCGGTCGGCAACCGTGCGCGCCTCATGATGATCGTGCGTCACGTAAACCGCGGCCGCGTTGGCGGCTTTTAAAATGCTGCGCAATTCAACGGAAAGGCGCTCGCGCAAGTCGCGATCTAGTGCGGAAAACGGTTCGTCCAGAAGCAGCAGCTCGGGGTGCGCAGCCAGGGAGCGCGCCAACGCCGCACGCTGCGCCTGCCCGCCAGAAAGCGTAGTTACCGCGCGGTTCTCAAAACCGTGGAGTCCCACGAGATCCAGCCAACGTGCCACCTCGCGGGCGATGTACTCCTTGGAATGCCCCCGCCATTCCAAGCCGTATGCCACGTTCCTTCCCACACTCCGATAGGGAAAAAGTTGGCCGTCTTGGAACACCATGCCACAGCCTCGTTTGTGGGGAGGAACGCCTGCCATATCTTTGCCGTGGATCAGTACACGCCCGGACGTCACGGCTTCAAGGCCTGCGACGGCTCGCAGTAGCGACGATTTTCCTGATCCGGAAGGCCCCAATAGTGCAAGGATCTCCCCGTCTGCCACGGTGAGGCTCACTCCATGTAAGGCTTCATATCCATCAGGATAGGTGCACACCACGGAATCCAGTTCCAGTGCCAGAGTGGTTGCCGGCATCTACATCGCTCCTTTCACGCCCGTGCGTGGCCGCAGCATCTCACTCAGCGCCATCACACCCGCTGTGCCTACCGCCAATAAAACTGCGCCAGCCATCGCCATCCCATAATTGTCAGCGCCTGGGCGCCCCAAAAGCCGCGCGATAATCACGGGAAGAGTGACATATTCCGGAGATGCGAGGAAGCTGGTTGCCCCGAATTCTCCCAGCGAGATCGCGAAGGCAAATCCAGTGGCTATCCCCAAACCACGAATCATGAAGGGGCCATCCACGCTCCACAACACTCGAAACGGGCCAGCTCCGAGCGTGGCTGCTGCCTCGCGCAGCCGCGGATCAATCGATTGCAACACGGGCACGAGCGAGCGCACCACCAGTGGAAGCGCAACCACCGCTTGCGCAATAGGAACCAGCATGCCACTGCTTCCCAGATTCATTGGCGGGCCTTTCAGCGCGATGAAAAAACCAAAGCCAACCGTGACGGCGGATACGCCAAGCGGCAACAGCACGAAGGCGTCCAATGCGTGTTGCGCCTTCGCCAGCGCCCCTCGCGTTGGGCGAGAGAGCACAACGGCCATCAGAATGCCAACAATCAACGCGATCCATGTGGCATCGAAGGCTATACGAACCGAGTGTCCAATCGCGTCAATCACGGTAGCGCCGCCGGTAAAGCCTGAACCTGAAGTCTGCAACAAACGGAAGTTCTGTAGGCTCCACGTGCCGTCATATGTAAAGGCGCGCGCAGCGAGCGCGGCCATTGGTGCGATGATCAATCCCGCGATCACCACCCCTGTGATCGCTGCGGGGACGGCGTCACTCGCGCGTAACGGGCGCTCGCTCGTGCTGTTCATCCGCAATGCAACGTTGTGCGAACACAGCTTGGAAGAGATGATCACGGCGATGCCCACTATGACGAATTGCAGGAACGAGAGCACCGCGGCGGTGGGCAAGTCGAGGTAGGTGATGGTCTGTACCCAGATCTCCGTTTCCAACGTGCCGTATCCGGGCCGTCCCAGCGTTTGCACAATCCCGTATGCGGTAGAGCAAAACAGGAACACCATTGACGCTGCCGCGCCTATCGCAGGCCGCAAGGCGGGCAGCGCCACAGTCAGGAAGGTGCGCGCGCGGCCTGCTCCGAGCGTGCGCGCCGCTTCCTCCGCCCTCCGGTCCAATACGGCCCACATGCTCCCCACGGTGCGGATAACAAGGGAATAGTTGAAGAAAACCATCGCAAGCACTACGGCGGCCGTAGTACCGTCTAATCCAAGCGCAGCGTACGGCCCTCCCGTACCAAGCAACGCGCGGAATGCCACGCCCACAACCACGGTGGGCAGAACGAATGGGAATGTGGCGATTGCGCGCAGCGCGCGCCGCCCGGGAAACGTGCACCGATACAGCACGTATGCACCCGGGATCCCAAGCACCACAGATACTGCCGTGCCGGCGGCAGCCATCCACACCGTCTGCCAGACGATGAGCCACGTTCGGCGCTGTCCCAGCACATTGGAAAAGCCCGAAAAGTCAACTGTTCCTTCGGCAGTAAAGCCGCGCACGAGCATCGCGCCCACAGGCCACGCAAAAAACAGCCCAAGGAACACCAGCGGTATCAGGACCGATAGCGCCCACGATGCCCGTGCGGCCCACTTTCCCACGATTTACTGCGCCTCGTAGATCGCTGTCCACGCCTTGATCCAGGCATCCTTGTTGGCGGCAACGTCCTTCGCATCAATCGAAAGAGGCTGCTCGGCAAGCGTGGCATACTTCGTCCACTCCGTGGGCAACTGGCTTGCGGTGTTTATTGGGTACATGTACATCGAATCCGCCATTGCACCTTGAACCTCATCAGACAGCATGAAGTCCACAAACGCCTTTGCGCCTTCAGGATTCGATGCCCCCTTGACTACTCCGGCATATTCGATCTGGCGCGTGCACGTTTGATTGAGTGATCCAGTTGCACCTTTTGTTTCCGCTGGTGAGGTTGAGTAGGAGACGACAAGCGGGTAGTCCCCCTTACCATCCGCACCCGAAAAATCGGAGTAGTAGGCGTCCGACCAGCTCGCTGCGACCCGGGCGCCACCGGACAAGAGCTTCTTCCAATACGCCTGGTAGCCGTCAGTTCCTTGGTCAGCGATCGTCGCGATAAGGAACGAAAGCCCCGTTGTCGACGACGCCGCGTTCTCAGTAACCAGGAGTTTCGCGTATTCTGGTTCCGCTAAATCGGAGATCGTGGCGGGTTCGGCGAGGTTGTGATCTGTGAACCACTGGTGGTCTACGTTAACGCACACATCGCCCATATCGATGGGAGTCAAAGCGTTGTCCACGACGTACTGCTGCGCATCCTCCGGAAGTTTCGCGGAGACATAGGGTTCAATCACGCCCGCATCAAGAGCCGTATATGCCGTGTAATAATCCAACCCATAGAACGCATCGGCCGTTGATTGGTCTTTCGTGAGTATCAAGCTGCTCGCCACCGTGGCGTCTCCGGACGAGTTGGTGACCAACGTGTAGCCGGTCTCCTTTTCGAATGTGTCAATGACGGAGTCTGGCAGATTGAACGCGTCATGCACCTGAACCGTGACCGTTTGGGACGCCGAGGCCGTACCCTCCGCCTTCTTCTGATCTGCTGCCGAACATGCTGCTAAACTTCCCGCAGCTACGACTGCAACGGCCGCCGCCGCCATCACTTTCGCGTGTCGCATGATTCCTCCATGTGTGGAGGGCCTACTGCACCCCTTGTGCAGGAGGGAGAGAACTCGACTCCCTTCGCCGGCATAACCCGGATCAGGTTCGAGGGTCTGCTTTCGCACTCTCAGCGGTACTTACCGCTCCCCTGTCGTATGTCTCATCATACTCATGCGCTCACAAAAGCTGCGAGTCCGCTGAATGCGCGGTTGCTCACCTGAGCTGCTTAGGCTTTCGCTTTCTTATCTGTTGCGGCCTTTTTGTCGAGGCCGTACCAGCGCGCTGTCTTCCGCATCACCAATTGATTGACGACAGAACCGACAACCGCGGAGACCACTGCAAAGACGAGCACGTCGCGCAACGGCTCTGTGAAGTCGTCTTCGTGAGGATGATCCTTGTGGAACCCAAATTTCCAAATGGCATCCACCGCTTTGTTCGCCACAAATCCCGAAATGAGCGCTGCGCCGGCACTCACTGCCTTCCATCCGATGTCCATCAACCCACTCCCGTCTTTTCAGAAACCTGAAGCCATTTCAGAGACCTGAACCCATTATTGCCTACCTGCTACCGCTTTCGTCAGAGAATTCCCCCGCCTGCAGGTCTTCGCCTAGATCGTCTTCCACCAGGGCGTCGTAGTTAATTCGGCCAGTGCGGTACCCTGCCCGCGAGAGCATGTGAGCGGAGATCGGGGACGTGATCAGCATGAATGCGATGACGAGAAGCATCGTCCAGGTCATCGAAGCATCACGCACCAAGAGCGCAGTTCCGGTGAGATTCAAGATGAGCGCTACAACCTGCGGCTTTGTAGCGACATGCTGTTTCACGATCAGATCCTCGTAGCGAAAGATTCCGATTGCGGCGATCAGGGTGAGGGTGCAACCGGAGAACAAGAACACGGCACCAATCACGTCTAGAACGTTCATTCGGACTCCTCAGTGTGTCCGGTCTGCGCATCCAGAACCTGTTCGATCGCTTCCTCGAGATCGATATCGTGCGCCGCCACTTCGGCCTGATCCGCTGCCTCTTGCGCCGCATCGATCGCCTGCTCTTCTTCCGCAGTGAGGATGCGCCGTTTTCCGGGATCCTCACGCCGTGCGATGCGCGCCAACGCCACCGATCCGAGAAAACCAACTACGGAAACGACGACGAACACGGCCAATAGATCCGATCGTCGCGTCACAGCCGCCAAAAGCGCCAACGCCCCTAACAGGATAGATGTCATCACATCCACACCAACCATGCGATCCAGCACCGATGGCCCCCGCTCAATCCGCACGAGCACCAGTATGGCCGAAACGAAAAGCATCAGACCGCATATCGCCACAATCCACATCATCTCAGTCCTCCGGCACTTTGAAGCCGCGCGCCAGCGGCACTGGGAGCCGCCCGGATTTGCGGGATGGCCCAGGAACAAATCCGGCCTGCAACAGTTCGTTGCGGGTGGCGAATGCCCGCAGAATCCTCTCTTCCAAGTCCAAAACCGAATCGTGGGCGGCATCCAGCCCACCAGCTAGATCCACATCGAACACGTGTACATACACGGTCCCTGATTCCGCATCGGCTTCCACGACGATCGAACCGGGAATCAAACCGGACATCCCTGCCGTCATCGCCAAATACGCGTCAGACCGGGAGCGTAGATTCACGCGCACGATCGCGCTGTGGGGGTTCCTTCCGCGCACAATGAACCACGCCTGCTGTGCCGCGGCCACGATTAGGTCCCTCAGAAAATCCACCACAAGTATTGCCAGTGCCTTCGGGCGGAATCGCCCATCAAAGGTGCCGGCCGGAAATGGTGAGATTGTTGTGATAGCCAGCGCAATAACGAATCCGGCCACAATATTGCCCGGGGTGACGTCTCCCCAGAGCAGCACCCACACCAGTGTGATCCATGTGAGTGTGCCCATGGAAGCGCGCGGGAAACGCTCCGGGCGCTGCGTCGCGATCTTGATCGCATCCGATTTACTCACCACGCACCACCCCCTCTATATCTTCTGGAACGCCCACCCGGTACCCCGATTCTTGGAGCACAGCCGTAACGTACGTGGATCTCTCACGCAACTGCCTGGCGGCGTCGTCCGTAAAGGTCCGCAACGGGTTCGCGATCACCGTGAGCATCAACGACAACGCGACCAATGCACCCGCTGCCCCCATCATGCCATTGGGGCACGCCCTCTCTTCGAGTTTCTCCGGTGCCACTTGCCAGAACGCCATCACCCACACGCGGATCACGGCATAGAGCGTCAGGAGTGATGTGACAATGCCGGCGGCGATGAGCGCCCAATCCATCGCGGTTCCGCGCGAAGCCGACGCTTGCATCAGGCCAATCTTGCCCAGGAATCCAGACAGCGGAGGTACACCCGCAAGGTTCAGTGCGGGTATCAGATACAAAGCCGCAATCATCGGCGCAGCCTTACCCAGGGAACCTAATTTGATCAGTGAGGTGGTGCCGCCACGCCTCTCAATCAGGCCGACCACCAGGAACAAGGCCGTCTGCACCGTGATGTGATGCACTGCGTAAAAGATCGTGGATGAAAGCCCGTTCTGGCTGGTCAACGATATACCCCACACCATGTATCCCATATGGGATACCAGCGTGAAGGAAAGAAGCCGCTTGATATCCTGCTGCGCAACCGCGCCCAGAATACCTATCAACATGGTCGCGATCGCCACCACCGCTAGCACCGAATCGAGGCGCCCGCCAGGAAATAGCAGCACCTGGGTCCGGATAATTGCGTAGATTCCCACCTTCGTCAGTAACCCCGCAAAGACCGCCGTAACCGGCGCCGAAGCAGTGGGATACGAATCCGGTAGCCACGCCGAAAGCGGGAAGATCGCCGCCTTGATACCAAACCCGATCAAAAGCATCATCTGCAGCATCAGCCGCAAGCCCGGATCCACTTCCGTGAGCCGGACGGCCAATTGCGCCAGATTCACCGTGCCACACGCCGCATAGATCAGGCCGATAGCTGTGAGAAAGATGGCGGACGACACGAGCGAAACGATCACATACACTGTTCCGGTTCGCATGCGCTCCATCGTCCCGCCCATCGTGATGAGGACGAACGAGGCAGCGAGGAGTATCTCAAAACCCACGTAGATGTTGAACAGATCCCCCGATAGGAAAGCGTCCGAAACCCCGGCAGAAAGGATCAAGAACGCCGGATAGTAAATCGCAGTGGGAGCTGCTCTGTCACCGTCTGCCACTCCTTGGAAGATGGAATAGATCAGTACCAGGAATGTCACCGTTACAGACGTGACCAGCATCAAAGATGAGAGCCTGTCCGCAACCAACACGATTCCGATCGGCGCCGCCCAGTTGCCCACGGCAAGCACCAACGGCTGGTTGAGCGAGGCGATCAAAAGCAGAACTGCCGAAGCCAGCACCAAGGAAAACAGCACGATCGTAACAACCGCCTGCAGCCTGCGGTTTTTGAAGGCGAGCAGAACTCCCGCACCGCCCAGCGGCAACAAGATCGGCATAGCCAGGAGGACGTTGAGGCTCACAAGGCACCTCCGCCTTCAGCTTGGTTTTCGCGCACACCGGGCACCGCCGTTTCTTCGCGCTTCGGCGCGATTCCACCTTCGCCCGTGTCGACGTCGTCGTGGAATTCGGCGGATGCCTCCGCCAAATCGTCAACACCCACCGCGTCTTCGTTGCGCACCTGCGCCAAACGACGCGCCACCAGGCGATCTTCGCGATCGTCACGCACTTCGTCGTGATCCCTCAGCTGCCACGAACGGTACGCCATCGCCAACAGAAATCCCGTCAGCGCCAGCGTGATCACGATGGAAGTGAGCATCATCGCCTGGACTAGCGGATCCGCCATATCTTCCGCGTCCGCCTGACCAAAGAATGCTGGTTCGCCCGAATGCCCGCCCGCAATCAAGAACAAGATATTGATGCCGTTGGAAAGGCTTGCAATGCCCAACACGATGCGGGAGAGAGTGCGTTCAAGTATCAAGTACACGCCCACTGCCACAAGCACTCCGCACAGGACGATCAGCGCCAACGAACTAGTCACTGCTGCTCCTCTCCCATGCGCTCAGCGCCGCCCTCTTCTCGTCAGAATCCCGGGCCGTCCGGCGAGTATCTTCACCGGGAACCAACACCAGGCCGTCGCCCTTCTCCAGGCCCTCGATCTCTCCATGCCGGTCGATCTCTCCGCCCAATGAACGCAGAATCTCCAAAGAAAGCCCCACCACTGCGATGTACACGCCGGTATCGAAAACTAACGCAGTAGCGAAATGGACAGTTCCCAGCCAGGAGAGATTCACATCGAACACCGCCGTCTGCAGCGGAACACCACCGAAGAGCACAGGGGTGAGCCCCGCCATAACCGCGATGATGAGCCCACCGCCCATCAGCTGCGTGGGCAGCAGGGGCAATGCCGCTCCCAATTCGAAGCGCCCACCTGCGAGGTATCGCAATGCGAGTGCGATACCCGCCAACAGGCCACCGGCGAATCCTCCTCCGGGTTGATTATGCCCGGAAAACAGGAAGAACAGCGAAACGGTAACGATCGAGTAAAACACGAGCCGCGTACCCACCGCTAAGATGACCGGACGGGATGCGACTCCTCGCTTCACCACACTAGCCAGCCAGCGGCTTGGCCCCACAGACTTCGCCTCACTGTGTGTGACGGGCTCGAGTGCGCGCTTTCCGTCTGTAGTGGTGACTAGGCGAACCCGCAACGCCGATTCTGCGCGCCCCACCACATTGCGCAGCCTGTCCGTGCGGCCCTGTGAATCGCGCACAAAGAGTAGCGATGCGATGCCGATGGCGCACACCACCAGCACGGACGTCTCCCCCAACGTATCCCACGCCCTGATATCCACAAGCGTCACATTGACCACGTTGTGGCCATACCCAAACGTGTATGCCGAATCCGGGAACAGTAGCGATATTGGATCCGCCTTGCGCGCACCGGCCGCAACTGCAGCGAGGCCAGAAATCATCACACCTGAAAGAATGGCTAGCGCAATACGCCATCCACGCGAGCGTTTGAGCGGCCGGTTGGAGAAATACGGCGGCAGACGCCGTAGTACTAGTACGAACACCACCAGAGTCATCGTCTCGGACAGCACTTGGGTGAGTGCCAGATCGGGCGCCCCGTACAGTTCGTAGATCAGGGCCACGCCGTAACCGGTAACTCCCATCAACAGCACCGCTTTGAACCGATGGCGAGCACGGGCACCCAAGATTGCCGCGATCACGGTCACTACCACCGTGGCGCCCTGGGCCCAGGAATCCCAGGCTCGCACGCCACTCGGTGCGTCCACACCGCCCAGATGAGCCGTGATACCAATTCCGGCCAAAGTGACAACGAACATCGTGGAGAGATATGCGGGTAACGAGCCACTCTGCGTTGCCCCCGTAACAATCCCGGAAAGGTTCTCAAGGCCACGCGTCATCGCCGCATACACCTCTTCGGCGCGCAATGGGAACGGTGCGAATGCCCGCCCCCGGCGTTGCAGCCCCGCGAAAACCGCAAATCCGCATGCGAACACAGCCGCAGTGACCAGTAATGGCGCACCAAAACCGTGCCACACGCTCAAGTGCCCTGCGTGCCCCGGGTACGTGGCAGCATAACTTTCAATGATTGGGCTCCACCACGCAGAGAATATGCCAAGCACAAGTCCCAACACGGCGAGAATCCCTATCACGGCAGTGGCTACCCGGGATCTTCTCTCCGGTTCTAATGCAGCCACGCCCTTCTTTGACATGAAGGCACCCCACCAGAATCGTGCGGAATACGCCACAGTCAGCACCGCGCCCACCGCAATCGCAACCCATATCACGGTGGCGCTCGCACCAGCCCCCATCAAATCCTGAAGGGCCGTCTCCTTCGCTACGAAACCCAGGAACGGGGGAAAGCCCATCATCGAGGCCGCCGCGAGTCCTGCTAGCACCGCAACCGCTGGCATCGCCCGGCCAACGCCGGAAAGTTCACGCAGGTCACGCGTGCCATACGCCACATCCACCACGCCAACGGTAAGGAATAATGCCGATTTGAACAGCGAATGTGCACACAACATCGCGAGCCCAGCTAATGCTACGCCCGCATTTCCATAGCCCACCAACAATGTGATGAGCCCCAACTGAGATACCGTTCCGAAGGCCAGAACGAGCTTCAGATCCGTTTGTTTGAGCGCCCTGTATCCTCCCAACACCATCGTTCCAATGCCGGCAGTTAACACCATGGCCCGCCATATGGGCATATCAGCAAATCCCGGAGCCAGGCGCGCAATGAGATATACGCCGGCCTTCACCATTGCCGCAGCGTGAAGATATGCGGAAACCGGCGTGGGCGCTGCCATCGCCGCAGGAAGCCAGAAGTGGAACGGGATCAGTGCAGACTTGGAGAATGCGCCGATCAGTATCAGTGCAATCGCAACAGCCAAAAGGCCTTTTTGGTTCGGTCCCAGCAGGCCGTCCTGCGCAGCGCGCACAATCCCGGAAAGCGAATACGATCCGCCTTCCACTTCGCCCACGATCACGATCCCCGTCAGCATCGCAAGTCCGCCCGCAGTAGTCACCATGATCGCTTGCCGCGCCGCACGGCGGGATGAAACTCGGTCAGAATAATGGCCAATCAGCAGGAAGGAGAAAACCGTGGTGAGTTCCCAGAACATGTACATAATCAGCGTAGAATCGCTGATCACAAGGCCTAACATGGCACCCGAAAACGCTACGAAAACTCCCCCAAAGCGGCCCAGATGTGGCGCCGTCACGCTGAAGTATCGCGACGAATAGATCAGCACCAGCGCACCCACTCCGGTGACAATCAAACCCATTACGGTAGCCAGGCCGTCCACGCGGATGTCGAAGCGCAAGCCCAACTGTGGAACCCACGCGAGCGCAAGCGTATAAACCTTGCCCGCGAAGGCTTCGGGCAGCCGCAGCACGAACCAGAGGAACGCGAGCGCCGGTATCAGGGACAATACCGCGAAACCCATGCGCCCCCGCCGCATTACCGCAGGCGCACACAATGCCCCAAAGATGTATAAGGGCATCAGTGCGAGCATCGATCACTCCTCACAAGGGGTGGGCGCGGTCAGTAGGGGGTGCATCTCCTTCACCATGCTCCAGGCTTTGGCTCGAAGCGGCGCTACCACTTCTGAAAAGCCGGAGATCAAAGGAACAGGCTTATTCTACCAGGCTGGTTCACCCGCGGGCGCCCCGCGCGCCGGATGGCACTTACCGCGTAATCGGTCCGCTGCCTATTCCGGCAAGGGATCAGAACCGACATCGATCCGGTGGAAGTTCAAGAACGATCGCGACGCTGTGGGCCCGCGTTGGCCTTGATAGCGCGATCCTGAGGCGCCATGGCCATAAGGCCTTTCGGCCGGTGACGACAGTTCAAAAAAGCACAGCTGCCCCACCTTCATGCCCGGGAACAGCTTGATCGGCAGCGTTGCCGTATTCGAAAGTTCCAACGTGACGTGCCCGGAAAAACCCGGATCAATGAAACCGGCAGTGGAATGCGTCAACAATCCCAGCCTTCCCAAGGAGGACTTGCCTTCCAAGCGGGCGGCGACGTCGTCACCCAAAGAAACGGTTTCAAACGTGGAGCCCAGAACGAATTCACCCGGATGCAGCACGAATGATCCTTCTGCAGACACATCCACCAAATGGGTCAATTCCGGCTGATCTGCCGAAGGATCGATCACGGGATACTTGTGGTTATCAAACAGGCGGAAAAATCGGTCTAGGTGGATGTCGATTGAGGACGGTTGGATCATCGCCGCGTCCCACGGATCCATCACAATCTTTCCAGCGGCAACATATGCGCGGATATCACGATCAGAAAGAAGCACGTCTCCGATTGTCGCAGTTTTCGGGGAGGCGCGCACCCTTCGCCGTTATTGAGCGCATTCTGTTTCTGAGCGCTCCTCGCGATTCGTCCGCGATCGCGGCACACTTAGAAGTATGGAAAATGGCTCGGTTTGGTTTCGCGACGACGTCCTCACACTTCCGTCATATGTACCCGGAAAGAAGGGACTGGACCCAGATACCATCAAACTCGCATCCAACGAGACGCCTTTCCCTACGCTACCCCAGATTCAGGCCGTCATTAGCGCCGCCGCCGGGGATCTGAATCGCTACCCCGATATGGGGGCCACAGATTTGATCTCCGCGATTGCGCAGTTCCACGAATGGCCTGACAGCGGGATTGTGGTGGGCAATGGTTCCACCGCGCTTATCGAAAAGATCCTCCAGGCCGTTGTCACGCCCGGAAGCGAAGTAGTGATCCCCTGGCGTTCATTCGAGGCGTACCCCATCGCGATTCAGGCAGCCGGCGGAATTGCCGTCAAGGTTCCACTCACGCCTGATGGCCGCCATGACTTGCGCGCAATGGCGCAGGCAATCACACAGAACACCCGCGCAGTGATGCTGTGTTCACCTAACAATCCCACCGGGCCTGCGTTGACGCATTCGGAAGTCGCAGCTTTCCTCAATGAGGTTCCCACAACGATCCCGGTTGTGCTCGATGAGGCATATATCGATTTCGTGGAGATGGAAGATCCGGTCAATTCCCCGGTCTTGCTACGCGACCATGACAATTTAATCGCGCTGCGGACGTTCTCCAAGGCGTACGGACTGGCAGGTTTGCGCTGCGGTTATGGCCTCACCAGCGCACCCATGGCCTCCGGCCTGCGCGCGATTGCCACACCTTTCGGCGTCAACGCACTCGCTCAAGCGGCCGCATGTGCCGCACTTCGCTCGCAACCCCAAGTTCGCGCGCAAGTGGAAACCATCAAGGAAGAACGCTCCAAACTGTTCGCCGCACTCGCCGCACAGGGGTGGCAGGTGCCAGAATCGCAGGCCAATTTTGTCTGGTTCGGATTCGGCGAACGGAGCCTTGAGTTCGAAGAACTGGGCGCTGCCGAAGGAATAACGGTGCGGCGCTATGGTGACGACGGCGTCCGCGTCAGTATCGCCGAACCGCGTGGGTCTTTGCGTTTGCTCCGCGCATTAGAAAACTTCCGCTCCAGCCAGAAGTATCAAAGCTGAGATCACTAACTCGCCCACACCGATGGCCGCAACGGGCACTTTCGCGTGCCGGCCTATCAGCGGAACGGCGATGGCGCGCACGAAAATTACCAGCCATACTGCGGCAAATCCCCATGACACGGCGCCGTGTGCAGCGCACACCACCGCTGCCGCGCACCACGCTGCGTGCCACACGATCGAGATCCACAAGTACGTATCAGACCGGCGTTCACGAATGTTCGTCTTGACGTAGAACACAGTGCCGCCGAAGTATCCGAACAAGAAACCAGTCAGAATCCAGATGAACGGACTGGCGGCAATTCCAGCTGTGCCTGCGCTCCCCACATCCCATACCACGGGCAGCATCAGGCTGGCTGCCAAAGTTGTGTCTAAGCCAGAGGCCAGCGCGCGGTCCTTCCGCTTCCATGCCGCCCAAGCCGCATATGCGATCAGCGGCAGAAATAGCGGCACCCAGCGCCACGCATATGGCGCGGTAATCCACACAGCCACACCACATACCGCAGCGGTAATCCCATACGCAATAACGGGCCGCAGGTACTTCTTTTTGCCGTGGGAACGCAGCCACAAAGTAGCCGCATAGAAGAAGAAATACCCGATCCACCATGTGGCGAGCAGCGGGACATGCGCTGCTACGAATCCACCGCGGATCACGCCCAACAGTGGCGGCACCACTATCATCGCCCACGCACCGTGGTACATCGGGATCCATCCCGTGCGAGCGAGGCGCCTACCCGGCACTTTGGGTTCCACCATCAAAAGGTGGTGCCGGCGGAGCGCTTGAGCGAGAATCCATGCCCTGAAAGCTCACTCCAGCATTCCACACCCTGCGTGTCATCCACCGTGCACGCAAACCCATTCGCCGCCACGGAGGAACCGTATTCGTATGCGTCGCCGCATTCACTTCGCTCTTGCAATCGGCCGCTGTTTCTCCAGCCAAATCCACCGTGTATGTTGCCGTATAACCCTCACAGCCCTCCGGCGACGCATACGAATACGCGTAGATCGAACACGAGATGCTCGTATCGCCTATCTGGCACCGTATGTTATTCGATGGCGATGCGAATTCTTTCGTATCAACCGCACCGTCCGGTGCCGCCTTCGCCAGTGAGAACCACTCGCGGCTCGTGACAAGCTCGTATATTGCGGTTGGGAATTTCTGCGTTGGCTTGCTCAGGCCTTCATAGAGTTCCACGGTGGAGTCCGCGCCACACTGCTTACTGAGCGCTGTCAGCGCACTGGACACGGCGGCGACATCGCCGTCCCCACCTTCAGAGCTTTCGGCGAACGTTTCGATCGTCGTAATCGCACCAGAAATATCTGAGCAGGTGGGATTATCCGTCAGCTTAGAAAGCGCCGAACGCAATTCGGCTGTGGCGGTTTCCGTGGGGGAAGCCTGTGCCGAGGATGAGGTGCTTGGATATGGCGCCGGCGTCGCCCTTCCAAATTGACCGCCCGTCGCAATTATCTTCACGTACACGATCAACATGATGACGGCCAGAAGCACCAAACTTGCAAAGATGAGGAAGTACAACGGTTTGCGGTCGTCTTTGGTGCCTAGAAGATCGCTTTCCGCAGTGATTCCTGAGCCGAAATAATCTTCCTCAGACTGCACTCGTTCAAAACCGTGAAAGATACCACTGTCCGGATCCGTTCGGCGATCGGTCGGATAATCGTTCTTAGTCGGTTCAGACATGTCACCCCGCCGGATATCTCACGCCTTGCGGCGCTCTCGAAAACAATCAGTATCGAACACGCTAGCTCATTGGGAACTCGATCCTCCACCACGTTCAGGCGTTCCCTGCGAATAGCAACCAAAGTGTTATGAATCCGGGGAAAACGTGTGGTCCGGCTCTCACATTTGGCGCCGGGGCGGTATGATCGTTACAGTTATGGGAGCGCTCCCACGACATTCGCAACCCCAGTGAGATGGAACCACGAGGAAGGCACAACGATGAGGTTCGGCCACTTTGACGATGACGCACGCGAATATGTCATCGAAACCCCCGCGACCCCTTACCCATGGATCAATTACCTCGGCTCACAAGATTTTTTTAGCATCATTTCTCACACGGGCGGAGGCTACTGTTTTTATCGCGACGCCAAAATGCGCCGGCTTTTGCGGTACCGCTACAACAACGTTCCCGTTGATGCTGGTGGCCGCATTTTTTCCATCAATGACGCGGGCGACGTGTGGAGCCCGCAGTTCTTCCCTTACAAGAAAAAGCTGGACTCATTCGAGACGCGGCATGGCCTGGGCTACACCCGCATCACTGGGAAGCGCGGCGGTATTCGCGCCTCAATCCTCTTCTTTGTACCGCTTGACGCCAACGCCGAGATCCATATGGTGACACTCAGTAACGAATCGGATCGTGTCAAAGATGTGACTCTGTTCAGCTTCGTGGAGTTTTCCTTGTGGAATGCGGAAGACGATCAGACGAATTACCAGCGCGGGCTCTCTCTGGCGGAAGTCGAAGTGGAGCAATCCGCGATCTATCACAAAACGGAGTTCCGGGAACGGCGGAATCACTATGCCGTGTACGCCTGCAACGAACCGATTGCCGGATTCGATACTGATCGAGATACGTTCCTAGGCGCGTACAACGGCTGGTCCGAAGCCGAAGTCCCGCATCGTGGCACATCGCAGAACTCGATGGCGTCTGGATGGTACCCCATCGGATCACATTCGCTGCGCATCCACCTGGAACCCGGAGAAAGCAAGCGGGTTGTTTTCACACTCGGATACGTGGAGACGCCACCGGAGGATAAATGGGAGGCGCCACACGTCATCAACAAGAAGCCGGCACACGCTCTACTGCAACGATTCGATACGCCGGAGAAGGTCGATACGGAATTCGCACAGCTCAACGGCTATTGGGATCGCCTGCTGAGCACATACACAGTGAAATCGGGCAATGACAAACTCGATCGGATGGTCAACATCTGGAACCAATACCAGTGCATGGTGACCTATAACATGTCGCGTTCAGCGAGCTATTTCGAAACGGGCATCGGCCGCGGCATGGGTTTCCGCGATTCGAATCAGGACCTGCTGGGATTCGTTCACTTGGTCCCCGAACGCGCACGAGAGCGCATCCTGGACATCGCTGCTACCCAGATGGCAGACGGCTCCGCCTACCACCAGTATCAGCCACTGACGAAGCGCGGAAACAACGCGATCGGATCCGGGTTCAATGACGATCCCCTCTGGCTCATCTCCGGAGTCGCTGCATACATCAAAGAGACCGGCGACGAGGAAATACTCGATGTGCCCGTACCGTTTAACAACGATCCCACCACTGCTGTTCCGCTCATTGACCACCTCAAACGCTCCTTCGATTTCACGATGAACCACCGCGGGCCACATGGGCTTCCGCTCATCGGACGCGCCGATTGGAACGATTGCCTGAATCTAAATGTGCTTCCTACGGAACCCGGAGAATCCTTTCAAACGGCCCCTAACCGCCCCAACAGCAATGCCGAATCCGTGTTCATCGCAGGCATGTTCGCAGCGATCGTGCCCGACTACGTTGAGATGCTGCGCCGGCACGGTGACGTAGCGGAGGCCAGGCGCGCAAAACAAGCGCTGGCTGCGATGTCCGAGGCGGTTATGACGTACGGCTGGGACGGTGAATGGTTCCTCCGCGCCTACGACGCAGTGGGTAATCCGATTGGAAGCTCCTGCAATGCCGAAGGCCAGATTTGGATCGAACCGCAGGGCTTCTGCGTGATGGGCGGGCTGGGTATCAAGAACGGCCGCGCGGAGAAGGCCCTCGAATCCGTCCACGAGCGCCTCAACACGCCGCACGGTTCCGTTCTGCTGGATCCGCCATTCAGCCACTACTATCCGGAATACGGCGAAATCAGCACATATCCAGAAGGATATAAGGAAAATGGTGGGATCTTCTGCCACAACAATCCGTGGATCATCATCGCAGAAACGGTAGTAGGTCACCCCGAACGCGCATGGGAATATTACAAGCAAATCGCCCCGGCCTTCCGCGAAGACATCTCCGAGATCCACAGGCTGGAACCCTACGCATATGCGCAGATGATCGCTGGCAAGGCGGCGAAGAAATTCGGTGAAGCCAAGAATTCATGGCTCACGGGAACCGCCTCATGGAACTTCGTTGCGGTATCGCAATACCTCCTCGGGGTTCGGCCTTCTTTCGACGGCCTGATCGTAGAGCCCTGTATCGGTGCGGAGGTTGGCGAATACACCGTCCATCGCACAATACGCGGCGCGGATTACATTATTCACGTGAACAAAACGGGTACAAAAGGCGGAAAACTCACTGTCGACGGCGCCGCCGTCGCCGGAAACACCGTTCCATATGCGGCCCCGGGCTCGGTTGTCCATGTGGAGGTCACCGATCCACCAATTCTTGGAGCGGGCGACGGGAGTCGAACCCGCCTCTGAAGCTTGGGAAGCTTCCATTCTACCGATGAACTACGCCCGCATGACGCGAGCTCTACCTTACCAATCCTCGCCGCCTCGCGCCAAAACCGCACCGTTGCCGGGCGAATGCCATTATCAAACGGAACGGCCCGCATGTCATGCCTCTCAGATTTCTCTATGTCCCGCATTTCGCTTCACGTGCGCTGGTAGATTGAAACCATGCGTATTCAGGTCATCGACCATCCCCTGGTATCCCATAAGCTATCCCTTCTCCGCGACGAAAAAACACCGTCGCCCGTCTTTCGCCAGCTCGTTGATGAACTGGTGACGCTCCTCGCCTACGAGGCCACCCGCGACGTCGCCACGTGTGAAGTCGAGGTCACAACGCCGTTGACCACAACCAAAGCCCGCAAACTTGCGCTTCCGCAGCCGATCGTTGTGCCAATTTTGCGGGCCGGGCTTGGGATGCTTGAAGGCATGGCGAAGCTCTTGCCATCGGCCGAAATTGGTTTCCTTGGCATGAAGCGCGATGAACAAACACTCGAAGCCATCACATACGCCAACCGTTTACCTGAAGATCTTTCTGGACGGCAGTGCTACGTGCTCGATCCCATGCTAGCCACCGGCCATACGCTCATCGCTTCTGTGGACTACCTACTGGAACGCGGTGCCCGCGACGTGACGTGCGTGTGCATCATTGCCGCTCCCGAGGGCCTGGAGAACTTCCAAGAAGCAATCGGCAATCGCGCCGACGTCAAAATCGTCGTTGCCGCCGTCGACGATCACCTCAACGAGAACGGGTACATCGTTCCCGGCTTAGGCGATGCCGGCGACCGCCTCTACGGCGTCATCGACTAGCCTCTACCTGCACGGATACACGTCCGGCTGCGGGCTCATTTGTTGGCCCATCCACCACGAAGCTGAGCCTTAATCGTACAGAACACACGGGCAGGCACAATGAAGGACGCACTCGTCGGCGATTTGGGTTGAGCATCAAACTGAGGTTACCCAGTCTCATCGGACAGTTGGAACTTAGGCCCCCAGTGGATGACCGGAAAGAACGACGGCTGTCTTGCAAATATTGCCGGGCATACATGCGGGGGAATCGAAACCGGAGATTCACTTCCGCCAGATTGCGCAGCACGTTCTCCACTCTGGTGCGAAGCGATCTGCTGCCCGAGGAATTGGTCGAGGCGGAACTTAGAACGAAAACTCCCCACCGGGAGCGTGGTGACGGGCCGGAAGCGGCGGGGGCTGATCCCCTGGATGCCTTGGCGCCTATTGGAAAGCAGCCACCGTCTTGCGATCCACACGCACGCCCGGCGCCTGCCTGCGTTTTCTAGTGGGTCGGAGTGAGGGTATCCGACGATGTTTTCTTTCGGATGCTCTTCGTGCGCTCCGGTGCGATCTTCGGTTCCATCAGCCACCACAAGAGGAAGCCGACGGCACAGATGCCCAACAAGCCACCCATCGTATCGGACAGCCAATGAGCGTTAGCCATGGTGCGTTCGAGCGCCATAGCGAAGACGAGGAAGCCGCTGATAATGCCGCCGATCATGCGGCTTCTTCCATAAGTTGCGACGAGGACAATTACGAAGAGCGCTGCCGTGATCGAGGTATGCCCTGAAGGGAAAGAATCGGTACCTGATTCGCCGAACAAGGGGCCACTCAAGTTCTGTACAGCGTCTTCTACGGGGCGCTCGCGTTGAATCAGAATCTTGAGAGCGAGGTTCATGACTGTCCCGGAGAACGTGAGAACAATGAAGGAGTAAAGGGCCGTCCACCACCGGCGCAGTACCAGGAATACGAGGAGGATGAGGCTGGAAAGGACCGTGCTGACAAGCGTCTGACCCATGAATTGGAAGAAAAGGACCACTGGATTGCTCTCAAATGATCCAGGATGTTGGCCCACTACACTGCGCCACCAATTATCGATCGCCTGAATGCTGCTGTAGGAGCTGTTGCGCAATGCTGTGATTTGGGCGGCAAAAAGGATCAGTGCGATAAGTCCCAGAATGAGGATACTGCGTGGCCGCGCCACTGAGGAGGTGTGTGGAGAGCTAGCCGTTGTCATGGCGATCCATTCTTCGTTGAAATGGTGATGTGTCATTGACGGTAACTAGCGCCCGCTAGTTACCGTTCAGTCAATCATGGCTCACTCGATGAAATCACGCAAATTGGTGGGTCTGCTGGTATCCCCGAATTGGTCGAGGCGGAACTTAAAACGAAAACTCCCCACCGGGAGCGTGATCACCGAGGGGGAGCCTCAGCGCGCTCGAAGGGACTCGAACCCCCAACCTTCTGATCCGTAGTCAGATGCTCTATCCATTGAGCTACGAGCGCAGGACGTTTTAACGACGGCATCCAGCTTACAACTCCCAGCCCTCCCATAACAAACGCAGCCGCATGGCGCCAGTCACAAGCGCTCGTGAGCATTTCGCTGCCGCGCCATCCGTCCCCATCTATACCGGCAGATCCTTACACTTTCGGGCAAAAACTGGCATTTTCTTTAATTACTCGTGAGACTTCACTACACTACATTGCATGAGTGACATGGAAGTTGGAGAAGCCGCATGGCGCGAGTGGCACGAAGAACGCAATGCCACACTGGCGGCCGATCATGGCTGGCTGAGTCTCATCTCTTTTGACTGGCTTTCTGAAGAACGATCCCGTATATCCCATTTCCCGGGACGGTGGTACACGGATGGCACTATCGCAGCGGCATCGTTCCAACACGGAACCTCAACATCGAAGGATTCTTCGGCGGTGCTGAAGAACGGTGAACCTTTCGCAGGTGAAGCCGTATTCGAGCTCAAAGAAGACGATTCGGACATGAGTTTCTCCTCCGGGACGCGGGTAGCGGAAGTCGTCATGCGCGGCGGGCGCTACGCTGTCCGCGTGCGAGATTCCTCAGCACCTACCCTCAAGGCCTTCACTGGCGTGTCTGTTTTCCCATACGATCCGCGCGCTATCGTGCCTGCCACGTTTGAAATGTTTCGCGAGCCAGTCACCGTGATGGGAGAAACGGCACGCAAAGGGGTGCTCACCACCTACAGTCTGGTGGGCGACGTCGTCTTTACCTACGCCGGTACCGAATGTCGGCTTGCCGTCACTGGCGATCCGTACGAAACGCTCGAGGCCGTGTTTTACGACGCGACAAACGGTACAGAAACTGCCGATTGGCGCGCTGTGACGATGCCGGGGCCGCAATCTGAGGAGGGAACGGATAACTTCGTGATTGATTTCAACCGAACCCGGAACTTCCCCGCTGCGTATACACCGTTCGGAACGTGCCCCAAGCCCGTCAAGGGCAATCGCCTCACAGTACCAGTGCGTGCGGGAGAACAACGGCCCGGCCCCTGGATCAACCCAGACCAGGGCCTATGGATGGACGAGGACCGGTGAGCGCCGAACCAGTGAGCTGGGCGGACGCGCTCGCGCACGCCGCAGAAACGTTCCGTGCAGACGATTCTTCGGAAAACCACGTGCGCCTCCGAGTCTCCCTGCCGGCAGCGACACGCCCACCGGATACCGCGCATGCCGCCGTGGAACAGGCCGCCACAACTCAACCCGTTATGGTGTGGCGGGGTGTTTCTAGTGTCAATGCGGACCGTGTGGTTATCCACGTGGCATCTCCCATCGCGCCAGAAGCCGAATGCGACGTGGTGCGCCTGGCACGCATCGCCGACGATCTGCCATATGGCGCGTTGCGGACGTTAGGGGACTTGGTGCACGTGCATGAGACACTGCGTTTGGCGGGGCTCACATTTGGCCTACTCGATGCCGTTATTCGCCTTGTCGCGAATGAGGCCGCCCAGCTCGCTTTCGAATCCGCAATTACCGCAAAATCCGGAAGCATTCACGTACCGCGCGAAAGTGCTGCCCCACAAGCGGGCGCGTCGTACCCGGAAGAAACCACCCCAGGCGAAGGCGCAGGGCGTTGATGTTCAGGCGCAAGAAGCAACGAGTAATCGGGGACTGGGCGGCGCTCCAAGATGCGCTCATCGGCCATTTCGATGCGACCGAAAACGGCAGCCACATGGAGATGTGGATCGTGTGGAAGGCGGAGAAGCGAAAGCAGCGTGTGCGCGCGGCGTATGCGCCAGTCAAAGGACTTGGACCCGTATTGTTCGTAACGGCGCCGATTGGCACACCCAGCCCACAGGCGGTTTCTTTCACGCTCGCTCAGGCCGCAGGCTTGCTTTCTGGCGGAGTGTGCATTGATCAGGAATACGGGGAACTGGCATTGCGGCTGACGCTCCCGTTTGTCGGCATGCCATTTGACGAGATCGCCAGTGCTATTCGGCAGCTCGCCGCCAGCGCGGACGAGTTGTCGCTCAAACTCGCGCGGCTCGCAGCGCAATGATCCGGCATGCAGTAACCAGCTGCAGCGCCTGCGTGGCGCTACCGCATCTGTTGTTCGGTCAGATAGGCCAGCACAGCTCTGACACGCCGGTTTTCCTCCCCCGGCTGCATACCGAGTTTGCTGAACACGTTCGCCACGTGCTTTGAAACGGCGGCGCCGGAAAGGAACAGCTTGTCAGATATTTGCTGATTGGAAAGCCCCTGGGCCATGAGCTCCAACACCTCGATCTCCCGCGGCGTCAAGTCATCTAGCCGCGAAGAGCGCCCGCGCACCAGCGTGGTGGCGACCTCTGGATCCACAACAACCCCACCGGAAGCCACCACCTGAAGCGAGCGGATGAAGTCTGCCACGCGCGCCACTCGGTCTTTGAGAAGGTAACCGAGCCCCCCAACGCCTTCCGTGGGAGCGGCTGGTTCGAATAGCTGCGTAGCATAGGCGGGTGCCACGTATTGGGAGAGCACCATGATGCCGATAGCGGGATGGTGAGCGCGAATATCGACGGCGGCACGCAGCCCGTCGTCGGTCATGCCCGGTGGCATGCGCACGTCTGTGACAACAACGTCAGGTTCACACGTATCGCACTGCTTTAAGAGCTCTGGGGCGCTTGCAGCTTGCCCCACGATATCGTGCCCTTGACGTTCAAGCAGGCCTACGAGCCCCGCACGAAAGAGCACCGAATCGTCCGCAACTATCAATTTCATTCCTGTGTCCTTTGGTGATTCACGCCAAATTCTCCCTGCCGGAGAAGAAGTGGTATGCGTGCTGTAACCGTGGTTGGCCCACCTGGCGGACTGGTGAGCGTCAGCGAGCCGCCGAAAGCGGCAAGCCGTTCCCGCATACCGGCCAGCCCGTGGTCTGCCCGTATTGTTGCGCCACCTGGACCATCGTCGACGATTGAAATATGGAGCTGCGCATCCGCTGCCAATAGGACGGAAACATGGGCGCCCGGAGCGTGTTTGGCTGCATTCGTGAGCGCCTCGGACACCATGAAATATCCAGCTGCGATAACGCCTTCTGGCATGTCCGGTAGTCCGTTGGGACAGTGCACGACGACGTCGAGTGGTGACGCCGCCGCCACGTCACGCACCGCCGCCTCCAAACCGAGATCCGAAAGGACTTTGGGATGGATACCGGCTACGGTCCGCCGCAGTGCTTTGAGCGCCGCCTCCGAATCATCTTGCGCTTTGGCGAGTAGGCGACGCGCCTGGTTCAACGTCTGCCGGTCTACGCCCTCGCCCTGAGCAGCAGTTTCCAGCATCAGATCTGCCTCTCCCACGTCCATTGACGCCGTCACCAAGTACTGCTGGGCGCCGTCGTGCAAATCGCGTTCGATGCGGCGGCGTTCAATTTCGAATGCGGCGACGATTTCGCGGCAAGATTCTGTGAGCTGCTGGACGGCGTCCGGATCACGCAATCCACGCATAACGGCAACACGGCGGGCCGCATATCGAATCCGCCGAATGATCACTCCGGGCATACCGAATAATGCCACCACCCACAGCACTATGATCGCCCACGCCGCATAGTTGTTGAACCACGGGTTGTACTGTGAGCCCAGTACCGCGGCCACCGGAAGCGCAACGATCAGAATCGCATAAAGAATCAACAGGAGCACCGGCGCTGCGATGATTCGGACGATAGCATGTTCTTCCGGGGAAAGATCCCGCGAGCGCAAGTGGCGCTCCGGTTCGCGCCAGCGCACCCACAATCCTCGGTCAGCCATGGCCCCATCCTACCGATCTCGTCCCGAAGCACCGCAGTGGTAGAGCTAGGTCTACCTCGATTCGAGGGCTAGCTCTCTGGTCTGTACCCTGCAATTTCAGTTGAATGAGTGCCATGAGCGAAACCACGAACACAATGACTGCACACCCGAGCGTTGCGCCGCTGCGCCAGATTCCTACGGGATCGGCCATCGTCTCCCTCCGCAACGTCACAAAGATCTACGGTGAAGGTGCCACGCAAGTGCGCGCACTCAACGGTGGAAGCGTCGATTTCCAAAAGGGACAATTCACGGCCATTATGGGTCCATCCGGTTCCGGTAAGTCCACCATGATGCATGTACTCGCTGGGCTCGATACCGTAACCTCTGGCAGCATTGCGATTGAAGGCATCGAAATCACACAGTTGAACGACAACGATCTCACCCGCGTTCGTCGTGACAGAATCGGCTTCATTTTTCAAAGCTTCAATCTGGTGCCCACGCTGGATGCCAAGGCGAACATCCTCCTTCCGTTACGTCTGGCCGACCGCCGGGTGGATAAGGCCTGGTTCGATCAAGTTGTCACCGCTCTAGGATTGACAGAGCGCTTAACGCATCGCCCGTCGCAGCTTTCTGGCGGGCAGCAGCAGCGCGTTGCGGTAGCGCGAGCCCTCGTTATGCGCCCTGCCGTCATCGTGGCTGACGAACCCACCGGAAACCTCGATTCGAAAGCGTCGAACGAGGTCCTCACGTTGCTACGCAACGCGGTTGACGGGCTGGGACAGACCGTCATCATGGTGACACATGACGAAGCGTCAGCGCTGCGCGCAGATCGCATCGTTATGGTTCAAGACGGCCAGATCGTGCGCGATGTCCTCACAAGCGAGGTCGCCCGATGAGCAATCCACAACCTGATCTGGCGGCAGCAGCGACCACGCGACACAAGGGAGACAGCAAGAAGGCCACACGGCAGCTCCTGCGCGCCAACCTGCGCTCGCACGCACGCCGCTACGTGGCAACAGGACTCGCCGTCGCCATCTCTGTGGCCTTCGTCGTCGTCGCGTTGGCACTCGGCGCGGGAATGTCCAATGCCACCACCGCCGTCATCCGCGACCAATACGAAGGTGCCGCCGAAGTCATCACAGTCGACTGGAACAAAGTACCCACTGACGCTACCGGGGAATCCCAAGCACCGGATCTCCGGGATGTTATACCGATACTTGAGCAGACCGAAGGCGTTACATCTGTTGGCCAAACCAGCTACGCCTGGCTCGAAGTGCGCGGCGAGAACCGGATGAACACCAACATCACAATCGCGAATCCGGATCCGCTGAGCAATCCCACAATAGTGAGCGGATCTCTGCCCCAAACGGCTAATCAAATCGCACTCAGCACGGGTGACGCAGCTCAGCTTGGAGTGGGTGTTGGTGACACCGTCACGGTAGATGAATCAAGCGGTGACACGAGCACACAGATGACGGTGTCGGGGCTCTGGAAAGACCGTACGACGGCGTCTTGGGGCGCCGTCGTCACAGCTGAAGGAGCCACACAACTCATATCCAATTACTCCCCCGATTCCCTTCTGGTGGCGGGGGATTCCGCACACCTCTCCAATGCACAGCAAGATGCGCTTGCACAGACAATCAAATCAGCAATCGGAGATTCGTACAGCGTCCGCACCGCCCACGCGGTAATCGACGAGAACCTCCAGAATATGAACATCGGCAACAGTGCTAACCAGGCGATGCTCCTGGTCTTTCCGCTGATTGCCGTGGCTGTGGCGGCGATCGTTGTCTCCACAACATTCCAGATCGTACTGCAACAGCGCCGCCGCGAACTCGCTCTGCTGCGGACGCTCGGCGCATCCGTGGGGCAGGTCAGAAGCCTGATCCGGCGCGAAGCTGTGGCCGTTGGAGCTGTCGCGGCCTTCGTAGGGGTGCTCTTCGGCTACCTTCTGAGCGCAATCGCGTTGAAGCTTACCGGCATTACCGAAACCCTTCTCGAAGGATTTTCAGCACAGCGTCCGCTCCAACTTGTGGTGGTCTGGGTGATTGGCACCTTCGTCACCTTCCTCATTGGAATGAGGCCAGCGGCCGGAGTAGCGAGAATCTCACCAATCGAAGCTCTGGCCCCCTATGACGAATTCGGAGCGTCAGCACGCAAGAATCATCGCGTGCGCCTCTGGATCGGGATCCTCATCGCAGCGGCGGGCGCAGCAGGAATGGCCTTCGGTATCCACATGGACGATTCTGGAACCGGATTCTTCGTCGCCTTCTTCTCAGGGCTTGTCTGTTTAGTTGGAGCGCTACTCATTACGTCTGTTCTGCTACCACGGCTCACGTTTGCCCTGGGTATGCCATTCCGCGGCGTCGTCGCGAAAATTGCAAAAGCGAACACCCTGCGTAACCCGGACCGCACCGCCTCAACGGGTACGGCCATCGTCATTGGCGTTACGCTCATTACCACAATGCTGGTGGCAGCAGGATCCATGCGGGCAACACTCTTCAGCGAAGTTGACAGTTCGCGGCCGTTTGACCTGGTGGTTCAGGACAAATCGAGCGCATTATCGCGCGATATCGTGAGCCGAATCCGGGATATTGACGGCGTTGCAGCCACAGAAGAAGTATCCATTGGACGGGCGCTAGCGAATACAGACGGCTCTCTGAGTTTCACCGATCAGGATGCAGACGCATCGCTGACTGTGATCGGCGAACCGGATCTCAATTCGGTGGCACACTCCACAGTCCCAGTGATGAGCGACGACGCGCTGCGTTACAATCCCGAGGATCCTTCGGTTGCCGGGATAATCACGGGAGATACCGTGAAACTCTGCTCCACAGCGGGTGAATGCCGCACGCTCACAGCGCAGGAAGACACTCGCCTGAACGCGGGCCAGGTGGTTGTCTCCAGCTCCACGCTGGAGAGCCTCGATCCCAACCGCACATTGGGTGAGCTCTACGTCAAACTGTCGGACAACGCAGACGCAACTACCGTGCAAAGCGACATTCTCTCCATTAATCAGGACCTGGATGTCAGTGGCGCCGCAGCCGAACGCGCGCTCTACACCCAGATCATCAACACCATGCTTGCTGTGGTTATCGGGCTGTTGGCAGTGTCCGTGCTCGTCGCACTGGTCGGAGTAGCCAACACGTTGTCGCTGTCCGTCGCCGAACGCACACGCGAAAACGGGCTACTGCGTGCGCTCGGCTTCACGAAGAAACAGATGCAGCGAATGCTCGCCGCCGAATCACTCTACATCGCACTCTCCGGTGCGATCGTAGGCCTGGGCCTGGGAATACTCTTCGGCTGGGTTGGCGTGCTTGCGATGCCGCTAGAAGTCTCCCACACTATCATTGTGATTCCATGGATACAGATCATCGGCGTTATAGCAGTGGCAATTGTCTCCGCACTGCTCGCCGCCTGGTGGCCAGGCAGGAAGGCCGCCCGAACGTCTCCCGTTGAAGCACTCGCAACAGAGTAACAATGGATCAGCACGTTACGTCAGGGACGGCTTTGGCCGGCCGCGCGTTGATCAAAGATTTCGGGGCGGTACGCGCACTCGCGGGGATCGACATTACGATCCCCGCGGGGCAGGCGCTCGCCATCATGGGGCCTTCAGCCTCCGGCAAATCCACTTTGCTTCATTGCCTCTCCGGTATCCTTCCCACAACCAGCGGCGACGTCTACCTAGGTAGCCAGAACATCTCTGCGCTCTCCGATGCCCAACGTTCCCGGCTCCGTCTGAAGAACTTCGGCTTCGTTTTTCAAGATGGCCAGCTGATACCAGAGCTCTCTGCCAGGGAAAATGTGGCAGTTCCTCTTATGCTGCTCGGCTTGTCGCGCCGCAGCGCACTCGCGGTAGCCGACGATTGGCTCGGCAGGCTTGGCTTGAATGGCGCAGTCACACGCTACCCCGGCGAAGTCTCCGGTGGCCAGGCACAACGCATCGCCATCGCGCGGGCACTTGCCACCCATCCTGAAGTGGTATTCGCGGACGAACCTACTGGGGCACTCGATCAAGCCACCGGTCACGAAGTGATGCAAGTACTCACGACGACGGCGCGCATGACGCACGCAACACTCGTCGTCGTCACCCACGACGTGCAGGTGGCCCACTGGTGCGATCGGCTCGTGGAGATACGTGACGGCCGCATTCACGCTGATTCCGCAGCTCAACAGGGTGGTGCGCAGTGAAAGAGGCGCTGCGGCTCGCGCCCGTTCTCACACTGTCACGGCTGAAAACGCGGCGAGGCGATGCGTGGCTTGATCTCCTCGCTATCGTCTCCTTCGCGCTGTCCACGTTGATGGCTCTCACCGTGGCCGGAGGTATCTGGATGTTCATCGGATGGCGTACCCATCCCACGCCAGAGATGATGCACGTAGCCGCCTCAGCATGGGGATACGGAGATACTGATGGCGTGTTCAGCCTGTACGTGTCGCTCGCGTACGTCGCCGGCGCATTGCTCGTCTTCCCGATCTTCTCTCTTGGCGCTTCCGCGGTTCGTTTGGGCGCGCGGGGGAGGTCCCAAAGGCTCGCTTCGCTGCGGCTCGTCGGGCTGACAAGCGGACAAACGCTCATCATTTCCCTCGTTGAAACTGTGATTCAGTGGTTTATCGGTACCGCTATCGGCTTGTTTGCGTACGGCGCTACGCTGCCCTTATGGCGGCACGTGCGCTTCTTAGAGCAACCGATACGGCCGTCTGATATGCTCCTGCCCACCACAGCGATATTCGCCGTCATAGGAATCGTGCTCCTATTAGCCTTGAGCTCCACAATCGCCGGCCTCCAGAGGATCTGGATCTCCCCGCTCGGGGTGGCTCGCCGGGAAGTGAGCCCCGGGTTGACCGTATGGCGCCCAATCGTGTTCGTCCTGGGGATCGCGGCGTTCGTGGTGTGGACGCGCGGTGCACCTTCGCTTACGGACTCTGCCACATACATAGCGTTGGCGGGCATGATCCTAGTGGTGGTGGCCGGTATCGCACTCGTTGGGCCGTGGATTCTTCAGTTGATTTCAACACCGCTCGCCATCACACGGCGTGTACCGCGCCTCCTCGCAGCACGGCGGATTCTCGATGATCCCAAGGCCGCCTGGCGCAACATCAGCGGAATCACCTTGCTGTGCTTCATTGTGGGCTTCGTGGCAGTGATGCCCGACCAGCAGGATAGTGCGCTTTTCCAACACGACGTATTGACCGGCATTGAAATCACACTGGCCTTCGGCTTCGCCGTAGCGGCACTTTCGACGTTGATGAACCAATCCAGCATGATCTTTGATCGCGCGCGTCAAACGTATGCCCTTGCCCAGATTGGATTCCCTCACCGGGTCTTCAGCATGACGCGCGTCCATCAAGTGATGGGTCCGCTGCTCCTGGCTACTGCGGCATCCGCCGCGTTAGGCGTACTGCTCTCAATCGCCCTGTCCACCATGCCGCCGTCTATAAGCGGCCTGTGGCGTATCACAGCTACTTTGATCGCCGGGTTAGCTATGTCTGCCGCCGCACTCGCCGCATGCGAACCGCTAGAGCGCCGAGTGCTCGCGTCCCAACGGCGCGCAAACGATTAGGCCATTGCCATACTTGCGCACAACTCCGCTTGAGGCGTTAGGCTGTGGGGTATGAAAATCGCAATTCCAGTAACCCCCGATGGCCAGATTGATCCCCGCTTCGGTAAAGCGCACGATGTGGCTGTTACGGAAGTAAACGAAGACGGCTCAGAAATCCTTTCCTGGGACGTTCACCAAGTGAACTGGGATGAGCTCCACGATTCCAGCCCTCACGGTACACATCACGGCCGCATCGTCCGCTTCCTCATCGATAACGGGATCGAAGCCGTGATCATTAACCACGCTGGCGGGCCGATGATGAACACGCTCTCCAAGATGGGCATGATCATCGTGACCGAGGCGGAAGGTGACGCCCAGGAGCTCACACGAGAGATCACACCGCAGATCTACGAAGCGATTGAAGCGGAGTCAGATCCACACGCGTGTGGATGCGGCGGGAGCTGCGGTTGCTCAGATGAAGAGCCCACTGAACAGTTCATAGAATTGACCACTCGTCCCGAATAACGCGCCGCGCTACACCAGTTGGAAGTGGCGCAACGCGGTGGCTACGCCGTCGTCGTCAATCGAATCCGTGACCCAATCGGCTGCCTTCTTCGCCTCTGGCGTCCCGTTTCCCATGGCAATACCCAGGCCAGCAGCCTTGATCATTGTGACGTCGTTCGCCGAATCGCCGATCGCTACCGTATCCGATAGGGGAACGCCAAGTTCGTGCGCCGCGAGTTTCAGACCCACGGATTTGTCCATTCCGCGTGGCGAAAGCTCGCCGTTCTCCTGTCCGTCCGGTCCCATTGACCCGGCAACGATCGTAAAGCGCTCGCCGAACTGGGCCACCACATCAGCTAAATGCAGCCCACTGGAACCAGGCAAAACGAAGGAGACCTTCGATGCCACGCGCGGAGTCTCGTAACGCACATATGGCGTGATCTGCTCTGCATAGGCAGACCAGTCGCCAGGCATCGCATCCTTCTTATGAGTGCGAAAACGATCCAGCGCCGTGCCTGCCGGATACAACGCTTCAGCGGATTGCCAAATGAATCCCGCTCCGGCAGCCGTAAACCACCGTGCCAGTTCCTGGATTTCCTCTGGCCTGAAATTGACGTCCTGCACTACGCGCCCGGCCACTTTCACGTAGGCGCCGTTGCTACCCACCAAACCGGTGAAACCCAATTGCCACAGCCATGGGTATATTTCTTTGTCGCACCTTCCGGTGCACAGCAACAGCGTGTGGCCACGCGCTGCAGCGCTGCGCAATGCACTTCGAGTTGTTGGTGTCACCTTCTGATCGCGAGTGAGAATCGTTCCATCAACATCAAAGAAAATCGCGCGTCCCATCGTTCCATCTTCGCAGAAGGCTCGTCCACACAACAAGGCGGGGTGCCGATCGATAGCCGGGCACCCCGTTTCGCCGCCATCATTGGCTGATTCTGCACTCTATTCGCTGAATTCTGTATTCTCACCTGCAATACTAGGAAGTTGAGAGTACGTGCATCCGCCTGTTTCACACACGAGCGCCGAGGCAAGAATCGAGTTTGCAATGAATTGGCTTACCACTGCCGCCCACATGCGATGGCTTGAGGCTGAATCCGATCGGCTGTTCACGTTTGGGGCGGCAGCACGCGATCCCCAAGGAGGTTTTGGGTGGCTGGACGATTCTGGCGCAATTGACCAGCAACACGACATAGAGTTGTGGATCACGTGCCGAATGACCCACAGCTATGCGCTAGCCACGATGATGGGCCGGCCTGGAGCTTCGGCGCTGGCCGATCACGGAATCGCCGCGCTGAACGGCACGCTCCACGATCAGCAATACGGCGGCTGGTTCGCAGCAGTGGGCCCCAACCAGCCGAACGACGCGAAGGAAGCATACGGCCACGCCTTCGTAGTTCTGGCCGCAGCATCCGCCGCGGCGGCAGGCAGGCCCGGTGCGCGCCCACTGCTTGATCGCGCCCTTTCGATCCACACAGAACGATTCTGGGATCCCAAAGCTGGCATGAGCCGCGAGTCCTTCAACCGCGATTGGTCGGAAAAGGAGGATTATCGGGGCATCAACGCAAACATGCACACTGTGGAAGCGTATCTTGCAGCAGCTGACGTGTTGGGTGAAGTGGAGTACCTGGAACGGGCATGGCGCATAATCTCCACGGCAGTGCATCAATTCGCTCGCCAAAACAATTGGCACATGCCGGAACATTTTTCCGGTTCATGGGAACCTCTTCTGGACTACAACAAAGATACGCCCGCGCATCCGTTCCGGCCCTACGGCGCAACCATTGGGCATTCTTTCGAATGGGCTCGCCTCACACTTCAAGCAGCAGCACAACTGCAGTGGACCGGCCTTCCGGTTCCGGACTGGGCGGTACCTGACGCCCGCGCACTCTACGATGCGGGCGTGCGTGATGGGTGGCACGCCGATGGCGCGGATGGATTCGTATACACGGTGGACTGGGACGGCACACCCGTTGTTCGCGAGCGCATGCATTGGGTAGTCGCGGAAGCCATTGACGCCGCAGCCGTACTGTGGCAGGTCACGCACGATTCAACGTATGCGCGCCAGTATCAGACGTGGTGGGATTATGCGGCCCGCTATCTCATTGACCCACGTGGCAGTTGGCGCCACGAAGTCGGCACAGACAACGGACCCTCGCACACCGTATGGCAGGGGAAACCCGATATTTACCATGCGTTGCAGGCAACTCTCATCCCCCGCTTGCCCGTCGCGCCCGCACTCGCAGAGTCTCTCCGTTCAGGTAACTTAGGCTAGCGTTGTGCGCGCCACGGCGTTGCGGCGAGCACGCAATCCCAGTACCGCCACCGCCACCTCGTTCACAGGTACGGCTACACCGGCCTCATGAGCCATACTCGCCACTGCACCATTGAGGAAGTCCAGTTCGCTCGGCTTACCCGCGGCAATATCACGCTGCATCGACGTCGTACCACTTGGATCCTGCACGGCAAACCGGCGCATGATCTCGGCGACGTCGTCGTCGGTCAGTGTGACTCCCCGCGCGCGGGCGAGTGCCTGGACTTCTTTGAGAGACGTCTCGAGGAGCTCCCGTGTCGGTTCGAAATCACGCACCTCACCGATCGTGGCATCCGCCAAGCCACACACCCCACCGAAAGTGGCGATGAGCGCAAACTTGGACCACTGGGCGTGTTCGATCGTTGGATCAACAACCGCTGCCACTCCCTGGCGGGCTAGGGCAGCAACAAACTCCGCGATCAGGGGATTCTCTGTCCCTGCGATTGTTCGCGGACCAGCTGTGAAGGCAGGTTGGGCGCCTTTCTGGGTGACTTCACCCGGCCCCTCGAGATAGGCAAGGACATAGCAAATTCCGGGGACCACGTGCTCGGCCCCGACTCGCCGCGCCAAAATCTCCGGCGCTGTGACGCCATTCTGAGTGGAGAACACGATCGTATCGTCTTTGAGCAGTGCCGCGATACCTTCCAGTGCCGAATCCAGTTGGTAGAGTTTCACAGCCACGACGACAACGTCGACCTGCCCGATATCACGCGGATTGGTAGTGATAGATGCGGGCCAGAACGTGGCGTCGCCATGTTGGTCCGTGTGAGCGATGAGTCCGCGCTTTCTGACGGGCTCAACGTGCCGCGGCGTCGCTACGAAATGGACTTCTTGACCGTCCGCAATGAGCCGTGATCCGTAGTATGCACCAATGCCACCTGTACCGATGATTGCAATCCTCATGGACCCAGTGTGGCATCTTTGAGTTTTCCAGCGCCAGGGTGACCACGGCATTCTTGCGTTTGTGCTGCATGATGAAGGATTCCGTAGAATGAGACGTGAACCATCAAAGGAGCAGGACCGTGAGCGATTTTCAACCTGCATGGCGGACACCCGAAAACCACGCGCCATCGAACTCCGAATCCGATAACACTTTCAATCCAGAAACCGGTAACGCCTTTAGCCAGGTGCCGCCCCATAGTCCATTCTCTCAGCCGTATACGGCCGACAGCAAAAACCGGGGTTCCGCCGCATGGATCGTTATGATCGTGATCGGAGTGGTAGCCATTATCGCCGGAGTCCTCATGGCATCGGGAACGTTCTCGCGCTCCAATTCCTCACAGAGCGTGGTGGTGCCCACTCAGATCGAGGCCACGGCAGAGCCCAGCGCGCAGCCATCTGTTTCCGCCACTCCCCAGGCTTCCACAAGTCCGGTCGCCGTACCTGCAGCAATGACCACGGTAGGAAACTGGGCGATCAAGGTTACGGGTTTCAACGCGGACGCCACCAAAGAGGTCGAATCCACATATTCCTATAGCAAGGGCTACGTCAGTCCACTCTCAGATGGCGAAAAGTACGTAGGTGTCCGGGTTACAGTAACGAATATTTCAGCCGAAGAGCTCAATACCTACACCGACTACGCTCCGGGGGCGAAGTTTTATTATTCAGATGGTGCGGACGCCTACACTTTGGACGAGTTTTTCACCGCGAACGATGCGGGGACCGTTGCTGGTATTGGTTCATTGGCGCCAGGCGAATCTGGCGAAAGCTGGCTCTACTTCAAGGTGCCCAGCACCGTAACATCAGGCAAGGTCTCCTATATGAACTATGAGACCTGGAAGGACGTTGACGCTGAACCCGTGAGCGTGCCGTTGTCATAGGTGCGCTGTGAATGCGCACACGTGCCGCAGGTTAGAGTTCCCGATCTGCGGCCTGGCGCAATGCGTCCATCTCCTCCGGTGTGGGGAAGCTCGATACTGCATACCGTGGCGGCCACACGCCATCCATCGCCTTGAAGCCACTCCACACATCCCGTGCAACCGACGCACGCAAGGTCACGATATCACCCCGATCGTCTTCCCACGGCAGTGGTTTTGGTTCCCGCACAAAACTGACATATTCGGTATCCGGTAGCGACCCGTACGTATCTGAACCCCGCCACTGCGCATGGGAGATAAACCGCCCGTCGCGCAATTTGCGCACTTCATATGGCTTCAATTCGCCAACAGGAGTAGGCCAAGTCTTCATAGCCGCAACCTGTGCCCGGTAGATCTTGGCACGGAACGTCACGCGCAGCTCGGCCAGGATCTTCGACGCCGGATGATCGGGAAGCGGGATCCATTCTTGCCACCCGTCAGAAGCAACCGTGTGAGGTAGCGGATAAATCGCCTCCTTGTCGTTAATCCTGTTTCGCAGGGCGCGGAACATGGCAGGCAAGTGCGGATCGTCCGCAAGCGCCACAAAAAAACTGGATCTGCTTGCGGGAATAAAGAGTGGCAGCACGTCGCCGTATTCCTTGATCAGCGATTCAGAGACAGTTTGCGTCATATCCAGATCGGCAAACCATGAACTCTGGTAGTTTTCGGGCGCGGTAAAAACAAAGACTTGGGCACCGGACACGGATGTCACACCGAGCTCAAGCCCTTCCTTCCCCACGGCAGAGTTGAGCTGGCGCAACTGCTCAATAGCCGATCCGAACAACGGCGCAACATCGTGGCTGATACCGCGTTCGTCCAAGTCGGAGAAGTACAACGGTTCGATCGTCTCCGGCTTGTCCTCCGCCACGCCCACACCAACGAACGCAGTAAGCGGCACGTATACGAGCGAATCACCTTGTTCGTGCTTGTGCGAGGTAACGAAATAATCTGCCGCGCGCACGATCGGAAGAAGGCGATAGTGCGCCGCCTCTTCCGAAGGCCCTCCAGAATCGGTACTGAAATCCACCGCGCGCGGTTCATCAAGTCCAAACATGCGCTGCCCGCGGTCATCATCGCTGCGGCGGGATAGCTCGGTGCTGGGGGTGCCGCCGCGCGCCGCTTGCGGCCCAAACGTGCTATCTGAACGATCCTCATAGATCTGATCGTCGGAAGCCGCGGGCTTCGCCATGGAGGCACCAATCGTGATAAGCCGTTTGAGCACTTCGCGGCGCTTGCCTTCGGGCGCGGATTCGTCAATCATCTCACCGGGACGAAAACGTAACGTCCTGCCATCTGCGAGTAGCACGTCTAGCCATTCACCATCAACATTGATAACGGCGCCTTCGAGATCCGGATGCCCCGCTGCAACGTCGAGTGCCCACTCCATAAACGACATGCGACCATTCTCTCTCGAATTAGTATCCGCTGCGCAAAAATCGGCTGATCGCGTATCGGCGATTTACTCCGGCAGTCCCGCCTTTTCGTGCGCCTTACCGCTAGAGTATGTCGCATGAAGCTCGGAAAAGTCGAAGAACTCGCGCACACTCTTATGCGCGCGTATTGCCCTTCCGGATGGCAATTTGGCTTCGATCACGCGAAGCGGCGCGCCGGGCGCACCAATTTTGCAGCACACGCGATTACGGTCTCCGCTCCTTTGGCCGCCGTAGCAAGCGAGGCGCAAGTGCGTGATGTCATTCTCCACGAGATCGCTCACGTTCGCGTAGGCCACGCGCATCACCACGATGCGGTGTGGAAAGAGGAGGCACGCAGGCTGGGAGCGACTCCGCGCGCAACGCTTACGGACGGTCCTTCTCTGCCGGCACCTTACGTTGGCACGTGCCCGCGGGGCCACCGCATGGAACGTTTCCGCCGTCCGCCGGGCCCGGTTTCGTGCGCAGTGTGTGCCTCAAGTTTCCGCCCTGAATACGTGATCACGTGGACCCGCCGGGAGCAGCTATGAGAGTGACGGAACCGGGCCGCGGCGCGCAACGCCGAAGCGTGGCACGGATTCCCTCCGGCGCCTATGTTCCTCTCGTCTCCCCACACGACCCGCTTGTCCAACGCCGGGGCTACGGTGGCCCACGCGATTCGGCACCGCACGCTGTGGATGTTATCGTGATCGGCGCTGGCCAGGCGGGCCTGTGTGCGGCCTATGAGCTGCGCCGGCGTGGATTCATCGGATATTCGCCTGATCGAACGGCACAGCCGGGCGCACGGACCTTCGTGGTGCTCGATGCAGAGTTTCGCCCCGGCGGCGCCTGGCAGCACAGGTGGCCGACGTTGACGATGGGAAGTATTAACCACATTGCGGATTTACCGGGCTTCCCCGTGGGGTCAGCCGATCCTTCCCAAGAGGCCGCCGATTTCATCCCCACGTACTTCGCTGAATTCGAAGATGCTTTTGACCTGCCCATCTTCCGCCCGGTTCTAGTTCACAGCGTGACGCGAAGCGGCCCAGGCAACGCACATCCGTTCTTGGTGCGCACCACGGCAGGAACATTTAGCGCGCGTGCCATCATCAACTGCACGGGAACCTGGACGCGCCCTTTCGTACCGTACTACCCGGGCGCGGCCAGTTTTCGGGGCCGGCAGTTTCACACCCAGGATTACCCCGGGCCGCGCGCTTTTGAAGGACAGCGCGTCATGATTATCGGCGGTGGAATCTCCGCGTTATCCCATTTGGACGACGTCGGCGCCGTCGCACGTACCCTGTGGGTTACGCGCACCCCACCACGTTGGCGCCGCAGCGCGCATCCTCACAGCCGGGGGCTCACCGCCAAAGAAGGTTCTCTGATCGAGATGAAGGTCCGCGCACGCGTTGCCGAGGGTCTGCCTCCGCTGCCCGTTGTGGCCGCAACGGGCTTGCCTATTAATGACTGGACGCGTTCACTCCATGACCGCGGCCTATTGCACCGCATGCCCATGTTCGAACGCCTCACTCCCGAAGGTGCCATCTGGGCGGACGGCCACTCGGTCAGCGTGGATTCAATCATTTGGGCCACGGGATTCCGGGCAGAATTGCGGCATCTCGTACCTCTCGGACTGCGTTCGCCCCACGGCGGCATTGCGTTGGATGATACGCACGTAAAGGGAGATCCCCGGATCCACCTCATCGGATACGGTCCGAGCGCCTCAACAATTGGCGCACGAACCGCCGCTCGCAGCGCGGTACGCTCTATTCAGGACGTCCTCGATCGCACTTACGCATAGACCAGCCGCGTGCCCGATCTCCATTCCGAAGTCCTTGCCTCTACGGCCTCTTCAGTACAATAGAGAACCGGAGAATTTCATACGTGAAGGAAGTCCATGGCCACACCGAAGAGCAACGGTAATCTTGTACAGCTAACGGCCGGCACAGATCCGATTCCGGCCAATCGTCCCCTCGACCACGCGCGCAGGTTGGGAGCAGCTCTAGCGCTCGGCATTGTGATCGGTACCGTGGGCGGAATTCTTTTCCTCGACGTGTCCTTCACCACCCGCACGCTTGTCACCACGCTCGTCATCTCGTTTGTACTGCTCATCGCATGCGCCGTTCCATGGGGTATCCGCCCACAGCACAAGGGTCAAGGCATTCCAGTCGTTGCACGGACGCTTGGCACGCGGGAGCTTCCCAGCATGCGATACGTGCACCGTGGCACCGGGCGCGCAGGTCTACTGGTTCCCGTTGTTGTCCATCCCTTGGATGGATCCAGCAACTTCCGATCCGTCATCCTGATCACGGATGTCGATTCTCAGAACCCGCAGGATCCTCCTATCGGAACACTGCTCGCGCTCACGCAACTGAAACCTGGCGCAGGAGAACTTGTGAGCTCCGACGTCGTCACAAAGGAACAAGCCGACATGATGGAACGGCTGCGCAAACATCCACGCGAACTTTCTAACAACGCATCTCCATTGCCATTGCGGCGCGGTCCATTGGAGCGGACGCCCTGGTGGGCAGCACTTCAGTGGTGGGGCGGCATCGCTGCAGGATTAGCCGGTTCGCTTATTTTGGTTTTCGGTATCGCGGGTTAGCTTCACGCCTTATCCGCAGCACAGATCAATTGGCGGGCCGGCGGGTTAGGATATGCCCACGGAGCAAGATTTCGGAGGAACAATGACACCACCCAAGCTGAAGCTCGTTGACAGAGTCCAAGCCATCAATTGGAACCGAATTGAAGATGAGAAGGATCTGGAAGTATGGGATCGCCTCACAGGCAATTTCTGGCTCCCAGAGAAGATCCCCCTGTCCAATGACATTCCGTCATGGAATACGCTGAAACCCCACGAACAAACGATGACTACCCGCGTTTTTACCGGGCTTACGTTACTCGATACCGTACAAGGGACAGTAGGTGCTGTTTCGCTGATTCCCGACGCAATCACGCCTCACGAAGAGGCCGTGTACACTAACATCGCCTTCATGGAATCGGTGCATGCCAAGTCGTATTCCTCCATCTTTTCCACGCTCATCTCCATGCCGGAGATTGATGAAACATTCCGGTGGTCCGAAGAAAACGAGTTCCTACAGAAAAAGGCCAAGATCATCCTGGATTACTATCGGGGCGATGACCCGGAAAAACGCAAAGTTGCCTCAACGATGCTGGAATCCTTCCTGTTCTATTCAGGTTTCTACGCGCCCATGTACTGGTCCGCGCACGCCAAGCTCACGAACACCGCCGATCTGATCCGCTTGATCATCCGTGATGAAGCTGTGCACGGCTATTACATTGGCTACAAGTATCAGGTGGCTGTCAATGCATCCTCGCCGCAGCGGCGCGAGGAGCTCAAAGACTACACGTATTCACTCCTGATGGACCTCTACGACAATGAGGAGGACTACACGGAGTCCCTCTATGACGAGATGGGGCTAACGGAGGACGTGAAGATGTTCCTGCGGTACAACGCGAACAAAGCTCTGATGAACCTGGGGTATGAGGCGCTCTTTGGGCCGGATCAAACCGCCGTCAATCCTGCGATCCTTGCCGCGCTTTCGCCTAATGCAGATGAGAATCACGATTTCTTCTCCGGATCCGGTTCTTCCTACGTGATTGGCACGGCGGAGGCGACCACAGACGACGATTGGGACTTCTGATTGAGCACGTGGTTCGCGCCCGATCTTGAGATTTTGCCCACGGTACTGATCGTCTGCACGGGAAACATCTGCCGCTCTCCCATGGGTGAAGTAGTCCTGCGCGATTCTCTGCTGCGCGCAGGCCTTGATCGATACTCGGTGGCCAGCTGCGGCACTTCCTCCGAAGAGCAGGGCAATCCCATCTATCCGCCGGCGGCGCGAGTTCTTCGTGCCGCCGGCTATTCGGTACCACCTCACCGTGCACATCGTGGTACGGATGAGGAATTGGGTTCCGCTGGCCTGATACTCGCAATGACTGAAGGCCACGCACGCACTTTGCGCTCACGGTGCGAGAAGATCGGCGTTCCCATCTCCCGTATTCACCTGTGGCGCGAATTCGATGGCAGTGGTTTGGAGCCCACGCCAGGCGGATGCTTTGGCAAGGACGGTGCGCTGCAGATGCGCACGTCCGGCTATTCAGACTTCTATTCGTCAGATGGCCAGTGGGACGTAGACGATCCGTGGTATTCGGGCAACTTCGATGCCACAATGGCCGAGGTGACGAAGGGGGCCGCCGGAATCACACGGCTCCTCCTCACCTGAATGCTGGCGGATTCACTTTCGGTGCCCATAATTCGCGTCGCGGCCAAAAAGGCGATCTAGTTCGCGGCGCTCTTTCTTTGTTGGGCGCCCGCTGCCAGGCTCTCTGTACAGCACT
The DNA here is from genome assembly GCA_022648165.1 of Ancrocorticia sp. Classification (GTDB taxonomy): domain Bacteria; phylum Actinomycetota; class Actinomycetes; order Actinomycetales; family Actinomycetaceae; genus Changpingibacter. The sequence continues at coordinate 110,876 of JALCLX010000006.1, forward strand.
GGAAGGCGCACTGTGGGGCGCTGAGGTGTGAGATCCTGATAGCATGCCTGCGCCACCTGCGCGGAGGCCCGCTTCGTCAGAAGGCCAGTCACTTTGAGAATGCGATCAAAGCCTGCCACCCGGTAGCGCACCTCGTCCCCAACTTTCACGGGACTCGCCGCCTTCACCGGCTCACCATTCACCCGCACATGGCCTGCACGGCACTCCGATGTTGCCAAGGAGCGGGTTTTGCACTGCCGCACGCTCCACAACCACACATCGATCCGCACCGTTTCCATGGCACCCAGCATATGGGAAAACCATGAGGCACAGGGAAGCACCCGGCAGACGTCTCATGGGAAGATCGAATGCCGGGCGCTTCGCCGCCGTCGTTACTTCGCCACCGGCTCCCGGCGCCCAAGCCGGACCTTCTTGACCACCCGCTCAGTGTCAAAATCGGATTCCTTGAATCCGAAGAAATACGTGAGCGCAAAGGACGTGATCAACGTGACGAAGGATGCGATCCAGAAGCCTGTAAAGCTTCCGTCGATCCCAGCGGGATTGACGAAGGATGGGAAACCAACGAACGCGCCCGTGAAGCCCCACATGTTCACGTTCAGCAAGCCCGTGATAAGACCGCCCACAGCGCCGCCAATCGACGCGGTCACAAACACCCGCCCGTACTTCAGGTTCAGGCCGTACATGGCTGGTTCGGTGACGCCGCAGAATGCGGAAATCGTTGCCGGCCCCGCCAGCTGCTTAATCCGCGGGTTCTTGGCTTTGATCCACAGCGCGAGCGCACCACCACCCTGCGCGATCATGGTGACCGAGACGATAGCATTCAGCGGTGAGTATCCGGGATCTGCAATCTGGGCCGCGATGATAGGAATGACAGCCCAGTGCAGGCCGAAGATCACCAACACCTGGTACAGGCCGCCGATCACCGCTCCGGCTATCGGGTAGGACAGCGCCAAAACCCAGTTAATCGCCGATGCGATCGATCCCGATATCAGCATGATAATTGGACCGAAGACCACCAGCAGCAACGTGGATACGATGAAGATCTCCAGCAGAGGTGCGAATATCGACCGTACGACGGCGGGGATCCAGCTTTTGAGCCACGGCTCTATTTTGGCCGCAAGCCAGGCTCCCACGATGATGGGGAAAATCGAATACGCGTATGCGTTGCCCGACGGCAACGAGATGGGAATACCAAAGAACTCCGCATTGAACACCGTGTTGCCGATGTGCGCGATGATGTCGTCTCCGCTGCGGCCTGCCATGGTAATCAAGGAGGGGAATACCAGAACGCCGCCGATGATGGCTACGATGATCGGATCGGAACCCAGCCGTTTCGCTGCCGTGAATCCGATGATGATGGGCAGGAAGAAAAACATCGAGGACGACATGGCGTCAATAATCTGATAGGTATCCGTTCCCGATTGGACCACACCAAACTGGGTAAGCAGTGCCAAAATGCCTTTGAGAATACCGGAGGCCGCAAGCACGCCAACTACAGGGATCATGGATCCGGTGATCACACCGATCAACGAGGAGAATCCGTACTTGACCCATCCCCATGCCGTGCTGGGGCGTTCGGCGGGTTCCGCCGCTATGACGGCCGTTTCGTTGATACCCAGTTGTTTGACGATCGCGTCGTACACATCGTTGACTGCCGCGCCGATGACCACTTGGTACTGGCCACCGGCGCGCGCCACATCAATCACCCCATCGAGGTGCGACACGGCGGCATCGTCAGCTCGCGAGAAATCGTTGAGGTAGAAACGCACGCGGGTAATACAGTGGATAACATTCTTCACGTTGTCCGGCCCGCCAACACCTTTGATGATGTCGTAAGCCAGAAGCTCGTCTCCTTTGAGGCCGTTGCGCGCCGGATCTGCGCTGGCCGTAGACGACGTCGCCGCCGCCACGCTTTCGCGTTTCGGTACCGCGGGGCCCACGGTCGCGACAGGCTCACCCTGATCAACTTTCCCGAACGTCATAGTGAGGGTGCCGCCCCGCTTTTTCAAGTTAGTAAACACCACGATCGTCGTCGTGGATTTTCCTGCTGCCTCAATGGCCGCAAGATCCATCGTGCCGACGGGCTGGCCCGCCTGCAGCGTATCGCCCTTCGAAATAGTCAAGGCGAAAGGAGCTCCTTTCAGCTCCACCGTGTCGATTCCCATGTGGACGAGGATCTCCACGCCCGTCTCCGTGCGCATTCCGAACGCGTGCGCCGTGGTAGCTACCATAGTGACTGTGCCAGCTGCCGGTGCCACTAGCACGCCGTCGGTGGGGACAATTCCGAATCCGTCTCCCATCGTCTTCGAGGCAAAAACCTTATCGGGCACTTCTGTTATGGGAATTACCGTCCCCGCAAGCGGGGAAACAACGTGCGTATCCTGACTCATCGTCGGATCTTCCTTTCATCTGCATCTGACATACATGTGGGTGGATGGGTGGGTATGGCTATCGTTGCCAGATCGTGATCGCCTCATACGGGCGCATCACTACCCGATTGGTGGCTACAGCTTTCCGGTCCTCATAATTCGCAATCACAATGGACCCGCCAACAAACTCCGGCGGGATCTGGATCATTGTCTCTTCCCCGTAAAAATTCGCCAGGACGAGTAACCGGTCATTCCCGAATGTTCGCGTGAAAGCGAGCACACGTGGATGGTCTTCCGCATAAGGTTCGTAGGATCCTTCGGAAATCACCGCATACTTCTTGCGCAGCACAATGAGCGCGCGATAGTAAGGCAATATTTTCCCACTCGCCTCTTCAGCAGCCACATTGATCATGGATTGATTCGTTGGCCGCAGCCATGGCGTACCTGTGGTGAAGCCTGCATGGGCCGAATCATCCCACTGCATGGGCGTTCGGGCGTTATCGCGTGCCTTCGAATGAACAATTGCAAACGCTTCTTGCGTGGAGGTACCTGTTGCTACGAGTTCCCGGTAAGCATTGATTGCCTCGATATCCACGTAGTCGTCCATTGAGGCGTACTCCGGATCCGTCATACCGATCTCCTCCCCCATGTAAACGAAGGGAGTACCTCGCATCATGTGGATTGCCGTGGCCAGCATCGTCGCAGATTCAACGCGATAGCCGCGCGGATCACCAAAGCGATTCAAAGCTCGTGGCTGGTCGTGATTATTCCAGAAGAGCGCATTCCATCCACCGCCGCGCTCCATGCCCACACCCCACTGCGCAAAAAGCCTTTTCAGCTCCTGAAAATCGAAGGGTTTTCTGCTCCACTTGTGGCCGTCCACATAATCCACCTTGAGATGGTGGAAATTGAACACCATTGAGAGCGCTTTATTGTCCGGATTCGTATAGGCGATGCACCGTTCGATTGACGTTGACGACATTTCGCCCACCGTCACGGATTCTGGATCACGTCCAAAGCTCGCTGCGGCGAGCTCCTTGATGTACTGCTCCACAATCGGCGTATCCGTATAGAGCCGTTTGTCATCCGTGCCACGGAGAGCAGACGGAAGGTCCTCCGGCTTTCCAATCACGTTGATGACGTCAAAACGGAAACCTTGGACCCCTTTGTTCTGCCAAAATCGGACCACTTTCGCCAGTTCGTTCCTCACACGTGGGTTATGCCAGTTCAGATCGGCCTGGGTCACGTCGTAGAGGTGCAGATAATACAGCGTCGGATCGCCGGAATCATCGCCAGCCGGATTTCGTGTAAAACCGTTGCGCGCAGCGTCCGCATCTGTAATCCCCAATGAAGCCGAGTTCCCCGTGAACGGCGCCCACGCGGGCCCGCCAAATTTGGAGACCCAATTGTTGGGCAGGCCGGATGTGGCGGGCCGGATGTAATAGAAGTCGCGATACTCCGTTTCCCCCGCGAGTGCACGTTGAAACCATTCGTGTTGCGTCGACGTATGGTTCAGCACCATGTCCAACATCACTCCGATGCCGTGAGCACGCAGGGCTGCCACTAACTCCTCGAAGTCGTCCATGGAACCAAGCGCGGGGTTGACGCGGTAATAGTTCGCGATGTCGTAACCGTTGTCCCGTTGTGGTGAGACGAAAAATGGGTTCAACCACACCATGTCAACGCCGAGCGACGCTATATAAGGCACTTTGCGTGTAATGCCGCGCAAATCTCCTACGCCGTCGCCATCTGAATCGCAAAACGACTTGGGATACACCTGGTAGATGGTTTTATCGTGAAAACCGGTCACAACGCCCTGCATACTCCGCCCCATCTTTGGTTCGTAGGTCATCACCTGTGATGTCCCGTGGGATCAGAGTATGAAACGCGAGTCGAAGAAACCAGGCCTTTGCGTGAAGGTTTGCGTAGCTCTTGCGTTCGTTGCGTAAACGCTAATCAGCGTGGCGCGTAGTATCCCGGACCACCAGATGGGTGGGAAGCTCCACCGTTTCCACCGCAGTGTCTCCACCCAAAATCCGCAACGCCATGCGCGCGGCCACTCTGCCTTGTTCGCGAGCCGGTTGGGCTATGGTCGTCAAGCCCATCATTCCTGCAATCGGGTGGTTATCTACACTCACAATCGCCACATCGCCAGGAACCTTGACTCCCGCTTGCCGAAATACTGCCATAATCTCCGCGGCCATTTCATCTGACGCGCAGAATAGCCCTTCTGGCAGGCTGTCGGCCGCCAGCAAGATTTCGGCTGCCTGCCTCCCAGAGTTGTCACCATAAGGTACGTCGATGCGTGCTGCAGGAAGCCCCGCACGTGCCATGCGAGATTCGTAACCTTGCAGGCGCCGCAATGTTGCCACGCCAGTTGTACGGTCATGATCCATGTAGCCCACGAACGTGATCCGTGTGAAACCTAGATTAATCAGGTGGTTTGTGGCCTTCTCGCCCACGGCGACGTCGTCGATCCCCACCGAATTGATGCCATCCACCAGCGATCCCGCAATCACTACCGGAACTGGCAGCGCCTGCAAAGCCGCAATAGCCATGTCACGCGGCGCCGGCACCAGAATCACAACATCCGCGTAGTCACCCACATGCGAATTGGTTAAAAACTCCGCGCGCTGAGAGGCCGACATCCCCTGGCGTACGTGAAGCGAAATGCCGTCTGGGCTCAGCACGTCGTGAAGCCCAGAGAGGATCGAACCGAAAATCCAGCGCTGTGCCTCCGGGATAACCGCCGCGATCCGTGCCGGGCGCGATACGGGATCGGGCTGCGATGATGCCACATACCCAATAGAACGCGCAATGCGCAAGATTTCTTGGCGTTTTGCCTGCGAAACTCCGGGCGCGCCGCTCAAGGCACGTGAAACCGTGGAGACGGCCACTCCGGCCGCCTCCGCAATCTCCGCCATGCCACCGCGCATCTGCATACTCCTGAGCTTAGCGCGCCGAAGGCCACCGCCCACATACCCGCGCACTTCGTTTCGAGTGTCAGAGCATGCAGGAAACGCAGCCCTCCACTTCCGTACCCTCCAGTGCGGCCTGCCGAATGCGCATGTAATAGAGCGTCTTAATGCCCTTGCGCCACGCGTAGATGTAGTTCTTATTCACGTCACGCGTAGTGACCGTATCAGGATAGAAAAGCGTGAGCGAAAGCCCCTGATCCACGTGCTGCGTTGCAACAGCATACGTGTCAATGATCTTCTTCGGCCCGATCTCGTACGCGTCCTGGTAGTACTCCAGGTTGTCGTTTGTCATGTACGGCGCCGGGTAGTAGACGCGGCCGATCTTGCCTTCCTTGCGGATCTCGATCTTCGAGACGATGGGATGGATCGACGAGGTCGAATGGTTGATGTACGAGATCGATCCCGTGGGGGGCACCGCCTGCAAATTCTGGTTATACATCCCGTACCTTTGCACATCGGCCTTGAGCTGGCGCCACTCCTCCTGTGTGGGAATGTGCTGATGTGCGAAAAGCTCGCGCACCCGTTGGGTGGCGGGCTCCCATTTTTGGTTGATGTACTTTTCGAAGAACTCCCCGCTTGCGTACTTCGAATCTTCAAAACCTTCAAAGTAGATCCCGCGTTCCCTTGCGATCTTCATGGAGGAACGAATCGCGTGATACACCACCGTGTAGAAGTACATATTGGTGAAGTCCAACGCTTCCTCGCTGCCGTAAAAGATGCGTTCACGGCCCAAATACCCGTGAAGATTCATCTGTCCTAGGCCGATAGCATGAGACATCGCATTGCCGCGCTCGATGGAGGGCACGGAGCGGATATCTGTTTGATCCGAAACTGCCGTGAGAGCCCGCACCGCCACTTCAATCGTCTTCCCCAGATCCGGCGAATCCATCGCCTTAGCGATGTTCAGCGAACCTAAGTTGCACGAAATATCTTTACCCACGTGCGCATACGTGAGGTCCTCATTCAGGACGGAAGGCTCCGATACCTGCAGAATCTCCGAACACAGGTTCGACATGGTGATCTTGCCCTTGATCGGGTTAGCACGATTGACGGTATCTTCGAAAACGATGTAGGGATAGCCGGATTCGAACTGGATCTCCGCGAGCGTTTGGAAGAATCCGCGCGCATTGATCTTGGATTTGTGGATGCGTTTATCCTCCACCATCTCGTAGTACTTCTCCGTCACGTTGATCTGATCGAACGGCACACCGTACACGCGTTCCACGTCGTATGGGGAGAACAAGTACATGTCTTCGTTGCGCTTCGCCAATTCGAACGTGATATCCGGGATAATCACACCCAGCGAAAGCGTTTTGATACGAATCTTTTCATCCGCATTCTCCCGCTTCGTATCCAGGAAACGCATGATGTCCGGATGGTGCGCGTGCAGGTATACGGCACCTGCGCCCTGGCGTGCCCCCAGCTGGTTGGCGTAGGAGAATGCGTCTTCCAGAAGTTTCATGACGGGATTGACTCCGGAGGATTGGTTTTCGATTCGTTTGATCGGCGCGCCCTGTTCACGAAGATTCGTCAGATTGAGGGCGACGCCGCCGCCCCGTTTCGAAAGCTGGAGCGCAGAATTTACTGCGCGCGCAATCGACTCCATGTTGTCCTCGATGCGCAGCAAGAAACATGAAACGAGTTCACCGCGCGCCTTTTTACCAGCGTTCAAGAAAGTGGGTGTTGCCGGTTGGAATCGGCCCGTAATGATTTCTTCCATGAGGTCGAACGCACGCTGTTCGTCACCTTCGGCGAGCGTCAAGGCCACCATGCACACGCGGTCTTCGTAACGTTCCAGGTATCGCGTGCCATCGAAAGTCTTCAACGTGTAGGACGTGTAGTACTTGAAAGCTCCCAGGAATGTGGGGAAGCGGAACTTATGCGCGTATGCAGCCTTATAGAGCCGCTTGATAAACGCAAAATCGTAGCGGTCCAACACCTCCTGCTCGTAGTAGCCTTCATCAACCAAGTACTTCAGCTTCTCTTCCAGATCGTGGAAGTAGACGGTGTTCTTGTTGACATGCTGCAAGAAGTACTGCCGCGTCGCTTCATGGTCGGCTTCAAACTGAATCTTGCCGTCCTTGTCGTACAAGTTCAATTCGGCATTTAACGCGTGGTAATCACGATTCGGATCTGTGGAGTTCTCTTCTCCCGTATCCGTCAAGGTAGTTGCCGCCAAAACTTCTCCAACCCTTCGCGCACCTTTGCCGCGTCTTGCGGGGTGCCAAGTAATTCGAACCTGTACATGTGAGGCACGTGGCATTTTGCGGAAATTACGTCCCCCGCAATGCAATATGCCTTTCCGAAATTAGTGTTTCCCCCGGAGATCACTCCGCGGATAAGTGACCGATTGTGTTCGTCATTCAAGAACTTGATCACTTGTTTAGGTACGGCACCTTTGAGATTTCCTCCACCGTAGGTGGGAACCACCAGAACGTACTCTTGGTCCACTCGCAACGGTTCATCTGCCATATGGAGCGGAATCCGCTGCGCTGGGTAGCCGAGTTTTTCAACAAACCGCTTCGTATTGTTGGTAGTCGAGGAAAAGTAAACGATGTGCGGTTCCACTGCGATATCACGCAGCAACGGCTGCCGCAGCTACCTTCGCAAGGGCCTTGATTTTGTCTGGACGGAACCCTGCCCAGTGATCACCATCGGCAAACACAACGGGCGCCTGCATGTAACCAAGTGCCTTGACGGCTTCCAGAGCTTCCACGTCTTCCGTCAAGTCAATCTCTTCGTACGCCAGCCCCGCCTTGGCAAGAGCTCGCTTCGTGGCATTGCACTGGACGCAGGAGGGCTTCGTGTAAACCGTGATCTTCATCATTGTTCTTCCCTTCTGGTGTATTCGTGCGGGTTTCCCGCTGATATCTCTGCGGCTCCCGGCCCCCTCATTCTCCATGAGCAGATACCGAGCGCCACACTCCGAGACACTACTACTTGTGGTCGTTCGCCGCATCAACCACGACATCTAGTGTTCGGCGTGTCTTCTATTCTAAATTACATTCGTGTGATTTCAACTGTGGACGATCTCTCTATATCCGTGGAAATAGTGTGTATGCCCACCCGTGTTGCACTCGGATTTTCCACACACCACACCCAGAGTGATTCGTCGCTCGTCCAGTATGGTGCCGGCTAGAGACAGATTTCTGACGTGTAGTTCCGCATATTCTTGCGGATGCCTTCTCCGAGCGCCACTAAAGCCTTTTCGTAGATCATGATTGTCCACAGCAGTGGATAACTTCGGTGCACAACCCTCCGTTTTAGATGGCGGTTTTCCACCACTGTGGATAAGTTTGGCGATCTTCGACACGCCACCACCACTGTGAATAATGCACCAGCGGCGCGTCTCCCTCTCAGCGTGTCGCGCTCACCTATCGCCCGCGCCCGCCAGGGCCGCCGCCTGGGCCGCCGCTCATCGTGTTCTCCGTGTACTCGCCACCCACGGCCTCGCCAAGCGTGCTTCCCCCGCTCATGATCGTATAAGAATCGTCCACGTTGATCTTCGGCGAAGAAAAGACAAAGGATTGCGCTTCTTTCTCGAGCGTGTAGGAAGCAATGGTGGTGCCTTGCGCATCCGCTATCGCGATCTCGGAACCGGCCGCCTGGGTACTAGAGGCCTGATACTTGATGGAAACCTGGATCGAATCTGTTGCGGGAGCTTCGTCCATACCAACAGCCCCGGCAGCAAACAGCGTGCCTCCACTGATAGTCATTCCGTTCTGGACGTCTATCGCACCGTTTCCGGAATTGGTTGGCCCGTAAACGGTGAGCGATCCACCACTCATATTTCCATCGCCATTGGAATCAAAACCATCGCCTTCGGCATTGATCGTCCAGTCTCCACCCTTAACTGCCAGCCATGGGGTACCGCCATCACCTGCCGCATTCAATCCGTCATCGCCCGAGGTGATGCGCCCAGAACCGTCCGCCAAAAGAATGTATGCGCCTTCTACCGTATCTCCAGAAGACGTAAAGTCGATTGTGCCGCCATCAATCATCACGTCGGTAACCGCATCAATCGCCTTATTTGCTTTTGTTACAGTGATGTCTCCACCCGTCATCAGGAAATATCCGCGCCCGATATCCTCCTCATTGGTCGATTGGATCGCGTCTCCTTCGGCCGCAATCGAGATTGTTCCACCTGCAACTACCACGTAGTCTTTGCCCCGGATACCGTCATCCACCGAGGTGACATTAATCGTGCCATCCAGTATCACCAATCCATCGGAACTTGAGATCGCATTCGTCGCATTTCCCTGCACATTCAGTGTGCCGGTGCCACCGATCGTCAGATCCGCTTTCGAAGCAATAGCTCCCGTCCCATCCGCATCCGCGGCATACGAGTTTGTATCCGAGAGCTCATTTGTCGTACCGTCAGCGAGAATGACCACAACTTCATCTGCGTTGAGCACGCGAAGCGCAGCGTCCGTGGCTGAATCGATGGTTGCGCCATCTAGCACGATACGGATTTTCCCGTCATCAGCGGTATCCACCTGGATCTGCCCGGAAAACTCGCCGGAGAACACGTACGTTCCCTTCTGAGTGATGCGGACGACGCCGTCGCCGGCTTCTGCACCATCCCCGGTGACGGTGGCCGTAGTGCCCGATAACGTCACTGTGGTTGCGTCCGACGAATCGTACTGATCGTCATCCCCTCCAGCATGCGGTTTCTGGTTCTCACCCATCATCGCATCAATGCTCGCATTCGTGACCGTCACTGCGGTGGTCCAGATATCTCCAGCCTGCATCGCAGTCTCGGAGATCTCTCGGATCTCGTCCAGTTTTTGTTTGCCGTCAGATGATGCAGTGGTGCTGGATGGCGAGGCGCTGGTAGACGTGCTCGTCTCTGGACTACTCGAAGTGATTGCCGAGCTGCCGCCCCCGTCTGATCCTGCGCATCCGGATAAAAACAGGCATGAAGCTGCCACGATTCCTGCAATAGTTTTCAACATGCTTTTCAACGGTCGCTCCATTTGGTATTCGCTTCACGGATGGCGCGGAGCGTACGGCTCCATTTGTTGGCCGGGACGCCGTAGGCAGTGGCAATGCCATACGCAAACTTCGAGATTGCCCGCGGGCGCACTCCCACGCTCCAAAGGAATCGATCTGCCTGCGACGCCCGTCCGGACGATTTTGTCTCAATGATGGTTGGCATCTCCAATGTGTTCTTTCGCAGCACCATAGCAGGATCCACTGCACCTGGAAATGGTGTCAATCTCAAGCCAGTGTCAATGGTCAACCGAGATCCGTCAGACGTGAGCACAGTGGAACGCCGATACACAGAACGCAGCACCGGCGCCAAATCGGTAAGCAATCCTGGATTCACCGCAACTGCGCGATCAGCCAGCACTGTATGTACCCACTCCAGGGCCAACCGATTGGCACGCAATGGCAGCATGCGCACGGCGCCTTGCGCGGCCCGCGCAAAAAGATCGGCTGGAATTGGTTCCAGCGCAAGGCGGTCCTTAACGTTATGCCCCCGAGATCCACGGGTCTTCAACTCCAGAAAGTGATCCCCCGAATCCGCATAGACCCGCGTGCGCAGTTTGAATCGACGGCGCCTTCCGGTGGCGGCATCGTAATAGAGCTTCAGTGCCGGAGTATCGAAATAATCCGAAATGTACAAGAATTCGCGTTGCCCGCCGATTTCCAAGATGCGGGCCTGAGCTGAATCAAGATAGGCACCGAGCTGATCTAACACGCCCTGATTGACGATGTACTTCCTGTCAACTCGGTTGAGCAATTCGGCCTGTTGGCATAACGTGGGTAAATCCACCGCTCCCATGGTGTTCCACGCGGATCTGTTTTCCACAATGATGCTCACAGCTACCTCGCTACTGTTGCGCTGCGTGCGGCGCACGCGTGCGGTGAGCTGAACATCTGACATCCACCTTGGTGGAGTCATTGATGTAGTTCAGTTCGATAATGGACACCTCGCGCACATCCAAGCCCGAGTGCTCCGCGGCATAGGTAGCCAATTCCTGCGTATCCGCGATAGCGCGGTCTATCGTCATCGTCACCTGGCGCGACGAATTCAGCACGCGAGGCGCGTCCACGATCGCAAGTGCCAGCACGATAGCGCCAATCAGCACTCCCGCCACCGTCAATGAGATGCCTGTGAGCCCTCCGATGAGGCCCATTGCTAACGCGGCGAAATAATAAGCCACTTCGTGCTGCGCCAGTTCGCTGGAGCGGAGCCGAATGATGGACAGGACGCCAAAAAGGCCAAGGCCCAAGCCAGCGTTCACATTTGAACCCGAAAGCGCCGTGGTGACAGCCAGGACTCCCACATTCACGCCTATAAGAGCGATTGCCAGATCTTTCCTTCGATGGCGCGGCACATACAAAACGAAGACAAGTATGCACAGCGCTATGAGATCAATTGCGAACAATCGTATGTCCATCGGCGTTTCTCTACTTCCTAGGCTCGGCGAGCAGATCATCCGTCTCATCGAATGAACTCTCCATGAACACATGGTGAACAACAGGTGTCCAAGGTATCAGGGAATAAACCGAGAATCTCCTGAATGCGCCAGCCTCAGCGCTCCGCGACGCGCACTGTCACACCGTCGCGGCCAGGAGTGGCCGTTGCGCCATTATGCCGTCCAGTCGTAGCCTTGGGCAGCCAGTTCTTTCTGCAGATCGATCGTATTAGTCACGGTCTGCGTGGGATAAAGGCCTCCCATATAGGCGCCGTTGATCAGCAGAGCGGGCGTACCGTTCAAACCCACGTTGTTTACCGCCATCGCAGTCTGATCTTGTGCCACCTGTGCGGTTTCTGAATCACTCAACGCCGCCGTAAACGCAGCTATATCTGGTACGCCGGCCGATTTCGCGATGGAAACCACCATGTCCTGCGTCCACACTGGATGTTCGCCCTCTGGAATCGACGTGTAGGCGGCGTCTATAAACTCCCATCCCTTTCCCTGCTGCCCGGCAGCAACAGAACCTATCGCAGGGATCGATGAAGAATAATCCGCATTGAAGATCACAAAATTGACCCATTCCAGGTTGATCGTACCGTCGTGCGCAAGGCGCTCAAGCGACTGCCCTGAAGCTTTATGCAGTTGTGCACACACCGGGCAAGAAAAATCGCCAAAAAGCCGCACTTCAACCGGGGCGTCGTCCGGTCCCATTGTAAGCCCAGCCCCGTCATACGCCGGCAGAGCCGCAATCATCTGGCGCACCGCCTGCGCCTGTGACGGAATGTAGTCCTGGCCCGCCGTCCATCCACGTTGGGCCGCCAACGCGGCCTCAGCCTTCTGGAACTCATCTTGCTGCACTGCCGTCGCACTGGTTGCAGGAGATGCCGCCGCGCTCCTCGCAACATCCTGCGCCGTGGCGCTACCAGCAGCTTCACCACCGCTTCCCCATGGCCGCAGCACTGCGAATATCAGGGCGGCGAGCAGCACCGCAACCGCAACGACCAGCCCGATAACGAGTCCCCGCGAATCCCGGCCAGGCGTCTCACCCGCGCCGGAAGCAGCACGACGTGGCACCCCAGGCAGTTCGTCGGAGGATGTCGCACTCATGTATCTACCCCTCTTGTCGTTCGTATCGGGCTAGCTGTTCGTATCGGGCTGCACTGTGCGGTATTCGGCTAATCGTCAATCCAATTCAGCAATGCTTGAGCGTACCTTTCCGCATCATCGTCCTCGTAAATATTGAAAATCACCAGGTTGATGACGTCGGTGCCATGCTCGTTCAACCACGTATCTACGGTCTTGAGCGCGATGTGAGTTGCCTCTTCGAACGGGAACCCGTTCTCACCTGTCGAAAGTGCACAGAAGGAGACGTTGTGGATATCCCCTTTTTCTAAGGCCAGATCCAGGCAGGACGTGTAGCAACTGGCGAGCGCAGCACGATCAGCATCGGTCACAATCCCGCCTTCAAGATGTGGACTCACTGTGTGGAGCACATATCGGGCCGGCAGGCGGTATCCGCGGGTGAGCTTCGCGCCTCCCACGCATTCATCGCTACCCTGCATCTCGTGAATCACTGCGCAATCGTTGCGCAACCACGGCCCCGCCTGGCCTTGAATGTAATTGTCAATGCACGGGTGATAAGGATCGTGGCACCCAAGCAAATCCGGCAGTGCCGCATTCACGATCGCGTCCGCCACGAGTTCGCGCACATCCCCACGCCACACGGCGATGTCGCGCGCCGAACCGTAATCGGAGCCCGGCCACATTTCAGACGCACGCATAAGATTGGCGCCGGTCGTTCGCCCGAGCTCTGCCGACTGCCTATAGAGCAAAACGCTGATTGCGTCCGATACCTCCTTCGGCAACGGCCCCGGCTCGCGTGCCATGAGCTCCTCTCGGAGTGTCTCCATCAAGCCTTGCGGCGTGAAGATCGCACGATCGGGACGCACCTGCACATTTGCCTTGCGTTCCAAACCGTTGAGAGCAACGTCTATCAGTTCAAGGCTAGGGCGCGGATCGCTTTCCGGACCCACAAATGGCTCATCCAAATGAATGGCATCCCGGTAAGCGCTGAGCGGTAACATAAAATCTCCTCTTCTTGCCGTATACACCCCAACGATACCGGCAACACGGCAGGGACAACATGCCACACGAGGCTGTCACGTTAAGCTTGTAGTCATGACCGAAGCATTCCCGCTACCCGGCTTTCCTGATATGGCACCTGTTGATAGCCCGAAAGCGAAGGATTCCGCCGCACAGCACCACATGTCAAGCACCGGAATTATTCCCGGAAACGCGCCAGTTGGACGCACGTATCCGGGGTACGACGCCGTCGTCGCCACGGATGGTGCCTGCTCCGGTAACCCCGGCCCGGGGGGCTGGGCGTGGGTAGAACAAAAGAGCGGCACCCACGAATCAGGCGGGGAGGCCCACACAACGAACAACATCATGGAACTCACCGCGCTCCTGCGTGCACTGCGCTACGTCGGCCCCCATGGTTCTCTCCTCATCCGCTGCGATTCGCAGTACGTCATCAACACCCTCACGCGATGGGCGCCTGCATGGCGCAGAAAAGGGTGGCGCAAGGCCGATGGCAAACCCGTAAAGAATCGCGAGCTTGTGCAAGCGCTTCTTGAGACGTTCGAGGCGCGCACCGGGAATACTCGCGTCGAATGGGTGAAAGGACATGCGGGAGATGAGGCGAACGAAATGTGCGACAGCCTTGCTGTTGCCGCGTCACATGCCGCAGCGCCCACAAACCGCCGCCCTCGCACCCAGTCTAGAATGACACCATGACTGCACTTCAACCACCCGTTGCCCCAAAGATTCCAACGGAACGGCGTTTCCATGGCGACGTGTATGTGGACAATTACGAGTGGTTCCGCGATAAGACAAATGAGAAACTCATCGCACACCTCGAAGCCGAAAACGCGTGGACGGAGGAGCGAACCAAGCATCTGCACGGCCTGCAAGACCAGCTTGTGAGCGAACTCAAAGCGCGCACGCAAGAAACGGACACTTCGCTGCCGCAACGCCAGGGAAACTGGTGGTACTTCCGCCACACCTGGGAGGGGAAACAGTATCCGGCTCTCTACCGCGTGCCGAATCAAGGGCATCGCCCCGGTGTAGACGAACTCCACGGCGAAACGCTTGTGTGGGATGGCAATGCGCTCGCAGAGGGCCACGAATTCTTCGGAGTTTCTGGATTCCTGCCATCCCCGAATGGAAAACTCGGCGCGCTCGGCGTGGACTATGCGGGCGACGAGCACTTCACATTACGTATCTTCGATATCGAGTCCGGAATGGTACTCGATGAATCGGTAGCGAACATTGGCTATGGTTTGGCATGGACTGCAGATTCCACCGGAATCGTCTATTCCCGTGTGGACGATGCCTGGCGGCAATACCAAGTATGGCTCCACACCATCGGCAAACAGACTTCGCTTGACCGGTTGCTCTACCAGGAGAACGACGAAAAATTCGACGTCGTTCACAGCCCGTCACGCGATGGCAATTGGATCATTGTGTGGAGCACATCGCGATCGACCAGCGAAGTCCGCCTTATTTCGGCTGCGCAGCCGAGCGCAGATCCGATACTCGTATGCGAGCGAACACCCGGCCTGGATTACGCCGTCGAACCAGCCGAAGACCATCTACTCATCGTCCACAATGCGAACTACCCCGATTTCGAATTATCCGCTGCGCCCATCCGCACCTCGACACCAAAAGAGTGGGTCACACTGTTCTCGCCCGAACCCGGTGAGCGTGTCAACGACGTCGACGCCTTCCACGATTTCGCCGTGATCTCCTTGCGCTCCGGTGGCGAAGCCCGGCTACGCGTGATGCGGCGCATCGATCGCTTTGGTTCCCGCCCGCGCGATTCAGTGGTATATCGCGAACCACACGAACGCGCCATCTGGGAGGATTCCGTACCGATTCCCTCCGAAGATCTGGCCACCACGGAACTGTATCCCACGCCATGGTGGAACTCGCAAGAAGTCGTCTACACCAACGAATCTCTCCTCACACCTCCCACGCACTATTCCTACACCGTTCAGACCGGTCAAGTACGCGTGCTCAAGGTTCAGGAAACTCCCGGCTACGAACGTTCGCACTACACACAGCAAGGCGTCACCGTCACCGGACGCGACGGAACCGCAATTCCCATGACCATCGCCTATCGCAGCGACATCACACCTAACGGAGAAAACCCCGGTTACATCTACGGATATGGCTCCTACGAAGTCTCTAACGATCCTTACTTCTGGCCTGGTTTTATCTCGCTCATGGACCGCGGCGTCGTCGTCGCATGGACGCATGTGCGCGGAGGTGGAGAGCTTGGCCGTGCCTGGTACGAAGACGGCCGGCTGCTCTCCAAGAAGAACACCTTCACAGACTTCATCGACTGCTCGCGCTGGCTCATTGATCAGAAGTGGGTATCTCCGGGGCGGCTCGCGGCAGACGGGCGCTCGGCGGGCGGGCTGCTCATGGGCGCCGTCGCCAACATGGCGCCAGAAACCTACCGTGCCATCCACGCAGGGGTACCTTTCGTGGACACCCTCACCACCATCTTGAACCCAGACCTGCCACTGACGGCCGGCGAATGGGAAGAATGGGGAAACCCGCGCGAATCCGCGGAAGTTTACGAATACATGAAGTCGTATTCTCCTGTGGAGAACGTTCGTCCAGTAGAGTATCCCGCCATCCTTGCCACCACATCGCTCAATGACATTCGCGTGTTCTATGTAGAGCCCACCAAATGGATTCAGATCTTACGTGAGAACGCCACCAACGATCCCCTCACTCGGCCCATCCTAGAGAAAATCGAGATGGTAGCCGGACATGCCGGAAAGTCCGGTAGGTACAACAAGTGGCGCAATCAGGCCTTCATCTTCGCATGGCTGCTTGATCAGATCGGGGCGGCCTAGCGGCGCGGCGGTCAAAGCGACCCTGGCGGCGCGGCGAGTAGTGTGGCGCCCTAACTAAATCTGGGCAGCCTGAGTAGCAGCACGCCACGAACCGAAACGCTGCCGAATCGCGGCGCCAGAAGGCGTACGGCCATCGCCGAATTCCTTCACCCATACTTGGTAGGCCTTGTAACTGGGAACGCGGCCATTTTTCGCAGACCAAATAGCAAAATCACGCAAAGCTTCCAGATAATCCCGCTCTGAGAACTTGAGGCCACCGCGCTTGCGCCCACTCTGCACTCGCAAGCCGACATGGCTCAATGCGTCATTCCAATAGCCGTTGAAGCGCTTAATAATCGTTTGTGATGTGGGCGGCCACAGCAATTGACCTCTGCCCGTGCCCACGTGGAACTCTTCTGCAAGGCTGTTCCGGAGTTCGTCATACTGTTTTGCTGTCATCGTCAGGTTCGAATCAGCGGCGATGGCACGCTGTGCCGAATCGATCAAGCCAATCACTCGGTCTGAGTGATCTTGCACGTTCTCTGCAAGATGTTTGTGAACCTCCATCGCGAGCGCATCCGAGACTCTGCTCGGATCACCTACTGGCAAGTTCTTCACTTTCGCGAAAAGAAACAGCAATGCTGCGGTGAGTGCCTCTTCGGAAAAGCGCTGCCTGGGCCCTGAGGCGCCTTGGTCTGCAACCTTCATAAGCAAAGTCACCACCGTATCCGCAGCCCGGCAGGCCGCCTTATCCAATTCCAAGCTGTATTGGTCCTGCGCGTCAACGCCGCAGAGATCAGAAATGCATCGCACCGATAAAAATGGAACACCCCAAGCATGGCACACTTGAGCAGCCGCAGCGGACTCCATGTCGGTTGTCAGCGCATCCGGAAATGCAGAACGGATATCTCCTTTGTTTTTCGCTGTCACAAAGCTATCTGATGACAGCATGAGCCCTGGACGAACGTTTCCGTTCACGGAATCAAGGAGATCGTTCGCACCTGCAAAGCGGGCCGGTTGGCCAGGGATCTGGCCCCGTACATAACCAAAGGCTGTCGCATCCGCATCGCCGTACGCATATTCGGTCCCTACAACCACGGTTCCCACTGGGACATCTGCCGCCAACCCACCCGCACTACCAGTGGAAAGAACAATCTTCGGACGAAACTTCGTCAGTGCCCACGCAAGCGCGCTCGCCGTCGCTGTTTGGCCAATCCCGGTGGTCATCACCATGATATTGCCTTGTGTGTGCGCCGTAATCCACGTGCAGCCTATTGGTGATGCAAATTTCATCGGTTTCGTGGCACGTATTGCGAGCTCGTCCAGAATAGGACGGACTTCTTCTTCCTGAGCGGCAATGATGATCGCGCGGATTCTGGTCACTAGAAGCTCCTTGATTCTGCAGGATGAGGCGGTGAGATGATGACGAGCCCCGCACCGGTCCAACCGACTGTCCTACTCGTCATTCACCCGATTCTGCATAAGGCATTATCGAATCTTCCCCTATATTATCAAGCCATCCCTCTTCCCAATGCTATCAACCTATCGCTCTTTCCATGCGGCCGGGTCTTCATATGGTCAGACCGATGCGGATTCTTGCACAACTCAGATTTCCCCCAGAATTCCCAGCTTCTGCTCATAGCTTTCGAAGACTGCCGGTGTTGTATTTATCTATCGGCAGGGTGATTGCGTGAGTCCCCTGTCAGAGGTGACGTGGACAGTCACCTCACAATTAAATAAGCGCCCCTCCATATGATGTGCGGACAGTGCGACGTGTTTCCTTTTCGTAGTACTTGGACGCTTCGGAGCTGGGCCGGGTGGGTGGCAGCATTCGTGGGGCTGCCGCCCACCACTTTTTAAATCGCGGCGCTGCCACTCACCATCGCAAAACCACCCCCCCCCACACAAATACTTTTTCTAGCTGAGATCCGTAACAGCCCAGGAGCCAATGCCACTCAGCCCATTCTGAGCTAGAAAAAACACTCACCGCGCTGCGATTCCCCAGGTTTTCCCAGGAAAGTCTCACAGTAATTGGAGACTCGTGAGCTTTGATAATGGCATCAGAAAGAACTCCGAAAGGGGCGCGGTGATCTCAAGTCTCCGGATCACGTGCCGTTCTCGAAGTTCCATGCGATCCGGCGGTGAGTGTGGCGCCGCTGGGTATACAAATAAACACCATCTGAAGCATGAGCGGAATTCGATACCGTGCAGGTTTTGTCCCTTCCCCTGCTATGAATCTCTGATCAGATGGCGGGCCGGGCGGCGATGTGTGGATCGTCGCCCGGCCCGTTCTATTTAAGAACAAGGCCAAACTGGCCAGAAGATCAGGGCGGGCAAGGTATGCCACGCAGCCGGGCCACAATCACGCACATCACGCAGTTGTGCGCACACTAAGCCGCTTGAGGCTGTACAGCGTGCGGCTCCGCACCATCCTTCATCTTGGCGCGGCACTCAGCGCAGGTGCCCCAATACGTCACCTCTGTTGCCTCAACCGAAAAACCGTACTTTTCGGCCGGAGCGAGCAGCTCGCATTCTACGTCTCGCGCAGGAACATCCTGGATCCGGCCGCAGTGGTTACAAATGAAGTGATGATGGTCATCGTGCAGATTGATCTCATACACAGCGGCGTGATCCACCGGCCGTACCTCTCGCATCAAGCCTTTTTCCGTCAGAACGTGCACGATATCGTACACAGCTTGCGTGGAAACGGAACCGATCTGAGCAGTTATACGTTTGCACAGCTCTTCAACCGTGATATGGCCTGCTTGATTGGCTTCCTTCAAAGCCGCGATCCGAGGCCCCGTGGCACGCAAACCGTGACTGCGAAGAAGCAACCTATAATCCATACGTTCCATTCTATGCGATTTCTGTATTCCGAAAAGACCTAGGTCCCCTCTTGGTCAGTCTTGCTGCCACGTCTCCCAGAGTTTTGCATATTCACCGTGGGACGCGACGAGCTCGTCGTGTGTTCCAAGTTCAGCCAGTTTTCCGTCTATCATCACTGCCACGCGATCCGCGTCATACGCCGTATAGAGGCGATGAGCTATTGAAATAACCGTCCGCCCTTCGAGTACATGCGCTAGAGCGCGCTCAAGGGAGCGAGCAGCATGGGGATCAAGAAGCGACGTCGCCTCGTCGAGCACCAAGATTTGCGGGTCGAGCAGTACGATGCGCGCCAAAGCCACCTGCTGTGTTTGTGCGGGAGTAAGCGTCACGCCCCCTGAACCGACCAACGTATCCATGCCGTGTTCGAAAGCCTCGACCCACGGAGTCGCTTCCACAACATCGAGTGCCTCACGCAATTGCCCATCGGACGCATTCTTGCGAGCGAATCGCAAATTGTCCGCGATGGTGCCGACAAAAACGTGATGCTCCTGTGTCACAAGAGACACGACGCCGTGGCGTTCTTTTTCCGGTACAGACGTGACGTCCGTTCCTCCCACGCGAACGCGTCCGCTGGTGGGAGCGTTAATTCCGGCGATCAATCTGCCTAGCGTAGACTTTCCCGCACCTGACGGACCAACAATTGCAAGCGTTTCGCCTTGCTTCACCTCTAGGTTGACACCACGAAGCACTTCTTCACCCGCACGATATGCAAAATGAAGATCCTCGATGTGCAAGAAACACGCATCGGCGCCAGATTCTGCCGCTGAACGAACCTTTTCCGCAGTGGCCGAAGGAAGCTCCGCTTCGTCACCGTCCAGCAACTCTTCCACGCCGAAAATACGAGAGAAAGACGCTATCGCGAACTGAATTTCGTCGATCCACCAGCCGAGCTCATTCAGAGGGCTGCGCAGCTGTTGCGCGTAAAGCGCCACGGACGTGACGGCACCGAGTGTCGCCAAACCGTGGCTCATGAGGAAGGCTCCCCACAACACGGCTATGAGTACCGGTGAATACAAGATCAGCACCATCAAGGCGATAAAGAGCGTCCTCATCCACGCTGTGTAACGCTCATTGCGCCACACTTCTCTGATCAGGGTATCCATGCGCGAAATCCGATTCGGGCCTAGACTCATCGAATCCACTGTTTGGTACTGTTCGATTGTCTCAGACACAACACCGGACGTTCCGGCCCAGAGTGCGGAGACTGCTAAATACGCCGGCACAGTTCTACTGATGTACCACCGAACCACAAAATACATGGGAATGAGTGGAAGTACGACGACGACGCCCACACGGGGATCCACCAGGAACGCGGCTACGATCGTCACCAGTATCGTCAGGACAATGATGATCACGCGCGAGATACCGCGCTGGACAAACCCAGACACGCGGTCGACATCGTGAGTAGTGCGTCCCAGTAGATCGCCGGTTCCCGCCGACTCCACTACAGACAGTGGCAGGTGTGTCACTGCATAAACTACGCGATTGCGAAGCTCGCGGAAGATCCGCTCTCCAAGCACCATTGCAGAACGTTCGCCGAAGAATGCGAGAATACCCTGGGCTACCACCACGACAAACAACGCGATAACAACATTGCGGACGTACGTGGCACCAATTCCCGCCTTGACAGCGTCGATCGCCCGGCCGATTAAAAACGGAGACACTACCGCTACAAGCGCAACAAGCAGCTGCAGCACAATCACTTTTGTGAGCTCGCCAGAATGGAAACGCAGAATGCCACGGACTTTCGTAACAACAGTCCGGTGCGACGCTACGGGAAGTCTCATTTCTCTTCCTTCCCCCCATCCGTCTGATTCGAATGCGTGTGCTCATCCAGCGTGTCCTTACGCGCCGCCGGTGACGCCTGCGATGCAGCGTGGGCCTCCAACGCGGAATTCACCCCTACTTCTCGGTGAACTACCTTGTAATACGCCGGATCATGCAGCAGGGTGCGATGCGGCCCGCGAGCCGCTTCGTGACCATCTCGTATGAAGATGACCTCGTCGCAGCGATCGAGTACCAGCGGTGACGTGGTGACAACCACGGTGGTTTTGCCTTCGCGTGCGCTGGCGAGGTGCGCTGCGATTCTGGCCTCAGTGTGCGAATCCACCGCGCTCGTGGGCTCTATCAGCACCGCTACTTCCGGCTGATGCGCTAACGCGCGCGCCAAGGCCACACGTTGGCGCTGCCCGCCAGACAGGGACCGTCCGCGCTCCGCGATCTGCCCGTCTAGGCCACCTTCCACAGATGCGAGTACATCGTGTGCATCCGCCACCGCGAGTGCACGGCGTAGAGAAGGATCCACTGGTCGCTCACCCACGGGTTCACTGAACAGTGCACGGCCTTCACTACCCGGCCGTTTCACGTCCGCCACCTGCTCATACACCGTTCGTGCCTCGATGGGCGTGGCATCTGGCCCCAGAAGACCTGAGCGCAGCGTTCCAGTAAACAATTCTGCAACGGCCCCGGAAAGCACGACGTGCTCCCGAATCTCCTTAGCGGGGATTGCACGTGCATCCACACCGTCAATGTAGGTCATGTCGGCGTCGTCCACCCTGGTCAAACGTGTGGCAATACCGGATGAGACCCCAGGATCTGCATCAACCAAAGCAGTTATCTTCCCTCCGAATACTGTCACTCCTGTTGCGCCGTCCGTGAGTGATGCCGTCGCCCAATCGATTGCGGGACGATCCGGGTCAACGCCCTCGTCGCTCACAAGAGGTTCGGCAGCCATAATGCGCGAAATCTTCTTGGCACCCACCCATCCGCGAGTGCCCATCTGGATCGCTTGGGTGATCGCACTAATCGGCATGGCAAGAAACGCTGTGTAGCCATAAAACGTAAATAGTTCGCCCGGAGTGAGCGCACCGCGATACGTCATCAGCAGGCCACCGCCAACAACAAGGGCGGTGAAAAGCGCTGGCCCAGCCGTTTGGATTGCGTTGAGCAATGCCATGGGCGTTGCCGCTTTGATGCCGGCGTCCATAACGTGATCGGATTGGCGTTGGTACTTCTGGTTGTACACGTCTTCGCCACCCACACCGCGCAAGACCCTCAGGCCCACAACTGCATCGGAAGCCAAAGCCGTTAGCTTTCCCTGCTCTTCGCGCCGCACGGCCAGTTTCTTTTGGAGCGGCTCTACGATCTGTGCGATTCCCACCAGGAGCAGCGGCATCCCGATAGCCACGAACAGCCCCAACGGCACTGACGTACGCACCATCAACACTGCAACCACAATGAATGCGATTGCCGATCCCAGCGCATCGGGGATGAAGGCTATTAACCCGCCAATCTTGTCCGCATCAGTTGTCACTGTTGCGACGATGTCGCCCGACGGAACATCACGAGAGACGTCCGTTCGCCTCCCGAACAGACGTCGCAACAAGCGCCTGATTGGATCCCACGCTCCATGCAACCACAGCATCACAATTATGGGTTCATTGATTGCCGAAATCGCCACAACGGCAATCAAGCCAAGCGTGATGAGAATGCCAGGCCACAGCGCTCCTGTTACGCCACGCTCCAAACCTGCGTCCAGCATCGTTCCAATGGACCACGGCAGCAACGCCGTTGCCACAAAGTTGATGCTCGCAACGGTTGTTCCCAGTAACAAAAGCGCCCAATTCTTTGTAAAAACGTAGCGCATGATGCCGCGCGCACTGGTCGGAACCTGGCCCGGCTCACCTTGAGGTTCTCTCATGAAAGGCGGCCACCAACGCGGCGTTGGGCCAAGCCGCGCTGCGGAAAATTGTGAAGATGAAGGTTCTTTTAACACGAATTTGCTTTCGAAGATCTGCTGAGTGGATACGGCGGAACAATCCACCACTGCCCTCTAGCGATTGGATAGATGCTGCATATGTGATGTGCCCGCTGCGCGGGCGCCGTCACTCAAAGCAGATAACCATGTACCGCAGACCTCAGTTCCCTCTATGTTGCGCGACCGTCTGTCATTCCACGCAATGAGTGCTCAAGGGGGGAGTTGAACCCCCACGCCCTCAACGGGCACACGGACCTGAACCGTGCGCGTCTGCCTATTCCGCCACTTGAGCAAATGAACTGCAATCATATCTCGAAAGAAATGCAGTTGCAGCGCCCTATAGCTTAGCTGGATTCGGCAGAGGTTTTCAAATGAACGCCATGTGGAGTACTCTTCCTTTGTCCCCGATTAGTTGATATAACAACTGTTGTTGCCACAACCGTTGGGCTTCTCCTGCGGCACGCAGAAGGATAGCGGCACGGCCGTTGTGGCAACATTCCACAATTTCACAATGATGAATGGAATGAACACATGCAAAAAGCCGTATACGGCGCACTTTCCAAAGTCTTTGCAATAGTCCTCCTGATAATCGGTATCGCAGCGATTGTCGGCGGTAATTACGCACACAGCTTTGTAACAGACCAACTGAGCCAAGAGAAAATCTCGATGCCCGATCAAGACAGCATCGACGCGCTCGATAACGACGAGGCAGCCGCGGCGCTGACCCCTTACATTGGCCAGCAGATGACAACAGGACCGCAAGCTGAAGCGTTCGCGGATCACTACATCCACGAGCACATGATGGCGGCTTCCGGTGGCAAGACATATGAAGAAGTCTCCGCAGAATACATCGCACTTTCGAAGGACGCCAACGCCGATCCCGACGAAGTTCAAAAGGCTGCGGATCTTCGCCAAACCATGTTCATGGGCGATTCCTTGCGCGGAATGCTTTTGAACGCCTACGGGTGGTGGCTAATCGGCACGATCGCCATTTATGTAGGTATCGGCGCTATCGTGGTTGGCGTAATTCTTGGCATTCTCGGTTGGGGGCCGCTGCGCACTAAGAAGGCTCCGAGTGTTGCAGCCGCCACCACAACTGCGTGACCTGGTTCCGCTGCTCTGTTTGATCACGACCGCACACTCGCGATTGAGCGAATGTCACGTGCTCTTGGCCGGGTTTGGTTGTCCAAACCCGGCCAAGCGTTTCTTATCGCAGTTTCCCAGAATGTGAGTGCCGTCATCGGCAGTTTCCACTACTTCCAGAGATAACAGCTAAAATAGGGCCAAATTATTCGCACCAGCGCACTGGCGGCGGGTACGGCGCATTGGCCATCGATTGCGGTTTAGGCTAGTCGTGTATGCAACACGGCGAGGAGAGGGCAATGGGAGCATTCGATAAGTTCGAACGGGGAGTGGAGAACGCCGTTGCTAACGCGTTTTCTCGCGCCTTCCGTTCAGAGTTGAAGCCCGTTGAGATCTCATCCGCTTTGAAAAAAGCACTTGACGACGACGCGGCTTCGCTCAGCCGCGATCGCACCGTGAGTCCCAACGAATTTCACGTGTCCCTTGCCACATCGGATTTTGAGCGGATCAATCAGTGGGGCAAAGAGGCTCTTATCGATGAACTGAAAAAATCCGTGACCGATTATGCAAAAGAAGAAGATTACGCTTTTGTCGGTCCCATCGATATCTCAATGGAACCGGATATGTCGCAGAAAGCCGGTACTGTCAAAGTCACCGCAACAACGAAACGCGGTGCCGTTGCGCCTGCAACATCGAATGATGCGAATACACAATACCCACTGCTCGAAGTTGATTCCGAACATTACCTCCTCACCGGTGCCGTGACGGTGATCGGCCGTGGTTCCGATTGCGATATTACGGTGGAAGATCCCGGCGTTTCACGAAAACATCTCGAATTGCGGGTCACGCGTGGCGGCGTCATCGCCACCGATCTTCATTCTACGAATGGGACGTTCGTCGAGGGGCACCGGATCTCCGCAGCAACGCTCGTCGATGGTAATACCATTACGATCGGTCGCACACATATACAATTCTGGTACTCCCCGGAGCCTGCATGAGCGCCTTGGTCTTTACCCTGCTCCGATTTGGGTTCCTCGTGCTGCTGTGGGTCTTCGTTCTGGCGGTCGTGGTCACTCTGCGCCGCGATGTCCATGGCACGCAGATCCAGGATCGCAGGCCACGGCGGAACGCTCCGCCACCGTCGATCCCGGCATCGCGGCGAAAACAACCCCGCCAGCCAACCGAACGGCACGTCGTATTAGCGGTCACGGGAGGCCCGCTTGCCGGAACAGTTCTCCCTTTGGGCACAGCACCCATCATCATTGGGCGTTCGCCAGACAGCGCCCTGGTTCTTGACGATACATTTTCCTCATCGCGGCATGCCCGACTCTATGTCAGCGACGGTCAATGGTGGATTGAGGATCTGGATTCCACGAACGGTACATACATAGCTGGCCACAAAATTACCGCACCGACACCCCTTTATCCTGGTCAGCAAATACAAATAGGAAAAACTACATTGGAGTTGCGCCAATGAGTGTCCAGTTGCGTTTCGCCGCATTTTCAGATGTGGGCTTAGTCCGCCGAAACAATCAAGATGGTGCATATGCTTCGCCCACGCTATTAGCGCTAGCGGACGGAATGGGTGGGGCGGCCGCCGGCGACGTGGCTTCATCCGTGACGATTGCACACTTGGCAGCGATTGACAATGACGTCTACAGTGCCGACGACATGTTGCCCGTTCTTCGCAAGGCACTCAACGATGCACACGCCGATTTGGTTGCACGTTCACAGGCAGATCCCGCATTGCAGGGTTTAGGAACCACGTGTATCGCTATTCTCCATTCTGAGAGAAAACTGGCGATGGTCCACATCGGCGATTCGCGCGCGTACCTTCTGCGCGATGGCGTACTAACGCAGGTCACGAAAGATCACACACTCGTGCAATACCTCGTGGACCAGGGCCAACTCACCCCTGAAGAGGCCGAACACCACCCAAAACGGAATGTGATCATGCGGGCGCTTGGCGACCTACCAGGGCCAGTGGAATTGGACGAATCCGTAAGGGAGGCCGTTCCCGGAGATCGCTGGTTATTGAGTTCGGACGGATTATTTGGTGTGGTTGCGCGTGACACGATCGAACACACGCTTCGCGAATACCAGGACCTGGGAGAATGTGGAGAGCATCTCATCCGCCTCGCTCTGGCCGCCGGTGCCCCAGACAACGTGACGGTGGTTCTTTTCGACGTCGTCGACGATTCCGAACTGACAGATCATCCCGTAAGCCAACAACCGATCGTCGTAGGTTCAGCAGCGATAGATTACGGCCGCCCAAGCCGCGGCGGCCATTCTTCGGCGGCACAGGCCGCAGAGTTGTTCCCACACGAACAGGCATCGCTAGCATCCGATTCCGGCGACGATGACGCTGCAACCGTTTCGCGCCGTCATCTCGCCCGCTTGGGAGTGCTGCTGGCCATCGTGGCAGTATTGGCCGCCGTGGTCTTTGGCGGTTACCGCTGGACGCAAAATCAGTATTACGTTGCCAGTAGCCAAGGCTACGTGACTATTTTTCGCGGAATCCCCTCGTCGCTGGGTTCGCTGCGGCTCTCTTCCGTGGTGGAGAAGACGGACCTGCGAGTGGACGATCTCACGCCGGTGGCACAAGATCTGCTGAAATCTCCCACGATACGCGGTTCGCTGGCCGACGCACGCGAATTCGTTGACGTCAACCTCAAGAACCAGATCGCTGCACCCGCTACGCCGCAGCCTTCAACAAGCCCGGCGGCATCCGCATCGCCTTCGAAAGCATCAACGCCATGAGTGTGGTCACGCAGTCTCCCACCAGAACCGGCCGCTGGCCTGAACTGGGGCTCTCCGTTTTCGCTCTCGGCATCGGCTTCAGTGCATATGTCTTGGCCTACTGGGGCCTCGGATCCGATGGCATTCCGTCCACACTGCACATTTTGCTGCCAGCGGCACTGGTTTTCATTCTGGCAGCCCACCTGGTCATTCGCCACTTTGCCCCCTATGCGGATCCTGTCTTGTTCCCTTCTGCCTTAGCGCTCAACGGCATCGGCCTGGCGATGATCTACCGCATCGGGGTCACAACCGGGGTGAACTCTGTGCGAAGCCAGTTGCTGCTCACTTTCGTAGGCATCGTACTCATGGTTCTCACCGTGGCGATTCTCCGAGATCATCGGCTGCTGCGCCGTTTCACCTGGACCTCGCTATTCGCTGGGATATTTCTTCTTCTATTGCCACTGGTTCCGGGCCTCGGCAGAAGCATGTATGGCGCCCGAATTTGGATCAACATCGCCGGGTTCTCTTTCCAACCGGCCGAGTTGGCGAAAGTCTTATTCGCCATCTTCTTTGCGGGGTATTTGGTTGCGGAACGCGACAACCTCTCTTTAGCGGGACCAAAAGTACTAGGAATCCGGCTTCCAAAGGCACGTCACATTATTCCGGTGCTGCTGGCATGGGCCTTCTGTATGGGAGTGCTTGTCGTTGAGAAGGACTTTGGAACGGCCTTGCTCTTCTTTGGATTGTTCGTGGCAATGCTGTATGTGGCTACCGAACGTGTGTCATGGCTTATCATTGGCGCAATTCTCTCCGTAGCGGGAGTCGCGGCTATCGCCACTTCGGTACCGCACATTCAGGCGCGCTTCACAGTATGGCTCCATGCACTTGACCCTGATGTCTACAACGCGCAATACGGTTCATACCAGCTCGTTCAAGGCATGTTTGGCATGGCCTCTGGCGGGCTTTTCGGAACGGGCCTGGGCCAGGGTTATCCCACTAATTCTTTTGCCGCGGATTCTGACTTCATCTATGCGTCGCTTGCTGAAGAACTCGGCCTGACCGGTGTGGCAGCAATCTTGTGTATCTATCTCATCATCGTGATGCGCGGCCTGCGCATCGCCGCGAACGTGCGCGATGGATTCGGAAAACTGCTGGCCGCCGGCTTATCCTTCACCATCGCTTTACAGTGCTTTGTTATCATCGGTGGAGTTACGCGGCTGATCCCACTCACTGGCCTCGCACTGCCATTCTTGGCGCACGGCGGCTCGGCCCTCCTAACGAACTGGATTATCATCGGGCTACTCCTGCGCATGTCGAACTCAATGCGGGCACCCGCACCGAAGAATCCTTTGCCTACACTGGATGCCCTGGCAAAGATCCCCGAAGAAACCCCCGTGGCACAGCCATCTGAACAAGATGCGAAAGAAACAGAAGTGGTGCTACACGTATGAATAAACCAATCAGACAGCTAGCCACAGTTGTGGTGATCATGTTCGTAGCACTCATGGCAGCCACAACCGGAATTCAATTCTTTCAGGCTGATAGCCTCAATGCGGATAGCCGCAACGTGCGCACGTTATATCGCGAATTCGGGACGAATCGAGGCCCCATCATTGTTTCCGGCCAGTCCATTGCGAGTTCGAAATCTGTAGATGATCCCTACAAATTCCAGCGCGTTTATTCCAGCGATATTTATTCCAACGTCACGGGGTATTTTTCCGTGACCCACAACGCAATGACTGGGATCGAAAAGGCTATGAATTCCGTTCTTGGTGGGTCTGATTCGTCCCTGTTCCAGCAGCGAATCAATCAGCTGCTCACCGGACAAGAAGCAGAAGGTGGCGCCGTCGAACTCACCCTTGATGCCACAGTCCAACAGGCCGCCGTCACCGCAATGGATGGCAAAGAAGGCGCCGTCGTCGCACTGGATCCCACAACGGGTGCAATACTGGCCCAAGTTTCGCTCCCTACATATGACGCGAATTCGATTGCAACTCACGATGCGGATGCAGCCAACACCGCCTGGGAAGAACTTTCCGCCGATTCGGAACAACCGCTAGCCGACAAAGCTGTCGCTGGCGATCAGTACGCGCCTGGATCCACCTTCAAAATGCTCACCGCGTCTGCGATGCTTGAAAACAACTCAGAACTGACACCAGACACGTTGATTGATGCCCCCACAAGCTGGACGCTGCCCGAATCGAATCACACAATTTTTAACCCTGGCAAAGCGGCATGTGGGGACGGATCAGGCAAGGCGACATTGAAACAAGCGTTCATACAATCGTGCAATACTGCATTCGCGATTGGCGGTGTCAGTGTCGGGGCAGATGCCATGATCGAACAGGCAAAGAAGTTCGGATTTGGTGACACGATCACAACCCCTCTTGCGGTAACGGCCTCTCGCTTCCCTGAACCGGCGAGCGATGCGGCACTTGCCATGGATTCCTTCGGCCAACAGGACATCATGGTGACTCCCATGCAAATGGCGATGATCGCAGCCGCGATTGCACACGACGGCACGCTGATGAAGCCGTATTTGGTAAAGCAGACTCTGACATCGGACCTCAAGCCTGTTGACGTTACGGAGCCCACCGTCTACTCCACACCCATCAGCGAAAAGACTGCCGAATACTTGAAAGAAATGATGGTCGCAGACGTCAAGGAAGGTACAGGATGGCGGGCGGCAATTGACGGCATTGAAGTCGCAGGAAAGACAGGCACGGCGGAAATCGGGGATAACGGCGAACGTAATTCCTGGTTCGTGGCATTTGCCCCCGCCGATGATCCACAGATCGTTGTGGCGGTCCTCGTCCAAAACGACTCCGTCACCGGTGATGGTGGCTCAACCGCCGCACCTATTGCAAAACAGATTATCGAGGCAAAACTTGGCAAGTGAGGCGCTCTCCCGCCGCTTGCGGCACAATAAAGTGAGATGAGAAAGGTGACACAACGTGACTGATATTCCCCGCGTCCTCGGCGGACGTTACGAAGTCGGCGAATTGATCGGCCGTGGCGGTATGGCCCAGGTGCACCTCGGGTACGACACACGCCTGTCACGCACAGTCGCCATCAAAGTGCTGCGCGCGGACCTCGCCCAGGATCCGATGTTCCTTGCTCGTTTCCGCCGCGAAGCGCAATCAGCGGCCGCGCTCAACCATCCATCTATCGTTTCGGTCTACGACACCGGTGAAGAGCATTTGACCTCGGAGGCGGGCAAGCCACTTTCCTTGCCGTACATTGTGATGGAGTACGTGAAGGGCCGCACTGTGGCCTCGCTCCTTTCCGATGGCAATCCAGTCCCCATCGGTGAGGCAGTTGAGATAACGGTGGGCGTGCTTAATGCGCTTGAGTATTCCCATCACGAAGGCATCATCCACCGCGATATCAAGCCCGGAAACGTCATGCTCACTCCGGATGGCAAAGTCAAGGTAATGGACTTTGGCATTGCCCGGGCTATAGCGGATTCAGCGGCCACGATGACCCAAACCAATTCGGTGGTAGGCACCGCCCAATATCTTTCGCCCGAACAGGCTCGCGGCGAAGTAGTGGACGCTCGCTCCGATCTCTATTCAACAGGATGCCTGCTCTATGAGTTGTTGACCGGAAAACCTCCATTCACCGGTGATTCAGCAGTCGCCGTTGCGTATCAACACGTTTCTGAACAGCCGAAGCCCGCATCCCGGGTCGCGTCCGATATTCCAGACGCACTTGATCGCGTGGTCATGAAGTCGCTAGCCAAACAACGTGAGGACAGGTATCAGAGCGCGGCGGAGTTTCGCCGCGATCTCATCGCCGCCGCCCGCGGTGGTGGTGTTGAAGCCCCTTCGGTGACGTCCTGGACCATTCCCGCGGCACCAGCCTATGCACCCACTCAGGTGGCCACGGCAAGTCAGCAACCACAAACTGGTGCGGCGGCGCTGGCTCAAACGCTCACCCAATCTGATATGGAGCCAGTAGATCCAGAGACAAAGAAACGCCAGCGGCGGAACAAGATCATGATCTGGATCGGCATAATCTTCCTTGCGCTCGCCATCCTTGGAGTTGTGTGGGCCGTGCTTTCGAGCGGGAAGCACACTGCTACTCCGACGGCGTCAGCCAGCACCAGCGCCGCCGTCACGGAAGTCCCTAACCTCACGGGGTATAACGAAACCGAGGTAAAGAATGCGCTCACCAATGCGAATCTAAAGTATGAAAAGGGTGACGATGTCGCCTCGTCCGATATCGATGAGGGCCTTTTCGTATCAGCCACGCCATCGCCCGGCACAACTGTCCCGGAAGGTTCCACCGTGATCGTTTCCTTCTCCTCCGGTGCCGCAACAGTGTCAGTGCCAGACCTCAAAGGAATGACGCAAGATGCAGCACAGAAGGCCCTTGAAGACGCAAATCTAACGCTTGCGAAGGCCAATCCGGTGGAAAGCACTGAGGGCGATCCAGGAACCGTTGTAGATCAAGATCCCGCAGCCGGAGAAGAGGTTGCTGAAGGCACACTCGTTACCATTGACGTCGTTTCCGATCAGGTCACCGTACCGAGTGTCACTGGCATGAGTTTGAGTGAAGCGAAATCCACGTTGAGCAATGTGGGACTGTCTGTTGACGAGAACCGCACCGACACACCCAATGGTGAAACGGACGAAGTATTGTCACAGAATCCCGCAGCAAATACTGTGGCCCAGCGTGGAACAACGGTTGTCCTTGAAGTTCCCTCTGGGAAGGTTACAGTGCCAAATGTGATGTCGCTCAGTCAGGCAGACGCAACAACAGCACTCAGCAACCAAAAGCTGACGCCTGTAGTCACCATGGTAACCGGCGACGCCAGCGAGGTTGGGAGGGTTGTCAACCAAGATAAGGCGGCAAATTCGCTTGTTGCTCGCGGTACAACAGTGACCATCAAAGTTGTAGGTGAGGCGGCGGCCACACCAAGCGATAGTCCGAGCCAATAAGCTGCATCTAGCTTCGAATCGAGCCGGCCGATACGCTAGACGTTTGCACGCATCAAGGGGCTTTTCCCTTCGGCAAGCCGTAATGCATCTGGCGAACCGCACATTTCGAGCCAATTGGCGAACATACGGTGGCCGCCTTGCGTCAGCACCGCCTCCGGATGGAACTGCACGCCCCAAAGCGGAAGGTCGCGGTGTTCAAGTGCCATAACGATGCCTTTGTCCGTGGTCGCGGTAACGCGCAAAGAGGCAGGTAACTGATCCGGATCCGCCGCCAGCGAATGGTAGCGCGTCACGCGAAGCGGCGATGGTAGCTCGGCGAAGACTCCCTCTCCCGTATGCGTAATGAGTGAGGTTTTGCCATGCATTAACTCCGGCGCATGCGTCACCGTACCACCGAAGTACTCCGCGAGTGCCTGATGCCCGAGGCACACGCCTAGCATCGGGGTCCCTGTTCGTGCGCATTCTCCTATGACCGCCTGGGAAAGCCCCGCTTCCGCCGGGGTCCCAGGGCCAGGCGATACAAGAACACCGTCGTACGAAGCAACCGAATCGACGGCGACGACGTCGTTCCTTACCACGGTCGTTTCTGCACCGAGCTGCCGGATATAATCCACAATCGTGTACACAAAGCTGTCGTAATTATCTACTACTAGGATTCTCATCATTCACCCACCGTGCTATCAAACATTGGGAACGTCGCGATCACCCAAGGGAAAACCCACTGGAACAACACAAAAACCGCAGCCGCAATCAGTATGAGCGCCTCTGCGAACTTCAGCCATCCCGGGCCGGGAAGATGCCGCCAAATAAAACCGTACATCGTGCTACTTCACTTCCTCTGTCAGTTCCACAGGCACCCCGTCTGCCGGATCCACCCAATGATCGAATGTCGCATGCACGATCCAGCGCTGATCCGAAACAAAAGGCGGATGGCATGTTGTTAGGGTCAAAAGCCTCTCAGTTGGCGTCACGCCGGGTTCACGCGGCACCGGCAGTATCACGTCAGATTCATCCGGCCACACGATGTAGTGCGTCGTAACTTTATAGATCAGATACGCGTTCTTTGTTTGAATAACAATCGCGTCGCCTTCCTGCAGTTGATCGACGTTGCGCAACGGCGCTCCATAAGTCTGGCGATGAGCTGCCAGCGCAAAGTTTCCTATCTCTCCCGGAAGTTGTGACTCCTCATAGTGGCCGTAAGCGCCGGTATTGAGCAGGTCGATCGAGGTTCCTTCCACAATCGAGACGGCATAGTCTGCACCGAAA
Organism: Ancrocorticia sp.; assembly: GCA_022648165.1. Classification (GTDB taxonomy): domain Bacteria; phylum Actinomycetota; class Actinomycetes; order Actinomycetales; family Actinomycetaceae; genus Changpingibacter. The sequence continues at coordinate 144,232 of JALCLX010000006.1, forward strand.
CGTGGTATCCGTACGATGCCAAATACTTCGCCTTCCTGTTCCGCTTCCGGTTCCGGCGGGGCGGTGTCACGTGGTTGTCCAATCTTCTCATCACTGGATTGCGAAGATTCGGGCGTGCCCCAACTGTTGAGTACCTGTTCTACAGCGGCGGCCTGCTGCCGGTGTGCACCCACATCAGTCCACCACACCTGCCACACGATAAACAGCAGAATCACCAGTCCGGCCGTGATGAATAACTCTCCGACAACGCCCACAATTCGCCACAGCATGGATGGGGTGCGGCGTTTGACGTGACTGGCAGCATTGATGCTGGTAGCGCCCATCCAAGAACTCCTTATACGATGTGTGGCCTATACGCTCGTGTGTGAAATCAAGAATAGCGGCTCAGATGAAACGTTCTGGTAACAGGGCTCACTCTGACTTCGAATCGCACAAAAGTGGCAATCTCGATACTCTTGGAGTATCACAAGCATGAGGGGGATAGCCAGTGTCTGAATCCGAAAAGAAGTCCAGAGCGACGCCGTCTAAAAACGCCGTTCCAGCTAAGGGCACAAAGCGTGCTATTGCAGCACAGGATCAGGCAAAGAAGGCAAAACCGGCCCCAGCAAGGACCGGCAAGAAGACATCGCCGCGCTGGTGGGCACCCACCATGGTGGCATTGATGCTTATCGGCCTGGTCATCGTTGTTCTTGCATACATTTTCGGTGGTACACTTCCAGTTCCTACCTGGGGAAATGGAAACCTCTTCCTCGGTATCGGCACCATGTTGGTCGGATTCCTCATGACGCTCGGCTGGCACTGACGGTCTAGAAGCCCCACCAGATCAAGCCACACAACACCACGGCTGTGCCTACAATCACGGCTGTATCGCGCGCCCGCCGCGCCCGCGGTGAAATATGTTGGCGCCTCGCCATCATCAATGCCATCATCACCGCTCCTGCAATCAAACCACCTACATGCGACTGCCAGGAGATATTCATTCCGGGAAGGAAACCCAGAGCCAGATTGGCCACAATCACCACCAAAAGGCTGGTGGAATCTGTGCCGAAGTGATGCATCAGCACAAAGAGTGCGCCGAACACGCCAAAAACCGCGCCGGAAGCCCCTACTGTGGCGGTTATCCACGATTCGGAAAGCTGATCCGCCGAAAGGAGCACCGCAACATTGCCAGCCACAGCAGACAGCAAGTAGATTGACGCAAATCGCACCCGCCCGATAGCGGGCTCCAGCACCGCTCCTACCAACCATAGTGCGTACATGTTGAAGAGCAGATGCCAGAAGCCCGCATGCACAAACGCGGACGCGATGAAACGATACGGCTGCGATTCAGCAAGCGCTGGCACAAACAAAAGAGCCGCGCCGACGTTCTTGAAGAAAAGCTCCGCTATGGCGACCAGAACACAGATGCCGATAAGGGACAGCGTCACTAATGGCGGATTTCCACCCCGGAAACCAAGCGCACGCCCCACGCGTTGGAAAAGGCGCGCCGCACGAGATCCGCTTCCCTCCCCCTGCCAACTTGTCGCCATATCCTTCATTCCTCAGTCAGTCACAGAGACTGATTCGATGACCACATCATCCACGGGACGGTCCTGGAACCCTGTGGGAACCGCTGCTATCTGATCCACTACCTTCTGTGACGCCGAATCCGTCACTTTGCCGAAGATCGTGTGGTGGCCCATGAGCCATGGCGTTGGGGCCACCGTGATGAAGAACTGCGATCCGTTTGTTCCATGTCCAAAGCGTTTGCCGGCATTTGCCATCGCCACCATGTACGGTTCATTGAAATTCAGTTCCGGGTGGATTTCATCGTCAAATTGATAACCCGGGCCCCCTGTTCCCGTTCCGAGCGGGTCGCCGCCCTGAATCATAAAACCGGAAATAACCCGGTGAAAAACGACGCCGTCGTACAACGGATCCGTGGTTTTTTCCTGCGTTACCGGATTGGTCCATTCACGCTCACCGCGTGCAAGCTCAACAAAGTTGGACACGGTTTTCGGCGCATGAAGTGGGTAAAGTTCCATCGTGATGTCACCATAATTGGTGTGAAGAGTAGCTTCCATGTGTTCAATCTTTGCACAGCACACCGCTGAACGCCTCACCCATAGGACGATCACTGCGAATCACTAGCATATCCGGGGTATGCTCAGGGACAATAGAATGCGAATAATCTGCCCCGAACAGATGCGGCCGCGGGGGCCGTCGGTAGATTTACAAGGAGGTCACGATGGTCTGCAAGAAGTGCCTAAAAGACAAAGAATCTGATCTGGCGAACGCCGCGAATTCTGCGGCTAAGTTGGCGTCCCAATTGGCCGGCCAGGCCCAAGAACTCGCCCACCAGGGCGCACAGTGGGCCACGCCTATTGCCGAACAGGCAGTGGACTTAGCCAGCCAGGCTGCTGAGAAATTGACACCCACATTGGAAGACGCCAAGGTCAAGGCATCGCAACTGGCAGTTCAGGCCCAAGAACTCGCCCACCAGGGCGCACAGTGGGCCACGCCGCGTGCCCAGGAGGCCGCCGAAACCATCAAGCCCGTCGTTGATGACGCCACGCGAAAGGCGGCCGAAAAGGCCGCGGAAGCGAAGGAGAAACTCGTCTCTGATTACTATCCAAAGGCCAAGAAGGCTGCCGCGGCAGCGGCAGCGGCCGTCAAAGATGCGGACGTCACGGCAAAAGTCTCAGAATTGAGCCAATCTACTGTTGCAGCGGCAGACGCCGCCGCGCCTGCGGTGAAAAAGCATCGTCGTGGCAAGTTCCTTCGGATACTGCTGGTGCTCGGCAGCATCGGCGGTGTGGTGTTCTACCTGTGGAAGCGAAGCCAACCAACAGAGGATCCGTGGGCTGAAGCGTATTGGAAAGCGGAACCGAATTCCTCGGCGCCCACCGCGGAGACGCCCGCCACAGCGGAATCAGATGAATCCGAATCTACCGCCGCGCCGACCACCGAATCCGATGATGACAACGCAACTGCGAAGGCCACGAAGAACGCAGGTTCAAGCACTAAGCGCGCTGCCGAACATCTCAAGGAAGCATAAGTTCACCAGCAGGAACACGGGGCATATGCCCCGTGTTCCTCACTTCGTAGCCGCATGTGAGCCGGTGGCGCACGCTGCGCCCACAATCCCGGCGGTATTGCGCAACATCGCCGGGATGATCGGCGTGCGCAACTTCAGCAGTGGCAAGAATTTTCCAGCATTCTCCGATACGCCACCGCCCACAACAAAGAGGTCTGGAGAAAACAACATCTCGACGTGCGAATAGTAGCGCTGAAGGCGCGCCGCGTATTGCTCCCATGTGAGATCCTCCGCGGTTTTGATACTCGCAGCAGCCCGTTTTTCTGCGTCATATCCGTCGATCTCAAGATGGCCGAGTTCCGTATTGGGTAGCAGTTTGCCGTCCAGAATCACCCCCGAACCGATTCCAGTACCTAATGTGGTCACAATAATGACTCCGCCAACACCTTTCGCCGCTCCAAAAGTGGCCTCACCTAGAGCTGCTGCATCCGCATCGTTGACAACCGCCACACGATGGCCGATCCGCTGTTCCATGAGTGAGGCAATATCGACGCCTACCCAGGCCTGGTCAAGATTCGCCATGAAGGGAATAGTGCCGTGCACAACAGGAGCTGGAAACGATATTCCCACAGGTACGTCTGCCGGAACATCGAGTTGCGTCATGACGTCGTGACACGCTTCTATCACGGATGTGGGAGTCGATGGCTGTGGAGTAACAACTTTCACAATGTTGCCGATGATTGCGCCGGTTTCAAGGTCAACTACGCCGCCTTTGACGCCAGACCCGCCAATATCGATGCCGCATGCGCGCTGTGCCATAGTTGCTCCTCCATAGGAAAATGTGATAGAAAACCTGAACGCCGGACCAGGCACGCTTTCGGGTGAATATCCGGGCACAATTCAGCTCTTAAAAGTCTCCCAGTCCCTTCAAGATTTGTCTAACTAGTTCACGAAACCCTTGACTTAGAATATCGCAAGCGTAGAGTGTTTTATGTCACTGAAAGCGCAGTATTGCAACAAAAGATACCGTGCAATGTGAAGGGTTCTGCGCCATATTTGGGAGGTCTGATGCTCGATACACAGCTAGAAAAGATGGGCCACGGCAAGGGTTTCATTGCCGCACTAGATCAGAGCGGTGGCTCAACTCCACGTGCGCTTAAGCTCTACGGCGTCGACGAGAATCGCTATCACAATGACACAGAGATGTTCGATCTGGTCCATGCGATGCGGTCACGTATCGTGCTCTCCCCAGCGTTCACTGGCGATCGAATCCTGGGCGCCATCCTCTTCGAGAAGACGATGGATCGGACGTTCGACGGCGTCCCCGCCGCTGACTTCCTGTGGGAACACAAGAACGTCGTCCCATTTCTGAAGGTTGACAAGGGATTATCCGATCCCGAAAACGGAGTCCGGCTCATGAAGCCGTTCGGGGATCTGGACGGTCTGCTGGAGCGTGCAAAGAAGGCACACATCTTTGGTACAAAGATGCGTTCGGTCATTCAATCGGCGAATCGCGATGGCATCGCTGCAATCGTGGCCCAGCAATTCGAAAAGGGCCACCAAATCGCGTCCGCGGGCCTGGTGCCGATTCTTGAACCAGAAGTCGATATTCATGCGCCAGATAAGGAACAAGCTGAAGAAATCTTGCTTGACGAGATATTGAAGCGGCTCACAACAGAAACCTTCGATATGCCAATCATGTTCAAGGTTTCTATCCCCACGAAGGATGATTTCTACGCCTCGCTGATGCAGCATCCAGCCGTGCTGCGCGTGGTTGCGCTCTCCGGTGGTTACTCACGCGACGAGGCCAACGAACGGCTCACCCGTAATCATGGCTTGATCGCGAGCTTCTCGCGTGCACTCACTGAGGGATTGACTGAACAGATGAGCGACGAAGAATTCAACAAAAAGCTCGCCGCATCGATCGATTCGATCTACACGGCATCGCTGACCTGAGTAAACCTAACCAGAACAGTGAGGGGGAAGAGCTTTACAGCTCTTCCCCCTCACTGTTGAAGTTTCCAATCCGATCAGCTGAGAAAGCTCAAACACATCATCATTGGGCCGTGAGCGTGCCGGTTTGCGGCAAAAGTTCAACCCATGTGTTTCCAGGATCCAAAGCAAACGTTTCTCCGGAACTATCGGTGAATTCGAAGGGCGCATTGATATCTGATTTTTCCCATTTTCCCGTGTATTGGTATCCAGCCACAAAATAATCCACGTTACCTTTACCCACCAGCACAGTTTCAGGAACAGGAGCCCCTGCTACGTCTGTAACAGAAAGATTGTGGGCCTGTACATGCATCACGACGACATTCGTTGCACTCAGAACGTGGCCCGAAGTGTTACTGGCCGTGGCGGCGCCGTCGTCGGACCTATCCCATTCTCCGGCACTTTCATTCCAGGCCCATCCCGACGTTGCCGCTGGGTACGAAACCGTGACAGCGGAAACCTTGAGGCCACCACTGCGGTGGGAATCATTTGCTGTGTAGGTGAAAAGCCCGCGAATGCAATCGCTCGGTTGTTCAACTGTTGCAACGGCAGCACCCATAGACGCGTAAAGATTGTGCGGCGCCCACCGCGAGTTATCCCGATAGAACCCTGCATCTTCCTCTGTGTAGAGCGAAACCCCGGCGTCTTTCACCTGGTTCACAAAAGCCGCCACACCGCCCGAATAGAACAGCGAGACATCTCCTGCCCACTGCCCCAGTATTCCCGCGTCAGTGGGGCGAATTGAGCGGATGGGACCCACCACGTCAGGAATCTGAGAATTAAAGAGTGCGACAAAACGCGTCTCACCGCCCTCCACAAGTTCAACGAATACGATATCCGCATCCTCCAAACCAGACTGTGGCCGAGCGTTGTATGAATTCTCCACTTTCACTGCAACCAGTGGTTCCGGCGTGGCGTCTTGTTCGGCCTCTCCGGTAAAAGGCGCGGAGTCACAATCAGATTGGGTAGCCACCGGGCTGGGAGACGTTGTTCGCGTGGCGGTAGCCGCCGAAGGCGCGCCTTTCTCCGCCGAGGTACATCCCACCAGCGCAAGGGTACACGCCGCGCACAGCGCCATCCAACGGCGCACACTGCCCCTCCTGCATCGTGCTATCGCCGGGGACCCCATCAGGGCCATCGCAGATCCGCACTCTGCGCAACACGTTGACGTTCCCGCTCCACGTCAAAATCTCCGACAGGCCACTGTAGATCCATGGCCGAAAGCTCAGAAATCACAATGCGTTGCACCGCGGCACGGGCGTACCACTTCGCGTTGGCAGGTACCACAAACCATGGCGCAAATTCCGTATGAGTACGCTCAATCGCTATCTGGAATGCGTCCATGTACGCTGGCCACAATAACCGTTCATTGAGGTCGCCCGTGTTGTATTTCCAGTGCTTCTCCGGATTATCGAGGCGTGCAAGAAGGCGCTTTTCCTGTTCTTGCGGGGAAATATGCAGCATAATCTTCACAATTTTTACGCCTTTGTCCCAGATTCGTTTCTCAAAATCGCTAATCGCGCCGTAACGCCGTTCGATTTCCCCGGGTGGCGCGAATGATCGGACTCTTTGAATCAGCACATCCTCATAGTGTGAGCGATCAAAAACCCCGATCATTCCCGGGCCGGGTACATGAGGCTCGATTCGCCACAGGAAGTCGTGCGCCCTTTCTTCTGCCGTGGGGGCCTTGAAGGACGTGAGCGCAAGGCCATATGGCTCCACGTGCGAGAACACATGGTTCACAATCCCGCCCTTGCCGGCCGCATCCATCGCCTGGAGCACAACAAGCATGCGGAGCTGCCCACCTACTTTACTCTGCGCATAAAGTTTTTCTTGCAGTTCGCGAAGTTCCTGGGCGCTTTCCTCAAGTTCGTCCTCACCAGCTTCGCGGCCCTTCTTAGTACCCGGAGTTGCATCAGGATCTACCGTACGCAGATCGAAACCTTTTCTAACCCTGAGCAATTCGGCGGGATTATCTTTCCAAAATCCTGTGGCCATATGCACGCTCTTCGCCAGTTCAGCTCAACGCGGCAGCCACTGCCAAGCGCAAGGCCAATTGGAATTTAGATTCACGTTCTTCCGATGTCATCTCCACGGACTTATCAAACAGATGATCAGAGACGGTGAGGACCGTCAACGCTTCCCGGCCATATTCCGCAGCAATCGCGTAAATTGCAGCGGATTCCATATCCACACCAAGCACACCGTACGCCGCCGCAGCTTCCGATTGTCCTGGGACCGCAAAATAGAAGTGGTCCTTAGAGATGATCGTGCCAATGTGCACCCGCTCTCCTTCGTGAACCGCATCTGCCGCGGCGCGCACCAAGTTGTAGGACGCCGTCGGACAGAAGTTCACGCCTGGAATTCGGTAGTTATTCATCGCGGAATCAGTGTGGGCACCGGTTGCGATAATGACATCCCCTACCTTCACCTGCGCTGCGATTCCTCCGGTTGTGCCCACGCGGATCACCCGCTGTACGCCGTAGAATTTCATCAGCTCCGTGACATAGATGCCAGCGGACGGTTGCCCCATACCCGAACCCATAACAGATAGCGGCTTGCCCTGATACGTTCCTGTAAACCCGAGCATGCCTCTCACGTCCGTCACCAGGCGCGCGTCCGGCAACAACAGATGCGCGATGCGCTCCGCGCGCTTGGGATCACCTGGCATCAAAACGGCTGGCGCGAAATCGCCTGGCTCGGCGCTGATGTGTGGTGTCGCCATAAGTTCCTCCTTCGGCCCATGCCTGTGCCACAGGCCTTTTGCAATTGTGCTGCGTGTGCATCTGACGCCTGCGATCGACGATACCACGGCGGCCTCGCGAATCCGGCGAAACGGTGCACCGCCGTCGTCCCTTTTCCCGACGGGCCCGTTGCGCTCTTCCCGCCAGGCCCGTCGTGCTTTTTCTTGCTGAAACGGGCGCAAGTGGCACTCGTTCCTGGGCTTTTGCCCGCTTCAACTAGAAAAAGCTTCCGGAAACGCAAGCCACCGGAAACTCAAACCACTAGAAACAAAAAGGGAAGTGCTGAACTTTCGTTCAACACTTCCCCACACGTGGAGCTAGCGGGACTCGAACCCGCGACCCCCTGCTTGCAAAGCAGGTGCGCTACCAGCTGCGCTATAGCCCCGTGGTGATTAGGCGGGATCGGGAACTTCCTTCCACCGCGCCCTGTCTTGGTGGCTCTTCTGCCATTCAAGGAAGGCGAAGTATCCAGCAGCAGCGACGAATACCAACATGAAGAACTTCTTCACAGTTGCCTCCCATTTCCGTACGATTCGCTCGCATACGGCGAAGGATTCGTTAGCCGTGGGCCTAGATGGACTCGAACCATCGACCTCAGTCTTATCAGGACTGCGCTCTAACCAACTGAGCTATAGGCCCAAACATCGGCGAAACTTTCATCTGCCGCCGAACTAGATTACAACATTCTGTGCTACGAAGTCCAAACGAGCGCCCCCAACGCGATGTTCTTCACTATTACTGAAACATCTGCTACGGGAAAGCCGCCGCCGTCCCCACACCTTCCGTTTGCCAAGTCACTATTCGTCTGACAATGTAACCTTAACTCCGCCAACGAGGGCAGAAATCAGGTTATATATCAGCGCTCCGACAAGCGAAAGAAGCGTAAATAGCACAATATCTACGATCGAAATGATCACTGCGAAACTCATCCACCTGCCGAATTCAAGATATTGGGCGAGCTTCAGCAATGCCTCCGAATTGAGTGTCACGAGCAGCTCGTTGAGCTGAGAGAACACATACATTCCATCGAGTATGAACCAAATGAGCGCCATAGCCAAGACGATCATGACACCGATGACCACAGACACCAAGAATCCAAGCTTCAGCGCCGACATCGGATCGATGTGCGAAACGGTCATTTTGATCCGCCGGATCCCTGCTGGCCGGCGAGTCGGAGCTGCAGTGGCCGCTGCTGTGGGCGCATGCGCCACTGTGGGTGTACCTGCGGACGTTGCGGTATCGGAACGCGCACTGTCAGGCACATGTTCTTGGGAGGCGGTGCCACGGTTCACGATTACAGGCTCCTGAACTGACTCTGCCATACGTTCGGCAGTTGAGCGCCGACGAGGAGGCTCATGCTGCTCCGAAACTGGCTCATCTTGGTTCTGGTCTTCGCTCATTGTTACTCCTGGCCACTAATCCGCTATGTCAGAGGCTACCGCGTTCACGCCGCTACCTCATCATCGACGCCCAGTTCGGTCTCCACATTCCGTGCAATCGCTATGATTTTGTCACCATCATCTGGTCTGCTGAAAGTGACACCCTGAGTGTTTCTTCCGGTGAGCGAAACTTCATCTACTGAAGAACGCATCACTTTTCCGGATTCCATGATGACAAGTACTTCTTCGTGTTCGTGCGTAATGAGTGCTCCCACCAAATCGCCGCGCGCGTCTGTAATCTTTGCAACCTTGATTCCGATACCGCCACGGTTTTGTTCGCGATATTCGGAAACGTCTGTGCGTTTGGCGAATCCTCCTTCGGTCACCACGAATACCTGGGCACCTTCCCTCACCACATCCATGGTAAGCAGCGAATCTCCGGGCCTGAACCTCATGCCCATTACTCCGGATGCGGCACGCCCCATGGGCCGCAGCGAGTCATTATCTGCAGTGAAGCGCAATGACACGCCCTTCCGGGAAACCAGCAACAGATCGTCGCCATCATTCGCCAAACATGCGGCAACCACCTGATCCGTAGAACCATCCGCATGTTCGCGCAGTTTAATCCCAATCAATCCACCGGTGCGCGGCGAATCATAATCCTCCAGGCGCGTCTTTTTCACCAGGCCATCCGCAGTTGCCAGTACTAGATATTGCGCCTGGCGATAATCCTTGAGCGCAATAGCCGAAGCAATTTTTTCGCCCGGCTGGAACGCGAGCAGATTCGCAACATGTTGTCCGCGCGCATCGCGGCCACCTTCAGGCAATTCGTATCCCTTGATGCGATATACCCGCCCGAGGTTCGTGAAGAATAGATACCAATCGTGCGTGGATGCCACACCGAATTGTTCGACGACGTCGTCGCCCTTCAACGTTGCGCCTTTGACCCCCTTACCGCCACGATGCTGTGCCCGGTATTCGGACACCTTCGTGCGCTTGACGAATCCTCCACGCGTGATGGTGACAACAACATCTTCTTCAGGTATCAAGTCTTCTACGGACATCTCTCCGGAGAATGGAAGAATGGTGGTACGCCGTTCATCACCGAATTTGTCTACAATCACCTGCAGCTCTTCAGAGATGAGCGCGCGCTGCCGCTCCGGCCTTGCCAAAATGTCTTTGTATTCGGTGACGAGTGCGAGCTTCTCGTCATATTCATCCATGATCTTCTGGCGTTCCAAAGCTGCCAACCTACGCAGCTGCATCTCCAGAATTGCATTAGCCTGATCTACATCAATTTCAAGTAGATTCATCAAACCTGTACGAGCTTCATCCACCGTAGGCGAGCGCCTGATCAACGTGATGACCTCGTCAAGCATGTCCAATGCTTTAAGATAACCCTCTAAGATGTGGAGCCGCTTCTCCGCTTCGGCCAAACGATACGCCGTCCGGCGCCGAATCACATCCATTTGATGGTTGACCCAGTGCCGCACAAATCCATCCAATGAAAGAGTCCGCGGTACACCATCCACCAGCGCCAGCATGTTGGCAGGGAAGTTGTTTTGGAGTTGTGTGTGTTTAAAAAGATTGTTCAGCACCACTTTGGGTACCGCATCGCGTTTCAAGACGACGACGATGCGCTGCCCCGCACGTCCTGATGTTTCGTCACGAATGTCAGCAATTCCGGGCAAACGGCCGTCTTTGATCCCCTCGACCATCTTGTCCAGAAGGCGGTCGGGATTCACTTGGTACGGAAGATCAGAAATGATAAGGCATTGCCGTCCGTGAATTTCGTCAACTTCAACAACGGCACGCTGCGTGATGGAACCGTGCCCCGTGCGATACATGTCTTCAATGCCACGAGTGCCAAGGATCGTTCCTCCTGTTGGGAAGTCCGGTCCCTTGATACGTTTCATCAGCTCTGCCAGCAGTTGTTCTTTACTCGCATCAGGATGCGCCAGATACCACTGCACGCCGTCGTTCACTTCGCGCAAATTGTGCGGAGGGATCCGGGTAGCCATTCCCACCGCAATTCCCTCAGAACCATTCACAAGCAGATTCGGGTAGCGTGACGGAAGAACCGTTGGCTCCATCAATGAACCGTCATAATTCGGTTCAAAATCGACGGTATTTTCTTTAATATCCCGAACCATTTCCAAGGCTAGGGGCGCCATTTTCGCCTCAGTGTAACGCGGAGCGGCAGCTCCTAGATCCCCGGGCGTCCCAAAGTTCCCTTGGCCGGAAACCAACGGGTACCGTAATGCCCAGGGTTGTACCAAGCGAACCAAAGTGTCGTAAATTGCGGCGTCGCCGTGCGGATGGTAATGCCCCATCACGTCACCGACTATCTTCGCCGATTTAGAGAAGGAGTTTTCTGGCCGATACCCGCCGTCATACATCGCGTACAGTACCCGGCGGTGCACGGGTTTCATGCCATCGCGCACATCCGGAAGCGCCCGACCAACGATCACGGACATGGCATAGTCTAGGTACGACTTCTCCATCTCGCGCTGGAGGTCGACATCCATAATGGCACCGTGGTTGTAAACGCCCTCAGCGCTTTCTGGGGATACGTTATTCTCTTCGTCGTTCACTACTAATCAACTCTCACTTCGGCCCGCGGTACTCTAAATGTCCAAGAAACGCACGTCATGTGCGTTGCGCTGTATGAAGCTTCGGCGCGATTCCACGTCTTCTCCCATCAATACAGAGAACGTTTCATCAGTTGCAGCGGCCTCGCCAATCGAGACTTGCTTGAGTGTGCGATGCGCAGGATCCATTGTGGTGTCCCACAATTCTTCAGCATTCATTTCTCCGAGGCCCTTGTATCGCTGAATGCGCTGCGACTCATCCTTCGGGAGGCGCCATCCGGCCACCTTTCCAGCGGTGAGGCAATCGTCGCGCTCTTTGTCTGTAAATACGTACTGATGAGGCGCATTTGTCCACTTGATGCGATACAGCGGCGGCATGGCTAGAAACACATGGCCGTTTTCAATCAACGGACGCATGTAGCGATACACCAATGTCAGCAGCAACGTTGCGATGTGTGAGCCGTCTACGTCCGCATCTGCCATGAATACGATCTTGTGGTAGCGCAGTTTGGAAATGTCAAAATCATCTCCGATGCCCGTGCCGAATGCAGTAATCAAACCCTGAATCGTCTCAGAACTCAGTGCGCGATCCAGGCGCGCTTTCTCCACATTCAAAATCTTTCCACGAATTGGCATGATCGCCTGATGTTCTGGGTCGCGCCCATTCACAGCAGAACCACCTGCGGAATCTCCCTCCACAATGAAGATTTCGCATTCTTCGGGATTGCGCGACGTGCAGTCTTTCAGCTTGCCGGGCATAGAGGCGGATTCCAACACAGACTTCCTGCGCGTTGCCTCCCGCGCCTTTCGGGCGGCCTGGCGCGCGGCGAACGCCTGAGATGCCTTACGAATGATGTCCTTCGCCTCGGAAGGATGCATCTCCAGCCAATCTGACAAGTGAGAATACAGCTGTTGCTGCACGAAGGTTCGCGCTTCAGTGTTCCCCAACTTTGTTTTCGTTTGGCCTTCGAATTGTGGATTCCCCAATTTAACCGAGACGATTGCTGTCAGACCTTCTCGCACATCCTCTCCGGAAAGATTTGGGTCCTTTTCCTTCAGCAATCCCTTGTCACGCGCGTATTTGTTGAGCACTGACGTGAGGGCCGCACGGAACCCTTCCTCGTGTGTTCCACCTTCGGTGGTGTTAATCGTATTGGCAAACGTGTTGACCGATTCCGAATACGCCGATGTCCACTGCATGGCAATTTCGCATTCGATCTTTTTCCCCGGATCCTCTGCCTCAAAGTAGATGACATCCGGATGGACAACCTCCACTTTCTTGGTGGAATTCAGATACTTGACGTAATCAAGTAGGCCGCCGGAGTACTTATACGTGACTTCACGATGCCCCGGTTTCGGATCGTCGGCCTCGCCAAGGGCATCACCCGTCACCTCGTCACCTTCGTCCGTGGCCGTGGGACGCTCGTCAACCAACGTGATGCGCAAATCCTTGTTGAGGAACGCCATCTGATGGAACCGCTTGCGCAGTGTCTCAAAATCGTAATCCGTGGTTTCAAAGATCTTCGGGTTGGCCCAGAAGGTTTGAATAGTTCCCGTTTCAGACGTTGGCTCGCCACGCTCCAACGGCGCCACAGGAACACCATTCTCGAAGGCGATGCGCCACACGTAACCATCGCGTTTGACTTCTGTTTCCATACGGGTGGACAAGGCATTGACTACCGATACTCCCACGCCGTGCAGTCCGCCTGAAACGGCATATCCACCTTGGCCAAACTTCCCACCCGCGTGCAAAATTGTCATCACTACTTCGACGGCAGGGCGATGCTCTGTGGGATGTTCATCAACTGGAATGCCGCGGCCATTATCTTCCACCCGAATGCCGTTATCGGGAAGGATTGTGACCTCGATGTGGTCACAATATCCCGCGAGTGCCTCATCAACGGCATTGTCTACCACTTCGTACACCAAATGGTGCAGACCACGTTCGCCCGTTGATCCGATGTACATACCAGGACGTTGCCGCACCGCCTCAAGCCCCTCAAGTACCGTGATATTCGACGCGTCATACGATTGGTCCTTGGATACCTCGCCAACGTGATGGGATGGAGTTGTTAACGATTCCTCCGAATTCGCCGTGAATGCAGAATCCGACACGTGTGTATCTTCAGACACTCTGGAGCTTCTCCTTGAACGATAAGCCGTGACCACCACGAAGGTGTGTTATTGGCCGCTGAACAACGCGGGGGCCCATATTCGTAGGACCCCACACAAATAGCCGCACGTTCAATTCTAGCGCATCTGAGCAATCAATCCGTCCGCAAGTGTTCTAATCCGCCTTTTCAGGGTGCAGAAAGTAGTCAATTGCGGCCTTGTGGCCGGTGATATCCCGGACCGTGAATCACAATCTTTGTCACAACGCCCGGGCCTATCACGGATACAATCTTCGCCTCAAGAGTTCCAAGGAGCATTCGGATCTGGGTCTCCCACGAAGCAGACGACGCACGCAAGGTGAGCGTTCCGTCGTCGTCGAAATGGTCGACGACGACGTGGCGAGCCACCTGGGGACCAACGATGCTGTCCCAGCGGTGCACCACCGCAGCCACATCCACTCGTTCCTTCCAGCCACGGTCGCGAATCATACGATCGATAAGCTCGCCAATGGGATGTGGATCGCGCGAGGAGGCCCGAGCCCCTGATCCAACGTCACTCAAACCGGCACCGGGACTCCACGGAAGATCGCCGATCGGTTCTTCGTGTTCAACTACAGCACGCGGCGTGCGCTGACGAATCTCGCCACGCTTATATGCTGCCTCACGTACACGGTGCAATGCGCGCAAAGCCACCAAATCGCCATTGGCCTTCGCCGCCTGCAGCCGTGCCTTCGCAACAGCGTCACGTGACACGATCCACCACTCCTTCGTGAACTCTCAAGCGCGTTCCGGATAGTCCCGATGGCAGATCATCTCCTACTGCGGCTGTCACAAAGACTTGTTGGGCTTCCAATACGAGCTGTGCTAGGCGCACCCTGCGGCGAACGTCAAGTTCCGCAAAAACATCGTCCAATATGAGTATCGGCTCTTGGTCTTCATCCCACACCCCTGTTGCATCCTCACACAAGTATTTCCACGCCGCCAGGCGCAGTGCAAGCGCGTAACTCCACGATTCGCCATGCGATGCGTATCCCTTCGCTGGCAATGTTCCAAGAGAAAGCATTACTTCGTCGCGGTGCGGACCCACCAAATTGACTCCGCGTTCAATCTCCTGATCGCAGCGTTTCTCCATACTGGTGATCAATCGGGATTCCACCGCTTGCACGTCACTCAGAATGAGCTCTTCTGCTGCGACACTCTCAACAGCACTGTTCGTTGCGCCGCCGTCGCCGTTCTCCATAAGAGCCGATGGTGCTGGAATGTCAAAAAATCCCTTGCTTGCGGATGCCACATAGTCGATACGTGCGCTGCCTTTGCCACCCGAAACCGCCCGATAGAACTGCGTTACGTGCGGGCGCAACCCCCGTACAATCGCTGCTCGGGCCACTGTGATCTCAGCACCAAGCCGTGCAGCCTGTGCATTCCACACATCGAGCGCACCCTGGTCCACGATCTGACCGCGCCGCCGAGCAGCACCCGCGGCCTTCAAAAAGGCCGCACGCTGGCGGGTAACTTTGTCATATTGAGCTTTGATCCCTGCAAAACGTGGCCTTACCTGAATCATAATGTCATCGAGAAAAGCTCGGCGTATACCCGGATCTCCACGCACTAGCTCCAGATCTTCTGGCGCAAATACAACTGCCTTGACATTGCCCAGGATCTCCGGTGGCCGCACCATCGCACGATTGAGACGCGCTCGATTCGCGCGACCGGCATAGATTTCAACCTCAACAGTGCTGCTGTGATTTCCTTCCACCAATCGAGACTGAATAACTGCTGCCTCACTGCCCTGCCGGATAAGAGCAGAATCATGTGCTACCCGATGAGAGTGCAACGTAGCAAGATATTCCACAGCCTCCACAATGTTCGTTTTCCCCTGGCCATTCTGCCCAACGAATGTCGTGACGCCTGGTTCAAATGCCAGCACGAGCTGTGCATAAGAACGAAAATTAGAAAGCGCCAAGTCACTTACATACATGGAGAACGTACAATTCCAGCCGCAAATCCCTAGCTGCCGTATATGCGGATAGGCATCTGCAATAGCCGGAATTCTTGTGAATCGTCCGCCTCAGGCGCACTTTGTCCGGTGATAACGACAGGCTTTGTGGGACTTGTGAAGGACAAACGGATGTATTCGTCAGTCATAACATTCAACCCTTCTTGGAGATAACTCGGGTTGAATGCCATCGTAATATTCTCTCCGTTAAGGTATGCCACTAAAGCCTCGGAAACCTGGGCATTATCACCTTGACCTGCTTCAACAACAACTTGGCCTTCCGAGAAGGACAAACGAACGGCGGAGTTCTTTTCCACAACTAACCTGGCGCGTTTTATCGCATCCATGAGCTCACTGCGGGATACAACCGCGTAACCACTCATTTCCGGCGGGAAGAGTCCCCGCACCGGTGGATACTCACCATCAATAAGCCGAGCAATGTTTCGCCGTCCATTGGCTGCGAATCCAATAATTCCCGTGCGTCCGCTGTTGTCGATGGCTATATCTATAGAATCAGTGTTCGCCAGAGCTTTTGCGATGTCGGAAACGCGGGCAGCCCTGACCAGGATGCGAGCTGAAATCTGTGGGTCTGCTGGTTTCCATGTGAGGTCCCTTATAGCGAGCCGGTATCGATCGGTCGCCATGAGAGAAATATTCTCGCCCTCAATTTCCATGCACACTGAAACAAGTAGCGGCAAGGTATCGTCATTCGACGCAGCAGTTACCACCTGCGCAACAGCTTCTTGCCATGTTGAACTTTCGACCGTGCCAGTAATCTCCGGCATTTCGGGCAGTTCTGGATAATCTTCAAGTGGCATCGATTGCATCGAAATCTTCGACGCCCCGCACGTCACCTCAAGTTTCGCACCGACTACTTCTAGGTCGATTGGCTTATTCGGCAATGCCTTCGCGAAATCTGAAAGCAACCTTCCGTGAACCAGAATCTCACCAGGTTCATCAACAAGAGCTTCTATTTCGACGTATGAGGAAATATCAGGGTCGAAGGAGCTAATCTCCAGCGTGCCGTCATTTTCCGCCGTCAGGCGAACACCCGCAAGTACTGGAAGCGATGGGCGTGTCGGGATCGTACGCGCAACCCATGAAACGGCGTCGGCAAAAACGTCATGCTCAACACGAAGTTTCACTGCTTACCTTCTTTCCTCCAAGATTCTCCTCCAACTCTACGCGAGGATATGGGCTGCATTGCTAATCGTACGAAAAATAAACCCGCCGTATCGGCACCCGCATTGGTGCATCAAGGATAGATTTTTCTTTTGTAGTTATTTAGTAGAAGTAATAGGGGATGGGGATCGTGTGGAAAACTGTTCGAATGCGTGATTCGGACTGTAAAAGGCTGTGGGTAAGTTAGGGCACGTAATTGTGGATAAGATTCGCAGTTTATCCACAGGGTTCTTTGCGGTGCATTTTATCCCCAGATTCAGTGCAGTTCTGCTCAGTATGTTCCGCCAAATGAGCCAGGAATCCACATTCTTGTGAATTAATCGGATTTTCGTTGCTAGCGGGCTGGTTGCGGAGCAACAGTGGAGAATCTCTGGGCGGCGATAAAGAGTGGATGCAGGAACTCTATCGGCCTTGAGCTGAGGTATTCTTTGCTGCCTGTTTTATTCTGCTCGTCAATTCTTGGACTTGGTTATACGTTGTCTGCTTCTCAGACATTTGTTTGTTGATCTTTTTGTATGCATGAAGAACCGTCGTATGGTCGCGGCCCCCGAAGATCTCGCCGATCTTGGGTAGGGAAAGGTCTGTCATTTGCCGGCAGAGGAACATAGCGATTTGACGGGCTGTTGCCGGACCTCGTGACCGATCGGGTGACGTGAGGTCGTCAATCGACAATTGAAAGTAGTTCGCTGTTTGCGCCATGATCATTCCGGCTGTGACGACTACGTGTTCGGGATCTGCGATGAGATCTTTTAGCACCATCTCCGCAAGTCTCAGGTCAACGGTCTGGTTCGATAGCCCTGCGAATGCGGTGACGTTGCGGAGCGCGCCTTCCATCTCTCGGATGTTGGTGGTGATGTTTGAAGCAATGTATTCAAGAACGTCTCGCGGCACGTGAATGCCGTCTGCGATGGCCTTCTTTTCGAGAATCGCTACCCCTGTCTCTAGATTTGGGCGATCGATATCGGCGGTAACACCAGAGTTGAAACGGGAAAGTAAGCGCTCTTCAAAGCCTTTAAGGAGGCTCGGTGCAACGTCAGACGTGATGACGATTTGTTTGTTGGCATTAGTCAACGCATTGAAGGTATGGAAGAACTCCTCAACCGTTCCGCTTTTTCCACCAATGAACTGAATATCGTCTATGAGCAGGATGTCCACGGTACGGAATTGATTCTTGAATTCTGCCATGCGGCCACTTTTTACGGAATCAGTGAAATCACTTGTGAAATCTTCCGACGTCACGTATCGAACTCGCGTGGTGGGATTCAGACTGAGCGCGTAGTTACCTATCGCGTGCATGAGGTGTGTTTTTCCCATTCCCGATTCAGAATAGAGAAACAGCGGGTTGTACGTTGTTCCTGGCGACTCGGCCACAGCAAATGATGTGGCATGAGCAAAACGATTTGAATCACCGACGACGAAATTATCGAAGGTGTTGTGTGGATTAAGTTGCGCTTTCAGACTGAGCTCAGTGAGATTGGGATGGGAGTTCCACTGTGAACGCGTGAGCTCGGGTTGACTGGGCGATCGTGAAGAACTTACACGCGGTTCTGGCTCAGCTATATGTACTGTGGGGGCCGGTTGGGCGTGCGGTGCCTGCACAACGGTGTCCTGCGAAGAGGAATCAGCGTGCATCTCCGTGAGGGCTGGGTCCACGGTTATCGTCAGGTGCATGTTCCGCGCCATGATGTCGGATAACTTGGATTCGATTTCGCGGGTTATATGTTCTTCAAGCCAGTTCTTTACGAATTCAGAGCCGACGGCAATGACAAAGATGTCGTCTGCTGTGGTTAAGGGTTGTGCCAGCCGGATGAATGCTTCTTGAGCGCCGGAAATCGAGCCTTCAGTACGCAGCAACTCGATGGCTGCGTACCACATATCCCGAGCAGGATTGCTCTCATTCATAAATTAATCGCCTCCACGATATTGCTGGTCACAACGTTTTATGCCAGACGAGCAGATTTTCCGGCGCCGTAACTGTGGACTGAAGCCATATTAGGGCAGTTTATTGCTCGTCGCATAACTTTTATCCACAGGATTCTCCACAGCTGTGGAAATTACATGGATGTCATTTTGCTGTGCACAGGGATTGAACCGCGCTGTTTCACGGATCGGGTTTTGTCCACAGGTGTGTATGGAACTGTTGAGGCTCGGCGAAACGTGAATGGATGGTAGCGGGTAAGTAACCGGACGTGGAGGGTCGCGATGAGATACGTGTCACCGATACGCCCTATTTCGTTGACCATATGCCGGTATGTCGCGTAAAGTCACGTAGTCACATGTGCGCAGGAGTGCGCTTCTCTGTGCGAAGCTCGTGGGCTTCGCCAAGTATGAAGTGGGAGTAGAACCGTGGTCAAGCGGACGTTCCAACCGAATAATCGTCGCCGTCACAAGGTGCATGGCTTTCGCAGGCGCATGAGTACCCGAGCTGGGCGTGCGGTGCTCAATGCGCGCCGTCGCAAAGGCCGTAAGAGTCTCGCGGTCTGAGCCTTGTTACCTGCCGACCACCGGATGCGGCGATCGGCGGACTTCGCCGCTGCATTCCGAGGGGCGCGTGGCGGAGCACACCGGCTCATTGTCGCTATTCAAGCGGATCAGCAAGCCGACCATCCACAGGTGTTGGTCGGCTTCGTCGTGTCTAAAAGTGTGGGTAATTCCGTGGTAAGGCATCGGGTTGTTCGCCAGTTGCGACACGCTATGCGTGAACGGTTGGGCCAGTTTTCACCAGGTGATCTGGTTGCCGTGCGGGCTCTTCCAGCTGCTGCAGGGGCCACATACGGCGAATTGGGGAGTGACCTAGATCGTGCAATCGCACGTGCGCAACGGTGCGCGTGGCGCAGTAAAGGTGTGGAATCGGGCACAATTGCGAAGCGTGGTGACCGATGAGGCCTATAACACGCGCTTTAATATCCGCGATTTCTTGGTATCAACGCAATATATCGGCTGGTAGGCCGCGGCGTTGCCGTTACATGCCCACGTGTTCTCAGTATTCGATAGATGCGTTACGAGTTCACGGAGTTTTCAAAGGTACACTCTTGAGTGTATGGCGGATTCTCCGCTGCAATCCATGGAGCAAGGGCGGGGTAGATCGCGTTCCTGCTCAAGGTAGATGGCCAGGCCGCCCGCTTGGACTTGACGAATTATTGGCTCTTTATGAGCGTGAAGATAAAGAGAAGTTGGCATCTGAAGGCCACAGTGGCCATTGCGATGGATGCTGACTGAGCATGTCCCTTAACTGAAAGTAGAAGAGAAGAACAAGTGGATACAATCCTCCACCCGATTATGTGGCTCATTTCCTGGGTCATGTATGGCATTCATAGTGCCCTTACTGCAATTGGAATGCAGGGCGGAGCTGGTCCCGCCTGGGTTCTTTCGATACTTGGCTTGACCGTCACGGTGCGCCTGATTGTGCTTCCTCTCTATAACAAGCAGATTCGCGCGTCGCGGGAAACTCAGCTGCTGCAACCAGAGATCCAGAAGATTCAAAAGAAATACAAGGGAAAAAAGGATCCCATTTCGCAACAGCGTCAGCAGGAAGAACTGACGGCGCTGTATAAGAAACACGGAACCTCGCCGTTCTCATCGTGTTTGCCGGCCCTGGTACAGATGCCGATTCTTTTTGCACTGTATCGAGTGCTCTATGCGTTCCCGCAGATTGCGGCCGGAAACAAAGATGCGTTGGGCCCTATCACACGCGAGGTTGCGCAGAATTTTCAGCATTCCACGATATTCGGCGCACCACTTTCAGCGTCTTTCTCGGACCCAGGCCAAGGTAACCAGACAACGGTTCGCATTGTTGCGGCAGTACTGGTGTTGATTATGAGTGCCTCGATGTTCTACACGCAGCGTCAGCTGACGATGAAGAACATGCCGGAGAACGCCATGGATCCCAACAATCCTGCGTTCAAGACACAAAAATACATGATGTACGGCATGCCTGTTATTTATCTGTTTTCAGGAGTTGCATTCCAGATTGGCGTGCTCGTTTACTGGGTATTCGGTAATTTGTGGACGATTGGTCAACAGAGCTGGTTTATTCGTACTAATCCAACGCCGGGAAGCCGTGCATATCGCGAACGTGAAGCGCGTATTCGGCGCAAGCGCCTGCGGCAGGGTATGACGGAGGAAGAAATCGACCAGCTTGAAGCTGAGGAGCAACGAGGTGGGCAACGCCAGCAGCCTCTTGGAAAGGCACGTTCCAAAAAGGCCGCACAAAAAAGTGTAAGTGCAGTTGCGGAGAATGTAGAGGAACAAACGGAAGTGCCCACGGAAGTGCGGGGCAAAGACGGTTTGACAGATGCAGAGCGTGCTCGGAAGCGGTATGAGAGACGTCAGGCGGAGCGTGCTCGGTCTCGGGCAAAAGCTCAGGCGCGTCAGAAGAAGGCACAGCAAAACAAGAAGCAGCGGAATTTCTAACTGTGTTGATACGTGAGACGTTCCGGGCGGCCGGCCCGGTTGGATAGTAAGGAAGATTCTTATGAGTGAGGCGGAGGATCGCACAGAACTCCTGAAGAAGCTGGACGAGGAAGGCGATATTGCGGCGGATTACCTTGAAGAACTGCTGGATATTGCAGACCTCGATGGGGATATTGAGATTTCGGTAGAAGCGGATCGAGCTTCGGTTGCGATCGTCTCCGATGGTACTGATCGGCGGCTGAAGCGCCTTGTAGGGCGGCATGGTGAGGTCTTGGAGGCGCTTCAGGAGTTGACGCGACTCGCGGTGCAGAGCCAAACGGGTGAACGTTCGCGCTTGATGTTAGATATTGGTGGTTACCGTGCCGCGCGAAAAGAGGAGATCGCGGCGATAGCACGCGATGCGGTTGCGGAGGCCGAGAGCTCCGGTGAACCGGTCTCGTTGGAGCCTATGAATCCGTTTGAACGCAAGGTCGTTCATGATATAGTAGCCGCCGCTGGATTGTCTTCGGATTCGGAGGGCTATGGCCCGCAGCGACACGTAATCATTACTCTCCCTGAGGAATCGGCTGACTTTCCCGAGGAATCAGCCGATGAAGAGGTAGTTGATGAAACCGTGACCGAAAGCGCGGAATCTTCTGAATAATGCTCGATGTGACAGAGGAGCCACCGGCAGGTGGAGAGGAACACTTCGGAAGTGAAGCGTGGAAACAGCTGCTGAGGTATAGCGAACTTCTAGAGAATGAAGGGGAAGAGCGGGGCCTGATTGGGCCACGTGAACGCAAGCGGCTTTGGTCGCGTCACATTTTGAATTCTACCGCCGTTGTGGACTATATACCCGATGGTGCACGAGTGGGCGATGTGGGATCCGGTGCGGGCTTTCCTGGTATCGTGATTGCGATCTTGCGGCCAGAAAGCCGTGTTACGTTGATTGAATCGATGGAGCGCCGTTGCGCCTGGTTGAGGGATGTCGCGGTAGAGTTAAAACTCTCCAATGTCTCGGTGCGGCATACGCGTTCGGAGGAACTCAAGGGCCGTTTTGTGGCGGATGTGGTGACCGCGCGGGCAGTTGCTCAACTGAAGAAACTGATCCCGTTGACATTTCCGCTTATTTGTCCGGGTGGTGCTTTGCTCGCGCTCAAAGGTGAGCGCGTGGATGCGGAGATCAGTGCCGCCGTTGGCCAGCTGGAGAAGTACCGGGCGGATTGGGCTGATGTGTACGGCGTTGTGCCATTTGGCTGCGAAGAAGAGACGTATGTCTTGAAGGTGCAGAAGAAGCAATAGCGCACTGCGATCTCGTGGTGATGTTACCGCGTGGATGCGGCGCATGTGCGGCTGGAGGCGAGAACTGGTTTCACGTGAAACATTCGGACTGTTTCACGTGAAACATGGTGGCTACGTTCAACGCGCTTGTGCCGTGTGCCAGTGTGGATATGTCGGGGCTACTCGGTAGACTGTGATGCAGTATTGCGAGAAAGGCGTATATGAGCGATCCGAAGAAGGCGCCATCGCGGGAAGCTCGTCGTTCCGAACAGGAGTGGCAAGGCTTGGATCTGGCGGGCGCTCCCCTAGCAGGAGAATTGGCGTCCGATTTCGACCTCCTAGCAAAAGCGGGTGAGGAGCCGTTGCCGCACCCGCGTGAGACGCGGATTATTGCGGTGGCAAATCAAAAGGGTGGTGTGGGAAAGACGACGACGGCCGTGAATATTGCGGCTGCGTTAGCGGATGGCGGTCTGAACGTACTTGTGGTAGACGCAGACCCGCAGGCGAACGCAACTACGGCTCTGGGCGTAGAGCACAAGGAAGGGATGCTGTCACTATACGACGTGATGGAGGGACGCGCCGGCTTGCTGGACATTGTGGGGCGAAACGCGCGGCATCCGCGATTGTTGATAGCTCCCTCCAGCATTGACTTGTCATTGATCGATATCGATATAGCGGATGCGCCGGATCGTAGGTACAGGCTCCGCAATTCACTTATCGAAGGTCTCGAAGCACTGCGTGGGCAGGGCGTTGCGGTCGATTATGTGATCATTGATTGTCCGCCGAGTATGTCCCTGCTTCCGATCAACGCGCTCGTGGCGGCACATGAAGTCATGATTCCGGTGCAATGCGAATACTATGCTTTGGAAGGTTTGACCCAGTTACTTCGCACGATAGAAAGCGCACGTACAGGTGCGAATCCGGGACTCCAGGTCAGTACGATTATTCTGACGATGTACAACAAGAACACGAACCTGAGCGCCGATGTTGCGGCAAATGTTCGCGAATACTTTCCGGAACAGACATTGGAAACAGAGATACCACGGTCGATTCGGATCGCGGAGTCGCCTTCATTTGGTGAAACGGTTATTTCCTATGCACCGCGATCGTCGGGAGCGATTGCATATAGGGCTGCTGCAGCCGAAATCGCACGGCGAGGCGGAGAAGAGAAAGGTTTGTGATGGCACAACGGAGGCGTGGACTTGGGCGGGGTATCGGCGCCCTCATACCCGAATCGCAGGAGGAGGTGCGCGAGAGTCCGATATCCGTCTTCTTCGGAGGCGCCGTTTCACGTGAAACGGAAGAAGTCACCATCAACGAAGGCGACGTGGAGCGTGAGGGTGCTGCCACAGGTCGGTCTGGGAACGGAAAGAAAACAAGTGCGGAGGTTTCACGTGAAACACCCAAAACCGTTTCACGTGAAACACCCAAAACCGTTTCACGTGAAACGGACAAGAAGAAAACGGCCACACCCGCCACTTCTTCCGGAAAAACAGAAGAACTGGCTCTAGAAAACGAGAATGAACTCGTGCCGGTTCCGGGGGCTACATACGCTGAACTGCCGGTATCTGCGATTATTCCCAACAGAAAGCAGCCGCGCAGCGTATTCGATGACGACGAGCTAAATGAACTTGCGGATTCGATCAGACAAGTTGGAGTGCTGCAACCGGTCATCGTCCGCCCGCTAGACGAACCGATACCAGAATCCCCCAGCGCTCGCTATGAGCTGATCATGGGAGAGCGGCGTTGGCGCGCTTCCGAGCGTGCGGAAATGGAAACCATTCCGGCGATAGTTCGGCGAACGGCGGATGAAGACCTATTACGCGACGCGCTTCTGGAAAACCTCCATCGAGCACAATTAAATCCGTTGGAGGAGGCGGCTGCATACCAGCAGTTGCTGGACGATTTTGGGTGTTCTCAAGAGGAGCTTTCCAAGCGAATTGCCCGCTCCCGGCCGCAAATCTCCAACACTCTGCGGCTCCTCAAACTTCCACCGCTTGTGCAGCGGCGTGTCGCCGCCCACGTGATTTCGGCCGGCCATGCGAGGGCCTTGTTGGGATTATCTGACCCAGCGGCAATGGAGAGACTCGCACAGCGTATCGTTGCGGAAGGGCTTTCCGTTAGGCAAGTTGAAGAAATTGTTGCTGTCGGAGATGAGCCCTCAATTACTCCGGCCCGCCACAGGCGTGCGAAGCGTTACGCGAGCGAATTGGGCGAACTTTCGGTGCGTCTAGCAGACAGGTTTGATACGAAAGTCAAAGTTGAGCTCGGTCAGTACAAAGGCGCGATTCGAATTGACTTCGCGTCCATTGACGACCTCAATCGAATCCTACGAATACTCGCTCCGGAAGAGGATGACATCTCCATTTCAGAATGACACGGTGATTCCGAAAGGTAATGGCAGCGCCGATCGGCGCCTACCGGATGACGAGTCTGCGGCAGAAACGGCGAGCCTCTGGCCGGATTTAAGCGTCTCAAGCCGGAATGGAGATGCCCCGAGCGATCAGTTGGTACTTGCTGACTCTACGAGTTTTACGTAGTAATCCGACGCATCAATACCCTGCGCCGTCGCCTCTGCCTGTACCGCTTGTGGAAATAGCGAGGTTTCAGTCATGCCAGGGGCCACATTGATATCGAGCACGCGAACCGTTCCGTCACTCTGCACGATGATGTCGATCCGAGATAGATGCCGTAGGCCTAGTAGCTCATAAACGCGTAGAGCAGTTTCCTTAACGAAGGCCAGCAGTTCCCCGTCCAGCCGCGCGGGCGTGAAGTATTCGGCGCGGCCCGCGTTGTATCGAGCATCGTAATCGTATGGGCCATCGGTGACGATCTCTACAGGTGGAAGTGCTTCTGGTCCGTTACCAACATCGATCACGGAAACGGCAACTTCCGTTCCTGCGTAATAGACCTCTATCCGTGCCTCATCGCCATAGGCATAGCAATCCACCATTGCACCCGGAAGCGCTCCCGCGTGTTCCACGATGGTCAGCCCGAGTGCGGAGCCTCCTTGTGCGGGTTTTACAACCAAGGGGAAGCCAAACCGCTTTTCGACGAGATCCAGAATGGGCCCAACACCCACTTCCCGGAAAAGTGCTTGAGGCAACGTGATTGCCGCCGGAACCGCTATGCCGCTCGTTGCCAGTACCGCCGAGGCGACTGCTTTATCGGACGCAATCCGGCACGCACCCGCCCGTGAGCCTATGAAAGGAATGCCAATAAGTGACAGGAGGTCCTGGAGTGAGCCATCCTCTCCGGTAGATCCGTGAACCAGCGGCCACACGATATCGGGCGACATTGCCTTCAGCGTACCAAGTAGCCCTCCGTCAACATCGAGCATCTTGACCTGCATCCCCGCTTCACGCAAAAGCGCTGTCATTCGCCGGCCGGAGTGAAGTGATACCTCGCGTTCGTGTGTCAGTCCGCCGGCTAAAATGGCAACTGTCAACGGGTTCGTCATTAGGATCTCCTTCTTTGGCGTTCTCACCCAATTCGGTACTTAGTAAATTATTTGCCACGACATAGCCAGGCTCTATAACGTGTTGGGGGACGGAGCCTCCGCTGGGCCACTATCCTCCAGTTCGTGCACGTCGTGACGGTGCGCTATTCCGAACATGTCAACAAGTTCAAGTTCTGCCGTGATAACCGTGGAAAGGCGCCGTACTCCTTCTTCGAGTTGTTCGGGCGTCGGGTAGCAGAATGAGAGGCGCATGTGGTCTCGGCCTTGACCATCGGCGTAGAAAGCAGTCCCTGATACGTAGGCGACAAGATTCGTGACGGCCCGTGGCAGCATTGCGTGGGCATCGAGTCCTTCAGGAAGTTTTACCCACGTGTAGAAACCCCCTTCGGGTTTAGTCCACGAGCACATCGGAAGATACTTCTTCAACGCCTTTTGCATTGCCTCACCGCGCTCCTGGTACATGGCCCGGTACTCCTTGACCTGCTGGTACCAGTCATAAGTCTTGAGGTATTCAGCGATGGAAAGTTGCCCGAATGTGGTAGGGCAGAGTAACGCATTTTCATTGGCCAGCGTGAGCCGCGCGTTGACGGCAGCAGGAGAAAGTGCCCACCCTACGCGGTAGCCAGGTGCAAAGGTCTTTGAAAAGCTGCCGAGGTATACAACCCCGTCAGGGTTAAAAGTTTGAATTGCGGGAATCGGATCGCCGTCAAAACCGAGCAAGCCATACGGATTGTCCTCGACGATCAGAACATGGTGACGCGCACAAATCGCGGCCACTTGGGGCCGGCGGTCTATTGAAAGGCACACACCCGCAGGATTGTGAAAGTTCGGAATTGTATAAAGAAATTTTACAGATTTGCCTACGGTTTCGAGCCGCATTATCGTCTGCTCAAGTTCATCAGGTACCAAGCCGTCTTGATCCATCGGCACATGTACCACGTCGGCCTGATACGCCCGAAACGTTCCCAGCGCACCAACATACGATGGAGCTTCAGCAAGTACTACATCCCCTGGATTCAGGAAAATCTCCGAAATAAGATCTAATGCCTGCTGTGAACCCGTGGTCACAGTGATATCGTCGGGATGTCCACGAACGCCGTCGGGGCGCATGACCTCGGAGATCATCTCGCGAAGCTCCTCCTCGCCTTGTCCGCCACCATATTGCAGGATCTTTGTGCCCCGTTCGCGGATCAAGCGCGCGCTCATTTCGGCAAGAAAATCGAGTGGAAGGCCGCTAATATTCGGCATGCCGCCAGCTAATGAGATCACTTCGGGTCGGTTCGCAACAGCGAAAAGGGAGCGAACTTCAGATTGCTTCATCCCCAGTGCGCGGTCTGCATACGTGTTGTACCACGGATCAAGCCGAGTGCCGGCGGCGGCAGCGGCGTTACTTACCTTCGCGTGACCGGATCTCCTCGTCTCTTCCGTGCTACTCATAGCCAGCTCCTCAAAACTCAACGTCGCAATGCCGGGCGAAGCGCCCGGTAGTTCATAAGTGTGCCACGATTTTGCCACCTGCCGTGCCAACGGCGGGTTTCTGAGCGTTTCTGGTGACTACGGCGAGTAACTCGGATCGGACGCGCTGCTTAGGAAGCTGACCGACCAAGCGAAGACGTTCCGCGGAACGCTCAGGAATATCGCCCTGGTAAAGCACGATGAGTGGCAGAAAATCGACCGATGCGAGTGCGTCCGAAAGTACCGGATCGTGTGTAGCACGGTTGGTTTCATCATCAACGTCAACGACGACGCCGGTAAAGCTATCTTCGGGAACACATTGTGCAAGTTCGCGCACAACTTCGTTGAAAATCACCTGCATCGGAGCACCAGGCAAACACCATGAAGCTGAATAGAGTACGAGGGTCCAGGTAATCCCAGACTCACTCATGGGAGCGTTGCTCTTCAAGGAAATTCTGGGCATCGAGCGCGGCTTTACAGCCGGATCCAGCCGCTGTGATCGCTTGGCGATAAGTGTGGTCTACGACGTCGCCACACGCAAAGATTCCTGGAAGATTCGTTCGTGTTGAAGGTTCTTCAGTGAGGATGTAGCCACCGTGGTCGCATGTGATTTGATCTTTTACGACGCCGGAGCGTGGAAGATGCCCGATAGATACGAAGAGGCCTGCAACGGGCAGTTGGCTCTTCTCTCCGGTCACGGTATCTTCGAGCACCGCAGTTTCCAGTGCCTCGGAGCCCTTGAGTTCGATCACTTTCGAATTCCAATGGACCTTAATCTTGGGATCTGCTGCAATCCGGTCCGCAAGTACTTTCGAGGCGCGAAGTTGATCACGCCGATGAATCAGGTGAACCGTGCTCCCGAAACGAGAAAGGAACAGGGCTTCCGTGGCAGCCGAATCACCGCCACCAACCACTGCGATCTCCTGATTGCGGAAGAAGAAGCCATCACAGGTTGCGCAATAGGACACACCCTTGCCGGAAAACTCTTCCTCACCAGGTACGTTAAGTTTCCGATACGCGGAACCAAGCGCAAGGATAACGGTACGTGCCTCGAAAACGCCGTCGTCGGTGGTCACTCGCTTGACCGAACCGGTCAAGTCCAATGCGGTTGCATCAGTGAACACTGCCTTGGCGCCAAATTTCTCCGCCTGCGACTGAAGTTTCTCCATCAGGTCTGGCCCGAGTATGCCATCCGGCCATCCGGGGAAATTTTCCACTTCGGTGGTGTTCATCAAAGCTCCGCCGGCCTCGAGGGCTCCCGCGATAACGAGTGGCTCCAGGCCCGCCCGTGCCGTGTAAATGGCTGCCGTCCAACCAGCAGGGCCGGATCCAACGACGATGACATCACGTACTTCACTCATGAAACGAAGACCTTCCTCTGTGTTTACGTAGGGAACGCCGTGTACTACCCCGAGTATTCCCTGCAATGTTACTTGACGTTGATCTCCGAGATGTCGATGCGGTACTGACCTTGGCTATCCACCGGAAGCTCATTGAACCAAAGAATTATTGTGTCTGTTGCCTGAGCAGTATCCGCTTTGAGTTGGGTATCCGCAGACATGGCGCCCTCGACGAGGACGGAGCCACTTTCGGGCTGTTCGGCGGTCGCGTTCTTTCGCCACTGGACGTTGCCGCCCGTTGTGTTCGTGAGGAGTTCAACTTCTGTCACTTTGGACTTCGCCGTGAGCTTGATCTCAAGGCCGATGCCACCTTTCCCAGCGAAGTCTTGTGTGGAATACCACCACGAGCGCCATGATGTGCTCGAATTGCCGTCCCAGGCGTAGGGCAAATTCGCCGGCGTGTCTTGCTCTGACGTTTCATTGGTCACCAGCAAATCCGCGTGCGGGTTGAGCAGGGTGACGTCAGAGATTGTGGGACTGGGAAGATCTTCGGCCTGCTCCGTGGTGGCAGTGGGCGTTGGCGTTTGTGAGGCGCTGGAGGTAGCTGTGGTGGACGGCGTAGCGGTGGCAGTGGACGTAGCGGTGGCAACCGGTTCCGTTGGACGAAAGAAGGTAGAGACGGCCCACGCACCACCAACGACCACGAGGACAGCTGCGACCGCCACTATCACTTTGGTGGGATTATACCGGCGATCAGTCGGATTTGGACGTGATGACATTGTGAAAGCCTCCTCGACAGATGGTTTCTTCACGTCGGTTTGATGCACCGTGGGAAGAGCTAAAGAGCGTGGTGCGGGATGAGGCTCAGAATCAGAAATGCGAGTTGGTGCCAGCTCCTGTGGGGCCGCTTTGTGTGCCGTGGGAGCTTCCTCCGCCACGGGAGATGCTTCCTCCGCCACGGGTGGCACTTTCTCTATCGGGGCCGGGGTTTCCTCCACCGCGGCTTGCGTTTCCTCTGTCGCTGGCTCCGGCGGCGGCGTGACCTCCGGCTGTTCGGATGTGCTCGCCGGCCCGGTCTCCTCCGGTTCGGGAAGCTCTGCAGATTGCGCAGATTCAACTGGTGCCCAGTTGGGATGGAGTTCAACGGGAGGCGCTGCGGGAATTCCCAGTTCCGGATCAAGTGCGCCTGCATTGCGGGCATTCGCACCCAATTCAGAAGGCACCGGAGCGTGCGTTGGTAACGATGCAAGTGGCCTCAAATCGATTGGAGGCCACGGCGCGAGGGCCCGGGCAAGCGCGGCGGGAGTATCGAATGGTTGATCGCTCTGCTCGCGTTGTAACACGTCCTGTAATGGCGCAGGCAGCCCCTCAATGGCAAGGGCACGCGTAATGCTCGTTGATGTCGTCTCGTGTTCGTCAAGAAGCAATAAGGCCGCGAGGTCTACGATCCCCCGAACCTCAAGACGGTCGGCTTCGATTCCGAAAACGGAATCAGAGGCTACGCCACTGAGCGGGGCGGCGATACCTAATCCTTCGATGTAGACCTCGCCCTGCGAACCGATACGAATGAAATCGGGCCGCAACTCAAGATGGCGGAGGCCGTGGTCCCGCGCCTGAGCGAGTGCGCTTGCAACTTCACCGGTGATTGCATGAACTTGGGACGGTGCGATGGGCCCAAGCATCAATTGATCAAGTGCCATGCCCGGTGGAATCTCTGTGCAGATAAACGGAGGATTCTTGGAGCTTTCCGGCCCGTCAATGAGGGCGTCAGAGACTGATAGCACGCGTATCGCATGCACGTCATCAAATAGCGCAGCGCGGCGTGCCGCATCAAGGGCATCTGGTGTTGATGGTGCCTTAGGATCAAGGAGAATGATACGAACGGACGTCCCTAACAGAGTGTCTGTGGCGATCCAGACGTCAGTAGTACTGAATGGCAGAGATTCTCCTCGTGTCTCTAGCCGGTAACGGTCAGAGATAACCTGGCCAGGTGTGCCGAGTGTGTACACTACGCGACCTCCGAAAGTGTTGGGATACTGCCGCAATTGTAGCTTGAACTCAGCCATCGGCTGAGGAAGATGGCGCGACGGCGGCACGAGATTGTCTTAATGCTTTGAACTTCTCCGGTTCAATGGGTGAACCGCGGCGTCCCCGTTTTAGCGACCGAATAATGCCCACGACGAGGACGAGCGCGATGAGGATGGCGACGATCAGTGTGCCGATGTTCTCCCAGTCTGCGCGCACTCGAATCTCGATGTCTTGTGCAGACCCGATCTGGGTGCCGTTAGGCGTCAGGATTTTGGCTTCCACCTTAATATTTCCAGATCCTTTCGCCTCGATCGGAACCATGACTCGAGCAGATGATCGGGCAGGAACGGTGACTGCAACGATCTTGTCTGCTTCCAGGCGCGTATCGCGGCTATCAAGTTTGAGCGTGACACCAACGTCGAATGGCAAGGTACTAGTCACATGAACTGGTAGTTCAGTCTGTTGTGAAACAACGCGAATCGTGGAGGAACGCATCACATGTAACGATGACGTGAAGTAGTTGGCTGTGTCTAAGAGCGATTGGATACGTGAGAGCCGCGCGCGTTCCGAGGAACGCCATACCGTGGAATAGAGCTGGCTTGCAATAGTGTTGGCGGGGTCCGTAATGGTACGTGGTGTTGCAGAAAGCCCTGCAACCAGCGAGATGGCGCTTGTGGCATCCTCAATACTGGTCAGCTCTTCGTTGGTGAGAGCGCCGGTTGCGGAGACAGTTTCTTTGAGAGCATCCCGTTCGTCCGCTGCGGGGGTGAGCGTGAGAATTTTGGAGGCAGTTGACGCCTCTACCCAGGGAGCGGACATGAGTGCAGAGATTGTTCCCTGCAGGTTACTGATGTCTAAAGCGTCGTCTGATGTGGCAGTAGCTAGAGTGGACATGCCATATGCAGCAAGTCCATTGCGGTCCAGAGCAAGTACTGTGGCACGGCTGTCGCTGGGCCGCTCGCGGTATGTGATTGCGGAAAGCGCCAATACTGTTTGGCGTGAATCCAAGGCACTGAGATTCTGCGTGGTTTCGGAGGTGGCTGCGGTTTCGTCGTCGTCTACCAGAACCCCAGCGAGTGCAGCGGACATGGCGGAATCCGTCGCAAGTGCGGAAATAGATGAGCTGCTATCCAGCGGGAGGTCGAACCGGCCAGAAGCCGTGTAATACCGATAACCCGTAGCCGGAACTTCATTTCCGGCGACGACGACGCCGGAGACCCCCATTGATGCGAGCGCTGAGACGGTTTGTTGATCGGTATTGGGTGTGAGCA
The DNA here is from genome assembly GCA_022648165.1 of Ancrocorticia sp. Classification (GTDB taxonomy): domain Bacteria; phylum Actinomycetota; class Actinomycetes; order Actinomycetales; family Actinomycetaceae; genus Changpingibacter. Next base: position 176,470 of record JALCLX010000006.1, read on the forward strand.
GCGCTAGGTTTGTGGTCACAGCTACTCCGCTATCTGCGGCCGTTCTTGCGCCTTGTGCTAGAGAGTCCTGAGCGAGTTGCTTGTGTCCCGTAGCGATGAGGGACTGGATATCCGCATCGTATAGCGGTGTAATTGCAAGTTCAGTGCCGGAAGTGCCAGTAAAAGTATTGGCCGCTATTTTTACGTCGTCGTTTGTCAGTATGCTTGGATCGATGACGGCGGTGACTCCTTGCGTGGTCAGAGCCTTGAGTTCGTGGGTGATACGGTCCGTGGCGGCTTGAGATTCCAGAACTGGTTCGGTGCTTGACGTGGTAGGTGAGCTCGTGGAACTAGTGCCGTAGATAGACGTGAGAATGGTGGAAAGTTCCGGCTCATCTGCCAATTCTTGTGCGGTTGCCGTCAACGGAACGACCACGGTAGCGGGCATGGGATCAACGTCATAATTGGGTGCCAGGACAACGAGTGAACGGTCGGTCAATACTGTCTGGTCCTGCAGCGTCACGTCAACCTCAAGGCCACGTGGTCCCCACTGTGTTGACGTATTTTCCCAGTTCAAATCTTCGGCTGTGACGTGGAACGACAGCGTAGTGCTGGCTCCCGCAGGCACGGTGACGTCGTCTGATAAGACTTCTTCAGTGGTGAGATATGCGTCCTCGCCTCGCATGAAGCTGAATAACCGTGCCCGAGAATTCGGTGTCCAACTTTGCGCGGAGAGTGTGGATTCTGTGATGACGAGGGCTCCGGCTGTGGGGTTGGACACGGTAGCGGTGACGTTCAAATCTGCGTCCATCTGATGAACAGGTGCGCCGACATCAACAATCTCAACGCTCGGCGTGCCAGAGGATTCAAGTGACTCAGATGGTGCGCTGATGCCTGTGGTGGCCGCTGTATATTCCTCTGCTTGGGCTTCGGGAATCTGAGTGAGCGAAACGATAAGACTCGTGGCGAGAAGGCTCGTCAGTACGATCGATCGTTTCATGTGTTTAGCCCTGTCCCAAAAGTATTTCGCGAGCTAGAGCAATTATCCGCCGCTCGTTTGGGTAAGCCAAGCGTGACGATACTTTCTCTAGAGAGACCCACTCAACTTTTTCAGCTTCTTGATCGGGATCATTCAGAGTTGTGAGCTCGCCGTACAACGCTTCGAGTAAGAAATGGTGAACCACCTTATGCACTCGTCGGTCGTTTCCAGAGAACCAATAGTCAATGGTAGCGAGGTGTTTGAGAATGCGGCCCGTAATGCCGGTTTCTTCGGAGATTTCGCGGATAGCAGCCTGTTCGGGGGTCTCAAGTCCCTCAAGGTGGCCTTTGGGGAGGCACCATTCTAAGCGTCCGCCGCGGTTTCTGCGCGCGATGACGGCGATATACGCTTTACCGTCGCGAACAGAGACGACGGCGCCGCCTGCACTGGTTTCATTGACTACGGGTAGCTGTGATTTGTGGCTCGAACCAAAACCCGTCGGTGGATGTTTCCACCGCGGGTTCCGGTTTGAAGGTGCCGGATGTGGCGTCTGACTGGACATATTTCACACTGTAGTGATACGTCGCCATCACATGCCGAAACAAGCACAACGTGTGACACCCTAGTAGGATGACACGAGGCAAATTAGGACGTGCGTTGGGACTGGGGGCGGAAATGGATCAGGTCAATCGTCGTGCCCATCTTCTTATGCAAGGTCAACGAGCATTGGCTGATCTTCCTCAATCCATTATTGAACTAGGATCTATTTTCGCAGATGCTGGCCACGAATTGTCACTTGTCGGCGGACCAGTTCGCGACGCCTTTCTTGGCCTGCCAATACACGACTACGATTTGACCACCTCGGCGCGTCCTTCTGAGACAGAGACACTCCTGGCATCATGGGGCGGTACAACGTGGGACATTGGACGGCAGTTCGGAACAATCGGCGCTCACCGAGGGAAGATTACCGTTGAGGTAACCACGTATCGCCGCGATTTTTATGAGCGCGGTTCGCGCAAACCTGACGTAGATTTCGGTGACTCTTTAGAAGGTGATCTTTCCCGCCGGGATTTCACTGTCAATGCAATGGCAGTGCGCTTGCCTTCGCAGGTGCTGGTGGATCCATGCGGTGGTGTGGACGACCTCGTTGCCGGGATCTTGAGAACGCCGATTACTGCTCAGCAGTCTTTCGATGACGATCCGTTACGTATTATGCGAGCGGCGCGTTTCGCTGCGCAGCTTCAATTCGATGTTGCGCCAGACGTTATGGCAGCGATGGAAGAGATGGCTTCGCGCCTCTCAATCGTTTCAGCGGAACGTGTGAGGGCGGAGATCGAGCGGATGATGACCGCTCCGGCGCCACGGCGCGGGATTGAACTTGTGGTGTACACGGGCGTGGCGGACGTCGTATTGCCTGAAGTGGCGAAACTGCGTAAAACCGTGGACGAACATGGCCGCCACAAAGATGTCTATGAGCACACACTTCAGGTGTTGGATCGAGCAATCGCACTGGAGACGCGCCCAGAGGATCTCCCGTTGTACGACGATTCGGCCGAGGCACAGGATCCCGCTGATCTGATGGCCGGCCCAGTTCCATCCCCCGATCTCACGTTGCGCCTGGCAGCACTTTTCCACGACATCGGCAAGCCTGCCACGCGGCGATTTGAGCGAGATGGGACGGTAACGTTCCGGGGGCACGACGTCATTGGTGCCAGAATGGCAGCGAGGCGAATGCGAGCCTTGCGTTTCGATAGGCAGACCGAAAAAGACGTATCACGTCTGGTGGAGCTGCATTTGCGCGCTTTCGGTTTTTCGGATCGAGAATGGACCGATTCGGCCGTTAGACGGTTCGTGAAGGATGCAGGCCCGTTGCTTCCGCGACTTCTTCGCCTGATTCGCGCAGACATCACATCCCAGAATCGGCGCAAGGTGGTACGGCTGCAGGCGGCGAACGACGAATTGGCGCGCCGCATTGCCGCTATCGCACAGAAGGAAGAACTGGATGCGATACGCCCTGATTTGGACGGCCAGGAGATCATGGCTTTGCTGGGGTTAAAGCCTGGTCCCGCGGTAGGTGCGGCGCGAAATCACATGATGGAAATCCGTCTGGATGAGGGGCCTTTGGGCCACGACGAAGCTGTTGCGCGCCTGCTCGCATGGTGGCAGTCCCAGCAGACTGAGCAAAGTGAGAGTGACTGAACGGTACCCGTGCCGGAAACGACAGGCGGTGAAGGATGAGGCTAGTTGACGACCTCAAGGTGTTGTCCCGGAATTCTGGTTTTAAGAAGCTCCTGGGAGTTCGCTTGGTTTCACAGACCGGAGACGGTATGCTGCAGGCCGGGCTCGCCTCGCTCTTCTTTTTCCGTGCTGACGAAATGGCAGATGCGGCCAGCGTTGCTGCGGCGCTGGTTGTGATGCTTCTGCCATTCAGTGTTGTCGGACCTTTTACAGGGCCTTTCCTGGATCGCTGGCGCCGCAGGCAAGTGCTGGTGTATGGCAACGTCGTCAGGGCGATCTTGGTGACTTTGACGATTCTTGCCATGAACCGGTGGGGCCAAGGCGCCATCGTGTACATGCTGGTTCTGATCACGCTGGGCATATCACGTTTCATGCTCTCAGGTCTTTCCGCAGGGCTTCCCACGGTGGTCGCAGAAGAGCGCCTTCTGATGGCGAATTCCGTTGTTCCCACCTTGGGTGGTATTGCCACGGGTGCCGGAGCGGTTATCGGGTTTCTACTGCGGCTCTTCCTGCCGGGTGGAGAGGCGCAGCAGATTGCCTCGCTTGTGATCGCTACATTGTTGTACATCGGTGCATCGTACGTGGCACGCACGTTGGGGAAGGACGAACTTGGCCCGGAACACCCCGATGTTTCGCATTCGGTAGTGCAACAAGTCGCGGCTGCGGCTCGCGACTTGGGCGACGCCGTCGTCTATTTGATTCGGCGGGGAACACCGGGGCTCGCTCTTGTAACGATGGCACTCCACCGTTTTGTCTATGGGATGGAACTCATCACCATCATATTGGCAGGACGTAATCTGCTTGTCGATTCGTATGATGCCGATGGTGGCCTGACGGCATTTGGCGCTCTCATGGGAGCGATGGTCGTTGGCCATTTTGTGGCGGTTATCCTCACGCCTATCGCGCACGAACGCATAGCGCCGTCTCACTGGATCTTCATATGTTTGACAGGAGGAACAGCGGGTCAGCTTCTAATTGTGTGGACCCACGAGCTCATCATCTTCATGGTGGGTATGTTCGTCTTCGGAATCGGCGTGCAAGGCGCAAAGATCGCGGTCGACACAATTGTGCAGTCAGACACCGCAGACGCCTATCGCGGGCGGGCTTTCTCTATTTACGACGTATTGTTCAACATGGCGGAATGTGCGGCGGCAGGTCTGGCTATTGTGGTGTTGCCCAACGAAGGATGGTCGCGGCCAGTCCAATTGGGGCTCGTGATTTTCGTGTGGGTTGTGGCGCTCACGTACCGTCACCTGGTTCAGAAACTCCACAACACTCCACGTGAGGTCACGTTGAACGGTGCAACGCCGGAATAACGCCATGAAGTGCGGCGCGCGGAGGCGAATCGCAGTGGAAATTTGGCACAGATATATCGATTCGATATATCATGAGACTGTCATTCTGGAAGAAGGATCGTTGTGCCAGCAGTTACACCCCGTGCGCAGGTTTTAAATCTCGCCATTCTTGGATACCTCAACGAGGGACCACAGCACGGGTATGCCTTACGCAAGGCGCTCAATCTTTCTCTGGGTACGTTTCGCACGCTCAGCTATGGATCGCTGTATCCGGCGCTGCGCAGGCTTGAAGAGGCTGGGTATATCGAATCTCATGAGGATCCGTCAATCCCAGGCTCGCTCCGCAAGCGCATCATTTACTCAATCTCCGAGAAGGGGCGCAATTACCTGGACAACGAATTGTCTTCCGCTGGCCCCGGGGATTGGGAAGATGGTGCATTCGATGTGCGGTTCTCGATGTTCGGTTCAACGGATTCGGAAACGAGACTTCGCATACTCGAAGGTCGTTACACGCGAATGCTGGAACGTAGGGATGCCCTCCAACTGTGGGCAGATACCGCGGCTCGGCATGCGGATTCTTACGCTACGGAACTCGCACGGCATGGATTAGCTCAAGTCAATGCTGAAGTAACGTGGCTTGAAAACATGATTGACAAAGAGCGTCAAAAGAAGAATGGCCAGGTCAGTGTTGGTAAAGCGCGTCCTGGTTCACTGCTTCGAAAAAGAAACAAGGAGATTTAATGGGCAAGATTCGTGTGGCGATTGTGGGCGTGGGCAACTGCGCCTCATCGCTCATCCAGGGCGTCGAATACTACAAAGATGCAGATCCGAATAGTACCGTCCCCGGTCTGATGCACGTTCAGTTCGGCGATTATCACGTCAGAGACTTGCAGTTTGTCACGGCCTTCGACGTCGACGCGAAAAAGGTGGGCACCGATCTGGCTGACGCCATCAACGCTTCAGAAAACAACACGATCAAGATCGCGGATGTCCCACCAACGGGTGTCACTGTTCAGCGCGGGCACACGTTTGATGGCCTTGGGAAGTACTACAAGCAGCAGATTGAGGAATCGCCTGCCACTCCTGTGGACGTTGTCAAGGAATTGCAGGACAAGAAAGTGGATGTGCTGGTTTCGTACCTGCCTGTGGGCTCGGAGCATGCCGCTAAGTTCTACGCACAATGCGCAATCGACGCCAAAGTGGCCTTCGTCAATGCCATGCCCGTCTTTATCGGTTCCACGAAGGAGTGGAGTGACAAATTCGCTGCGGCTGGGGTTCCAGTGATCGGCGACGATGTGAAGTCACAGATCGGAGCGACGATCACGCACCGCGTGCTCGCGAAGCTGTTCGAAGATCGTGGCGTCATTTTGGACCGCACATACCAGCTCAATGTTGGCGGCAACATGGACTTCATGAACATGCTGGAACGCGAGCGCTTGGAATCTAAGAAGATCTCAAAAACGAATGCAGTACAGTCGAATTTGCGCCGCAAACTCGATCCCCACAATGTACACATCGGCCCATCGGATTACGTTGCCTGGCTGGATGATCGCAAGTGGGCATTTGTACGGCTTGAGGGGCGCAACTTCGGTGACGCTCCTGTGTCGCTTGAGTACAAGCTAGAAGTGTGGGATTCGCCAAACTCTGCTGGCATCATTATCGATGCGGTGCGTGCTGCGAAGATTGGACTCGATCGTGGCCTAGGTGGCGAACTTCTTTCGCCGGCATCCTACTTCATGAAGTCTCCTATGGAACAGCGCGACGACGATGCTGCGCGGGAATCCGTGGAGGCATTTATCCGTGGAGAGGTAGAGCGTTAGCGTTATCCTTGGCAAGGCGAAAGGCCGGGCTACGCGGTAGTCCGGCCTTTCGCCTTGCCATTTTGGAACCAATCAGAGGAAACCGGGGAGGGATAGCTCACGTGCGCAGTGGTGGCACAATAGGGCAGACTTGCAAAGGATGAAGCAAACGGCCGAAAGGACAGAAGTGAAAGAAGCCGAAACACCGCGGCGGCGAGTTCCTGCCGGCATGACATTGCTAGTGGTGGGTGCCACCGCCACTATTCTTTTTGTTGGGATCTACCAGATTCGCGACATCTTTGCACCGGCTTTCTTCGCTTTGACGCTAGTGGTGACAGTGCGTCCCATCCATCGCTGGTTGATTAAGAAAGGTGTGCCGCCGTGGGTTGCGGCCACATTTACCCTGATCACCCTGGCTATTATGCTCGTGGGTATTGTGGGCTTAATGGCCTGGTCGCTTGTTGGCCTTCCAGATATCGTGAAGAGTTATGCCGGCGATTTTCAAGGCTGGATTGATCAGATCATGTCGTTCCTCGAAGATCGAGGATTCGCTACAGATCAGATCACTGATGAAATCATGAGTAAGTTGAACGTGGGTCAGGCGGTATCCACGGTGTTGAATGCGGCCAGTTCCGTATCGTCTGTTGGAGGGCTCCTCTTTGTTATCGCGCTTGCGCTTTTGTTCATTACGGTAGATACGATGACGATGCACTCGCGGGCTTCAATCATTAAGAGCCACGATCTCATGCTCTACGAGGCCCTTGCATCATTCGAAGGGCGGGTTCGCCAGTATTGGATCGTGTCCACGGTGTTTGGCATGATCGTCGCTGTAGTTAATGGCATTGTGTTGCAGTTTCTCAACGTGCCCATGCCTGTTGCGTGGGCGCTCTTCTCCTTTATTACGAACTACATTCCCAACATTGGCTTCATCATTGGCGTTATTCCGCCTGCCATCATGGGTGCCTTATCCAATGATTGGACCACGGGCGTGTGGGTCATCGTCGCCTATTCGGTTATCAATGCGGTGATCCAGGGCGTGTTTCAACCTAAAATCACCGGCGATGCGGTGGGCCTTTCCACCACGGTCACATTTCTCTCACTGCTGTTCTGGACAGTAGTGATTGGACCTTTCGGTGCGATTCTTGCCGTTCCGCTCACACTGTTTACAAAAGCGTTACTGGTGGATTCGAGCGCGCAGACGCGCTGGATTGCTGCATTCCTCATTCCCGAAGGAGATGCGGAGAATAAGCGGAAATTGGGATACTTCGACTCAGGTAGTTCCGTTCCAGATGAATTCGCGGAACCTGACACGATGCAGGCGGATCAGGGCAAGCGCATTCGCAACACGCTGCGAAGCTTAGCCTTGCGGCCGCCCACCATCCACGGGGAGCCGGCAATATCCCACGAGAGTGAAGACGTGCCACACACGCACGATGATTCGACGAATGATAGGAAGGCGTAGCGTGGCTCCTTCGAAGAAAACAAAAATGAAAGCTCCTCGCAAAAGGGGGTGGAATTATCCACGGCGTGGGCTTGGGCCAATTCATCGCTGGCTCCCAAGTTGGCGATTTGTGCTTGCGGCACTCTCAGCAGTTTTTGCTCTCGGGATTGCCGCATTCGCCACACTGTACGCCACGACCAAAGTTCCAGACCCTTCTGAGTTTGCGCTCGCTCAGGCGACTACCGTGTATTATTCGGACGGGAAAACGCCGCTTGGAACTTTCGCTGATTACGATCGCAAGCCTGTTGACCTCGATACTCTTCCGGATTATGTGGCACACGCAGTGGTTGCTTCGGAAGACCAGTCGTTCTACACAAATAACGGCATCTCACTGCCTTCGATCGCTCGGGCCTTCATGAATAACATACGCGGAGGCTCGCGCCAAGGAGGATCGACGCTAACGCAACAGTACGTGGAACGCTACTTCTTGGGGACGACGACGTCGTTCACCGGAAAGATCCATGAGGCATTGATTGCGCTGAAGATTGACCGCCAACAATCAAAAGATGAGATTCTGCAGAATTACCTGAACACAATTTACTTTGGCCGCGGCGCATACGGTATTGAAGTGGCGTCTCAGAAGTATTTCGGAATTTCGTCAAGTGACCTTACGCTATCCCAGGCCGCCTTGTTGGTAGCGGTTATTCCAGCACCGAGTGCATGGGATCCGGCTGTTGATGCGGATATGGCGCAGGCGCGGTGGCAGCGAGTGATCGACAACATGGTCTCCCTGGGGTACCTCACCAGTGATGAAGCAGATCAGCAGAAATTCCCGGATACCATCGATCCAACGATTGCCAACAGCTTCGCGGGAACTAATGGGTATCTGTTGCAAGAGGTTTCAAGCGAGTTGATAGCCAGCGGGAAGTTCACAGAAGACGATTTGAACCAAAACGGCTACACAATCGTGACCACTATCGATAAGGACAAGCAGCAAGCTGCCGTTGATGCGGTGAACTCGTTGCCATCAGACCGTCCTGACAATAATTATGTGGGCCTCATTTCTGCTGATCCGCGCACCGGGGCGATTTATGCGATGTATGGCGGGAAGGATTATCTGACGCGTCAACGCAGTAACGCCACGCAGGATCAGGCGCAAGGTGGTTCCACTTTCAAGACGTTTGGATTGTTAGCGGCCTTGGAGAACGGGAAGACGCTTGCGGATACTTACCGGTCAATAAGTCCGATCACTATAGGCGATACGGAGATAACAAATTCTGATTCGATCAGCCATGGCATCATTTCAATTTTCCAGGCGACCAAGTATTCAGATAACACTGTCTACGCGCAGATGAACGAAGACATTGGCCCTGCGAAGACGGAGGAGGCCGCCATTCAAGCAGGCCTTCCCGAGGACACGCCGGGATTGGATGATTCGCTGACCAACGTGCTGGGTTCAGCCTCTGTAACAGCAGCTCAGATGGCGAAAGTGTTTGGAATGTATGCCAACGGCGGCGTAGAGCACGATCTGTACATCGTGGACAAAGTGACCAATTCCGAGGGTGTTCAGGTGTACACCGGCGCTAATTCCGGCAAACGCGTATTTTCGGAGAATGTTATTAATACGCTGAGCTATGCGTTACAGGCACCCACGAGTGCCGGGGGTACAGCGGAGAAGGCGAGCGAACTTGGCCGGCCTGTTCGTGGCAAAACAGGAACGTCCTCCGGTCCATATTCGGCATGGTTCATTGGTTATATTCCGCAAATGGTGACAGCCGTTGATATGTATCAAATTGGGCCGAACGGTGAACAGCAGATACTTTCGAATTTCGGTGGCATCTCACCCTGGATCGCAGGTGGAGATTTTCCCACGGACGTCTGGCTTTCTTATATGAAAGCGGCTACGGCAGACATGGACGTTGAGGATTTCCCCGATCCCGATAGCGAACTTGTATCTGGTGCCAGCTATTCACCGACGGTGGAACCAAGCGTTTCGACGACGCCGTCGGCAACTCCATCCGCATTGCCGACGCAAGAACCTACAACGGAGGCGCCGGCACCGGCAACGACGACGAAAACGCCCGAGCAGCAGGAGGAGACTTCGGAGCCGGCGGTTGAACCAACCTCGGCGCCGACGACAACCGAAAGCGGTGACGACGGTACCGAATCGGGGTCCGATAGCAATGGTAACGGTGCAGCCGGCAGTGATACGCAAGGTGATACCAGCGCAAAGGGCGGCTGAGAGGTCTGCCAGCCAACGCGCTTTGACGTCCGGATAGACGCACTCTGGCGTCGGGATAGCTTGGCGGGTAGAATCTTCCCGGTATGCCCTATGGCATCCATCGCATTACCCTCCTGTCATGGAGAGACCATGACCGTGTAGACCAAAGGAGGTGGGTACAGCATGCGTGATTACGAGATGATGATCATCATTGATCCGACCCTCGTTGACGAACGGAACATTGCGACCGTCGTCGATAAGCTGCTTCAGGTTGTCCCAAATGAGGGAGGCTCCCTGGAGAAAGTAGATATATGGGGAAGGCGCCGCCTCGCCTACGACATCAAGAAGCGCTCGGAAGGCATCTATGTTGTCGTCACGATGAAGGCGACAGCGCAAACTGCTCAGGAACTCGATCGCCAGCTTTCGCTGAACGAAGCAATCCTGCGCACCAAGTTGCTGCGCCTCGAAGCCTAGAGGGTGTGACATGGCAGGCGAACCAATAGTGACGATTGTCGGGAATCTGACAGCTGATCCTGATCTGCGCTACATCTCTTCGGGTGTTGCGGTGGCCAGTTTCACTGTCGCCTCGACTCCGCGGACGCAAAACCGCCAAACCGGGCAGTGGGAAGATGGCGAGGCCATGTTCGTCCGGTGCAGCGTGTGGCGTGAATACGCCGAAAACGTTGCCGAGTCCCTCAGTAAAGGGATGCGGGTGATTGCCCATGGTCGAATGACGGTTCGCTCCTACGAATCTAACACTGGGGAGAAGCGCCAATCGATCGAACTGCAGGTGGATGAGGTTGGGCCGTCGCTACGCTACGCACGTGCGCAAGTCACGCGTGTGAGCGGCGGTAATTCCGGCAACTACCAGGCGGGGAACTCCAATAGCCGCAATCAGGGGCGCGCTTCATTTGATGCGCCTCAGGGCGGATCGGCTCACGATCCGTGGCAGAACGGACCCGCAGGCGGTTCGGCGTTTGATGACGCACCTCCGTTCTGATATGCCCTAAGCGCTCCGTCACACACAATGTGACATTGCGCTCTCAGCATCACCACATATCTACGTACGGCGAAACATCGCCATTTGATAATTCAGGAGCATGACAATGCCGAAGCCAGTACTTCGCAAACCTAAGAAGCGGATGGGTCCGCTCAAGACAACAAAAGTTGGCACGATTGATTACAAAGACACCGCAACGCTGCGCAAGTTCATTTCGGACCGTGGCAAGATTCGCGCGCGGCGCGTAACCGGTGTTTCCACCCAGGAACAGCGCAAGATCGCGCGAGCTATTAAGAATGCGCGTGAAATGGCGTTGTTGCCGTACTCGAGCTCCGCTCGCTGAGGAGGAGGACGTTAATGAAGCTCATTTTGACGCATGATGTGGCGGACCTCGGATCCGTGGGCGACGTAGTGACAGTAAAAGATGGTTACGGCCGGAATTTCTTGCTTCCCCGCGGGTATGCGACGCCGTGGACCAAGGGCGGGCAAAAGCAGGTCGATCAGCTTGCGGACGCTCGGCGGCGCCGCGTAATCGCTTCGCTAGAAGAGGCGCACGCGCAGCGTGAGGCCTTGGAGGCGACCACATTAGTGATTACCAAGAAATCGGGAGACAATGGCCGTTTGTTCGGCGCTGTCTCTTCCGCGGAAATCGCCGAGGTCGCTTCGGCTGCAACTGGGAAGGATATCGATCGGCGCGCTGTGACGGTGCCGTCTCCTATCAAGTCTCTCGGCCAGCATAAGGCGACAATCAAATTGCACGAAGACGTTGTGGCTACCGTGAGCATTACGGTAGAAGACGTGCCGGCGAAAAAGCGCAAGTGAGATCAAGCATCGGGTAGGCCAACGGCACAACCCGGAGGTGCTGCATCTCAACGTGAGGGGGCTCTGAGAGTCCCCTCACGCGTTTAATGCGCAGGGCCTGTGGGTGCGTGAGGCTGGCCAGCGAAAACCGACCGCGAGTTTTTGGCGGCGCAGGGCCTGTGGGTGCGTGAGGCTGGGTTTGCCAGCGTGGGCGTCTGGGGCTGCGGGCCGCGCCGTTACTTTTTCTAGCTGGGAGGGACGAACGGCCAGGAGCCAGGTGCAGTTAGCTCTAGTTTTAGCTAGAAAAAGCACAAGGGGCAGGGGTAGCCAAGCCACACGTGGCGACAATGTGGGCCCATGTGGGAATGGCCACGTCGTTTCAATTTGCCAGGAAGGGGCATTCCTGAGTAATGTTTTTAGACGTCGCCGAACGGCGGTGAATCGAGAATCTCCCGATCAGGGAGGGCACGATGAACCGGCTAGGGCGTCAACCTTCCTCGTAAGCGCCCCTTTTTGGGGGTTTGTGGGGTGTGGGTGTGGTGGTTGGTTGTCTGATAGTGTGTTGGATGTTTTTGGTTTGTGGCATTTGATGGGTGGCTTGCTGCTGCTGTTGTGTGGTGGTGGGTTGTTTGTTGGGTGTTTT
>JALCLX010000007.1 GCA_022648165.1 Ancrocorticia sp.
CTCTACCCGCAGAGCAGCTCTGGGTGAATCCCGACTGTGGTCTGAAGACGCGTGCGTATCCAGAGACAATCGCCACGCTCAAGAACTTGGTGGAAGCCACGCGCATCGTCCGCGCGAGTCTCGAACACTAAGCTGAGCCGGCAGAGCGCCTGACGCGGCGCGCACATGCCGCGCGCAGGCGCTCTTTGTTGACAGCCGCAACTGCCGCAAGAGGTATGCGCGCCGGGCACACTTGTGCGCATTCGCCATAGTTAGAACACGGCCCGAAAAGCAACTCGGCTTCCTCAACCAGTGCGATAGCGCGCCGTGTGCGATCGTTGTGCGCCTGTGGCACGCGCGCCAGATGAGCCAGTTTTGCGCCAACGAAGAGCTGGGCAGAACCGTTAGGGCACGCCGCCACGCAGGCGCCACAGCCGATGCATGCCGCGAAATCCAGCGTCTCTTCTACGACGTCGTGCCCCACACGTTCCGTGTCAGCATCGGGCGCCGTACCCACGTTGATTCCTACGTATCCACCCGCGATGATCACCCGATCGAGTGCACGGCGATCCACCACCAGGTCGCGAAGCACCGGAAGGGCTGCAGAGCGCAGTGGTTCGAGGCGGATGATACGGTTGTCAAAGTCGCGAAGGCGCTGCTGACACGCTGGAGTATTACTCTGCGGGCCGTGTGGCCTGCCATTCACGGTCATCCCGCACGCACCGCAGATGCCCTCCCGGCAGTCGGACTCAAACGCAATGGCCTCACTGCCGGCGCGGATCAAATCCTCATTGAGCCTGTCAAGTACGTCAAGAATGCTCATCGCAGGATTCAAATTCTCCAGCGTGTATCGTTCGAAATGCCCGCGCACTCCCTCGGATTCTCGCCAAATCTCCAATGTCCGTTTCATGAATAGCTCCGAATTGCCAGGGGAACGGCCGAATATTCCAGGTGTTCTACATGGCGCGTGAATTCCAGCGGCTCGCAAAGCGTTCCCCTGCCCTCGCCGCCCTCGGTTTGCCACAGCGAGGCACACGCCCAGTGGGCGTCGTCGCGCTGTGCCTCGCCGCCGCGCTGATGCTCAGAGCGAAAATGAGCACCGCAGGATTCCTCCCGGTCCAGTGCATCGACGCACATCAGCTCGCCGAGCTCCATGAAATCTGCCACGCGCCCGGCCTTCTCTAGCGTCTGATTCATGGCGGCGCCGCTGCCGGGAACGGCGAGGTCAACCCAAAACTCCGATCGGAGTTTCCGAATAGCGTCGATTGCTTCCTCCAGGCTCTGGCGGGATCGGACCACGCCGCAGCCCCGTGTGAGTATTTCGCCCAGCGCCCGGTGAAATTCACTCGGTGCCCGGTGCCCACCGATGTCGAGCAGCTGTTGCGTGCGCGTCCTGGCGCGTGCAACGGCGTGCTCCACAGGCGGAGAATTGAGCGGTAAAAGACCGTCCTTCAGGTGATCAGCGAGGTAATTCGGTATGGAATATGGCAAAGTGAACCAACCATCCACACAGGCCGACAACAGTGAGTTTGCGCCAAGCCTGTTTGCTCCGTGATACGCCCATCCGGCTTCCCCGCCAACGAACAGACCTGGTATCGAACTCATCTGATCGAAGTCGGTCCACAGGCCACCCATGGTGAAATGTGCCCCCGGTGCAATGCGCATCGGTACTGTGTAGGGATCTTCACCGGTCACCTGGCGGTACATAGTAAACAGGTTGCCGTAGCGTTCGGCTAACGCCGCCTTGCCCTTGCGTGCCAGCGCATCAGAAAAATCGAGATACACCGAATTCTTGAACGGCCCAACACCGTAACCGGCCGTAATCCTCTCCGTGGCCGCACGGGATGCGATATCCCGTGGGCACAGGTTGCCGAAAGCAGGATACATGCGCTCTAAGTAGTAATCGCGCTCCGCTTCGGGAATCTCCTGTGGCGGGCGCGTGTCGCCCGGATGGAGTGGCACCCAGATTCTGCCATCGTTTCTCAGCGATTCTGACATCAGGGTAGTTTTCGCTTGTGTCTGCGCCACTACCGGCAATGCCGTTGGATGGAATTGGATGAAGCTGGCGTGGGCGAGATACGCGCCCCGCCGATGGGCGCGCCACAACGCTGACGCATTGGATCCCATGGCTAACGTGGAATGGTAGTAGATGGAGCCGTATCCGCCACTGGCGATAACCACCGCGTGCGCCGATATCGCCTCGATGGCACCGGTGAGGAGATCGCGGACTACCACGCCGCGGGCCACCCCATCGTCCATGATGAGCTCGAGCATCTCGCACCGCGTGTGCAGGGTGACCTTCCCGGTTTTCACTTGGCGCAACAGCGCTCCCGAACTGGCGATCATGAGCTGCTGTCCCGTTTGCCCCCGCGTGTAGTACGTGCGCGAGACCTGCACGCCACCGAAGGAGCGCGTTGCGAGGCTGCCCCCGTACTCGCGAGCAAATGGGGCGCCGATCGCAGACAGGTGGTCGATCACGTGAACTGATTCCTCGCCCAGGCGAAAAGCTTCAGCCTCCCGTGCGCGGAAGTCTCCGCCCTTGACCGTGTCGCGAACAAATCGTGCGAGCGAATCGCCGTCTACTGCCCTGCCTCGCGCGGCATTGATACCTCCTTGTGCCGCCACCGAATGAGCGCGCCGCGGCGCATCATGGAACGTCACCGCATGCACGTTATAGCCCAGTTCCGCCAGAGCAGTTGCGGCGCCGGAACCAGCCAGTCCCGTTCCTACAACAACAATGGTGAATGAGCGCCGCGCCAATGTGCCTACCAGGCGATACGAATCCTTCCGGCGATCCCAGGCTGTCGCTGGATCGCCATCGGGAATGTGCCCGTCCACTACCGATCCGCGTTTCACACCTGCTATACGCATCTCAGGTGCACGCCACGGCTGCGCACCGAAAACCGATGAGATTTTCATGCGAGTACCCCCAATTGAATCGCTAATGGGAGAGATGCATTGCCCACAAGGACAACCAACGCCAGGACGCCTGCGATCGCGCTGGCGACCGCCCGCCACCGGTATCCCATCGCCCCGAAATCTTGCACGGCTGTGGTAATTCCGTGCGCCACGTGAGCCGAGAGCAGTACCATGACGCCCCCGTAGATTGCTGCCATCCACGGACGGGAAAGCGATGCGATCAAGCTAGCGTACGGGCTCCCGCCCTCCTCCAGTGGCGTGAAGTTCGCCGTCGCAATGGGTGCTAATCCGCCGGTGAGGTCACATATATGGAGCACCAGAAAAACCACAATAAGCACACCCGTAAGGGGCATCAGCGAGGCGAGGAAACTGCGCCATCCGGAGCGGTGCGCTCGGTACGGTCCCCGCGCCCGCCGCGCACGCAGCCACAGCGTGGCTGCTCCGTAAACATGAATCACAAGTACTACTGCCATCGTGATTCGGAACGTCCACAACACTCCGCCTGCAGGAATGAGCGGTTCACCTGCGTGCCGCAGCCACAGGGCATATGAATCGAATTCGGCCGGCCCGATGTACGCCTTCATGTTCCCGAAAAGGTGCAGCGCGATGAAGAGCACCAGGATTATACCGGTCACTGCCATGGTGACTTTCAGGGCCCACGTGTGCGGGCGCGGTACAACAGTAGCGCGGGCGGTGTGCGTCATTGCAATCCTCCTTTCCCCTATCCTAGCGGGGAAAGCAGGCGGCGCTGTGGGACTTAAACGCCACGTCGGCGTGAGCCTCATTCACTGTACGGTTATGGGTCCGCAGGGCACGCCGGGATACGATCCAGGACGGTATTAGGATTGCAACAGAACCAAACCACGCCGCAGGATTGGCCCATACAACGCCCGTGAATCCGTACACTCCTCCCAGTACGATCGCCACGCCAACACGCATGGTCAGTTCCAGCACACCCGCGACAGTGGGAACCAGAGTTTGCCCCAGGCCTTGTAACGCACTGCGCGTCACAAACAAGATTCCCAAAACAAAGTACAAGCCGCCGTTCGCGATCAGGTACTGGTGAGACATGGCGACGACGTCGTCGTTCCCACTTCCGACGAACAATCGGACGATCGGATTTCCCGCAGAAATGAGCGCCACTGCCAAGACGAGTGCGGTCGCTATCGCGATACCGAGTGAATGGCGCACGCCAATCAGAATCCTCTGGTATTCCCCCGCGCCGTAGTTCTGCGCCACGAAGGTAGCAACCGCCAAGCCGATCGACTGGAGAAACGCGGTAGCCAGGCCGTCCACGCGCGTCGCGGTAGTGTAAGCCGCCACCGCCTGGGAACCCAGTGTATTGAGCCGCACCTGCACCGCGAGTGCACCAATCGCGATGATCGACATCTGGAATCCCATGGGGAAGCCTATCTGCAAGTGCCGCCCCATGTCGCGTATGCCGGCGCGCAGATCTGCCCTGCCAACGTGGAGCACCGGAATGTATTTCATAACGTACAGCAGACACATCATCACCGAAAGCGCCTGCGAAACAACCGTCGCGGCGGCGGCGCCCGCAACGCCAAGCCCGAGATCGCGTATCATCACAACTACGAGTCCCATGTTGATGAGGCACGACACTACTAGGAAGAGCAGCGGAGTCCGCGAATCACCGATCGCCCGGATGATTGCCGAAAGGTAGTTGAAATACATCGTCGCGGTTGCACCCGCGAAAGAGACGACGGCGAAGATGGTCGCCTCGTCCATCAGCTCGGCAGGAGTCTGAAGCAGGCGCAGGAAATCGCGCGAGAAGAGCACCCCACCCACCGTCACGATCACGCTGCCAATCGCAGTCAAGAGGCTGCCGGCTACAACCGAACTGCGAACCCCCGCGTCATCCTGAGCACCGAAAGCCTGCGCGGTCGGGATCGCAAAACCAGACGTGAGCCCCCAAGCGAAACCCATCAGAAGAAAGAGCATTCCGCCGGTCGTTCCCACTGCCGCGAGCGCGTTGACGCCCAGATGTTGTCCCACGACCATTGCATCGACAACCTGGTACAGCTGTTGGACAACATTGCCGATCAAAAGCGGAATCGTGAAGTAAATGATCACTCGCCACGGCGTGCCCGAGGTGAGAGAAGTGGACATGGCAGAGCTCCGAAAGTTACGTGAGGGAACCGATTCGCACGCTCATGGCGCAGACGCGGATGAGGCACTGCCCTAAATACTAGTCTCAGTGTGGCGCACTATCACTCTTTAGATTTCGTGACGTCCGACTCAGCGTTTTTCAGTGTTCCAGCAGGCAGTGCCGGCCCAATAGCACGCGTAAATCGGCGTAGAGGCTTGGCTCCGGGTGGACAAAGAACGAGCGATCCACCTGGATTACGGTGGTCTCAAGTGGACGCCTCACATGGAGGCGCACGGGTGAACTCCCTGGATACGAACGCAGGATATCGGCCAAAGACGCCATGAGCGTGCGCGTACACATGCGTTCGGGCACCTGTACCAGCACCGGGGCATCCGGTTGCAGATCGGCCGGCGGTAGAGTCATCGATTGCGCAGACAACTGCAGTGAGCCGTCACGGTCTTGAACGCGCACGGTCACCACGGCCACCGTGTCTGGAACCAACATCGTTGATACAGTCTGATACGTCTGTGGGAAGAAGTTTATCTCCGTACTTCCTGTCAGATCTTCGAGGGTGACTGTGGCCCACAACTTGCCGTTCTTCTTAGACACGCGCGGTAAGACCGACGTGATGAGACCCGCTAACGCCACCGTTGAGCCGTCCGCCGGGGCGTCGTCGTTCAACAGGCGCACAATCGTTGTGTCTGCAGCGCGTTCCAGTACGTGTTCCAAGCCTGATAACGGGTGGTCGGAAACATACAGTCCCAGCATGTCGCGCTCGTGGTCCAGTTTGACCTTCTTATCCCATTCGGGGATATCCGGGATTTCTACGTCCACGCCGCTGGAGATCTCGAGCCCGGCGCCACCGAACAGATCAAACTGGCCCACAGCTTCGTTTTTCTTCACCGCAACGGCGGCGTCAACTGCCTCATCCACGCGCGAGAGCAGCGCCCGGCGTGTGTAGCCGAGCGAATCAAAGGCTCCGGCTTTCACGAGCGATTCAACAGCCCGCCGATTGCACACCTGCAGTGGCACTTTTGAAAGGAAATCCTGGAACGAAGTGAAGGCGCCTTTCTCCTTGCGCGCCTGAATGATTCCCTCCACCACATTGGCTCCCACGTTGCGCACGGCTGAAAGACCAAAGCGAATCTCGCGCCCCGCAGGCGCAAAATCCGAAAGTGATTCGTTGACGTCCGGCACGAGCACTGTGATGCCCATGCGGCGGGCCTCACCCAAGTAGAGCGCGAGTTTGTCCTTATTGTCCTTTTTCGATGTGAGGAGGGCGGCCATGAATTCCACAGGATAATTGGCCTTGAGGTAGGCAGTCCAGTATGCAATCAATCCGTAACATGCGGAATGAGAACGGTTGAATGCGTACTGCGCGAAAGGCACCAGGGTATCCCACAGTGTCTGCACACACTCGTCAGAGTAACCATTCTTGAGCATTCCGGCGCGGAAGCCTTCGAACTGTTTGTTCAGTACGTCGAGCTTTTTCTTTCCCATCGCCTTGCGTAAGGTGTCAGCTTGCCCCATCGTGAAACCAGCACAGGTGCGAGCGATCTGCATCACCTGTTCTTGGTACACGATCAAGCCGTATGTCGTTGCCAGTATGTCGCGCAGCGGCTCTTCGAGTTCCGGATGAATCGGCTCGATCTTCTGCAAGCCGTTTTTACGCAATGCGTAGTTGATATGAGAATTCATCCCCATCGGGCCGGGACGGTACAGCGCTGAAACGGCGGAAATATCCTCGAATTCCGTAGGCTTCATCTGTTTGAGCAACGCGCGCATGCCCGAGCCATCCAACTGGAATACGCCCAGAGTATCCGCCCGCTGCAACAACTCGAACGTCGCCTGATCATCGAGTGGCACGTTCTCGATCGTCAGCGGTTCTTTGCCATTGGCAATGATGTTTTGCAGCGTGTCCTCAATCGTGGTGAGATTCGAGAGTCCTAAGAAGTCCATCTTCAGGATTCCCAATTCCTCGCACAAAGGGTACTCGAATTGTGTAATCGTGGCGCCGTCCGCCGGGCGTTTCATCACAGGTATGACATCAGTGAGGGGAACCGATGACATGAGGATTGCGCATGCGTGTACACCCCATTGCCGAGTCATGCCTTCCAGGCCCATGGCGAGTTTCATTATCTTCTGATTGTCGGGATCAGCTGCGATAGTTTGGCGGAAATCCTCTGCCTCCGCATAGCGTTCATTCGACTTGTCGTACACGCCTGCTAAGGAGATGTCTTTGCCCTGCACGGAAGGCGGCAGTGCCTTCGTCAATCGCTCGCCAACTTCGAATGGGTATCCCATAACGCGCGATGCATCTTTCAAGGCCTGCTTGGTCTTGATCGTGCCGAATGTGACCACCTGAGCGACCTTGTCAACACCGTACTTCCGCTCCACGTATTCGATCACCTCGCCGCGGCGACGTTCATCAAAGTCCACGTCGATATCCGGCATCGACACGCGCTCAGGATTCAGGAATCGTTCGAACAGCAGGTCGTACTTGATGGGGTCAAGTTCGGTGATCTGCAGCGCATAGGCCACCATGGAACCGGCGCCAGAACCGCGGCCTGGTCCTACACGGATTCCGTGGTTCTTGGCCCACTTGATGTAATCGGATACCACCAGGAAGTACCCAGGGAAACCCATCTGGATAATGACGTCCACCTCGTAATTTGCACGCTTACGGACGTCGTCGGGAATCTTCTCTCCAAACCGGAAGTGAAGGCCATTCTCCACTTCCTTCACGAACCACGAGGTGATGTCCTCCCCCGCTGGAACGGGGAAAACGGGCATATAGTTAGCACCCTCTGCCGCGGTTTGGAAGGAAACGTTGCACCGTTCGGCCACCATCAACGTGTTCTCGCACGCTCCCGGAATATCGCCAAAGAGATCCCACATCTCTTCGCTTGACCGCAAGTGGTAGCCGGTGCCTTCAAAGGTGAAACGATCCGGATCGCTGAGCCGCGAACCGGAGTTGATGCAGAGCATCGCATCCTGGACCGGGGCGTCTTCTGCCTTCACGTAATGGGAATCATTCGTTGCGATGATCGGCGCGCCGATCTTCTTGGCAAGGTCCAGCAAGTCGTTGCGCACGCGCTTCTCGATGGAGTTGTTGTGATCCATGATCTCCACAAAGTAATTCTCTTTGCCGAAAAGATCCTGCATCATTCCCGCTGTACGGAACGCTTCATCGAACTGGCCAAGCCGTAGCCTGGTTTGTATCTCTCCAGACGGGCAACCGGCAGTGGCGATCAAGCCTTCGTGATAGGTCTCTAACAGGTCCATGTCCATGCGCGGCCACTTTCCCATCTGACCTTCCAAAGAGGCTCGGGAATCCATGCGGAACAAGTTGTGAAGACCGGTGTTGTTGTAGGACAAGAGCGTCAGATGCGTGTACGCACCGCGGGCGGAGACGTCGTCGGCCCGCTGCGATTCGTCCCCCCACAGCACGCGGTCCGATCCGAAGCGCGACGTACCGGGTGTCATATACGCTTCCACACCGATAATCGGTTTGATCCCGTTGCTGTGGCATTCCTTATAGAATTCGTACGCGCCGAAACAATACCCATGGTCTGTGAGGGCAAGCGACTTCTGCCCCTGCGCTTTGGCCTGCGCCACCAGCTTCTTGATCTTCGCCGCCCCATCAAGCATCGAGTATTCCGAATGGACATGAAGATGCGCGAAGTCTTTTGCCATGGGCCTAGTCTACGACAGCACGCGGACCATGTCTCTGTGCCATATGCCCGCATCGAGGTATTGCTCTCCCGGAACCAGAGTATATCCGCAGGATTCATAGAAGCCAATCGCATGCAATTGCGCCGACAGGGCGAGCGTCACTGTGCCCTGAGAATCGGCGAATTGTGCGCACGCAAAATCAGCTGCGAAGGCCATGAGTTCCTTGCCGACACCCGTACCACGGGCGCTTCTTTCTACCGCGACCCGGCCAACATGGCAGTGGCCCGGTGCCTCCACCAGGATTCGGGCGGTGCCCACATCGTGTCCGGCGCGTGTTGCTAGTAGATGCACCGTTGTGGGTGCGTCATCCGCATCGTCGATCTCCAGATCCGCGGGCACGCCTTGCTCGCGCACAAAGACGTTGAGTCTTATCGCATAGCAGCGAGCTCGATCGCCGGGAGTCGTTGCGACTAGAATCATCACCGCTTACCTTTCCAAATCAGGCCCAAGGCATTCGCGAGATCGTCTGGATAGGGGGCGTGGAACTCGACCCATTCCCCAGTACGCGGATGCGTAAAGCCCAGCGAAACGGCATGAAGCCATTGGCGTGAAAGATTGAGCGCGCGGCTCAGTTGCGGATCTGCCCCGTACATATCGTCCCCGACGCACGGATGCCCCACGGCGGCCATGTGAACGCGAATCTGATGGGTCCGTCCCGTCTCCAGATGGATCTTGAGCAACGATGCGCCCGGCATCGCCTCGATCGCCTCGTAGTGCGTAATCGCGTGCCTCCCATCGTCCCGGATACCCATCTTCCACTGATGGCGGTGATCTCTGCCGATGGGAGCGTCAATGGTGCCGGCTAAAGGATCGGGATGTCCCTGTACAAGGGCGTGATAAATCTTCGTGACGGTGCGATCCCGGAATGCCTGTTTCAACACCGAATACGCTAGCTCAGATTTGGCCACTACCATGCATCCTGACGTGCCGACGTCGAGCCGGTGAACGATACCCTTGCGTTCCGGCGGTCCGTATGCAGACAGCTGAATGCCACGCCCCATCAATGCGCCCAACACGTCCGGACCCTCAAAATTCAGCGAGGGGTGTGCGGCAAGTCCTGCCGGCTTGTCCACAACCACAATATCCGCGTCCTCATAGAGTATAGGGATGTCGATATCGGTAGGAATTGGAGACGTGCGTGGTGGGTCCGGGATTACCACCTCCAAAGACTGCCCCGCGGCGACCCTGTCGGATCTGGACACCGTCTTTCCGTCAAGCCACGCCTCACCGCGATCGATGATCCGTGCCGACGCAGCACGCGAAAGGCCCGTTACCCGCGCTATCACCGCATCGACTCGCTCGCCAACCAAGCTCTCCGGAATGGGATAGAGCCGCCGGTCAGCCATTATTGTCCTCCTTGGGAGCGCCGCCATCACCAGCTGCCGGTCCGAATTCGACGCCGCGGAAGACCAATATACCGATGGCCGCGATTCCTACAACCAGCGCGATGTCGGCCACGTTGCCGATGAACCAATCAAAATATGCGATGAAGTCGACGACGTGTCCACGCCCTGCGCCCGGTGAGCGGAAGATCCTATCCACGAGGTTGCCTGCAGCGCCTCCCCAGACGATGCCCAGCCACACCGCCCATGCGCGCGATGCCACCTTTCTGGCGACAAACGGGATTCCCAATACAACAGCTCCGGCGACGACGGTGAAGACTACAGTAGCACCCTCGCCGAATGAAAAGGCTGCGCCCGGATTGAAGATGAGTTCGAATCCCAGCGCGTTCCCGAGAATGGGAATGCGCTGATTGGGAGTCAATGAAGTCAGCGCCCACTGCTTCGTCAGCTGGTCAAGTGCCACCGTAGCGAGCGCCAGAACCCACACCACACCGGTCAACGCCGCCGGTTTCTTCATTCTTCTCCTTCACAAGAAACGGCGGTGGTCACAGGACCGCCGCCGTTTCCCATTGCTGTATCAGCTCTAGTTTTGGAAACCTTCTGTCTGCGAGGAACCGGATTCCACGTTGGACAGTAGCGATTCCAAGTAACTCTTCAGACGCGTCCGGTAGTCGCGTTCGAAATCGCGCAGTTCGGAGATCTTACGCTCCATCAAGCTTCGCTCTTGCTCCAGCTGCGCCATCGTCCGGTTGTACTGATCCTGAGCATCGTCAACCATCTGTTGGCTCTTCTGCTGCGCCTCGGAAACCAGCCGCTCACTCTCGGCCTTGCCTTCGGCAATGTGCCGGTCACGCAGTTCCTGCGCCAACATGAGCAACCCGGTTGCCTCTTCGGCCTCGTTCGTTGGATTCACAAATGCGGAGGTTGACGTGGCGGAATCGGGTGCCTCATCGACCGGCGCTCCCGTGCCTCCTTCAAGCTCTGTGACTCGCGCCTGAGCAACCTTGAGCTGATTCTGCAGCTCAGCGTTTTCCTTCGTAAGGGCGCCGATAGTATCAGCTACTTGATCGAGGAATACATCGACTTCATCCTGGTCATACCCTTCAGAAACCTCCTTTGGCTCCTTGAAGCGCATGTTCATGACATCGTCTTCGGTCAGCAGCGCCATGAGTTTTCACCCCTTACAGTACAAAGTTCACTTTTTATCAGTGTGGCCCAGACGCCACCTACAGGAAGAGACTACCCGATAATGGTACATCTGTTCATAATGTTACGTTTGAACACAGCCCTCTGTCGCATCTAGATTCACATCACACGTATCACACCAGCCGAATAAATATGCTTTGCAGGATCTGCACCCCGAAAAACAGGACTAAAAACCCCATATCAAGCGCCATACCGCCAAATCGTAAAGGCGGAATGTACTTCCCCAAGAATCGCAACGGCGGATCAGTCATGGCGTAGATCGCATTCGCTATCACAAGCAGCGCACCTGAGGGATGCCAATCATGTGAGGCTGCCATCACAAGATCGAATATCGCCCGCGCCACCAACACCAGCGTGTAGAGCGAGCAAAGCGTGGAAAGGAGGGAGAAAAACAAAGACATCTCAGAATCGGTCGGTTGCCTCAGGACGATGTGATTCCATCTTAATCGCGCGCGGAGTCATCAGTAGAACATCATTAGAAATCTGATTGAGCTGGCCATGTAATCCGTAGCAGACACCCAATGCAAAATCCACAATTCGATAACGATCGGATTCATCAGCGCCTGAAAGATTCAGGATAACTGGCAAGCCCTTGCGGAACTGGTCGGCGAATGACTGAACATCTTTGAAGGTAACCGGCCATGCTGTCACGATTCGGGACACTTCCGGCGCAGGCTCTACCGGGCGGATAGGAGTGACGTCAGAGGTGGCATCCTCTTCAGGAGCCTCCTCCTCGGCTTCATCCTCGAAGTATTCGTCTTCATATTCTTCGTCATTTAAGGTGGCCTTATCGACGAATCGCTGGAACATCCCCATGGCAACAAACCCTCCTGGTGTTTCATGTACTGCCACCGTATGCGAAGAGTAACTACCGGCGCGGGAAGCGCGGTGGCGTGTCGCTAGCTTCCCACGCCGGGCAGTTTAATTCTCGTCGAACAGGAACGCGGGAATGTCCAGATCTGGCGCACCGCGATGCTCCGCAGCACGGCGTTCCGGAGCTGCGGGCCGTTGTTCTGGCGTGGGCGCCTCTTTGAACGGATGAGCGGGGGTAGCAAATTCTTCGCCTTGCACCACTGGCGGTACGGCAGGATTTGGCCGTGTAGCGGGCTTCTCCGATTCGTCGGACGAATCGCTCGCGTGCCGGGCAACGGCCCGGTTTGGATTGAGCAGGTGATCTTCCGATTCGTCGAATCCTGCGGCGATGATCGTCACGCGCACTTCGTCGCCTAATGCTTCGTCGATTATCTGGCCAACGATGATATTTGCGGAAGGATCTACGGACTCCTTCACTAGCTTCGCTGCCCGATCCATCTCCTTCAAAGAGAAGTTCTGGCCCGCCTGGAAGGAGAGCAATACGCCATGAGCGCCATCGATGCGCGCCTCGAGTAGTGGGGAAGATATCGCGCTTTCAGTGGCACGCATCGCGCGATCCTCGCCGGTGGCGGAGCCGATGCCCATAAGCGCCGTGCCAGCGTCCTTCATGACAGCCTTCACGTCCGCAAAATCCAAATTCACGAGCCCGGGAATCGTGATCAGGTCTGAGATGCCCTTCACGCCGTTAAAGAGCACCTCGTCGGCCAATTTGTACGCTTCCAGCACCGTGAGATCCTCGTTCGCGATCTCGAGCAGCCGATCGTTGGGAATGACGATCAGAGTATCGACCGCTTTGCGCAATTGCTCAACACCTGCTGCCGCATTGTTCGCGCGCTGCAGGCCTTCGTATTCGAATGGCCGCGTCACCACGCCCACTGTCAATGCGCCAAGATCCCGCGCGATCGCAGCAATGACCGGCGCAGCTCCCGTCCCTGTGCCGCCACCTTCGCCTGCGGTCACAAAGACCATATCGGCGCCTTCAAGAGCGGCACGGATAACATCGGCATTTTCCTCCGCCGCCCGCTTGCCCACAGCAGGATCAGCGCCAGCGCCGAGTCCGCGTGAAACGTCACGTCCGATGTCTAATTTGGTCTCTGCTTCGGATTTGACCAAGTCTTGTCCATCGGTGTTCACCGCGATGAACTCGACACCAGCGAGGCCATCCTGGATCATGCGGTCGACAGCATTGCCACCGCCACCGCCCACACCGACGACTTTGATGTTTGCGGCGTTGTTGAGAGTAGGCATGGCCTCTTCCTTTCAAACCTCAAGTGACACTTTAGGTTCTGTACGTCTGACTTCGCGGACAAGTTAGAGTGCGCGCGGCCCTCATTCAACGACCACGCTGGGCGTGTCGCAAATCCGTTCGTATCGAACGCTCACTGAGTCACGGGCGCGCGCGGCGATGAGACGTCATACCACCCGGCATTTTGCGCCAGAAGGACACCCAACACCTGTGCCTTGAAGTCGTTTTCACTAGATTGCCCCCAGAAGACCTGCGCACCGTTTGACATGTTCAATGTCAGCTGCAGGTTCTTATCCACCGCGATACTCGTAACGTTCTGCCGCACGGAGCTATCCAACGCTGCAAGGACTTCGAGCATCGCAGTGCTCGCCTTGCCGGCATCACTCTGTGAATCCGACAACACCATGTGGGGCAGTGCATCAGCTTCATCCGTTGGAATTGAAAGCTTCACACCGTCTTCGTCAATAGCAACGCAAGAATCATTCTGTTCCACGCATGCAATTGGCGTGCGCAACGCTATCGTCACTGTGGCGCCCGTGGGCCACGCACGCGCAACCGTGGCTCGGCGCACCATAGAGAGCTTCTCGACGGCGGCTTCGGCCTTCGCTTCGTTCAGCCGGACAAGCGACGTCCCTTCAAACGGTTGCAGCGCGGCCACAACGGATTCCTCGCTCACACTGCTAGATGCACCGCGTACTTTCACATCGTTCAGATCTAACGCGAACAACGGCGAATACAGCGCCAGCCACAGCGCCAGCAACACAGCGAATCCGATACCTCCAGCAGACAACGCCTGCTTGACACGGATGCGCCGATGCTCAGCACGCCGCTCTTTACGCCGTGCAGACATGCGTATGGGAGCCGCGAGTTCTGGCTCGGCATGCTCTATCGGCTGGTACGCCGTATCGCCGTCTTCAATGATGACGGCCGCATCGCTGTCCTCCGCCGCAGAAAGGGCGTCCTGTGCAGACGTCGCATGTGGCGCGCGCTCTATCTGTGCTGTTTGCGCGGCCCGCCGAACGCGCAGTGCGGGGCGCGTCACACGCGCCAGCGTGGCAGCAGATGTGGATTCTGGAACCTGCGCCCCGGCTTTGTTTCCCTCCGGTTGCTCGGAGGTCAAAGGCGCAGGACGCGGTGGACGGCGGGGAGGTCTCATCGTTTTGAGAGCTCCTGCACAATCTCTGGTCCCAGCTCGGTGACATTCCCTGCGCCCATTGTGAGGACCACATCTCCGGGCACAGCCGCGTGGGCGATCTGGCGAGCGGCCTCATGTTTATCGGCCACATAGCGGGCGTGTGCACCACCCATGTGCTCGGTAATCACATCGCCTTCGACTCCAGGGATCGGGTCCTCACGCGCCGGATAAACGGATGTGACAATCACTTCGTCTGCTGCGGAAAGCGCCTTCGCAAACTGTGCCGCAAAATTGCGTGTCCGAGAATACAAATGCGGTTGAAACAGCACTAGTACTCGGCCCTCCCCCGCGAATTCTCGCGCGGCGCGGAGCGTCGCCGCAACTTCCGTAGGGTGATGGGCGTAATCGTCAATCACCCTCACGCCTCCAGCTTCGCCGCGAGATTCGAACCGCCGCTGCGTGCCCCGGAACTTGTGGAGAGACGCCGCGAACTTCGTACCATCGGCTCCAAGCTCTACCCCCGCAAGCCACGCGCCCGCGGCGTTGAGCAGCTGATGTGCCCCCACGATGCGCAGGGAAACAGGATAGTTCCCTGTTATATCCTCAAATGTCCCGCTGGCACACCCGTATTCGTGGCATTCGTCGACGATGCGCACGTGCCGCTCCACGCCGCGGACGGGTTCACCCCGCCCATAGCTGGCCACGCGCCGCCCTTCTGCCAACGCGGCCATACCCAGCCGAGCAGCGCCGTCGTCGTCGCCGCACACGATCAGAAGCCCCCCAGCGCTCACATTGCGCGAAAACTCCAGGAACGCCTCCTCAAATGCTTCTCTGGTCCCATAATGGTCCAGGTGATCGGGCTCCACATTCGTGACGACTGCGATGCGTGGCGTGTAATTCAAGAACGAAGCATCTGATTCGTCTGCTTCTGCTACGAAAATCGAACCTGATCCTAGATGCCCGCCAGCGCCGCCGCCCGCAAGTGTGCCACCAATCGCCCACGATGGATCTCTGCCGAGTTCCTGGAGCGTCAACGCAATCATCGCCGACGTGGTTGTTTTCCCATGCGCACCGGCCACCGCGACGAAGTCCTTTCCCGCTGCCGCCAACGCCAAGGCCTGCGATCGGTGCACGATCCGCTGCCCCCGGCTGCGAGCAACCGCCAATTCAGGATTCGAATCGCGTATAGCGGAGGAGACGACCACGACGGCGTCTGCAGGCACGTGGTCTGCCGAGTGCCCGATGTACACGGGAATGCCTACAGATTGTAGATAGTGCGTTACTTCGCTCTCCACGCCGTCGGATCCCGATACCTGGTAGCCCTCCTGCTGCAAGAGTTCGGCAACAACAGACATGCCAGCTCCGCCGATGCCGATCAAATAGAACATCACAACCGCCCCGTTCCTGCTGCCTCGATAAGTGCGGCAAGCCGAGCCGCACCATCTATTGGACTTGTGCCACGCGCCGCGTGGCTCATAGCCGCGCGCTTCGCGGGATCAGCGAGCAACGGAATAACACGGGCCGCCATCACGGGAGCCGTAAAATCCGCGTCGCGCACCACATATGCCCCACCTGCAGCCACCACATCCGCCGCGTTGAGCTCCTGTTCGCCGTTGCCTATCGGCAATGGAACGAAGAAAGCTGGAATCCCCAAGGCTCCCAGTTCTGCCACCGTGCCCGCGCCGGCGCGGCACAGCACCAGATCTGCCACCGCGTATGCGTCCTCCATCGTCTGCAAGTAATCAAACACACGGTAATGGGGTACCTCCGCGCTCGCAGCACGCACCCGTTCATCTTTGCCTTTACCCGTCAGATGAACAACCTGGATGCCCTCAAACAAGGGCAGCGACTGAGTCATGACGTCATTGAGGTGTTGCGCGCCCAACGATCCACCGGTTACCACCAAGGTGACAAAGTCAGGGTCCACGCCTAAACGCACTGCTGCCTCAGCTCGGCCTGCGCGCGGATCCTGCTGCCGCGCCCGCGCTAACGCTGCAATCTCAGGGCGCAGTGGCAGACCAGTCAACTCGGTTGCGCCGTCGCGCGCAGCCAGCGGTGTAGAAGCAAATGTCAGTGCCACCACCGCTGCGAACCGGGCACCATATTTGTTCGCCATTCCTGGCTTCGCGTTTTGCTCATGGATTACTACGGGGATGCCTCGCTTCTTGGCCGCCACATACACCGGTGTAGAGGCAAAGCCCCCGAATCCCACGGCGACGTCCGCCCTCTCAGCATCGAGTATCGCTCCCGCTTCCTTCACAGCTCGGTGAAATCGATGCGGAAACTGGATCGCGGCAAGATTGGGCCGCCGCGGGAAAGGCGCCCGTTCGATAGTGCGAAGTGGAACGCCGGCAGCAGGGACAAGATCATTCTCCAGGCCCTCTGTAGTGCCCACCGCAGTCACGGTGGCGCCGTCGTCGTGTAGCGCGCGCGCAGTAGCCAACAGCGGATTGACGTGCCCCGCAGTTCCCCCACCGGCAAGCACCACGTGCAAATTACTCATGTGTCCCCCTTCTAACCAACGCGCGTGCCCGGAATGCAAGATGGTGGCGCACTCGGAAAGATTCGCGCACGCCAGGAGCTGATAGCGCCATGGATTCCGCCACTCCAATACCCAGCAGACCAGCCAGAACAGCGGAACCCCCCTGTGAGATGAAAGGAAGCGGCACACCAAACACCGGAAGAACCCCTGTCACCACTAGCATATTCATCAGCGCTTGGCCGGTCAGCCACACTGCCACTCCTCCCGCGGTAAATCGGGCGAATTTGTCCGGGTGGAAACGGCAAATCCGTGTGAGCGACCAACCGAGCACGATAAAGAGCGCGATGACAACCAAACAGCCCCCGAGCCCCAGCTCCTCACCGATGACTGCAAAAATGAAATCTGTTTGTGCTTCCGCCAAATTTCCGGGCCACTTCTCTGCACCCGTTCCCAAGCCGGAACCGCCTATGCCGCCTGAGCCAAATGCCCACAACGCGTAGTCTTGTTGCGTGGGGGAAACGGAATCCGGGAGGCTAAAGAGGGTGCCGAAGTAATATGTCACGCGCTCCAAACGGGACGGATCCGCAGCGACGGCCACAGCTGCCAACAGCACCCCAAAACCAGCAATACTGAGCAGATATCTGCCAGGCAAGCCTGCTAGCCAGAACATCCCCAAAGCGATCATGACATACATGAGCGCCGTGCCCATATCGCGACCCACCATGATCGAGATGACGCCGATGGCAGTCCCCAGGCCCGCGGGAATAACATAATCTTTCCACGTTGCGGTTTCAGGCCGCAGCCGTGCCAACGCCGCGGCCAAAAACACGATCGTCGCTATTTTGAGAAACTCGGATGGTTGAATCTGGAGTATCCCCCCAAAACTCACCCAGTTGCGGTTGCCGTTGCGCACCACGCCAAGTGGTGTAATCACCAGTAGCTGAAGCCCAATCCCCAATGCGAAGAGCCCCACAGCGAAGCGGCGATAGAAGCGGGATGGTAGCAGCGCCGCAATGATTGCGAGGAACACGCCAACGAGCGAGTAGAACAGCTGCGTGTTCGCCACCTCGAACGGATTGCTGGTGTCGTTGACAACCGCATTGCGCAGCCCTGTGGGAGCCGTGGCCGAATACACCATGACAACACCGATGAGCAGTAGAACGAAGGTCGAGAGTGCAATGAGTATGACTGCCCGGTGCATCTCATCGCGCATTACGGCGGCGTCGATCCGGCGCGGAGGAGTCACTGCCGGCCCGGCCGCACCTTTCTTTCCGAGCGCCGCATTAGCCATCGATCGCCTCCACAGCTTCGCGGAATTTGTCTCCCCGGTCTGCGTAAGACGCGAACTGGTCGAACGACGCCGTCGCCGGCGCCAGCAACACCGTGTCCCCCGGCCGCGCGTAGACCTGGCTAGCGCGCACCGCCTGCGCCATCGGCTCAGTGCTCGCTGGATCGATCCATGTCACCGGGAAAGTCGCATCGGAAAACGCGGCACGCCATACGTCTTGATCTGTCCCAATCACCACGGCGGCGTGAATTTTGGGCCGCACATCTGCGACAAGGTGTTCAAAACGCGCTCCTTTTGCCAAACCACCAACGATCCATACGACAGAATCGTCAGGTTGTGCAAGCAAAGAGGCCCGGGTGGCATGCGCGTTAGTCGCCTTTGAATCGTCCACGAAGTGCACTCCGCCGCGCGTACCGACAAGCTCTATTCTGTGTTTGCCAGATTGGAATTCTCGCAATGCGGCGCGAATCACCGTGGGCACCACTCCGAGAGAACGCACTAACGCACTGGCCGCAAGAGCGTCCTTCACGATGTGCAGCGGCAGCTCTCCGCCAGCCGGTGCCAAATGAGCCAGATCCGAAAGCTCAAACAACTCGAGCGCTTCACCACGCAGGTGCCCCTCGCAAAATGCGCGGTCCACCACAATGCCTTCAACCACGCCAATCTGGCCCACAGCAGGAACCCCTGGCGTCACGCCGATTGCGCGCGCGCCTTCAGCCACGTCGGCCTCATCCACCATCCGTTGCACCACGGCATCGCCCACTGGGTAGAGGCACGCATTTCGCACCCCGTGGTAAATCCGCGCCTTCGCGTTGC
This sequence comes from Ancrocorticia sp., assembly GCA_022648165.1. Taxonomy (GTDB): domain Bacteria; phylum Actinomycetota; class Actinomycetes; order Actinomycetales; family Actinomycetaceae; genus Changpingibacter. The sequence continues at coordinate 19,130 of JALCLX010000007.1, forward strand.
GATATGCCGCGAAACTGCCATGCCATTCCAGGTGGTCGTCGTCAATGTTGAGGCACATGGCCGCGTGCGGCTGCATAGTGGACGTGACTCGCAATTGAAATGACGAAAGCTCTAGCACGAAGGCCTGCGCGCGCCCGGTATCGCACCGCGTAGTCTCCGTGATAGCAGGATTCCCAATATTGCCCAATGGGGTGCCACCCAGCCCCGCCTTCTGGAGAATCGCGGCGGCCATCGACACAGTGGTGGTCTTTCCATTCGTCCCCGTGACGCACAGCCACGGCGCCGCCTCGCCTGTACCATCTACTGCGCGTAAGCGCCATGCGAGCTCGATCTCTCCCATGAGGGGAATGTGTGCTCGCGCCGCTTCTTGGTACAACGGCGCCAATTCGGAGATCGCCGGTGCTGGAACAATGAGATCCGGATGCCAGGCGATAACGTGCTGCGCCAGCTCCTGCGGATCGGCGTAGCTCTCCGCACGGACGGGTGAAGCAAGCCCGGCGAGTGCGCCGGGATCAGCGTCCCAGGCACTCAGTTCAGCGCACGTAAGGCGCCCAAGAACGTCCAGAACTGCGCGCCCAGATTTGCCGATTCCGACCACGGCGATGCGGCGCGAATCGAACTGCGCCGCTCCCGAATTTGTTGCCACAGTATTCTCCGTCATTGCCACGCCAACCATTCACCGTAGAACAAACCAATTCCGATAATTGCGAACAGGATCGCAATAATCCAAAATCTGACCACCACGGTTACTTCTTTCCATCCGAGCAATTCGAAATGATGGTGAAGAGGCGCCATCTTGAAGATTCGGCGCCGCGTGGCTTTGAAGAATCCCACCTGCACCACATCGGAGAGCACCTCAATGAGGAACAGTCCGCCGATAAGGAGCGCCAAGAACTCCGTACGCGTCAGGATCGAGATACCTGCAAACGCGCCTCCCAGTGCCAGAGATCCGGTGTCACCCATAAAGATTTGAGCAGGAGAGGTGTTCCACCACAGGAAACCGAGGCAGGCTCCCACGATCGCCGCGCACACCACCGCCAGGTCTCGCGGATCACGCACGTCGTAGCATCCTGGCGCATCTGTCAACACGCCGTGGCATGCCTGATTCATCTGCCAGATGGTGACGATAAGGTAGGCGCCGAAAGCCGCCATGGACGCGCCGGCGGCCAAACCGTCCAGTCCGTCGGTCAGATTGACAGCGTTCGACCACGCCGTGATGAGGAAATTCGCCCATACGACGAAGAAGATCACACCCAGTATCCAACCGCCAAAAGCCAGATCAATTCCCGTGTCCCGCACCAACGAAATATGTGTTGATGCAGGATTCCGATTGTTTGCGTCGCGGAACGAAAGAGCGAGCACAGCGAAAATTATCCCCACAAGGCCTTGGCCGACAATCTTCGCCCACGGAGTCAGACCAAGAGATTGCCTGTGGCGGATCTTCATGAAATCGTCAAGGAATCCGATCAGCCCCAAGCCAGTCATGAGAAAGAGCAACAGCAAACCCGATGCATCAGGTGTTCGCAGCGTCGCAGCGTTACCAATGATATAGCCGGCCCACGTGGCGAGTATGATCACCAGCCCACCCATGGTGGGCGTGCCACGTTTTGTCTCGTGGCTCGTTGGGCCGTCCTGACGAATGAATTGCCCATAATGGCGCACTCGCAAGAACCTAATGAGGAGTGGCGTGCCGAACAACGTCACGACGAGGGCAGTGACACCCGATATTAGGACTGTGAGCATCAGATCCCCCTTAGCAACTCATCCGCGATACGCCAAACACCCGAACCGTTGGAGCCTTTGAGAAGTACCACATCTCCTGGCCGAAGTATTTCCCGCACACGCGCAACCGCATCGGAAACATTCGAAGCGCTATGGACCTCGATCCCCTCTGCAACAGCCTCGCTGCACAGCGGTGCTGTCTCATGTCCGATAGTGACGAGAATACCGGTACCAGCCTCCTTCAGGGAGTGTGCGAGCGCCCTGTGTTCGTCCTCAGACGATTCACCCAACTCCAGCATCGAACCGAGCACGGCAATACGGCGCCTGCGTACTCCTATTGTCCTCAGCGCCGCGATACCGGCACGCATCGAATCGGGATTCGCGTTGTAGGAGTCGTCAATAATCGTGACACCCCCAACATCACGGACATCCATGCGATGCGGGCTCGCCGCGCGCGCAGCACCCAACACACGCGCGATTTCCTGCACCGGAATCTCGTATGCCAGCGCTACACTCGCCGCTGCTAACGCGTTGGCTACATGGTGCCGTCCTACTAATTGGAGCGCTACCGGAGCACTGCCCTGCCCGGTCCCCAAGGTGAAATGAGCACGTCCCAGGGAATCGAGCTCCACATCGTCCGCCCACACATCCGCCCCGGCACAATGTGCCACAGAGAAGAAGGTCACCGGGCCATGCGCCTGCTGCGCCATTGCTGCCACTCGTGGATCATCCTTATTGAGGATCACATGGCCTCCAGGGCGCGTGCCCTGAACCAGTTCAGATTTTGCATGAGCAATATTGTCCATGCTCCCGAACTCACCCACGTGTGCGCGGGCCACTATCAGCACAGCGCACGCGTCCGGTGGAGCGATAGACGTCAAGTAATTGATGTTTCCGATGTGGTCCGCACCCATCTCCAGAACCAGCGTGGCCGTGGTGCGGTCAGCGCGCAATACCGTGAGCGGCAGGCCCAGTTCGTTGTTGAAAGAACCAGGTGGGGCGATAATCGGTCCCCGCGATGCGAGAAGGGCAGATAAAAGATCCTTCGTTGTCGTTTTCCCTACGGATCCCGTTACCGCAACCACCTGGAGACGCGGATTTCCAGAGGACCTGAGCCGTGCCAAGTGTGCGCGTGCTGCGTCCCCTAAAGCGCCTGCGACGTCGTCGACCACTATGAGGCGGTCCTCCGGCACGCCAGAGGCCAAGGCAACAGAAGGACTATCTGTGACCACAGCAACGCCACCACGAGCGAGTGCCTGCGCTGCCAACGCATTTCCATCCACCCGCGCACCCTTGAAAGCAAAGTACACCGCCCCTGGTTCAAGCGTGCGCGTATCCGTAGAAACCGATCGGACAATCACGCTCCCGTCACCGTGGAAATCACCGCGAATATCCTCCGCCACCTGGCTGAGCGTTATGTCATTCATTGGCTCTTCTCCGCATTCAAAATTGGCCCATACTAGCTTAGCCTTGGTTACCGCTCAATTCGCTCGCATACCACGGTAATTTGACCAGGGGCATAGTCGAAGGCGCGATTGCGAGTTGCCGTACTGCGAACGTTGCTACGTCTCGGAACACCGGCGCTGCCACGGTGCCGCCATAACCAGCGCCCGACGGTGCGTACATGACCACAGCAATAGCGATCTGTGGATCTTCCGCGGGGATCAAACCCACGAAGGTTCCAACGCGCTTCGTCAAGGCGCCAGATGAATCCGCGATCTGCGCGGTTCCCGTTTTGCCAGCGATGTTATAGCCAGGAACGCGGGCCTCCCACCCAGTGGACTGTGAATCCGTAACAGCTTGCATCATCTGCAGCATCGTATCAGCCGTTTCAGAGGAGATCACACGGGTGGGCGATTTCGTCACCGTGGGCGTCTCCGTGCCATCTGGAGAGATTATGGAATCCACAATGTGTGGCTGGACTAGCATACCGTCGTTGCCAAATACTGAAACCATTTGCGCCAGCTGCAGGGTAGTTAACGCCCACCCCTGCCCAAACATCGACGTATAGTGCGTCCGTTGATCCCAATCTTCGTAGTTATACAGTATTCCGGCCGATTCTGAGGGCAATTCGACCCCCGTCTTTTTTCCAATGCCGAACTTCTTCATATAGCCATAACGGGTTTCATCCGTGATCAAATCGCCTATCTGAATGATTCCGGTGTTATACGACTTGGCGAGAATCCCAGCAACCGTCATCGAAGCCGTCTCGTGGTCCTCATTATCGGAGATCGTCTCTCCATTGGGCATTGTGCGCGAAGACGAAACCTCAAACAAGCTTGACGCTGTTACGGCTCCCTGATCAATCGCTGCAGAAAAGGTGATGAGTTTGCCCGTAGATCCGGGTTCCACAGGATCCGATACCGCGCGCGATCCCCAGTTGTCCGACGACGTCGCGTCCAAGTTCCCAGGATCAGGCGAATCGGAATCGGCCAGGGCAAGGATGCGGCCAGTTCCGATCTCGAGCACAGCCGCTGCGCCCCATTCGGCGGACGACTTCTCAGTCCATTCGTCGATCGAATCCTGAAGCGACATCTGTAAGTCGCGATTGATTGTCAATTTGACCGTGGAGCCGTCTGTAGCTGAGACCTCCGTACGCTCACCATTTGGCAACACCGCGCCCTCTCCGGCAAGCTCTACAGAAACATATCCGTCAGTACCCGTGAGCACATCGTCTTCCGACTTTTCTATTCCAGCCTGGCCCACTGTGGTGCCAGAGCCGTCCGACGATTCACCCATGTATCCCAAAATGTTGCCAGCCACGGAACCATTCGGGTACACACGCTTCATATACTGTTCCGGTTCGATTCCAGCGATACCAAGTGCGTTGATCTCGCGCCACGTCTCTGGCGAAATGTCTTTCTTCACATAGACGAACGTGGATTTCTCTTTGCCGCCCAGCAAGATACCGCCCAGTTCAGCCTGGTCCATGTCCAGAATGGGTGCGAGAACCTCTGCGGCCGCTGCGGCTCCCGTACCGATAACATTGCCGTCGTCGTCATAGCGCACGTACGATCCGATAAGTTTCTGATTCACGCCCACGTTGTACCGTTCTACCGACGTGGCCAGCACTGCACCTGTGGAATCGACGATGTCCCCCCGCTTCGCGTGGAGCGTATAGGTGCGCGTTCGGAACTCTGAGGCGGCCGCCGCCAACTGAGGAGCGCGAACCACCTGCAAATCGACGAGTCGCACTGTCAGTACAGACGCGCAGACGAGAAATACCACGGCCACCGAACGCAGGCGCCGCAGCTGCAACGGCACCGCACGCCGGGGCTTCTGCCTCGGTTTCCGCCACTTCCGAAGACCACGCTTCGCCATTTAATCCCCCGTTTGTTCGGGCGAAATTATCTTGCCCGTTTTCAAATCCACGTGAAGTACTGTGGTAGCCGGCGTCAAGCCAAGCTCTTCCGCCTTTTCCAGCAGTCCTTCAGGGGTGGACGCATAAACCACCTGATCCTCAAGCGTCGCCTCACGCGCCGAAGCCACATTGAGGGCCTTCTGCGTTTGCTGGATTTCCCACGCAGTCGCAACCATTTGGTTGTTGAGAAAGAATACGGCGCCAAACGCGCCGACGAAAAGCGCCACGCACGTTGCCACCGTCCCAAAGAATCCGCGCGCTGGTGCTGGGGTCGGAACCAGTTCTAGCCGGGGAAGTACACTTGGTGCCGCCTCGGGGCGCGCGCCTCGAAGATTGCGAGAAGGGGAACTCATTGCGCTCATTAGTTCTTCCTTTTCTGCCGTAGTTTTTCTGCGGCTCGGAGACGCACCGATGCACTCCGAGGATTCGACTCGATTTCCGAAGGCGACGCCTTCAATGCTCCGTGGGTTACCAAAGAGAGATAGGGCTCGTATCCCGGCAGTTCTACCGGCAAGCCTTCCGGCGTGTGTGATCGTGCTCCCTGTGCGAACTCACGCTTGACAATGCGATCTTCAAGGGACTGGTACGCCTCCACAACGATGCGGCCCCCCACCGCCAACGCGTCGATGGCACGCGGTAGCGCATCCTCAAGTACGGTCAGTTCGTTATTGACAGCGATCCGCAAGGCCTGGAAGGTTCGCTTCGCAGGATTTCCGCCCGTGCGCCGCGCAGGGGCGGGAATCGAATCCCGCACAATGTCCACAAGCTCTGCCGTGTGTGTAATGGGATAGTGAGCGCGGCGCTCTACAATCGCGTGAACGATGCGCCTCGCAAAACGTTCCTCGCCATAGGTCACGAGAATGCGTTGCAGCTCGTCAGCAGAGGCGGTCGCCAAAAGCTCAGCGGCACTTTGGCCCGCGCTGACATCCATTCGCATATCCAAGGGAGCGTCTTTCGCATAGGAGAAGCCCCGATCCGTCTCGTCCAACTGCAGCGAAGAAACACCCAAGTCCATCAGTATTCCCGCAACCGTACCGGGCGCCGTAGCGGCGACGTCGTCCACCCGGTCGTAGGTTGTGCGCACCGCCGTGAACCGGTCCTCGAATGGGACCAAACGCTCCTGGGCCAATGCGATCGCTTCAGCATCTCGGTCAATACCAATGACACGCAGATGCGGAAACTTCCGCAAAAACGCCTCAGAGTGGCCACCCATACCCAGAGTGCAATCGATCAAAACGGGGTCCGTATATGAGCCAAACGCAGGCGCAAGAATTCTGATGCACTCGCCCACAAGCACAGGAGTGTGCAGAGCATTTCCAGCGGCGCGAGGCGTATTGCTCACTACGGCTCCTCTCCGCCCGGCGTTCCACCTTGCCAAGAGTTCCTCCCCTGCACCCTGGAGCTGGGGAACTGCCACAGCGTTCAGGGGAAGAACTCCTACGAGGCTCAGAACAATCCGGGTATCACTTCGTCCTCACGGTCTGCGAAAGCGGACTCTTGTTCTTTCAAATACTCATTCCAGGACACGAGATCCCAAATCTCGATGCGGTTGCCCGCGCCGATGACGGCAAGGTCCCGCTCCAAATGAGCCCACTGGCGCAAGCCCGCTGGAATTGAAACCCTTCCTTGCTTGTCCGGGACGTCGTCCACGGCTCCGGAGAGAAACACACGCAGGTACGAGCGAGCCTCTTTGGAAGTCAACGGGGCTTGTCTCAGCTGTTCGTGCATCGCAGCGAACTCAGAAGCCGGGAACACGTACAAGCAGTGTTCCTGACCGCGCGTCATAACAAGGCCCCCTTGGAGCTGCTCCCGATACTTTGCAGGCAGAATCAGGCGCCCCTTGTCATCAAGTTTCGGCTCATAGGTGCCAAGGAACACTGCTCCACCTCCTCCACAGCGGGAACGTTAGCTCCACTTTACTCCACAACACTCCACCTGCAAGAGTGTTTTGGGGCGTCAATGGGTAAGACCCGTTGCTATTCCAAGGAAAAATAGGTGGAGGAAATTTCTATCACGCCGGTCGAACGGGCCCGCGGCGCCGAGCCATGCGAACGCCACGGAGAAACCCTGCGATTGGCCACACACTCATCGTGTGGAAAACGCCAGAAAACCGACCCTATAGCCCTACCCCGCAGGGGTGGAGGAAAGTGATGAAGGAAAGTGAAGAAGCGCTCAACGCCAAGGCTACTGTTCGCCGCGGCGGCGCTTTTCCCAGATTTCGGCCTGCCGTTCCATGAAACTCCCTGGCCGCGGAGTCTGTGGCGAACCGTGGTTGGGTCCGTTTCCTCCGCCACGGCGCGGCCCCTTGCCGGGCTTGCCTGGCCTAGAACCGATACCCTCGGCGATATACCAGAATCCCGCGAACATGATGACGACGCCCAATACGCCCACAAGCACCTGTTCGATGGTGATCCCGCCCACGAGCACGCCGATTCCAACAACGGAAACGAGAAGCCCCAAAACGAGATGCCGTACAGAAACTTGAGTGGAGCTTTGAGGTTCTGCCTCCTGTTTCAAAGTGTCCGCGAACGAAGGATCCTCGTCGGCCAATTGCGCCTCGAGTTCCTCTAGCATTTTTCGTTCGTATTCTGACAGGGGCATCGCGTCTCCTGAATCTCGATCCTTCTCCTAGTTTATACCGATCGAGTGCGCGCGGACAGAACCGGGTACACGCCATCCGCCGATTCAGCTACGAACGGACCCTCACACGGTCACTCGTGCTGTGGTTTGACCAACGACGCCGGCTGCGCCGCGGCCAGCCCAAATCTCGCATGCACGCCATCCATCGCGTCTTCGGCGATCCTCCGGCGCGGATCATCGTCAAAAGCAAGCTGCACAGCACTTCCTTCATTCACAAGTTGTTCTGCGCGCAATCCGAGTAAACGCAGGCCGCTTCCCGGAATCGCGATGACCTCCAGCATCGCTTTCGCGTGCGCATAGAGTTCTCCCGCAACGGCAGTCGGCCGTGTCATCGTTGCCGATCGCGTGATAGTGGTGAAATCCGCAAAACGAACCTTGATGCTCACGCCGCGGGCAGTAAGGCGCTTGGCGCGAAGCCGCTTCGCCGTGTCGTGCGCCTGAGCGAGCAGGACTCGTTCAAGTTCCTCACGATCGGCCACGTTGTCGAAGAAGGTCTCTTCACGCCCAATCGACTTATCAATCCGGTTTGGTGCCACAGCGCGCGGGTCTCGCCCCATCCCCAACTCGTACAGGCGTGTCCCGTTCGCCTGCCCGAGTAATCGGACCAGGCGCGCCTGTCCGAGGTTCACCATGTCTCCCACTGTCGTCACACCAGCACGCTCGAGCCGGGTGCGGGTCTTCTCTCCCACGCCCCACAGCGCACCTACGGGCAGAGGATGGAGGAACGCCAGCGTCGCATCTTTCGGGACTAGCAAGAGCCCATCGGGTTTCGCATGCGCAGACGCTATTTTCGCTACATGTTTCGTGGCAGCGATTCCCACCGATGCGGGAACGCCCGCCTCTGCCCTGATGCGTGCCCTTATGCGCTGCCCGATAGCGACGGGATTGCCGAACAGTAACCGCGCCCCGGTCACATCAAGGAAGGCCTCATCTACTGAAATCTGTTCTACAAGAGGAGTGAAATCCCCCAGGATACTCATGATGTGCTGCGAAACGCTGCTGTATCTGTCATGGCGCGGCGCCACCATGACGAGCTGCGGGCACAAACGGTACGCCTGCCCCACGGGCATCGCGGAATTAACTCCAAAACTGCGCGCCTCATAGCTGGCCGCCGCGACGACGCCACGCTCTTGGCCTCCTACCGCCACAGGTTTACCCTTGAGTTCGGGATGGTCCATGATCTCCACCGACACGAAAAAGGCATCCATATCGACGTGGAGAATCGGCGTTTCAGAATCGTCAGTTCCCCACGAATGGCGCGCTTGCGCGCTTCTGGGCGCCCGCGACATAGCCCTCCTCCCCCTCGCGTCAGTTTCTAGCATACGGTCAACGGACTACCTTGTAGGGTAGAAGGTGTGAGCGATTTTCCTTCCGGCCCCATCCCTACGCGCTATTCGATTGCCGAGCTGCGGCGCAACACCGCTGATCCCAACGTGGTGACCTTATATCTTGACGGTGCCGAATCCTCCGCATTGGATCTGAACGATCCTCACTACCTCGAGTTCGAATATATGCAGCACATGCGCTCAATTATCGATTCAGTGTGGGCCGTGCCAGCCCCTCTTCGGGTGCTTCACTTAGGGGCCGCCGCATGCGCTCTTGCGCGTGCCCTGGACGCGGACCGCCCGGGCTCGCGCCAGCTCGCCATCGAAATTGATCCCGAACTTGCCACCAACGTACGATCGTGGTTCGATCTTCCGCCTTCTCCACGCCTGCGTATCCGCGCCGATGAAGCCCGGAGGGCTTTGGAGATGACCCACGCAACCTGGGATGTGATTGTGCGTGACGCGTTCATTCACAGAGACGTCCCGATTCAGTTGCGGACGGCAGAATGTACACAACGGGCGCATGACGTGCTGCACAGTGACGGGATCTATGTGGTGAATTCAATCGCCACGCACGGGCTCCACCGTTTCGATGAGGAGCTTGCGACGCTTGCGTCTGTGTTTCCCCACATGCTCGCCATCGTTGATCCCTCTGTGGTGCGGGGGCATCACATGGGGAATATCGTCATCGCTGCGGGCAGGCGGCCTTTCGACGAAACGGAGATCTCCCGCCGTATACGCCGCCTCCCGTTGCCGGCGGTGATACTGCCCGAAGATGCGTTGCGGAAACGGGCGCGTGGCGCGCGCGCACTGCACGACGTCGCCTGAACTACGCCGCACTATTTCGCGATGGTGCGATACCTGTGCCATACGTCGCGAATTGGTGGCACGACGACGCCGTCACGCGCCATGTTCCTACGTACGTAGGAGCGGGAAACCGTAACCCCAATAAGGCCAATTCCAATCACAACGCATTGCGAAGCCATCGCAACCCGGAAATCGGCGGCCGTAAACACTCCATGGGATGAGCTCGCGTCGAGGACAGATCCGATCAACCATGCTCCCAAGAGTGTGGCAACGAAGCCTCCCATGTTGACGATGCCGTTGCCGGTACCCGTTCGGTGTACATCCACGAACGTGCGGACAAAATCGAAACCGATAGCAGCACACACCGACGGAACGGAGAGCGCCAGAAGCAACAGCACTACCATCCACACGGGTTTCGGTTTTCCGATCAGAAATGGGATCCAAGCCACAACGCCTAGTATCACAGATCCATACACCATCCACGTGCGGCGCAGCGGATGAACAGAAGTGAGCCGCCCGATGATCGGGCCAAACACGAGCCCCGCAGCGGGCTGGATCAGCAACATTGCCGCTGCTCCGGCTTTGCTCATACCATTGACGACCTGGAGAAAAGGCGAGCCCCAGAGCAGTTGAAAGACCATCGGCATAAAGCCGCACGAAAAATGCGTAAAGAATCCCAACCACACCGCTGGCTCTGCGAGGACGGTGCGCAGTGAGCCACCGCGATTGCGCGAACGCGTCTGCGGATCGGGCCCTTCTGTTGGCACGCAATTGCCTGGGGCGTCCTTTACCCAGGTTGCGGCGGCAAGTGCTACAAGTGCGGCCGCACCACCTGAGGCAACAAATGCGGGTTGCCAGCCGAAATAATCCAGCACAAGAGCGAAGGGGATCGAAGAAATCACTTGACCGAGTTGCCCCACCATACCGGTGAGTTGCGTCATAAGTGGGATCTGGCGCGGCGCGAACCACCCGGGAAGCAGCCGGAGCACCGCAGTGTATGCGCTCGCGTCTCCGAGCCCAATCAAGATACGTACAGCCAGTGCCATGCCCAAGGTGTCGGCGACGCCCAGGAGTACCTGCCCTGCGGCCATGATCAACGCACCGCCGATCAAAACCGGCCGAATCCCTATCCGGTCAAGCAGAAGGCCTACCGGTAGCTGGGCACCCGCGTAAACGCCGAGCTGGATTACCGTAAATAGGGAAAGCGTGGTCGCGCTAATCGCGAATCGATCAATCGCTTCGAGGCCGGCCACGCCGAAGCTCGAGCGTCCGGCAATCGCCATCACATACACCGCAACCGCCGCAGTCCACACAAGGAACGCACCACGGTGCGTCACTGTATTAGGGCCCTCAGGCCGCGGTGGTATCGGAACCGGCATAACACGTCATTCTGGATCGCGGGGATATGCGTGTTTCCCGCGCTTGCGTGCCCTGCCCTCGTTGTGAACCTCGAATGGGGGCACGGTACCGCCAGCCTTGCGCTCACGCAATGCGTTCAGACGCGCAGTGAGCCCCTGTGGGTCATATTGCTCGGGCGTATATGCTGGCGTTCCTTCAGGTGCGTCCACCTGAGCGAGGAATTGTTCGGCCGCCCGTCCAATCTCGTCCAAGGACGGCACCACGAAATCTGCCCGCGGCGCCGTGACGAAACCGGGCGTGCCGCCCTTTTCGTCATAGTCCTTCTCCAGGCTGTGAACCAGATTCGTCAGATCCTCATTCTGATTCATGAGCTCGGACAATTCCTCCTGCTGGCTTGCGGCATCCTGTTCTAGATCTCCCACCGGCAAGCGCAGACCAGAAATACTTGTCACCATGTTGAGAGCCGCTACAGCCCCCGCGGAGTAATGGTGGCCCACCAAATACATGGGCACCCGCACGGCGATGTTGGTCATTTCAAGATCTACGCGTGAGGTCTGATACTCGAAATAATCAGCGAATGACGATTGGAACCAAAAATCCGCATGCAGCGTCTCCTGGGACGCGTTGGGCTTTGACGACCGGACCAGCATATCCACCGGACGGGTGTGTGGCGTGGGCGATCCAATCGCAGTGAACGAATAAATATGACGTACCCCGTAGCGTGCCACGATATCCAACATGTCAGCAACGAGGGCGTCCCAATGGAAATCTGGTTCTTGCCCATGGAGATGCAGGTATGCCTTCCCCTCCATATCACGAGCATGAGAAAGCAGGATGCCATCTCTCCAGATTCCCTGAAGCTGCCCGTCTTTGAAATTGAGCCATGGCCGCATGGCCCGGTAATCCACCAGAGGATCAACGTTGAAGAGCGCAGCAGGTTCGCCATGTTGCGGTGCGAGCGCCTGCGACACGAGACGGGCAACAGCCCCTGCATCCGTCGCGGGGTCCACCAAATTCATGACCATGTATTCCACTGGCGCGTCTGGTTGCTCCGACGGGAACGAGACGTAATTGGACACGACCCCTCCTTCCACTGGTAACCACTTTACATAACACTGAAAGCCCAGTGTGCCAGGGGCTATTCCCGCGTTCGCTCTCACGCGAATGTGCCGCGCGCCAAGCTCGCGCAAGAGGAGGCGCGCAACGAGGAAAGGCAACGTGACATATTTGGCAGAAATGCCGAAAGTCCTCCCAATAGCGGATAATTGATAGTCACCTTTTGGACGTTGTGGGAGGCGTGAACGTGCAGTCACCTCGAGAGCGAGCTATCGCCCATGAGCAGGCATATGTTGACCGGGCGTACGATGCGTTAGATCGCCAACGCGAAAGTTACACTGAACGGCTCAATGCGGTGCGCAGGCAGGCCGGCCAAGAGAACCCCGGCGAGCTCACGGAACGCGATTCTTTTGCCACGCATTACGAGGACAACCTGATCCGCTTACGCAACGTGGAAAACCGCCTCGTGTTGGGCCGGTTAGATTTCGCGGATCATACCGCCGAACATATTGGCCGCATCGGTTTAAAAGACGCAAATGGCGATATCCTGCTACTCGATTGGCGCGCCCCGCAAGCGGAGCCCTTCTATCAGGCGACGGCTGCGCATCCAGGAAAGGTCGTGCGCCGGCGGCATATTCAGACACGTTTTCGGCAGGTTACCGGGGTTGAGGACGAGCTTTTGACGGCGTCCTCTGACGTGAGTGATCTCAATCTCACGGGCGAAGGTGCGCTGATGGCGGCCCTGAACCAGGCACGCGACGGCAAGATGACAGACATCGTGGCCACTATTCAGTCAGAACAGGATAAGGTGATCCGTTCCTCTTCGCGCGGTGTGCTTGTGGTGCAGGGAGGCCCTGGAACGGGTAAAACCGCAGTTGCTCTCCATCGCGCAGCGTATCTCCTGTACACCCAGCGCGAGAGATTGTCGCGCACGGGCGTACTGATCGTTGGGCCTTCCCCCGTTTTCCTGCGTTATATCGACCAGGTGCTTCCGTCCCTCGGAGAATCGGATGTTGTGAGCACGACAATGGCGGACTTGGTACCGGGGGTCACGGTGTCACGCACCGAATCAGACGCGGTGGCATCGCTCAAGGGAAAACTGATGTGGAAGGACATTGCGCGCCGGGCGGTAAAGACTCTTGAACGCCCTTTGCGCGAACCTGTACCCCTTACCATCGACGGCGTGACTATCTCACTTCTTCCCAACGACGTTGCCGAAGCGCAACGCCGCGCCCGGCGCACCGGTTTGCCTCACAATGAGGCTCGCGAAACGTATGCACGCTTCCTCGTCGACGTCGTCGCCCATCGCATTGCTGAGTCAAAGAATGTGGCGTTCGAGGACGCGGGGTGGATCCTCTCCGATGTGGTCTCGAGCGTAGACGCGCGCCGTGCCATCAACTTGCATTGGCTGCCATCGGCGGCCACCGACTTGCTCAAACGGCTCTACGCACGTCCTGCTCTGCTCAAGGAAGTCGCTCCGGAGCTCACTGCACACGAACGTGCGCTTCTCGAACGGGACAAGAGCAGCGGTTTCTCCATTGCGGATATCGCGATCATCGACGAGATTGCGGAGAGGCTTGGGCCTTTCATGAGTCCGGAGGAACGCGCACGAGCGGCAGCAAAGAAGGCCGAAGCGGCCGAAGTGAGCCGCTACGCGCAGGAGACGATTTCGCGGCTGGGAGTTGGCGGCGGAATCGTCAACGGCTCAATGCTAGCGGACAGGGTCTCTGAAAGTGGTACGGCGGGCGCCCTCGCGGAGCGCGCAGCGACGGACCGCGGGTGGACGTACGGCCACGTGATCGTTGACGAGGCTCAAGAGCTCTCCCCCATGCAGTGGGAAATGCTGATCCGCAGGTGCCCCACGCGCTCATTTACCATCGTGGGAGACCTGGATCAATACCCCGGCGGGTCGCCGGAAGGCGGCTGGCGCACACTGCTGGGCAGGCTCGGTGAGGATCTGCACGAAGAAGTCTTGAGCGTCTCGTATCGCACTCCCAAGACGATCTTGGAAACAGCTGGAAAAGTGCTCTCAGCAATCGGATCGCCTGTGCGCTCAGTGCGTGCTGCACGCGAACTATCCCACAGTTTGAGCTTGCACCACACGGATTCCGAAAATCTGGTGAATGATCTTCCCGCCATCGTAGCCAGTTTGTGCGAGCGAATGGATGCGCTCTATGGCGAAGGCGGCGGAACGCTTGCCGTAATAGCGCCCGATGCAGCTTTAGGAAGTATAGCGGACGCTCTTTCGGCTCTGCCACGCCTTGCAAGATGGACTCTCGATCCCTCCGGCACAGATGTCGTCTCCCGCATCCACGTGGTTTCGCCCCGGGCGGCAAAAGGATTGGAGTACGACGACGTCGTCCTGGTGGATCCGCTCGAAATAGCGCGTAGCGGCCCAGGAAATCTCTATGTTGCGATGACGAGGCCCACCCGCCATCTCACTGTTGTCTTCGCTGACGAACTCCCTGGGGGTATCGCGATGTGGGAATCACTTGCTGAAATGGAACCGATCCCCCACAGTTGAGGTGTGGCACGTATCTTACTTCTTGAGAACCCTTATTCTTCTGCTGACGAAGTACTGGGAAAACCTGGCAATGAAATCATCCGCGTCCCTGGGGCGCTTCAGGGAAAGGATCTTATAGACGCACTTCAGGGCATCGACATTGTGGGCATCCGCTCAAAGACACACGTCACACGTGATGTCATCGAGGCGTGTCCACAACTGACTGCAGTTGGCGCGTTCTGCATCGGCACAAACCAGATCGATTTGCGCGCCTGCACTGAGCATGGCATCGCCGTATTCAATGCTCCTTACGCGAACACGCGTTCCGTGGTTGAACTTGCAATCGGCGAAGCGATTATGCTCACTCGTCACGTCTTTGAGAAGAATTCCCTCCTCCACCAGAACAAGTGGGAGAAATCCGCAAACGGTTCCCATGAAATCCGAGGCAAGACATTGGGCATCATCGGGTACGGATCGATCGGCTCGCAGTTGTCTGTGGTTGCAGAGGCCTTGGGAATGCGCGTGCTCTTTTTTGATCTTGCGGAAAAACTGGCGATCGGAAACGCGAAGCGCGTTCGCAGCTTAGATCAGCTGGTTTCGCAGGCAGATATCGTGAGCATTCATGTGGATGGGCGGCCCTCCAATGCCGGTTTCTTTGGGCGCCATGAACTGGATCAGATGAAACACGGCTCCTTCCTGATCAACTTGTCCCGCGGTTCTGTAGTCGATATCGCTGCACTTGCCGAGAAGCTTGAAGACGGTTCGATTGCCGGTGCAGGAATTGATGTCTTCCCAGAGGAACCAAACAAAAACGGCGAACCGTTCCATTCGCCTCTCACGAAATTCCCCAATGTCATCCTCACGCCGCATATCGGCGGCTCAACACAGGAGGCACAAGAATCGATCGGCTATTTTGTGGCCGGCAAAGTGCTCGATTACTGGCGCAAAGGCTCCACGGAGCTGTCGGTCAATATACCGAATATCGCAACCAGCCCGGCGCGTTCCTCGCTCTACCGCATCGGTTGGATTCACCGGAACACGCCTGGCGCCCTGGCATATGTCAACCGTATCTTTGCGGACGCGGGTGCAAATATCAACACACAGATCCTGGCTACGGAGGGCGAAGTTGGTTACATGGTCACGGACATCTCCACGGATCTTCCCGAAGAAGCTGTGCAGCGTCTGAGTGACTCTCAGCAGAACATCCGATTGCGGGTACTCAAGCGCGAATACTGAGCACGGGCGCTCTGCGACGTATGCTTACGTGTAGTTGCAAGGAAGAGAGCCGCAATGAACAACGCCGAAGCGCCGGCACGCCCCCATTACGCACCGGGAGTGCCAGCACAGATAGAACCTGTCACTGAACCGCTCGATTCGCTGCTGTGGCGTGCTGCTAGGGATTATCCTGATCGCATCGCGATTGATTTTCTTGGCAGAACAATCACCTATAGCGAACTCGCCACTCTGACCGGGAAGACTGCCACGGCACTGTATCGCTGTGGCGTGCGCCGTGGCGACACAGTTGCCCTGATCATGCCGAACTGTCCGCAGCATATCGCAGCGTTCTATGCGGTGTTGACTTTGGGAGCAACTGTCGCTGAACACAACCCGATGGCTCCTGCTCGCGAACTGCACGAGCAATTGGAAAACCATGGCGGCGTGGTAGCCGTCGTCTGGGAGCAAACTCTCGCGCGAATTGTTGAGGATGGGGACTTCCATGGTCACACGTACCTCTCTGTTGATCTTTCGCACGAGTTGCCTCATCTCTCGCGCTTGTTGCTCACTTTGCCGCTCAAATCTGCCAAGGCACAGCGCGCCAAGATTCGTGGGGATGTGCCCGCGGGTGTCCTTTCATTCGACCGTATCGTAAAGAAGGCGCCCGTATACCGGCCTGGCACAGGGGAACGGCCTGGGCTCGACGACGTCGCCGTTCTGATCCACACGGGCGGCACTACAGGTGTACCAAAGGCGGTACAGCTCACTCATCGCAATATCATGTCAAATATTGCGCAAACGATCGCGTGGATACAGGGTGTCAAGCGCGGCGAGGAAGCGATTGCCGGTGTCCTGCCTTTCTTTCACGCCTTTGGGCTTCAAACGGTTCTTGGAGTTGGCATCGCGAAGGCCGCAACAATTCTGTTGTTGCCCAATTTTGACGTCGCAGCACTTATGGCCGGCCAGCGGCGCCAACCTATTACGTTGTTTCCCGGCGTCGCCCCGATGTTTGATCGTTTTCTGAAACAGCACGAGAAGGAGCGCGCCGCCGGGAAGGTGACCGATATTACGTCGATCGCGTGGGCTTTTTCTGGCGCGATGGCACTTGACCCGGCATTGGCTCACCGATGGGAAGAGGCAACTGGCGGCTACATCATCGAAGGTTATGGCATGACCGAGGCGAGTCCGATCATGTCCGGGTCCCCGGTGTCTCCTGAGAGGCGGCCTTCGACGCTGGGCGTTCCATTCCCTTCAACTGAGATACGCCTCGCTGATCCTCACGATCTTTCGAAAGACGCCACGGACGTAGGCGAAATCCTTGTGCGCGGGCCACAGGTGTTCGTCGGATACTTGGGCGCTCCAGAGGAAACGGAGAAAGTATTCTATGACGGTTGGCTTCGTACGGGAGATCTGGGACGGTGGGATGATGGTTTCCTGGTCATGGCAGATCGCCAAAAGGAGATGATCATCCAAGGCGGTTTCAATGTTTATCCGTCCCAGGTGGAAAATGCCATCAAATCGATGCCAGGTGTGCGGGATGTTGCAGTTGTGGGCATGCCGGATGAGAATCGGGGCGAATCCGTGGTTGCAGTGTTGGTTCTAGAGCCTGGTGCGGCCGTGGATCTCGATGCCGTCCGCCGCTGGACGCAGGACAAGCTGTCACATTATGCGATGCCGAAATCCATCGCTGTTCGCGACAACCTTCCGCGCTCCCAGATCGGCAAGGTGATGCGGCGCGTGGTGAAGGAGGAGCTAGCGCAGTCGTTTGAATTGCACGGTGGCCAGTGGAAGAAGATCCAGTCAGCAGCTGAGGAGCGTGCAGAAGCCCTCTCTGCTGCCGTTTCTGCATCCGTGACGGGCCTATCGACGCACGTGGCCGAGCAGCTGGCGGCCACCAAGGAACAACTCACGGAGAAGTTCGCGCAGGCAGGCTCGGCTAAGAAGCACGCGTCGAGTACTCAGCCTGCAGGGGCGCCCGCTCAGTCTGCAGAAACTCCTGACGGCGCTCCTGAGGCGTCTGCGTCAGAGTCCCCCTCAGCGCCATCTGCGGCCTGAGGCTCGGGCGCGCTTGGCGGGGCCGGTGATTCCGTGGCTCTGGTGTTACTGTGTTCCTCTTTGCGTAGCTTGGCGATTTCTCTTTCGAAATCGTCCAGGCTGTCAAAATTGGAATATACGGATGCGAATCGCAGATAGGCGATGTCGTCGAGTTTCCGAAGCGGTTCGAGGATCGCTAGTCCGATATCGCCTGCGCTAATTTGGGCAGCACCGGTCTCCCGGATTTTCTCCTCTACTTGTTGGGCAAGCAATGCCAGATCATCTTCTGTAACGGGACGGCCTTGGCATGCCTTTCCCACTCCTGTCATGATCTTGTCGCGTGAGAATGGTTCGGTTGCGCCTGAGCGTTTGAGGACCGTAAGGCTTGCGGTTTCGAGCGTAGTGAACCGCCGCTTGCAGTGGGGACATTCCCTTCTGCGCCGTATTGACAGGCCATCATCGCTTGTTCGCGAATCGATGACCCGAGAATCGGGATAACGACAAAGTGGACAACGCACCTATTGATAGTAGCAAAGCCACGTCCGCTGCGGTGCCGGTCTCTTCGCACAGCTGAAACTACTCATATTTCGGAAGCTTGATGACCTGACCCACGTGCAGATAATCAGAGGAGAGATTGTTGAGTTCCCTCAGGTCTACAATCGCGGTGGTGGTATCGGGTGCGCCGGGAATGTCAGCGGCGATGGACCACAAGGTGTCACCTGATTGCACGGTCCATGAATTTGATCCCGTGATCGGGAACAGTGAGCCGATTGCGAGGCCGATCACCGCTAACGCCAGCATCGCTGCGATCGCAATCGCTGCGCGGATTGCCCACACGAGGCCATAGGCGATCGGATCGCTGGCAGCGTGCTGTACGGCATTCCGTTGTGCGCGCGTGCGCTGCGCGGTTCGCCCGTGCTTATGTGGAGCTGCTACTTCATATGGCAGGTCCGGCACTACGTGGAGAGCTGGTTGCCCTGGGCGAGATCCCCATGAGGGTTCATGTGGGTTCTCCGCTGGGACCGCGGAGCCCGAAACCAAGCGGAATCGTGGCTGCGATGATGTGCGTGTGTTCCGATAGGAGTCAAGTTCCGCGACACTCATTTTCGTCTCCTCGTGTTTTCGGCGCTGCCGCCCGTTCCCGTTTGGCACCCAATCAGCTGCCCCATTCGCATTCCGTATTCCCACATCCCGTGGGAATACGGAATCTCACGAGAATGCGGATGCGATTTTCGAACATATATTCTTCGAACAACTGTTTGAATTCTATTCCTCTTGGTACCATGTGTCTAGAACAGAATTTCGACTCGCCGTGCAGCCTCTGAGTGCTACCCGGCATAGGCCGATAACCTGTTTCCATCACCCTGGATCATTTCCATCCAACAACAGGGGTCAGACACATTTTTGGGTCCCGAATCGGAAGGTGCACTATGGAGAAGCCAGATCGGCCTGCGCTCACGGAACGTCAGGCGGCCGTGCTGATGTGTATTCGCACGCATCGCCTACGGAATCATTACGCACCAACCATTCGGGAAATTGGTGATGAGGTTGGCCTCTCCTCCACGTCGTCGGTGAAGTATCAGTTGGACTCACTCGCCGAACTCGGATATCTGCGGCGCGATACACGCCGGCCACGCACGATGGAGCTCACCGACTTGGGCATGAGTTATGGCGAAGCGGCCGCAGTTCGCCAGCACTCCCAGCTCGAGCTGGTGCCCGATGAACCTGAACTCGATATCCCAGCCCCAGTGAATGTGCCCGTCGTTGGGCGAATTGCTGCTGGCGCTCCGATACTCGCCGAACAAATGGTGGAGGATGTTTTCCCCGTGCCACGCAGGTTGACGGGTGAAGGCGAATTATTCGCGCTCAAGGTTGCCGGCGATTCCATGATTGAGGCGGCTATCTGTGACGGCGATTGGGTGGTCGTCCGCCGCCAACCCGTGGCAGAAAACGGAGAAATCGTTGCCGCCATGATTGACGGCGAAGCAACAGTCAAGGTGTTTCAGCGGAAAAATGGCCATGTCACCCTATTGCCGCGCAATCCCGAATACTCCCCTATTCCCGCTGACGATGCACACGTGCTCGGCAGAGTAGTCACCGTGCTTCGTGCTCTGTGACGCGGCGCGCCCGGTATGCGTGGCGCGGTTCACAGCTCAGTATCCGAACTTCGCTGCTACCTCTCGAATCGAATTAGCAGAGGCGCGCAATCCATCGAATTCCCGTGGCGTTACCAGAGGCACCAACCTGCGCCCCAAACCATCGCGGCCCACCACGGTGGGCACCGACATAGCGACATCGGAAATACCCATCCAGTCATTCAACAGCGACGAAACAGGGAGCACACGCCGTTCGTCGCGCAGAATCGTGGAGACGATGTGGGAGACGGAGAGCCCGATTGCGTAATTCGTGGCGCCTTTACCCTCGATAATGGCGTAGGCCGAATTCACAACGTCATGGTGAATCTCATCGCGCATCCGATCATCGAGCACCTTGCCATCGAAAGTCTCGCCCCATTGCATGAGCGGTACGGCGCCGATCATCGCCGACGACCACAGAGGAATTTCAGAATCGCCGTGTTCGCCCACGATGTAGGCGTGAACTGCTTGTGCCGAAACGCCACACGCTTTGGCAACCAAATACCGCAAGCGGGAGGAGTCAAGTACAGTCCCCGATCCGAAGAAGCGATCGGGTTCCATTCCGGAAATCTTGAGGCCGGCATAGGTGACCACATCAACCGGGTTGGAAACCATCAGGAAAATGGCATTCGGTGCTTGCTCAACTGCGGCAGGCAGAATCGACTTCATCATGTTGATAGTCGCCCCCGCGAGGTCCAGCCGAGACTGACCTGGTTTTTGCTTGGCACCTGCGGTGATCACAACGATATCGGAGTCCTTGATGATCGCGATGTCGTCCGATCCTTCCACGGTGGACTCAGGAGCGAACTGTGATCCTTGCGCGATATCCATCGCTTCGGCGCGCACTTTTCCACCGGCGATGTCGTACATGACAAAGTGCCGCGCGACGCCTTGAATCTTCATAGCGTACGTGCAGGCCGATCCCACGGCGCCGGCGCCAATGACCGCTACTTTTGTATTGCTTTCTTCCCTGGGAACTGGAGCAACCTTGGGCTTATCGGGCGCCGTTTCCTCGGGGCTCTGAATATCTTGAGACTTTTCGGACAATTTGGCTCCTTCGTTGCGGGGCAACAATCTACGCTAACGCTTCGATTCTACGTATTCCCGTTGTCTCCTGCGGCAGATTGGCTAATCTCAGAGGAAGTCCACTTTCGCAAACTTTGAGAGCACGTTTTTTCATGCTTCCGCAGAAGAACCACCGTCCGCGAGGCGTGCAAGAGCGCCTCGCACCTGCTCGCCATCAGTGGTGCGCCACATCGGCGGCAGCGAAGCTAGAAGGAACTCCGCATACCGCGCGGTGCGCAGCCGCGGGTCCAATACGGCCACGACGCCCCGATCGTGGTGTGTGCGTACGAGTCGGCCGGCGCCCTGAGCAAGCCGCAATGCGGCCTGTGTAGCCGATACTTCCATGAAACCATTTCCGCCTCGCGCTTTCACCGCCCGATCGCGTGCCTCCGTAAGGGGCTCATTCGGCCGGGGAAATGGAATACGATCGATGACAACAAGCCGGCACGTCTGCCCCGGAACGTCAACTCCCTGCCACAGCGAGAGCGTGCCAAAAAGCGATGCGCCGTCGTCGTCGGCAAATTGACCTACAAGATTCGGCAGCTGATCCTCACCTTGCAACAGTATTGGCAACTCCGTGCGCGCACGCACGTATTCTGCTGCCTCCTCGGCCGCCCGCCGCGACGTGAAGAGCCCCAGCGCCCCACCTCGGGAGGCCTCGATAAGTTCGAGCAGTTCGTCTAGGGTCTGCGATCCGTAGCCGTCGCGCTGCGGAACGGGCAGGTGCGCGGCGACGTACAAAATTGCCTGTTTGGCGTGGTCAAATGGCGATCCGACGTCGATGCCTTCCCACGGCCCCTGGCTCGGATAGGTGAAACCTACCGAGGCTGCCATCGGAGTAAACGAACCGCCTATTGTCAAAGTGGCAGACGTCAATACCGCCGGTTTTCCTTCGAATAACCTATCCGCCAAAGACGCCGATATATCCAGCGGCGCCACGTAAATCGACGAGCGGCCCTCCGTATCTCTGCCAACCCAGGGCACCAGCTGTCCCTCTGCCACGCGGTCGGACAGGAGGCGTTCTATCGTTTCGGCGCTGCTTTGGATGCGGCTGCGCACCACGTTCTTCTCTGCGAGTTCAGCCTCTTGTTTTGCTGGCAGATCTTTCGCATCCTCCTCTGCCTGTTGCAATTCTCCTAGTACCCGCAGCAGCGCGTCTGTCACGTCTGCGGGCAGTTGCGTCAACCTCCCAGCCGGCGTGGCGTCGAGGGCATCAGCTAATCCATCCGCCGCGGATTCCAGCCCGGTTCCCACGATTCGAACACGCCGGAGCGTGCGCGCGAGCGCAGCGAGATCACCGCGCGAAAGTGCCGAGGTGAGCTGGCTGGTCACGCGATCCGCCAAATCGTGCGCCTCGTCGACGATGAAAGCATCCGTATCAGGAAGAACAGGCGTTCCGGCGCTTTGGATTCCAAGCATGGAATGGTTGGTGACGACGACGTCGGCCTCTTCCGCTTCCCGCCGAGCAAGGACCGCAAAACATGCGTCGCGCACCGGACACTTTGTCCCCAAACACTCTGGTTTCGTAATGGAGACTTGCCGCCACGCCCGATCAGAGACGCCGGGGGCAAGATCGTCACGGTCGCCCGAATCGGTTGTAGCAGACCATTCTCGGAGCCTCACTACTTCCTCTCCTGTAGCGCTAGCGCCGAATTCCCCGGCCGCCCGTGACAGCAACGCGTCCTCTTCCGGGTATCCGCCCTCCGCTTTGCGCAGGCACACATAGTTGTTCCACCCTTTGAGTAACGCGACCTTCAGTTCGAGGCCCATGCGGTCTCGGATTGCGCTGGCAACCCGTGGCGCATCCGCATGAATGATCTGACGTTGCAAGGCAATAGTGGCAGTGGAGACCACCACACGCTTGCCTTCGGTGAGGGCCCAGCATGCTGCCGGAATCAGGTAGCCCAGGGACTTTCCCGTGCCAGTTCCGGCTTGGACCAACAAGTGCCCGTCGTTGTGCAAGCTCTGCGCGACCGCCTCGACCATGCGAACTTGGCCATCGCGGCGCGAACCTCCCATTCCGGCGACGACGTCGTCCAGGAGCTCTTCGCTCAGCTCCACAAGGTCATCACTCATCGCGCTGCTACGATACCCGCGGATTCAAGCGCTCCCGCGAGTTCCTCGGGAATCCGCGCATGAACCACCGCGCCTTCCTCTGTGTATGTGACGGGCGCCAAGAGCTCGCCCGTGCGGTGAATCCGTGAAAGTAAGGACCCTTCGTCGTATGGAATAGTCGCACGGATCTCCACCGCGGGCCGCGGCAGCACGCGGTCAAGAACCGTGAGGAGCTCATCGATGCCTTCGCCAGTTTTGCAGGAAACCACCACCGCTCCGGGGAATGTGGAACGCATGCTTGCAAGCGTCACTGGGTCTGCAATGTCGGCCTTCGACAGCACAATTACTTCCCGTGCGTGGTTGATTCCCGGAACGTCGCGCAGCACATCACGTACGGCATGGACCTGGCTCACTGGATCGTGATACGAAGCATCGACCACGTGGAGCAGCACATCGGAATCCCCCGCTTCCTCCAATGTTGAACGAAATGCTTCAACCAGCTGTGTCGGGAGATTCCTCACGAACCCGACCGTATCGGACAAGGTAAATTCCCTGCCCTCGGGTGTGCGAGCGCGCCGGACCGTGGGGTCCAACGTGGCAAACAGCTGGTTTTCCACCAGTACGCCCGCACCCGTCAGACGGTTGAGCAGCGACGATTTCCCGGCATTTGTGTATCCCACAATAGCCACAGAAGGAATGCGAGTGCGGCGCCTCTCGGCGCGTTGTTGTTCGCGTGCCGGGGCCATCTTCGCTATGTCCCGTTTGAGTTTCGCCATGCGATCCCGGATCCGCCGGCGATCCAATTCGATCTGTGTCTCGCCTGGACCGCGCGAACCGATTCCCGCGCCCGCAGCTACCCGTCCACCTGCCTGGCGCGACATCGATTCGCCCCAGCCGCGCAGACGCGGCAACAAGTACTCAAGCTGCGCCAATTCGACTTGCGCCTTGCCTTCGCGCGATTTCGCGTGGCGGGCGAAAATATCCAAGATGAGCGCCGTACGGTCCACGACTTTCACCTGCACCACGTCTTCGAGCGCCCGGCGCTGGCTTGGCGCGAGCTCAGAATTGACGATCACCGTGTCCGCTTCACGCCGGGCAACCAGATTCGCCAATTCTTTCGCTTTACCAGAGCCCAAATAGGTTGCCGCATCCGGTAATGCCCGCTTCTGTAGCACGCCATCGAGTACTTCCGAACCTGCAGTCTGCGCTAATGCCGCAAGTTCACGCAAAGAATCTTCCGCGTCCTCGCGGCTGCCCTCTTGCCACAGTCCCACGAGCACCACGCGTTCGAGCCGCACCTGCCGGTACTCCAGCTCTACGCCCTCTTCGCGCGCAACTCCGTGTTCCAGCCCTGGGACGCGCTGCAGCGAGGATCTTTCTTCGCGCTCCAGTAACGAAGCTTCCCGCGCGCCCGTGTATTCGGGATCTGTCTGTAGAGCGGTTCCTTCGTGCGCGTGAACGTCGATGGCAAAATCGTCTTCGCTGGAATTCACCGTGCCGCTGTGCACCTTGTTGCCGTGTTGTTCCGTCATATACCCCTTTTCGCTATTTCCCAATTCTCGCACGTTCTGGTTACCCTTGGCGTGTGAGCCAAGAACACTATTTCTCTTTCAATCCCACGTCGCAGGAGCAACCGGTTGAGCGGACAGTCACATTGCGCGGCGTAACGTACGACGTCGTCACTGACAGCGGCGTCTTCTCACATGACAAAGTGGACAAGGGGACATCGGTGCTCCTGGCGCGTGTTCCCGATCCGCAGCTCAAACCAGGTGACATCGCGCTGGACCTCGGTTGCGGTTGGGGCCCAATCACGCTCGCGCTCGCCCACGCAGCACCACAAGCAACAGTGATCGCGGTGGATGTCAACGCGCGGGCACGTGAGCTCACCGCCACCAACGTGGCACGTGCAGGTCTCAATGCCACAGTGTGCTCTCCGGAGGAGGCGTTCACCGCAGCAGATGAAAAGCATGTGTCACTCATCTGGAGCAATCCGCCCATCCGCATTGGGAAGGCCGAATTGCACGCATTGATCACAAGCTGGCTGGATATGCTGACGGACGACGGCGTCGCCTACCTGGTTGTACAGCGCAATTTGGGTGCGGACTCACTGCAACAGTGGCTGCTTGACCACGGATACGGATGCGATAAAGTCGGCTCCGCTAAGGGGTACCGCGTATTCGCCGCCTACAAGAATCTCCTTCTCCATTTTGACGATGCCGCGCATAGCGCCTCCAACCGCTAGTGGGGCGTCTCCAATCGCTAGCGGAGAGTAGCCGCGGCGCGCCGCCGCGGATTGCCTCAGAGCCCCGCAATTCCGAGCAGCGAGAACTCGGCAACCAATACTGCTGGTCCTGTCAGGTAAGCTCTGCCATCTGCCAGCCGAACCGAGAGATGCCCGCCGGGGCTTTCTATCTCCACCTGCCCGTCACCGCTGCCATCACTGGCCCGTAATGCGACGGCGACGGCGCACGTTCCAGTACCGCAGGCGAGCGTCTCCCCGACTCCACGTTCCAAGACGCGCATGTGCGCTACGCCTCCTGGACTCACCAACTCGAGATTCGTCCCGTGGATCGGATGCGGATCGTAAACCGGTGGTCTATGAAAATCAGCGGCAGCCAGCTCCTCCTCGCTGACGCGCACAACCACGTGTGGATTTGGCATAGCTACTGCACACCCTTCGCGAGTGCCGACGTTCGGTATCTCAACCGAGACGCGCCCTCCGAGTTCATACGGCCCCATATCCACGGTGTACAACGTCCCGTCGAAGCTCACTCGTTTGGTGCCACCGCGCGTTGCCACCGCTACAGATTGCCCAGCCGCGAGCGAAATAATCCCCTGAATCCGCAGGTAATGGACGAACACTCGGACCCCGTTACCGCACATCTCGGCAACGGATCCGTCCGCATTGCGATAATCCATAAACCATTCGACGCTCGGATCATCCACGGCGATTCCCTCACGGCGGGCCAACGCCTCAGTTCGGACCACTCGTATCAGCCCATCCGCACCGATACCCTTATGGCGATCGCATACGGCGGCGACGTCGTCCGCACTGATGTCAATAGCAGCGTCGAAATCCGGAACCAGGATGAAATCGTTGCCGGCTCCGTGGCCTTTGGTGAGGGTGCGCCCCTCAAAATGTGGAACTATCACCCAGCCACTGTATCCACAATCAGGCGTGCGGCGCGAGCAATATCACCATCGGTAAGATCCAGCCACGTGATGCGTGGATCGGCGCGGAACCACGTCCGCTGCTTTTTAGCCAGGCGGCGCGTGGCGCATGCCGTGGCCGCCATGGCCTCATCCATGTCCATCGTGCCATCGATCACCTCGATCGCCTCTGCATACCCTGTGGCACGGCGTGCCGTTGGCGCTTCCCGCAGGCCGCGGCTCAGCAGCTCCCGCGTCTCATCAAGTAGCCCTGTTTCAAACATCGACCGCGTACGCCGTTCAATGGCCTGAGTCAGTTGATCCTTATCGCGGAAAACTCCAAAGGTCACGACACTGGGAAAATGGCTGGTGTGGCGCGGGAAGCGCGGCGTATAGGGCCGGCCCGTCAGCCGTATAACTTCAAGTGCCCTGATGACCCGGCGCGGGTTGTGCAGGTCGATTGTCTGATAAGCGCGCAGGTCCTTCTGCGCGAGCTCCTCACGGAGCGGCTCAAGGCCTTCGGTTGCCGCGATCCGCTCCAGCTCTGATCGGATAACCGCGCTGTGCCCAGGAAAATCCAACTCGTCGAGCAGCGCCGAAACATAAAGCCCCGATCCTCCCACAATCAGGGGGATCTTGCCGCGCTGCACAATCGCTGCAAGATCGGCGCGCGCGTGGCGCTGGTAGGCCGCAGCGCTCGCCTCCTGGTCTATGTCCAACACGTCCAATTGATGATGCGCAATCCCGTGGCGTTCTGAGTCTGTGATTTTCGCAGTTCCAATGTTCATCCCGCGATAGAGCTGCATCGCGTCCGCGGAGATGACCTCCACCGCCTGCGCGCCGCCGAGCGCCTCTGCCAGAGCGATGGACAGGGCCGTCTTTCCGCTCGCAGTAGGGCCAACAATAGCGACGATGCGGCTCCCATTCGGATACGGTGTAGTCAACTGTGGGGCCGCGGCCGCCAAATCCTTCACGCCCGCGTCCGCAATCGTGGCATGCCAAGCTGGACCGGTGCGGTCCCCGCAGCTTCTGCAGCGAGTTCCGCCGCACGGCGCTCTCGAGCCTCCCAAGCGTCTCCGGCCCGAGTGCGGCGAACCTCAAACAGCCCCCCGTGCAGCGCCGAATCGGCCACCAGGTGATGGGGAGCACCGTGGGTCACAACCGCGCGCACCATGTCACCCGGCCGCGGGCGCGCGCCCGGCTCACAGTCGCGCGGCAGCGCCACGTGAACCAGCCGATTGTCAGCAGCACGGCCCGACACGCGATGCGTCGCCCCGTCCTTGCGCCCTTCGCCCTCGGATACCAGCACCTCGACGGTTTTGCCTTCTTGAGCCCGGTTCTCCTCCTCGGAGATACGCTCCTGGAGTGCAGTGAGGCGGGCATAGCGCTCCTTGATCACGTCCTCCGGAACTGGAGGCAAGTCCGCTGCAGGGGTGCCAGGACGCGGCGAGTAGATAAAGGTGAATGCGGCAGCAAAACGCGCCTGCTCCACCACACGGAGCGTTGCTTCGAAGTCTTCCTCCGTTTCACCGGGGAAGCCCACAATGATGTCGGTGGTGATAGCCGCGTGTGGAATGCGTTCGCGCACCCGCTCCAAGATTCCGAGGTATTTCGCGCAGCGGTAGGAACGCCGCATGGCGCGCAGAATCCGGTCCGAACCGGACTGCAGCGGCATGTGCAGGGATGGCATCACGTTCGGAGTCTCCGCCATCGCGTCGATGACATCGTCAGAAAACGCGGCAGGATGCGGTGACGTAAAGCGAACTCTCTCCAAGCCCGGGATTGTACCCGCGGCGCGCAGCAGTTGTGCAAATGCGTGGCGGTCCCCAAAGCTCACACCATACGAGTTCACGTTTTGTCCAAGGAGCGTCACCTCGATGGCGCCTTCGGATACCACGGCCTCGATTTCAGAGAGAATCTCCCCCGGCCTGCGGTCACGTTCCTTTCCGCGCAGATGCGGAACAATGCAAAACGTACAAGTATTGTTACAGCCCACCGAGATAGAGACCCATGCGGCGTAAACAGATTCTCTGTGGGTGGGAAGCGTGGATGGGAAAACTTTGAGCGATTCCTCAATTTCCACGGCCGCTTCGCGATTGTGGCGCGCCCGTTCGAGCAGCGTCGGCAACACGTCCAAGTTGTGGGTTCCAAGCACCGCATCAACCCACGGCGCCCTGTCTACAATCCCTTCGCGCATCTGCTGTGCCAGGCAGCCACCAACGGCGATCTGCATTCCAGGGCGCTCCCGCTTTACTGCGGCAAGCTGCCCCAGGTTTCCGAACAGCCGATTTGCGGCGTTCTCGCGCACCGAACACGTATTGAGCACCACGACGTCGGCGCCCTCATCGCCTGCGAGTGTGGCGCGCGCCGCCTTCTCTGGAACCTGCGAAACAGGGACGTAGCCGGCTTGTTCAAGCACGCCAGCTAAGCGCTCGGAATCATGGACATTCATCTGGCATCCGAGCGTGCGGATGGCATAAGTGCAAGGTAGTTCAGACATCGCGAGCTATTCTAATCCAGATCATCTATAACGCCAGTATCAGCTTTCTCCGATTCATCAATACGCTTAGAAGCCTCTCGGATGGCGTGCGAACTCTGGCTGGCGCTGAAACCGCGCCGCGCTAGCAATCCGTACACGCGCCGTACCACGCCCTCCCAATCACCGCTTTCGGAGCGAAGCTTCTTCTCCGCCAACGTGATCGCTGCTGCCGCTTCCTCGTCCGGCGTGATCTGTGCGACGGCAGCTTCCACGAATTCGTCCGCTACACCTTTGCGGCGCAGCTCTGCCGCTATGGCTCTGCGCGACAGCTGCTTCTCTGAAAAGCGCGTGCGCGCGATAGCAGCAGCAAAATGCGCGTCGTCAACCAATCCCGCCTCTTCGAATTGCCGCACCACCTGTTCGGCTACCGCGTCTGGCACACCCCGGCGCGCAAGCGCCGCTGCCAGTTGCGCACGCGAGCGATCCATCATCGCCAGCTGCCGTGTCACAATACCGCGCGCGTATTGCAGCTGCTCCTCATGCGAAAGCTCCGAAATGTCACGCGTTTTGCCCCGGCGGCGGCGCGCAGAATCATCCATCAGAATTCGATGTCGTCTTGGCCGTCTTCGGGCACCTCACCGGAGTCGAGATCGGCCGGAACGCCGCCAATTCCCATTTTTGCCAGGATCTTCTGTTCTATTTCATCCGCCATTTCGGGATTGTCCTTCAGGAACTGCCGTGCCTTCTCCTTGCCCTGTCCCAGCTGATCCCCGTCGTACGTGAACCATGAGCCCGACTTACGAACGATGCCGGTCTCCACTCCCATATCTATGATGCCGCCCTCGCGGGAGATGCCCTCACCGTACAGAATGTCGAATTCCGCTTGTTTGAACGGCGGCGCCATCTTATTCTTCACTACTTTGACGCGCGTGCGGTTCCCAATGGGTTCGTTGCCGTCCTTCAGCGTTTCGATGCGCCGCACGTCCAGGCGAATTGAGGCATAGAACTTGAGAGCTTTTCCGCCGGTTGTGGTCTCTGGATTACCAAAAAACACCCCGATCTTCTCTCGAAGCTGATTGATGAAAATCGCCGTGGTGCCCGATGCGGACAAAGCGCCGGTGATCTTGCGCAGCGCCTGGCTCATCAAACGCGCCTGCAGGCCGACGTGCGAATCTCCCATTTCCCCTTCGATTTCCGCCTTCGGCACCAGCGCCGCAACCGAATCAACGACGATGATATCCAGTGCCCCCGAGCGGATCAGCATATCCGCGATCTCAAGTGCCTGTTCTCCGGTATCCGGCTGCGACACGATCAAAGCATCGGTATCAACGCCCAGCTTCTTCGCGTATTCCGGATCCAACGCATGTTCCGCATCAATAAACGCGGCGATGCCCCCGGCCTTCTGCGCATTGGCAACGGCATGTAGGGCGACAGTAGTTTTTCCGGAAGATTCCGGGCCGTAGATCTCAACAACTCGCCCGCGGGGTAATCCCCCGATTCCCAGTGCCACGTCGAGCGCCACCGATCCAGTTGGGATCACTT
This sequence comes from Ancrocorticia sp., assembly GCA_022648165.1. Lineage (GTDB taxonomy): Bacteria > Actinomycetota > Actinomycetes > Actinomycetales > Actinomycetaceae > Changpingibacter. Next base: position 49,578 of record JALCLX010000007.1, read on the forward strand.
GTACCGCGACGTGCGGGTGATCTCCAAGCTTCATGACAGAGCCCTTGCCGAATTGCCGATCGATCTGCGCGAGCGCCACATCGAGTGCCTTCGCGCGATCGTCTGCACGGCTGACTGGTTGCTTTGACTCAGTTTTCGCTGCCATTCGTATTCCCTTGTCTCATTCCGCATCGCGGTAGTTGATAGAACAGGCTTCCATCATCTGCCCTCTCCGAGCAGACGAGATCACACTATGCCCAGCCTCCGACATAAAACGGGCAACGCCCCAGCGTTGTGGGTTACTGCTTCGCCTCGCGATCTGTGGAACACTCTACACTCGAACGTCCGTTCGAATTAGAGACACGCGGCAGCGCCGCCGTCGTCCCTACTCCCGATACCTTTTCTCCTTACTCCCGATACTTTTTCTAGCTGAAACTGGCTCAAGCTGCACCCACCCTCTGGGCTTTTGCCGGTTTTGACTAGAAAAAGCATCAGGTGGCCGGAGAGACATCTGCCGAGGCGCCCCCAAAATCTAGCGCCGCAATTTTGCCCTATCGGTGGAATTGATGCGGTTGAGGAAACGGTACTGTTCAGGCCAATCCATGGCATCACACAGTGCCTCCCACACGCGCCGCGGAGGCATCCCAGCATCCAGTGCCGCCTGCGGGCTCATATCGCCAAGTGCACTCAACACCAGATCTTGCACGAGAGATTTTCCATGGCCGTCCGGGTAGACCCATTCCAAAGCGTTCCAAAACTCAGACTCACGCATAAACCCTCACTGACCAGAGATTGCGCCGCATCGCTTAACTGTACATCGCGCAAAAAACGGCCGCTGCAGCAAATTCTGCAACGGCCGTCTTTGACGCACTTTCTTTTACGCCATGGTAGCCAGTTCGGCGCGTACAAGATCATCAGGCACTGAATCAGGCACACGCATGTGCGGCGGTATCCGCCCTTCGGCGAAATCCACGCGGTCCGCGACTAGCCGCAACACGTGGCTCAGCGGCACATTGAGCGCCTTGCATATTGAAGACAACAGCTCTGAGGACGCCTCTTTTTGGCCACGTTCCACTTCGGATAGGTATCCAAGCGAAACGCGCGCATCGGAGGAAACCTCCCGAAGCGTGCGGCCCTGCCGCTGGCGGTATTGACGGAGAACCTCGCCCAGTTCGCGCCGAAGGAGCGCCTGTTCGTGCCGAGGCTCAGGATTTTCAAGCTTCCGGATTGCGCCGGTACGTACTTCCATGTTCATCACTCTGTTCAACGCTAGAACACCCCCATCTGTTCCCACTTTACACGAAGTCCCCAAAGTTCTCCCGATCTGGCTAAGAAAACCTTGAGTTACTTCAACTCAACTTTCCACGCTTATGGTGCGAGCATATCTGCCGCACCTGAGGAATTCCTGGAGATAGTATCTGAAACATCGTGGCCCTCACATGTGGCGCTCGAGGAGCGCAAGCGCCGCACGCACCGCGCCAGAACGCACCTCTGAACGATCACCCGGCAGGTGAAGTAGCTGTGTTTCTTCTCCGCACACTCCTGCGATCGCAATCCACACGGTGCCTGCCGGATGCCCGTCGGACGGTCCCGGCCCCGCGACGCCTGTCGTGGCCAGACCGATATCGGAGGCCATCAACCGGCACACGCCGCGCGCCATTGCAAGCGCGACGGCGCGATCTACCGGTCCCGTTTTCGCCAGCGCCTCCCGAGGTACTCCAAGAACGCTTGCTTTGACATCAGTCGCGTAACTAACGACGCCCCCGCGGAAGGTTTCAGATGCGCCGGGCACTGACACGATAGCCGAAGAAAGCGCACCTCCGGTCAAAGATTCAGCACACGCAAGTGTCAACGTGCGGCGAACCAACTCGTGAACAAGTCCAGTAACACCACCGGCGCCCATCATTTACCCTCCGGACCTGGCGTGTTTTCGGATGATGGCCCCGATGCTTCACGCGCGATTCGCTGTGCATCGCGCACGTAGCCCACAGCTGATGTCAGCGAGAAGTACAACGCCACGGCAATCATTGCGTAGGCGATCCACACCGCGATAGTGGCAAGTATGCTGGGCAGGAAAGATGCCCACGGGATGAGAAGGCCAGCGATGCCAAGCGACTGCATAAACATCTTGATCTTTCCGCCCCTGCCCGCGGCCATAACTTCCCGGCGCACCATGATCATGCGGACAACGGTGATGAACACCTCGCGGCCGATCATGAGGATTGTGACCCACCACCATAGCATTCCGTGCCACGACAGCATGATGAGCGCGGCAGAAACCAACGCCTTATCGGCGATGGAATCCGCAAGTTTCCCGAAGTCTGTGATGAGATTCCGGCTGCGCGCCAGATAACCGTCCAATTTATCGGTCAATGCGGCAACGGTGAAGATGGCCCATGCGAGCCACGCGCGGCCCGGCGTATCAACCCAGTAAGCGACGACGAACACAGGTACCAAGATCAGACGCAGCACCGTGAGCACGTTCGCAATATTGAGGAGTGGAGCCTTCTGTGATTCTGCCATTCTTCCACACTACCTGTCTTTTCCGCGGCGCGTGCGCACTCAATCACAACGCCGGGCACGGACCCCGGTAGACTCCGGGGAAAGAGAGGATACCCATGCGCCGTCGTTTCACCGCTGCCCTTATTTGTGTGATCGCCGTGAGCGGCTGCTCCACGGCAACCTCAGAACAAACTCCGCAGGCTACCGCGTCACTTCCCGCCAGCACCACTCCCGTGAAGTCCCCTAGCCCAACGGCCACAGCATCCACTATCACGATAGTGGGTAGTGGCGATATTTTGCCGCATCTTTCAGTGAATGATTCCGCATGGGATAGCCAGAGCGGCACGTTTGATTACGCCGCGCTGTTAGCGGGAGTACAACCGTGGATCAGCGGCGCTGATCTGGCGCTCTGCGCTATGGAAGTCCCTATTGCCCCCGCTGGCGAGGAGCCCTCCAATTATCCTCTTTTCGGCGCCCGTGCCGAGCTCGCTGCCTCGATCAAGGAAGTCGGCTGGGATGGGTGCCACACAGCCACAAACCATTCGATGGATCGCGGATTCGCTGGAATCACTGCCACATTGGACGCCTTCGACAGTGTGGGCTTGGGACATGCGGGAACCGCACGTACACAACAGGAATCGGACGCCGTACAGTATTACACGCTCGAAACGGGTGGGCGCGACGTCGTCATCGCCCACCTTTCCGCGACGACACTCACGAACGGCCTGCTCATACCTGAGGACCATCCTTATTCGTGGAACGTCGTCGGGGCGCTCGGCAAGCGTTCGATAGATGACCTCATCGTTGATGCGGCACGAGCCCGAGCAAACGGTGCAGACCTTGTCGTGCTATCGATGCACTGGGGAACGGAGTACGTCAGCACTCCAACCGCCGAACAACGAACTCTCGGAGAACAACTCGCGGCAAGTAAACAGTTCGATCTGGTCTTCGGCACCCACTCCCACGTTCCTGAACCTGTGGAGAAGCTGGAGGGCGGTCCTGACGATCGCGGCATGTGGGTGGTCTGGTCCATGGGCAACCTGATATCCGGGCAGCAGACGCGCAATGCCGGCTACAAGGTGATGGCGGGTATTCTCGCCACCGCGACCGTGGAAGTGCCCGCGTCAGGTCCCGCACATGTATCGGATCTGGAATGGACCGTCACTGCGCAGGACGAACGCACGGATCACGTCTTTTTGCTTTCCGACCTCGTCGCGGGTGATACGCCTGAGGGTATGTCGCTCTCGCCCGCGGAAATCAACGCACTTGCCGAGGTTACGTATCCGGTCATGGCTGTCGATGGGCAAACTGAGCGCACCACTGCACCAACGCCAGCAGCAACGCTCGTTTCACAAGAGCGACACTAAACTCAACCGGGCACTGTCAGCGCCCGGTCAGCTGCCATGCGTCGGAATCGCCTTCGCCATCGGTATCGTCGCCGTACCAATTGCGGGCCGTGGGCACGTCGCCGAGCGGATCCCGATACTGCACTGTCGGCGGCGTAATCGTGCGGCCATTAGCCTCTCCACCGTGCATCCGTTCAGATTCTGCTGCTCCCGCCGGAGAGTTGCCCCCCACTACCGGATACCGCTGAGTGGGTGCCCTGTCCGTGGATGGCTCCTCTGGCCGTTCTGCACTATCGGCATCGTCATTCGGCGCGGGTTTATCGCCGCGCAAAACGGCCAGGCAATCCTCAAGTTGTTCGGGAGCCACCAATACCGTGCGCGCCTTCGAGCCCTCGCTTGGCCCCACAATCTCATACTGCTCAAGCAGATCCATCATGCGGCCAGCTTTAGCGAAGCCAATCCGCAGCTTGCGTTGCAGCATAGACGTAGAGCCAAACTGTGTGGAGATGACCAGTTCGGCAGCCTGGAGCAAGATTTCAAGATCGTCGCCGATCTCCTCGCGCTGTTTCTTCTGTTCCTGAACCTCTTCGAAATCCTCGCGATAATGCGGCTGCAACTGGCTCTTGACGTGTGCCACAACGCGCGAGATTTCCTCCTCGTCCACCCACGCTCCTTGAAGACGGATGGGCTTGGACGCACCGGCGGGCAAGAAGAGGGCATCCCCTTGGCCGATGAGTTTCTCGGCTCCAGAGCCGTCAAGGATGGTACGCGAATCCACGAGTGAGGATGTCATGAAAGCCAGGCGAGACGGTATGTTCGCCTTAATAACGCCCGTCACAATATCGACGGACGGCCGCTGTGTTGCAAGCACCAAATGGATACCCGCGGCCCGGGCTAGCTGTGTGATGCGCTGTATCGAAGCTTCCACATCGCGTGGCGCAACCATCATCAAGTCTGCCAATTCGTCCACAACGATCAAGAGATACGGGTAGGGGGCCAGTGTGCGGTGGGGGTCGTGCGCGGTTACCGTTCCGGCGCGCACGGCGTTGTTGAAATCGTTAATGTTCTTGAAGTGATAGGCCGCCATATCGTCATAGCGCGCATCCATCTCCTTGACCACCCAATCCAGCGCCTCGGCCGCTTTTTTGGGATTGGTGATGATCGGCGTGATCAGATGTGGAATACCAGCGTAGATTGTGAGCTCCACCCGCTTCGGATCCACCAGAATCATTCGCACCTGATCCGGCGTAGCTCGCATCATGATGGATGTGATCATCGAATTGATAAACGACGACTTGCCGGCACCCGTGGCACCCGCAACCAATAGGTGAGGCATCTTCGCGAGATTGGCCACTACAAACTTGCCCTGAACGTTCTTGCCAACTCCCACGGCCAAGGGATGCTTCGCTTTGAGAGCGACCGGCGAACGCAACACATCGCCAAGCAGAACCGTCTCTCTGTCCGTATTCGGAATCTCAATTCCGATTGCCGATTTCCCTGGAATCGGAGAAATAATGCGGACGTCGGCCGATGCCACCGCATAGGCGATGTTGCGGGAAAGCGCGGTGATGCGCTCAACTTTGACGCCTGGCCCCAGCTCCACTTCATACTGCGTCACCGTAGGACCGCGCGAAAATCCCACAACGTGGGCGTCCACACCGAAATCGTGGAAGACCTGCGTCAACTGCTCGACGACGCGCTCGTTTGCTTCTGTCCGCTCCTTATGAGGTGCGCCGTGTTTCAGGAGCTCCAAACTGGGCAAGCGGTAGGTGATTCCAGGTTCGAGCGTGAGCTGCTCGCCCGTGCTTGGCGCTGTGGTTACCTGCGGAGCAGGCAGACTGGGCTCCGTGACCGGCGGCTTTTCTGCATGCGCCTTTTTGGCGTGGCGTTTCTCTGACACGGCCGGCCGATCGACCTCAGTGGGCGTAGTATCGGCGCTCCTTTTCCGCGGCAGAAGTTGTTGCGTATCTTCTTCCACCAGGTGCGCAGTGTCATACGGAATCGACGCGGAAACGCCACGATTCGCGACGTCGCCGCCGCCTTCCTTGTGCGATCGCTTCCGAATACTCTGCCACACGTCGCGAACCGTCGTGTTGCTGAGGTACAACAAAGAAAATAACAGGAGGATAGCCAGAAGAGGATAGGCGCCATACACGGAAAAGAGCGCGCGCAGGGAGCCACCCAGCGCCCATCCCAGGATCCCCCCGGCGGCCTCGATGCCGGCGAAATCCTTGGTCAGCGCACCGGGCGCCTTTGCGAGGTGCAGTATGCCCGCAATCGCGCCGGTGGCCATGAGGATACCAAGCTCTATGCGGCGATTCGCCGCATGCGGCTGCTCTCTGAAGAACTGGATGGCTACGAACAGCAAAAGGACCGGGACAAAAACCGAAAGAAGGCCTACGATTCCCGCGGTCGCGTGGTGAATGGCTCCGCCCACAAGGCCGGATAATCCAAACCATTCGCGCAACGCCACAATGATCGCAAGCGCAACAAAAACAAACGCAATCGCGTCGTGAGCAAATCCACGAGTCTCAGCGCTTTCAGGCACGGCAGAGGGGGCAGCCTTGCGCGCAGGCATGCCCTTGTCTTTGCGTTTCTTAGCCCCTTGTCCGGGCGCACGTGGACTCACACATCGAACCCTAGTAGCTCGCCCGGCAGTATTCCCACTAACGCGCCGGAATCAGACTTCTACCACAGTGGGGATTATCATGGGCGAACGCCGCAGCTTGCGCGATGCCCACCGGCCCACAACCCGCCTCATGGCCTGCTGCATCCCATACGTGTCCATGCCTTTCTCCAGTGCCTCTTGGAGCGCCACGGTCACTTCCGGCAGGATATCTTCGAACACGGATTCATCCTCCGCCATCGCGCGGGCCTGAATATGCGGCCCTGTCACGATCTGTTCGCCCTTCGCATCCACAGCAGCAAAAATCGCGATGAATCCTTCTTCGGCCAGAATCCGCCGATCCTTCAATTCGCTCTCCGTGATGTCGCCAACGGAGGAACCATCCACGTAAATCTCATGGAATGGGACGGAGCCAACCAGGCTCACTTCGCCGTCGTGCATGTCGATCACGGAACCGTTCTCCGCAAGAATCACGTTCTCTGGAGGTACGCCTGTCTTGACGGCAATCGCGCCGTTAGCAACTTGGTGGCGCACTTCGCCGTGGATAGGCATGGCGTATGCCGGTTCCAAAATGTTGTAGCAATAGAGCAGCTCGCCCTGGGCTGCGTGCCCCGATACGTGAACCTTTGCATTCCCCTGGTGGACCACTTTGGCGCCCAGTTTCATCAAACCGTTGATGAGCCGATATACGGAGTTCTCGTTGCCGGGAATGAGCGAGGAGGCAAATAAGACCGTATCGCCTGGGCCAACGGATACCTTCGGATGCGACTTGTTCGCGATTCGAGCGAGCACCGCCATCGGCTCACCCTGCGAGCCGGTGGACATGTACACTCGTTGGTTCTCCGGGATATCCTGCATATCTGCCAGGTCCCGCAGCACGCCGGCCGGTACATCCAGGTACCCCAGCTCTTGCGCAATGGTCATATTCCGTACCATCGATCTGCCGACAAATGCGACCTTGCGCCCATGGTGTGCTGCAGCTTTCAACACTTGCTGCACGCGGTGAACATGCGAGGCGAAGGATGCGACGACTATCTGGCCCGTGGAATCCCCGAATACGCGGTCGATTACTGGCCCAATCTCCGATTCCGAAGCCACAAAGCCGGGGACTTCCGCGTTCGTCGAATCACTCATGAACAGATCCACGCCCTCCTCGCCTGCCCGAGCGAACGCGCGCAGATCGGTGAGGCGCCCATCGAGTGGCAACTGATCCATCTTGAAATCACCTGTGATCAGGATGTTGCCTTCGGGTGTACGCACGAACACCGCCAACGCATCGGGAATCGAGTGGTTGACAGCGATGAACTCCATCTCAAATGGCCCTATCCGCTCCACGTCCCCTTCAACAACCACGTGGGAATGGGCCGTAATGTCGTGTTCCTGCAGTTTTGCTTCAACGAAGGCGATCGTGAGCTGCGATCCGATGATCGGAATATCGGGACGAAGTTTCAGCAAATAGGGCACCGCGCCGATGTGGTCCTCATGGCCGTGTGTGAGAACAATCGCGTCGATATCATCAAGACGCGACTTCAGGTAATCGATATCCGGAAGGATAAGATCCACTCCCGGTTGGCTCTCCTCCGGGAAGAGAACTCCGAAATCGACGACGACGAGCCGCCCCCGGTATTCGAGTACATTGCAGTTGCGACCAACTTCGCCGAGGCCGCCTAAGGGAACTATCCGGACGGTATCGCGCGAGGGAGGCTCTGGCATCACATGGCTATTCACCTGACCATTATCCCACGGTTCTGCGCCGCCGCAGCCCGCAAAGTTTCAGGACATGAGGCCTTCACTGCGGAGCACGGCCGCAAGCGCGGAGATCTCCGCCGCGGAAGCACCCACAAGGGGAAGCCGCAGCGTTGCCGAGGAGATAACTCCCAGCAGCTTCAGCGCCTCTTTTGCCATAACGGCGCCCTGTCCCCCACCCATGAGCGCCTGGATGACGGGACGTTGCCGCGCAGCCTCACGGCGAGCTGCGGGCAGATCGCCCGCGTCGACTTCGGAGACGAGGGCCCGCAGTTGTGGAGCGATCACGTGCCCTGCAACTGAGATGACGCCAGATGCTCCGTGAGCTAACCACGCAAAATTCAGGGCGTCGTCGCCGGAATAGTACTCCAGCCCAGTTGCAGCCATCTTGACGAAGCCACCTGCCACGTCGCCCGTTGCGTCCTTCACTGCCAGGATTCGATCGTGTTCTGCCAAGCGCTGCAGCGTATCAAGCGCGAGCTTCACTCCGGTGCGCCCTGGTATGTCGTATATCATCACCGGCAGGTCGGTGGCATCGGCGACGGCGGTGATGTGCTGGTACACGCCCTCTTGAGAGGGACGGTTGTAATACGGTGCAACGACAAGCAGACCATCTGCACCGTTCTCCTGCGCACCTTGAGCAATGCGCACAGCGTGAGCCGTGTCATTCGATCCCGCACCAGCGATTACCATGGCGCGGCCCGTCAAAGCCTTCTTGACCTCCCGCACCAGCAGGTCTTTCTCTGGTTGATGAGTAGTCGGAGATTCTCCGGTAGTACCCGAAAGCACGATCGCGTCGCAACCGTCGCGGACCAATCCGTCTGCCAGCGCAACTGCGGAATCGATGTCCAATGAACCGTCTTCCTGGAACGGGGTCACCATCGCAACGGCGACAGAACCGAAAGTACGCGGCGGCGTCGACAACGTATCACTCATACACACGAGAGTATCGCCAACCCGCTCAATTTTCATGCACCTGCCACCATACGGAATCTTCGACTAGGCTGGAGGGATGCATGAAGCACACGATTTTGTTAGGCCCGCTACCCCCTTGGACGCCGCTTCTTTGGGTGCCATTCATGCAGCGTCTATGCGATGGGGCCTCACGCACGCGCTCGGTGGTGAACTGCCCTCTGATGCGGTTTCACAGATCCTTCCAGAAGAATTCGCGCGTGCCTGGAAACACGCGATAATGAGCCCACCAGACCCCCGGGCCGCCGTGCTCGTCGCGGTAACCGACGGCGCCGTCGCTGGCTTTACAGCCGTATACCCGCTTGAGACCACAGATGTGCCCCCAACAGCCGAAATCACCGCCTTCGAGGTAGAACCTGGGCACACGCGCGCCGGGCACGGCTCGCGTCTCCTCGCTGCTGCGAGTGACACCGCGGCTGAACTGGGAGCTGCTGGGCTCACCGTGTGGATACTCGCCGGCGACGACGCACGGACACAGTTCTTCGCCTCAGCTGGTTTCGCGCCAGCCGGCATACGCCGCATTCTCAACGTGGCGGGTCACAACGTCGTAGAGCACGGCTGGCACGCCGTGCTGCACTAACGTGCGCGCGCCGTGACCGTTAGTAGCTTGTCACCAGGTTGCACTGTTCCCTGGACGTCCTGCGTCACCGCGGCGAACTTTCTGTGATTCGTCACTAACACGGGAGTGACCGTACTGTAACCGGCATCGTGAATCACGGCGCGATCAAATGTGACAAGCGGATCTCCCTCTCGTACTCGCTCCCCGCGGCTCACGTGCACCGTGAATCCCTTTCCTTGCAGGTTAACCGTATCGATGCCGATATGAATCAGCACTTCGATGCCGTTGTCCAGGCGGATTCCCACCGCATGGCCTGTGGGAAATGCCAGGATCACCTTGCCGTCTCCAGGGGCGACCACGGTATCCGACGTGGGTCTAATTGCCACGCCCTTGCCAACTGCGCCGCTGGCAAATCCTTCATCGGGCACATCTTCCAGCGGGATCACGGTACCCGCCATCGGTGCAAGAACCTCCGTGACGGCGCCTGGAACCATGGCAGGCTTCAAGGTTTTTGCCGGTGCCGTGGCCACCGCTGTGGCCTTACCGGAAGCGTCCGGAGCCGCGGACTGAGGCAGCTCTTCGGATTCGTGGGCCGCAGCAATCCGAGCCCTTATCTCCTCCTTCTGCTCTGGAGTGCGATAATCCGTGATCACCACGGCGCTCATTGCCACGATGAACGCCGCCGCGATGGATAGGCCGTAGAGCCACATGGGGCTAAACACAGGAATAGTGAGCAATGACGTAAAAGCAAATGCTGAGGCGCGCACACCGGTTCCAATGACCATGGCACCTATGCCCTGCACCAGACCACCGACGAAACAGCCGATCAACATGCGCGGGTAGATCCGGGCATAACGCAAGTGGATACCGTAAAGCGATGGCTCTGAGATCCCGCCAAACAGCCCTGCGATCAAAGCGCCGATAGAGGTCTGTTTCATTTGGGTGTCTTTTTCTTTGATTGCAATGAGCATTACGCCCGCGGTGGCGCCGAAGCACGCGAAGTTCCACGCCCCCATCGGCCCTTGGATGAAGTCATAACCCAGCGTGTTGATGTTGACAAGCATGATCGCGTTGAGCGGCCAGTGCAAACCTAGGGGAACGAGGAACGGGTATAACATGGGAATCAGGATCGCGAAGATGATAGGCGCCGCGTTGTTGAGCCACCCCAACCCGTTGCCGATGGCGTTCCCGATCCAGATGCCGAGCGGACCAAGGAGGAACGCCGTGAGCGGTATCATCACGGCCATCGATATGAAGGGAACGAAAACTAACTGGAGGTTCTGCGAAATCACCTTCTGAAGCCCGTGGTACAAGGGAGCGAGCACCGCCACCATGATGAGCGGGACGAAGACTTGTCCGCCGTAATCAGAAAGCTGCATCGAGATTCCGAGCACATCGACCTGGCACAAGGACGCGCCGAAATCGTTAGTGTGGCACACCGTTTGGGGAAGCGAGCTCATACTCGCGAAGTTTGGCGTCATGAGAGCCGCCATGATCGCGCCTCCCAGCCATCCGTCCACGTTCAACTTCTTCGCGGCGTTATAGGCCACCATGATCGGAAGAAAATAGAAAACGGATCGCCACATGGCATCTAAGAAAGTCCAAAATGGAGGCTTGACGTCTGCCCGGAAATCCTGTACCCCCAATGCGTCCATGACGGCCGCGAAGGCGATGATGAGTGACGCGCCTAAGAGCACACCGAGTATGGGCCGAAAGCTATCGGAAAGGTATTCAAAAAATGAGTCCACCCACGCGTGGGTTCCACGTGGGCCCCGAGCGCGGACGGCGGCCTTGACATCATCGGCGGACGGCGATCCCACATTGTGCATCTCTGGGAGCGCCATGATATCGCTGTACATTGTGGCCACTGCGCCGCCGATGATGACCTGGAAACGCTCCCCTGATTGAGGCACTGAACCCATGACGCCATCGACGTTTTCCACGGCGTCCTTGTCAACGAGCCCGGCGTCTTTCAACTGAAATCTCAGACGCGTGGCGCAATGCGTCAAGCTGACGATGTTGTGCGGCCCTCCGACCGCCTGGACAATGGCAAGAGCAGGCGACTGAGACATGGCATCCCCTTCACGTGTGGACCGCGGGCGGCGCCTCATTGCACCGCCCGCTCAAAGACTGGTCACTCCACAGCATACAGAAGTGACGCATGCCACACGCGAAATTGGGGAAACTGCCTTACAGTCCCATCACTTTGTCAAGTCCGTAGGTGAGGCCACCACGGCCCTGAACAGAGCGAACGGCCAGCAGAACGCCCGGCATAAAGCTGGAACGATTGAAGGAATCCTGCCGAATTACAAGCTGTTCGGCGGGATTTCCAAACAGGACTTCTTCATGTGCATTCAACCCGCGAAGCCGCACAGCATGAACGTGGACCCCGTCGATCGTTGAACCGCGTGAACCACCCTGATCCTCCTGCGTATTGTCTGGTGAAGCGCCCATTCCTGCTTCACGCCGCGCCTCACCAATGACCTTGGCGGTTGATACGGCTGTGCCGGACGGCGCATCCACCTTGTCTGGGTGGTGCATCTCGATGACTTCCGCGGATTCAAAGTACCGTGCAGCGAGCTTGGAAAAGTGCATCAAAAGCACGGCAGACAGCCCATAATTTGGTGCGACGATCACGGATCGGCCCGTTTCTTTCGCTTTCTTTTCCACGCGTGCCAGCATCTCTTCATTCCACCCCGACGTGCCGACGACGACGTCAACCCCGGAGTCTAGCAATGCCATCACATTGCTCTCCGTCACCGTTGGCACGGTGAATTCGATTGCGACCTCTGCGCCGGCAAGCGTATCAGCGTTGATATGGCTGCCCACGTCGATTTGGGACACCAATTCCATATCGCGCGCCTGTTCGACGGCTGTGCATATTGTCTGACCCATGCGCCCAGCGGCGCCCACTACAGCTACTTTGATGCTCATGACCTTTAGCCTAGCGCGCACTTCCGAGCGCCGCCCATAAACTCACCGCCGTGTCTCAGATGGGCCCACAATACACAGCGAACGCGGGCCGGCGGCAAGTTCCCGCGCAAGCTCTGTAACTTCGCCTGCGGTAACTGCGCGCGAACGGGCTAACGTTTCCGCCTGCGTCAGATAGGTGCCCCTGATCAATTCCGCTTGGCCCAGGCGATTCATGTGGCTCGAGAGCCGCTCCGCATCGAAGACCACATCGGCACGCACCCGCCGATATGCCGACTCCACTTCGTCGGCCGTGACGCCAGAATGGGCCAGATCGTCCAACGTATCACCCAGCAAACCGGCAACGTCTGCCGCGTTGTGCGGTGCGCACCCGGCGTACAGGCCGAACATGCCCCCTTCCGGGAACATCACGGGATACGAATACGTCGAGTATGCAAGCCCGCGCTGCTCGCGTATCTGTTGGAAAAGCCGCGAGGAGGTGCCGCCTCCCAGGATCGCATTCAGCGCGAACAATGCCGGCCTCCGTTCATCGAACAGGCCGAGGCCCGGCATCCCCACTACCACAACAGCTTGCTCCACGTTGCGTAATTCAAAGCGTGAGGATCCAGGTGCGTACGCGATCTCGCGAGTTCTCCGGCGCGGTTCCGGGAGCTGCCCTTCTTCCGTATTCCATCCGAATCGAGCTGCCTGCGCCACAATCATGTCTCCCAATGCGGCGTGATCGATGTTGCCGGCAGCGGTAATAACAAGTTCCTGCGAACGGTAATTAGCTCCGTAATGGTGAACCAGGTTGTGGTGCGTCAACTGCGCGACACTTTCTTTTGTGCCACCTACGGGAAGGGCGAGCGGATGGTCAGTAAAGACTTGGGTAGGGATTGTTTCCTGCGCAACATCCGACGCATCGTCGTTGTACATCGCAAGTTCCTCGAGGATAACTCCGCGCTCCATCTCCATGTCCTCGGGTGTCAACCGCGAATTCATGACCATATCGGACAAGAGTTCCACGCCTGCGGCGACGTCGTCGTCGAATACATGCCCGTAATAGCAGGTGTACTGCTTTGCGGTTGCGGCGTTGAAGCCACCTCCCAAAAAATCAATACGCTCAGCAATCTGGCGCGCATCGCGCGTGTGCGTTCCCTTGAATAACAGATGCTCCAGGAAATGTGTGGAGCCGCGGGTCTGCGCACCCTCATCTCGCGAACCTGTGCCCACCCAGAAGCCAATTGACGCTGAACGCTGGTATGGAACAAATTCGGTCAGCAGCCGGATGCCTCCAGGCAGAATTGAGCGACGGAACGTCCGCCCCTCCTCTGTGAGGCTCACCGATCCAGCCTGTGGATCCAAAAGAAGTGGAATGTCAGACACGTGTCACCATCGCTTCGACGTGAGCTTCCGCCCACGATAAAGGTGCCCGGAACCGAAGCCCCGGGCACCTCTCACAATGTCATTACTCAGCTGAATCTGCCGGGGTTGAGGCACTTTCGGTGCCCGTGTGCTCCCGCGTGGTGTGACGGCGTTGGCGTGTGCCGCGGCGCGAACCGCGCTCTCCGTGCTCGTGGCGTGGCCGCCGTTCGCCGCGCTCGTCAGCCGGCGCCGCGTTTTCAGCGACGCCATCGACCACCGCGTACAGCGAAATCTTGCCGCGTGGATCCAGTTCGGAGATCTCCACCTCCACTTTGTCGCCCACGTTGAGAACGTCTTCCACGTTCTCAACGCGCTTGCCACCAACCATACGGCGGATCTGCGAAATATGCAGCAGGCCATCGCGCCCGGGCATCAGTGAAACAAAAGCGCCAAACGTGGTGGTCTTGACCACGGTTCCGACGTAGCGCTCGCCGACCTCCGGCATTTGCGGATTCGCGATCGAATTGATTGCCGTGCGCGCGGCCTCGGCGGATGTCCCATCCGTAGCGCCGATGAAAACGGTGCCGTCATCTTCGATCGAGATCTCAGCCCCAGTATCTTCCTGGATCTGGTTGATCATCTTGCCCTTGGGGCCGATCACTTCACCGATCTTATCCACGGGGATCTTCACAGCGATGATGCGCGGGGCCGTTTCTGCCATTTCGTCTGGGGCAGGAATTGCCTCCTGCATCAGGTCCAGGATCGCGAACCGCGCTTCACGCGCCTGTGTGAGGGCCGCATCGAGCACAGCCGCAGGGATGCCAGCAAGCTTCGTATCCAGCTGCAAGGCCGTCACGTACTCACGGGTGCCGGCCACCTTGAAGTCCATGTCGCCGAGCGCATCTTCGGCGCCCAGAATGTCCGTCAAAGTGACGTACCGTGTTTCGTCATCAATCGTGTCCGAAATCAAACCCATCGCGATCCCGGCCACCGGAGCCTTCAACGGCACACCGGCATTGAGCAGTGAAAGCGTGGACGCGCACACGGAACCCATCGAGGACGAACCGTTGGAACCCATCGTTTCGGAGACCTGGCGAATGGCATAGGGGAATTCGTCACGCTCCGGCAACTGCGATTCGAGAGCGATCTCTGCCAGATGGCCGTGGCCGATCTCGCGGCGCTTCGGGGTTCCCACACGCCCGGTCTCGCCTGTGCAGTAGGGCGGGAAGTTGTAATGGTGGATGTAACGCTTGTGGGTCACGGGTGAAAGGTTATCGAGCTGTTGCTCCATCTTGAGCATATTCAGTGTTGTCACACCCAGAATCTGCGTCTCTCCGCGCTGGAAGAGTGCAGAACCGTGGACGCGCGGCAACACGCCCACCTCTGCGGAGACCGTGCGGATCTCTACCGGGGTGCGGCCATCCATGCGCACGCCCTCGGTCAACACGTGGCGGCGCATTGTCTTCTTGAATGCGGCATTCACCGCGGCGGCCAGCTGCTGATCCTGCTCGGGGAACGACTCAGCTAGTTCCGCAACCACGGCTGCCGTGAGATCCAGCAGCGCTTGATCGCGCTCCGCCTTGCCCACGATGCCGAGGATTGGATTGAAGCGATCGCCAATCGCCTCCTCAACGGCGGCCAGTTGTTCGTCCGTATAGTCGGGGAAGAATGGGTAATCGCCGAGCGGCTTGCCGTACTCCTCCACCAGTTCCGTCTGCGCCTCGCACAATGCGCGAATCACCGGCTTCGCGGCTTCCAAACCGGATGCAACCACCGATTCGGTGGGCTTTGTGCCGCCGTTCTTGATCACAGCATCTGCGTGTTCCGGAGCGGAGGCTTCCACCATCATGACGGCGACGTCGTCGCCCACCACGCGGCCCGCAATCGCCATAGTGAACGTGGCGCGCTCCATCTCCGAATAACGTGGGAACGCAACCCACTGGCCATCGATCAATGCCATACGCGTACCGCCCACAGGACCGGAGAACGGAAGTCCGGCCAGCGACGTAGACAGGGATGCAGCATTAATAGCGACGACGTCGTATGCGTCATCCGGGTGCACCGTCAGGACGGTTGCCACAACCTGCACCTCGTTGCGCATGCCCTTCTTGAAGGCGGGGCGCAGCGGGCGGTCAATCAGACGCGCAGCGAGGATGGCTTCGGTTCCAGGCCGGCCTTCGCGCCGGAAGAAGGAACCGGGGATGCGCCCAGCGGCGTACGAGCGTTCTTCCACATCTACCGTGAGCGGGAAGAAATCAAAGTGCTCTTTGGGCGCCTTCGACGCCGTTGTAGCGGCGAAAACAGTAGTTTCGCCATCCAAGTAGGCCAAAGCCGAACCGTTTGCTTGGCGCGCAAGCAAGCCGGTCTCAAACCGAATAGTACGTGTTCCGAACAATCCATTATCGATGACCGCTTCGGAGTGATGAACGTCAGGACCCTCCACAGGATCTCCTTTTTATACTCTGCGACACGGCCATCAGTGAACACTCACGGAGTCAACGAATCCGGAAGCTCCCACCGAGGACCGAGTCTTCTATTTTTTCTCACATGCCGAAGAGCTTCTTCACGAAGCCTCAGCACAAACGACGAACGGCCCAGGCACGATGCCTGAGCCGTCGAAAGTCATCGGCGCAGGCCGAGACGAGCAATAAGTGAACGGTACCGCTCGATGTCCTCTTCCATCAGGTACGCGAGCAACCGCTTGCGCTGGCCGATCAGAAGCATAAGGCCGCGGCGCGAATGGTGATCGTGCTGGTGGGTGCGGAAGTGCTCCGTGAGCTCCTTGATTCGCGCCGAGAGCAAAGCCACCTGGACCTCAGGCGAACCAGTGTCGCCCTCATGGATTGCGTACTCAGCGATGATCTTCTGCTTTTCTTCAGGCTTCAGGGCCATGATTCTCCTTCGAGGTTTCGTTGCACGGAGCTCCGGGGCTTGTTCTCCCGGGCATGACGCGTCCGTGGCCGATCTGACGGCCCAGTAAGTCTAGCATCAGGGGCCGGATCTCCCGAAGGTTCCCAGGCAGAGGTTACGAACCTCACGTCTCAGTGCGCAGTGACCGCCGCAGGGTCAACCCTGGTTGCCGGTGGCACTCCCAGGACCTCAGCGGTTGCCCGCAGATCATCATCCATCTGAGACAGCAGCGCCTCAACCGAATCACATCGGAGCATGGGGCGCAACCGAGCGACGAAATCGATCGCAATCGCCTCCCCGTACAGATCCAGATCGGCGCGCCCTAGCACGTGCGCCTCAACCGTGCGCTCGGCATTTCCAAATTGCGGATTGGTGCCAACAGAGATGGCCGCTGGCAAGTATTCGGATGCGGACGTTCCGGGAACTTTACGGACTAACCAGCCTGCGTATACGCCGTCGGCCGGTACCTCGCCTAAAGCGTTGCCGGAAAGATTTGCTGTGGGAAAGCCGAGAGCCCGCCCGCGCTGGAAACCGTGGACAACGCGGCCGCGCAGCCGATGTGGTCTGCCGAGGATGCGCGCGGCCTCTTCAACATCTCCAGCCACGAGAGCCTGACGCACGCGTGTCGAGGAGAAACGCAGTTCGCGTTCTCCTGGAGCTGGTGCCTCTCCGATATCCGGTATCAGAATCACGTCGAAACCCAACTCGCGGCCAAACTCCCGCAGCACAGCGCCATCACCGGCGTTATTTCGCCCAAAACGGGCGTCCTCTCCAACCACGACGAGCGCGGCGTGCAGCTGCCCCACGATCTGCCGCTCGATGAACTCTCGCGCAGTGGCCTGCGCGTACTCCAGCGTGTAATGCTGCACATACACGGCATCGATACCCGCCGCCGCAAGACGGTCGAGCCTGTCATCGAGCGTCGCGATGAGGTGAACAGGGCGTTCTGGGTGATGCACGGTTGCAGGATGCGGATCAAATGTGAGGGCCACAGCCGGTATTCCGCGTTCGCGCGCGTGCTTCACCGCCTGGTGCAGCACATAGTGATGGCCGCGATGCACTCCGTCGAATACCCCGATGGTGACAACGGTTCTGCCTAGATCCGCCGGAATATCCGACGGTTCGTACCACACGTGCATGCGCCCGCGCATACGATGCTCTTTATCCGTCACTCGGATCAGCTTACTAGTCTCCCAGGCCCGTATGCAGCATGCGCGCGGTATGGATCCACTCGTGATCGGTGGGAACCAGTTTAATCTTGCCTGCTACCTCTTCGAGCGGCACAAGTTCTGTCCCTTCGCCCCGAGCTGCGACCATACAACCGAATTGTCCCTGCGCAACTGCTTCGGCCGCCGCCGTTCCAAGCCGTGACGCGAGAAGACGGTCCGCCGCACACGGGATGCCGCCACGCTGCACGTATCCGAGGATCGAGACCCGCGATTCGAGGCCAGTGGCGGCTTCGAGTTCGCGTGCCAGCTTGAATGTGTGCTCGCGTTGGGAATCTTCGACGTTGGCGAGATGCGCTTTCGCCGCCCGCTGCGCCTCCGGGGTAGTTGCCGCCTTCACCAACAGCCGCGCCGCTTCATAATCCGCGGCGTCGCGCACGTCTCGTGCACCTTCTGCCACTGCGACCACGCTGAAGGTTGACCCGTTTTTCATGCGGCGCTTAATGGTCTCCGCCACAGATTCCACCGTGTAGGGAATCTCCGGCAACAAAATGACGTCCGCGCCTCCGGCGATGCCCGCGCCCAGTGTGAGCCAACCGGCACGATGCCCCATGATCTCCGAGAGAATAATGCGATGATGGCTGTGGGCAGTCGAGTGGAGGCGATCCACCGCCTCCGTGGCAATCTCCATCGCCGTGGCGAATCCGAAAGAAGTATCCGTGCGCGCAATATCGTTATCGATGGTCTTCGGAAGGGTGATGACGTTCAGCCCCGCATCCGCCAAACGAATCGCATTCTTCGCGGTGCCGCCTCCTCCAAGCAGAACGACCGCGTCGATACCTAGCTTCTCGCAGTTCTCTACGACGATTTTGCGCGCATCAATGACTTCGTCGCCCACCTGGAACTTGTGGACCTTGTCGCGGCTTGTACCCAAGATGGTGCCGCCAACCGTCAAGATCCCGGAGAGCGCCCGCGAATCCAGCGTGACGGTGCGGTTCTCCACGAGGCCGCGGATTCCATCGCGGAATCCCACGATCTCCCAGCCGTTCGTGAGTGCGGCCTTCCCGAAACCACGGATCGCGGCGTTGAGCCCCGGGCTGTCACCGCCGGCCGTGAGGATTCCGATCCGTTTCGTCTTTCCCGCCACAGTGAGTCCTTTCCTCGATGGTTCCGCTTTAGGCTAACGCCAGAGCCGCACGATGGGCAACGCGAAATGTGACTCTCCCTACACCTGGAGATCGGGTTTGAGCTTGCCCGCTCGCGCAGACACGAGTGCAACAGCGACATTCCCACACATTGCCGCGTAGGGGGGTTCCCCGTGTGGCCGCGACGCGTCGATGAATTGCCCGTGCCGTAGCTCTTCGGCCTGTTCTTCAGTCACGGTGACAATGGGAAACAGCGCCACGCACACCTCACTCACAGTCACGTGGGGCAGCTCGCCGCCCACGGACACTACGCCTGCTAAAGATTCTATGGTGACGGCTCGGCCTTCATCCCACGCGCCCACGCGCGTACGGCGCAGCCGCGTCAGATGTGCACCGGTACCAAGCCGCTGGCCCACATCTCGCGCAAGTGCCCGAACGTATGTGCCTGAACTCACGGTGACTGCGACGTCTACGTCCACCGCAGCGCCATCCATGACCTCATGCGGCGCATCCTCTAAGGCAAAGCGCGACACGGTCACGCGACGCGCGGGCAAGGTCACGTGCTCTCCCGCTCGCACGCGTTCATATGCGCGCCGCCCATTCACTTTGACCGCGCTCACCGAGCTGGGAACTTGCTCAATCGTCCCAGTGAAGTGCGCCATCGCCTGCTCAATCGCGCCTCGCCACGAGGAAGCCGGACCCAGCGCGCCAATACCGTGTACGGCTGTCACTTCTCCGTCCGCGTCCTCTGTGCTGGTTTCGATCCCAAGCCGGATCGTCGCCGTGTACTCCTTATTCGTCCCAGTGACGTACTGCAGCAACTTCGTCGCACGCCCCACGCCCACACACAGGACTCCCGTTGCCATCGGATCGAGCGTGCCCGCATGGCCCACGTGCCGTGTGCCCGCCAAACGCCGCATTGCCCCGACGACGTCGTGGCTTGTCACGCCCGCCGGTTTATCGACGATCACCAGACCGTCAAACGGCCGCGTGCCACGCGGCAGCTCTCCCCAGGGAAGAACCCTGCGTTCGCTATTCGGCCGCATTGTCAGTTTCGGCGGAAGAATCCTCCGCATTCGCGGACTTATACGGCGTGGGTTCCCCAGCAAAGCGAGCTTCCTGGGCACGCTTGGCAATCTGCTCGTCACGGAATCGGGCGGCCGTCAACGCATCCTCGAATGTCTTCGCGCTTTCAGGCAGAGCGTCCGCCACGAATTCGACACTCGGGGTCAGCCGCAAACCGAGCACTTTTCCAACATGTGAACGGATTAATCCTTTCGCCCGCTCCAGTGCGCGCCCCGCATTTCGCAGCTGCGATGGAGTGCCATACACGGTGTAGAAAATCGTTGCGTGCTGCAGGTCTCCCGTCACGCGCACATCCGTAATGGTGACCATGTCGAGCCCGGGGTCCTTGAGCCGGCTCGTGACAAGTGATGCCACGACCTCACGGATCCGCTCCGCCACACGCCGCTCCCGTGGATTGGCCATGAGAGCTCCTTTCTCATCACAGTGAGTGGTGGCGGGCCCGCCCGCCACCACTGCGTTTTAGCTCCGCGGTTTCTCCTGCATTTCGAAGGTCTCGATAGTGTCGCCCTCACGGATATCCTTGTAGCCCAATGTGATGCCGCACTCGTATCCTTCGCGGACTTCATTCACGTCGTCTTTTTCGTGTCGCAACGAGACTATTTCGAGCTCGCCTGCGACGACGACACCGTCGCGCACCAAACGCGCCTTGGAGCCACGCTTGATGGTCCCGGAACGCACAATCGAACCAGCGATATTGCCAAACTTGCCGGAGTGGAACACTTGGCGGATCTCCGCTGTGCCCAGCTGAACCTCTTCGAAAACAGGCTTCAGCATGCCCTTGAGGGCGGCCTCCACATCTTCGATCGCCTTGTAGATCACCGAATAGAACTTCATTTCCACGCCCTCGCGCTCCGCGAGGTCCTGGACGCGTTCCGCAGGACGCACGTTGTAACCAATGATCACAGCGTTGTCTACGGTAGCGAGATTCACATCGTTCTGTGTGATCGCACCGACGCCGCGGTGGATAATCTGCAGCTGTACCTCGTCGCCAACTTCGATCTCAAGCAACGATGATTCAAGTGCCTCCACCGAACCAGATGCGTCTCCCTTCAGGATCAGGTTCAGAGTTTGAACCGTCCCCTCCTTCAAGGCCTCGTTCAGATTCTCCAGCGAGATCCGCTTCCGGCGCTTGGCAAGTGTCGCCGCGCGTTGGGCTGCCTCACGCTTATCGGCAATCTGACGCGCCGTCCTGTCGTCGTCCGCCACGAGGAAGGCGTCACCCGCCGAAGGCACCGATGACATGCCCAAGATTTGAACCGGACGCGAAGGCCCCGCTTCCTCCACAGTCTCGCCGTCTTCGTCGAACATAGCCCGGACGCGGCCGTGGGCAGTACCTACGACCAGCGAATCACCGACGCGCAACGTGCCCTGCTGTACCAGAGCCGTAATCACGGCGCCGCGGCCCTGATCAAGTTTGGCCTCGATTGCCACACCACGGGCGGCCTTGTTGGGATTGGCCTTTGGCTCGACTTCGGCATCAGACACGTACAGAATGGCTTCCAGCAGATCGTTGATACCGATGCGTTTCTTCGCAGAGATGTCAACGAACATTGTGTCGCCGCCGTACTCCTCCGCCACGATTCCGTATTCCGTCAGTTGCTGACGCACTTTCGCCGGATTTGCACCAGCCACATCGATCTTGTTAACAGCAACGATGATCTTGACGCCTGCGGACTGCGCGTGGTTGATAGCCTCCACCGTTTGCGGCATGACGCCGTCGTCGGCAGCAACCACCAGCACTGCGATGTCCGTAATATCGGCACCACGGGCGCGCATCTGAGTGAATGCCTCGTGGCCCGGGGTGTCGATGAAGGTGATAGCGCGATCCTCGCCTTCGTAGTTCAAATGCACCTGGTACGCACCAATATGCTGCGTAATACCGCCGTGCTCCGAATCGACGACGTGGGTGGAACGAATCGC
Source organism: Ancrocorticia sp. (assembly GCA_022648165.1). Lineage (GTDB taxonomy): Bacteria > Actinomycetota > Actinomycetes > Actinomycetales > Actinomycetaceae > Changpingibacter. The sequence continues at coordinate 71,810 of JALCLX010000007.1, forward strand.
ATCCAGGAGCTTGGTTTTGCCATGATCCACGTGGCCCATGATTGTGACCACCGGTGGGCGCGGCACCAGATTCTCCTCCGATTCGTCCGCCTCTTCCGCGTCCAAATCAATATCGAATTGCTCCAGGATTTCTCTGTCTTCGTCTTCCGGAGACAGGATCTGAATGTCATATCCCAGTTCCGCTCCGAGCAGCTTGAAAGTATCCTCATCAAGCGACTGATTCACGGTAGCCATCTCGCCCATGCGCAAGAGCACGGTGATCAAACCAGCAGGATTTGCACCGATGCGTTCCGCGAAATCTGCGAGCGATGCGCCTGCACGGATACGAACCACCGTGGTGCCGTCACCGTGTGGTACGTCCACTCCAGTGACCATCGGAGACGCTTGGGATTCCCATTCTTCCCGCTTTGTGCGGCGCGATTTGCGGCCGCGCGAGGGACGCCCGCCCTGGCGCCCGAAAGCGCCCGCGGTAGAACCACCACGGGACTTCCCTCCAGAACGAGTAAAGCCAGAGCCGCCGCGGCCTGGCCCACCCGAGTTCTGGCTACCTCGTGCCGGTCCACGTCCCCGACGCGGGGCAGCAGGGGCCGCATCCTCGATGCGATGCGGCATCATGCCTGGATTCGGGCGCGGCGCACCGCCGGAGCGGGGCCGACCCTTGTTCCCACCACCGGCTGGCCGTGGCGCATGAGGTTTCGCGCCGCCACCTGGGCGTGGCATACCTTGCGACGAAGCAAACGGGTTATTCCCTGGGCGCGGCGCATGAGGTTTCGCGCCGCCACCTGGGCGTGGCATACCTTGCGACGAAGCAAACGGATTGTTCCCTGGGCGCGGGCCCCCTGCCGAACGCGGATTTGGCGCGGACTTTTGGTGCCGTGATCCGTTGCGAGATCCGTGATGATCGTGCCGCACTTGCTGCGGAGTAGGTACAACGGGATGAGGAACCGGATGTGCCGCAGGTTTTGCGATGGCACTGGGAGACACCGTCTTCGCAGTACCCGCCGATTCGTCTCGCGACAGCGCCGAATGGGCCTGGCCCTCGCGGGGTGCAGCCGGTGCACTCTGATGGCTGTGAGCCTCTGCCTTCGCCACGCTCTTCGGCGTCACATGAGGTGCTGCCGGCTTGCTCGGCTTATCCTTAGCCTGATGCGCCTTCGCTGTGCGTTCCCCTGCACGATCGGTACGGCGTCCCTTCGGCGCCGTATGCTGCGTGATCTCAGGATGGGATTCAATGTATTGGTGCGCCTTGCGCACAACTGGCGCCTCGATGGTTGACGAGGCGGATTTGACGAACTCACCTGATTCTTTGAGGATCTCGAGCAGTTTTTTGCTCGTGATGCCCAGTTCTTTGGCAAGTTCATGAACGCGGACTTTGGCCACAATTCTCCTTTGTAGGGGGCCAGCGCCACGCGCAGACCCTTATCTTTGGCAGCTCATCGCTGGGTACTCATCGGGTGCCCATAGGGTCTCAACCCTTATCTCTCTTCAGCGCCTGATGCCGGATGGCACCAGACTGGGTCCAATTTCAGCCGTTGCGCGGACTCCGGATCTGCGTTCCGTACTCGCAGAGCGCGGGAAAACGCATGGGTTCGCAACGCGCGGCTGAGGCAAGCGGGGTCGGTATGAACCCACGCTCCCCTCCCTGGAAGGCCGCGCTGCCGATCGAGCTTAAAGGCTCCCTCAACAGCAACAACCCGCACAAGGTTGCTTTTTGTATCACGGAGGCGACATCCCACACAGGTGCGTGGATTGTGCGTCACAATTTCCTCCATGAATCCAGTGTGTCTGGAACGCACGGCGCATGGGCGCCGCGTATCCACACAACCTCCGCCATCTTAGCGTGTTTGCCGCTCAAGCTCACCCGTTGGAGCGCTACATCACCACGTGAGACTGAACACCGCTCCCGGAGATACGATCAGTTATCGGCTTCCGATTCCTTGCGAATATCAATCGACCACCCAGTCAGCTTTGCCGCCAAACGAACATTCTGTGCCTCCTTGCCGATCGCAAGAGATGCCTGATTGTCCGGCACGATGGCCCGCGCCTGCCTCTGATCTTTGTTGAGGATGTCAACGCGCACTACTTTGGCGGGTGAAAGCGCCGCCGCGATAAACACCGCAGGATCGTCGTCGTAATCCACGATATCGATCTTTTCGCCATTGAGCTCGGTGGTCACAGCGCGGACGCGCTGCCCGTTATGGCCAATACATGCGCCCTTCGCGTTGATGGCAGGATCCGAGCACCATACGGCGACCTTTGTACGATGGCCTGCTTCGCGGGCAAGAGCCACGATCTCCACAGTGCCATCCGCAATCTCGGGGACCTCAAGTTCGAATAATTTCCGGACAAAATCGGGATGGGTGCGGCTGAGGCGTACTGAAGCCCCACGCGGCCCTACCGACACCTCGAGTACCAGCACCCGAATGTGATCGCCGTGCTGGAAATGCTCAGTAGGAACCTGTTCTTCTGCGCGTAGGATCGCTTCGTGTTCGCCCACATCGACAAGAAGATCACGCGATTCCGGATTCTTGCCTGTGGCCTGCTGCACCACGCCGTTGACGATCTGGCCCTGCTTGCCCTTAAATGAACCGAGAATCCTGTCACTTTCCGCATCGCGCAACCGTTGCGCGATGATGGACTTCGCCGTGGCGGTTGCGATTCGTCCGAAATCTCCTGGCGTGTCGTCGAATTCGCCGATGACGTTCCCCTCTTCGTCCACTTCAGGGGCGTAGACCGTGACCTTCCCGGTTGTTCGATCCATCTCGACTCGAGCGCCACGGACAGCGCCCGGAACCCGCTGGTAAGCATAAAGAAGTGCGTCCTCGATCGCCTTCACCAACACGTCAACGCTGATCCCCAGCTCGGCTTCGACAATGCGGAGCTCGTTCATCTGAATGTCCATGGCACTCCTCTATGCTTCGTCGAATTCGTTGGCCTTACTCAACTCCACTATCACGCGGGCACTCACGACGCGCGACATGTCGATGAGGCGTTCCTCTTCTACAGTACGCACAATGAGAGTAGCGCCTTTTACCTCCTTCAGGCGAGCGGTAAGCGCCTCACCATCTGAAAGACGCAAAGATAGCAGCCGCCCTTGGGCGCGTGAGAAATGCCGCGGTTCCGTGAGTGGGCGTTCCACACCCGGCGTGGAGACTTCCAACGTGTAGGAACCCTGAACAATATCCGCGTCGTCCAAAACATGGGAGATCGCACGGGATAGCTCCGTCAGCCGGTCCGAATCGACGCCGCCGGGACCCCACGGAAGATCGACGACGACTTTGACGCGCGTACGTCCCCCCGTGCGTCCGACCTTCACCTGTTCCAGGTAGAGCCCCGCACTATCGACCAGCGGATTCACTTGCTCCTTGACGAGGTCTTCCACCGTACTGTTCGCACTTTTATCGCGCGGGCGGAAGTCCTTTGCTTTTGGCGAATTGTGCTTATCCGGTAGCCAGGCGGACTTATTACGCTTTGTATGTGCCACAAGAACAGCCTACCCAAGGCTCAGCGTGACGAAAAACCATGGCAAGATAAGGATCATGGCAAACGACACTGGCATCACATCTCCAGCTACGGGCTCGCAGGCTCCGGATCACGCACTGCGATTTGCCGGTGCTGTCATACTTGCCATTGTGGTCTTTGCCGGTTTCCTCGTTGCACTGGGCGTTAGGCTTGACAATCAGGACCTCACACCCACCGAGGCAACCACGTCTGAGACGCAACGCCAGGAACTTGCTGTCACGGCAGCAAAGATTTCACACACGGCACAGGCCCTGGCCTCAGGGAAGTCCAGCGGCCTGTATTCTTCGATCGGACACGCTGCGGAACTCTACCTTGATGCTCTGGGTGGGGTGTGGATTCCATGGCCGTCTGGTGCACCTTCCGGTTACACCAATCCGCCACTTGCCACGTCCGCGCCGAGCGACGCCACTGGCGTTGCGCTAGTGACTAGTCTCACGGACTTCTCTGCCGACGCACTCAGTGCGGCAGACGACGCCACCGAAGACACGCGGCCTACATACATGGCTATTGCGCTCTCCGCTCGCCTGTACGCCCGTGATCTGGCAGAAGCATTGGGCACAGACGATCCCGGATGTCCGGCCGTGACTGCCACTGCTGCGGGTAGTGCACTCGGCGATTCCACAACCGTGGAGATCGCCGATACAGCCCGGCAATGGCTTGAGTTTGATGCCGCATCGCTACCCGTAGGGCAACGGCAAGCCCAACTCGATCGGATTGCATCACTCTCCGCGTTCGAGGATGCCGCGATTGCAGCAGGCGCCTCAGATTCGCGAAAAGCGAGTGCCCCTTTGCCGGATAATTCCGCACAGTCACTTACCACTCAGGCGCTCTCACTCTTCGCTGACCGCATCGCCTATGCCTCGGCGATCACTGATTCGAAAGGGCGTGCGGCTCTTTTCGGGTACACCTGTTCGCTTTTTCTTTCGTCCCAGGAACGCGAATCGGTGTTGCCGCTGCTCACGGATAACTGATCAGTTGTCAACCGTGCGAGATACTTCCGCGAGGGCATTATCCACCGGAACTTCTACGGACGTCCCCTCACGGCGATTCCGGATTTCAACAACGCCGCGCTTCAGCCCACGGCCGACAACAACCGCATATGGCACCCCAATAAGTTCAAAATCTGCGAATTTGACGCCGGCTGAGACCTTTCGCCTATCGTCAAGTAAAACGTCGATACCCGCTTCTTCCAATCCGGCAGCAAGCCGTTCCGCAGTATCGAATACGGCGTCGTCTTTTCCCGTCGTCAGAATCTGGACGGTTGCGGGAGCCACTGCGCGGGGCCATATGAGCCCGGCGTCGTCGTGATTGTGCTCTGCCAGGGCGGCAAGCAGGCGCGAAACTCCGATACCATACGAACCCATGGTGACTACCGTCGCCTTGCCGTTGTTATCGAGGACGGTTAGCCCGAGCGCTTTCGCATACTTGCGCCCTAACTGGAATATGTGGCCAATCTCGATGCCACGCGAAATACTCAACGGGCCAGAGCCGTCAGGGGCTTCATCACCTGAGCGCACTTCCACTGCCTCGATGGTGCCATCCGCCTCGAAGTCACGGCCGTACACCAGATGGAACACGTGCTGGTTCTTCTTATTCGCGCCGGTAATCCACGCCGATCCGCGAACCACGTGCGGGTCCAGAAGATAGCGTAGAGGCATGCGCTCCCCTTCAGGAAGATCCTTTCTGCGTGGCGATTGAGGCCCAATGACCTGCGGACCAATGTAGCCAGGAACAAGCTCGGGATACTCGGCAAGCTCTTCAGGTGTGGCCATTTCCACTTGAGCGGGGCTCAATGCTGCCTCAACCCGTTTCATGTCCACCTCGCGGTCCCCCGGTACACCAATAATCAGCAGTTCCCGTGTACCGTCCGGGTGCGTCGCGGTCACGACTACGTTCTTGAGGGTATCTGCCGCATTCCATGGCCGATCGTTCGCAGGTCGCACGCTGTTGAAAACGTCAACGAGCGAATCGATGGTAGGCGCATCTGGCGTGTCCACCACTTCCGGAAGCGGAACGGCGCTGAAATCTACCGGTGCAGCAGGGAGAGTCGTCACTGCCTCCGTATTAGCCGCATATCCACCAGCGGATTGAACAAATGTGTCCTCGCCAATTGCACACGGGAAAAGGAACTCCTCCGAACGCGAACCGCCCATAGCTCCGGACACCGCCGAACAAATGACGTAGGGCAGACCCACGCGCCTAAAGATATTCTCGTAGGCACGCCGCATTGCCATATACGAACGGTCGAGTCCTTCGTCTGTCAGATCGAACGAGTAGGCATCCTTCATGACGAACTCGCGGGCACGGATCACACCTGCTCGCGGGCGCGCCTCATCGCGATACTTGGTCTGGATCTGGTACAGCGTGACAGGAAGATCCTTGTACGAGGAATACATGTCTTTCACCAGTAGCGTGAACACTTCCTCGTGCGTGGGTGCCAGCAAATAGTCCGCTTCCTTGCGGTCCTTCAAGCGGAACAGGTTCGGCCCATATTCTTCCCACCGTCCCGTCTTCTCATACGGTTCCCGTGGAAGTAGCGCGGGGAACAGCACCTCCTGAGCTCCCTCAGCATTCATCTCTTCGCGGACGATAGCCTCCAGCCGGCGCAACACCAATAAGCCAAGCGGAAGCCACGTGTAGATACCAGGTGCAGTTCGCCGAATGTAGCCCGCACGGACAAGCAGTTTGTGGCTATCGACTTCGGCGTCGCTGGGATCGTCACGGAGGGTTCGAACAAACAAGGTAGACATTCTAAGCACGGATCAAGCATACAAGGCTCACGCGATACGTGCCGCCTGCCACCGGCGCCTCCAGCTGATCCCTTATGGAAGCAGAACGGTAGCCCATTCACCCACGACCCGGAAACCTACCGTGGTGTAGAGCTGAACGGCTGCCACGTTGAAATCGTTGACGTACAACGAGACCGTGGGTGCATGCGTCGCAAGCACCTGCCGGACCACCGCCGCCATCGCTGTCGTCGCCATGCCGCGTCCCCGCATATCGGGCGCCGTCCATACGCCTTGAATTTGCGCCACTCCACCAGCAAGAGCACCCACATCCGCTTTAAAAACGACGCGCTCGCCACCGCCAGGCGCGGGACCGATCTTGACATACGTCATCCCGTTGCGAATCAAGCTATCTGCCCGGTGGCGATAGGACGCCCCGTAGATCGTTGGGTCATAGCCAACTTCTTCGGTAAACATCGCTACAGAAGCTGGGAATACCAGATCGAGCTCGTCGCGGCGCGCCGGCCGTACAGCGGGATCCGGGGCGACAGGGCCAGGTTCTACCACCGTCATCGAAAACTGACGGCCCCGGACCTCGCGTTCGGGACCCCACGCACCTTGGACCCGTTCCCACAGCCCCAGCACTTGATCCGCCGGTCCAACCAGCGAAGAACAACGCCGCGTCCTCGATAGCAGCGATTCAGCCAGCATATCTAAACCTGAATCGGAAAAACCCAGAGGGATAACATTGCCTGAATCCCACGCAAAGGCACTCATATCGTCGGACCGTGGATCGAACAGGCCAAGCGCGTTCATTGCACCCAAACCGGCGTGGTCGACATTCGCGCGCGCCAAAACGGCGTTGACTGGATCCTGCTCCATGAACCGAATGATTCGTGGCTTGTCCACTCCGTACATGCGCCGGAGCGTTGGCTGTTTGCGCCACCGCATTGCCGTCAGCTGATCTCGGTGTCAGTACGCGGTGACACTAATACCCGTATCAGACGTGCTCTCCATTTCCTCGGCCATCGAATTGGCGTAGCGCAACAGAGTTTCCACAATCTGATTCTCCGGGACGGTTTCCACAACCTTTCCGTGGACAAAAATCTTCCCCTTCCCGTTGCCGGAAGCGCACCCGAGATCTGCTTCTCGCGCCTCCCCTGGGCCGTTCACCACGCAACCCATGACGGCAACTCGCAACGGTGCAGTAACGTCCTTCAGCCCCTCTTCCACCTTCTCTGCGAGGCTCCAGACGTCAACTTGAGCACGGCCGCACGATGGGCAGGATACGATCTCCATTTTCTTCGGCCGCAAACCCATAAACTCCAGGAGCTTGGTTCCGACCTTCACCTCTTCAACCGGAGGCGCAGAAAGTGAGACACGGATCGTATCGCCGATTCCTTCAGCGAGCAGCGCACCGAACGCGGCACAGGATTTGATTGTTCCTTGGAACGCCGGCCCCGCCTCCGTCACACCCAGATGCAGCGGCCAATCGCCGCGTTCAGATAGCATGCGGTACGCCTGAACCATAGTGACGACGTCGTGATGCTTCACCGAAATCTTGAAATCGTGAAAGCCGCACTCTTCAAACAGTGACGCCTCCCACACAGCTGATTCCACCAGTGCCTCGGCCGTAGCCGATCCGTATTTCTTCAGAATCCGGGGATCCAATGATCCCGCATTCACGCCGATGCGCAGACTCACCCCGTAGTCAGATGCAGCTTTGCAGATGTCCGCCACTTTGTTGTCGAATTGGCGGATATTGCCCGGGTTGACCCGCACACCGCCACAGCCCGCCTTAATCGCCTTAAATACATAGCTCGGCTGGAAATGGATATCAGCGATGACCGGGATGCGCGACTGCCGCGCGATGATCGGCAGCGCGTCGGCGTCTTTCTCCGTAGGAACGGCCACACGGACGATATCGCATCCTGCAGCAGTCAATTCAGCGATCTGTTGCAGCGTCGCCCCAATGTCGTGAGTCTTCGTGGTGGTCATGGACTGCACACTTATCGGTGCGTCTCCTCCCACGGCTACACTGCCCACGTGGATCTGGCGCGTTTTCTTTCGCGGCGCAAGCACAGCGGGTTGCGGGCGTAGTGATGGCATACCTAAGTCAATATTCACGCGTTCCAGTATGGCACTACTGAACCCCGACGTGCAGCAAAAGTAGGCCGCTTCGCATCACGCGCGCAAACTCCGCCATCCTAAAACGCGGGATTGACGATATCAGCAATGACAAGTATCACCGTCATCACGATAAATGCCAACGCCACCGCGTAACTCAGCGGCATCAATCGCGCCATATCTACCGGCCCCGGATCGGCCTTTCCGCGCATTTTCGCCCAGTTTCGCCGCACTGCCTCAAAGATGGCACCGGCGATGTGGCCGCCATCCAGCGGCAACAGAGGAATGAGGTTGAAAACGAACAAGCTGATGTTCAGGGACGCCAATAGCGAAAAGAGGTCCCCGATGCGCGCTGAGGTACTGTAGGAAGCGGCGTCGGTTGACGTGATGCGCCCGGCTAAGTCCGCAACGCCTACAACTCCCACCACACCATTAGCATCTCGCGAGGCGCCGGTGAACAAGCTTGCAGTGGTGGTCCACAATTGCTGCGGCAGCTCGGCAATCACGCGAGCGGTGGCAACCGTGAGCGACCACAGCGTTCCTGGCACAGCCGTCAGCGGCTGCCTGACATTCGTGTAGGCGGGCGATATTCCCACGTATGGCGTTTCCTGAGTGGTGGTGTTTCCCGCACTGTCGGTGACGGGATTCCCAGACGCGTCATACACCGTGCGTTCCAGCAATATCGGCGTCACAGAGAGCGTGACGTCCTGCCCACCGCGTTCCACCACCACCGTGGCAGTGCGTGTGCCTCCCGACGCAATAGCGCGTTGCACGTCAGACCACAGCGCCATCTTCTCGCCGTTCCACGAGACGATCACGTCCCCCACCTGGATGCCCGCCGCTGACGCAGGAGACACAGTTGCATCCTCTTCGCACGTCCCGGTGTCGGTTGCGCAGGGAACTACGGCAGACACTTGGTTCGACGGCGTTGCCTGGCCGATCACTCCCAACACAATCGCAAGACACGCACCAGCGAGAACCAGGTTCATCACGGGTCCGCCGAACATCACAACAAGGCGGCGCGCTGGATTGAGCCGCCAGAAAGCCTGAGACTGTTCTGAGGGAGCTAATTCCTCTGCGCTCGCCTGCCGCGCTTCCTCGGCCAATGTCACAGTGCCATTGCGCCGCACTCTCACACGATCCGGCCTTCCTGGTGCGAGCATCCCAGCTATGCGTACATATCCTCCCAGAGGAATAGCCTTGATCCCGTACTCCGTGCCACGTGATTTCCTGGACCACAGTGTGGGGCCAAAACCGATGAAATACTGCGAAACCTTCACTCCAAAACGCTTTGCCGGAATGAGGTGGCCAAGTTCGTGCAAACCCACGGATGCGAGCAGGCCCACTATCAGGAAGACGATGCCGGGGAGCGCCACACCTACCTCCTTCGTCTAGTGAGCGGCAATGCGATGGGCGCAGTCGCGAGCCCACGTTTCTACACCCAAAACCGTCTCAACGTCCACGCTGCCAGAAGGAGCTGTGAATTCGCCCAGCACCCGTTCCACGGTGTCAACAATGTCCAAGTACCCGATCTGGCCGTGCAAGAAAGCGGCCACGCACTCTTCGTTAGCGGCGTTGAAAACAGCCGGGTGGAATGGGGATGCCGCCACAGCGTGCTGAGCGAGCGTTATCGCTGGGAAAGTCTCCGTGTCAACCGGTTCGAACGTCCACATGCTCGCCTGGTCCCACGAGTTGGGGCGCGCCACATCGTCCAGCCGCTCCGGCCACGAAAGCCCCAGAGCAATTGGCAACCTCATGTCCGGTGGACTTGCCTGCGCGATCGTGGCACCATCGCGGAATTCCACCATGGAATGAACGATTGATTGTGGGTGAACCACAGGCACGAGATCCGCCGGCGCCATGTCAAACAGGTAGGCCGCCTCAATGATCTCAAGGCCCTTGTTCATCAGAGTCGACGAGTTGATGGTCACCACTGGCCCCATATTCCATGTGGGGTGATGGAGGGCTTGTTGCGCCGTCACATTGCGCAAATCGGCGCGTTTCTTTCCGCGGAATGGTCCACCCGAGGCCGTAAGAATGATGCGCCGTACTTCGCTTTCGCCATCGAGATTCAGAGATGTCAAACCGCGATGGTGTACACCACTGCGCAAAGCCTGTGCGATCGCCGAGTGCTCCGAATCGACTGGCACAATTTGGCCCGGACGAACCATCGCCCGCGCAACAAGTCCGCCGCCGACCACCAGTGATTCCTTATTCGCAAGCGCCAGGGTGGCACCGGATTTCAACGCCGCAAGAGTGGGACGAAGGCCCACGGAACCATTGATCCCATTGAGGACGACGACGTCGCCACCTGTAGAAGAGCCCCATTGTCCTGCGAGCTTCTCTAAGGCATCCGCTCCGGCTAGAATCTCGCACTGGTGCACACCGTGGGCCGCAAGTGCCTCTCTGAGTTCTCCCACGTGCGATATATCGGCGATAGCAACTGCCGGCGGGTTAAATTCTGCTGTCTGTTGGGCGAGCAGATCGATGCGCGTGCCACCCGCGCCCAGGCCCATCACGTGGAAGGAATCTCTATGACGACGAATCACGTCAAGTGCCTGGGTACCGATAGAACCCGTTGACCCCAGGATCACTACCCCACGGTTCATTATTCAACCGCCGCCAAAACGGACACGGCCCTCTCTAGGAAAACATCCACTACAGTTGCGCTGTAGCCTTTCGGGCCCTTTGCGTCGGCAAACGTCGCTTCCCGAAGTTCGCGTGAGGTGAGCGACACCTTGCCGTCAAAGTAATCAGCAAGTCGGTCGATCAAAGCATCGACCTCCGTCTTGTCATATCCAAAGCCATCTGCATCCGCAAAACGATCTCCGTGGGGACGTAGGAGCCGTGGGTACAGCGTCTTCGCCTTCTCATACGTTTCGTTCAACCACGCGTTTTCGCCGCGTTCCTGAACGATGTCCGCGCGATGTGCCTGTATAAATGCCACTTCGAGGCGATCGAGTGCGGCATCCACGAGGTCAGGGCGGTAGCCGTTTCGTTTGCGTCCGAAGGCGGCATTGCGCACAACATCTTCGTCCACACTGTGGCTTCCCGGATTTGCATACGCCTGCTTGGCTTTGGTCAAGAACTCATCGACCTCGGCAGGGTTGTAACCCCACGAAAAGAAACCGGACCGTGCGAAAGTGTCCTTGCTCATGCCGTTGCCTCCTTCACCGCTGCCGCCACAGCTTGTGCGGCCTTCTTTGCCCGATCAGAACCTCGTTTGACTTCCGCTGCAAGCTGGCCACACGCGCCATCGATATCCGAACCTCGCGTATCCCGAATAGTGGTTGGTATGCCTGCCGCTACAAGCGTATCAACGAATACGCGCTGGGCCTGCGGCGTGCTCGCCGTCCAAATTGATCCGGGGGTCGGATTGAGAGGAATGGGGTTCACGTGTACCCAGCCCCTCCCGCGCTTGTTCAGTTCGTCTGCTAGCATTTGGGCGCGCCACTTGTGATCGTTCATGTCGCGGATCAATGCGTATTCGATCGACACGCGCCGGCCCGTGCGCTCAAAGTAACGCCGCGCGGCATCGAGCAGTTGGGCGACAGAAAATCGCGAATTCAACGGAATCAGCGGGTTTCGCAACTCGTCATCGGGCGCGTGTAATGAGACAGCCAGTGTCACAGGGAAGCCTTCGTCCGCCAGTTTATCGATCAACGGAACCATTCCAACTGTGGACACAGTGATGCCACGGGCAGATAGGCCGAAGCCCGAAGGCGGCGGCTCAATCAGGCGATGCAAGGCTATGCGCACTTGCCGCCAATTGCTCAGTGGTTCTCCCATGCCCATGAAGACAATATTGGTGACGCGGGTGGCTTCGCCTGCCAGATCCCCTCTTTCGGCCGCCACCATTCCAAGGCGAACCTGCTCCACGATCTCGGCGGCCGATAAGTTGCGCGTCAGGCCGCCCTGCCCTGTAGCGCAAAATGGGCAGGCCATCCCGCATCCCGCCTGCGACGATATACACAGCGTTGCGCGGTTGGGGTAGCGCATCAGCACCGTCTCGATCATCGCGCCATCGAACAGCCGCCACACCGATTTGATCGTGTTCCCGTGGTCTGCTGTCAGATCGCGCACTTTATGCAGTAACGGCGGGAAGAACTCAGCAACTAGCTGTGTGCGTTGCGCGGCAGGCAAGTCCGACATAACTGCGGCATCCGTTTCATGCCGTTCGAAATAATGACGCGCGAGCTGATCTGCACGGAATGCAGGGTACCCCTGTTCTTTCATCGCCTGTTTGCGTTGCGCACTATCCAGGTCTGCAAAATGCGTGGGCGGCTTGCCCTTGCGAGCCGGCGCCATCGTGAATTGGGGAATCGGCCCCGATTCCACGATGGGCATCACTTGGCGGCCACCACGCGCCACTTGCGGTTTATCTGTCACCACTCACCCAGCTATCATCACGTAACAAAATGGAGCCCACATCACAATGGAATCGATGCGGTCCAGCATCCCGCCGTGTCCTGGAAAGATCGATCCCATGTCTTTGACACCCAAATCGCGTTTGAGGAGCGATTCTGAAAGATCGCCGACGGTGGAACTGCCTACGGACACAAGCGCCACTATCAGGGCAACATACCAGGGCCGATCCGCTAATACCATGACGAGCACCACGGAGACGGCTAGGGCCAGCGCAACGGAACCGGCAAGGCCCTCCCACGTTTTCTTTGGCGATATTGAGGGGCTCATCGGATGTTTGCCCCACAGCACCCCAGCCGCCCAGCCGCCCGTGTCGTTCGCCACGGGCATCAAGATGAGCAGCGCCACCATCAACACCGGCTGTGGCAATGTCACCATGGCGGCAGCGAAACATCCCAGAACCGAAATCCACCCGAGCACAAATACCGCTGCGAGCGCGTCTGCTGGAGAACGGTGCTCACCATCTGCCACACGCCACATGAATACGATGGCGGCACACACCAGGAACACGACGAAGGCGGCGGCGAGCGAGTAAAACCACGTGGCGGCGATCATCGCCCATGTTGCCACTACCAACGGGATTACGGGGATGCGCACACTCCGATTCAGAAATGCTCCCGCTGCCTCCCATATGCCAATGCTGAGCGCCACCACCACGAGCAGCACAAAGAATTCCACCCGGAAGAGCACCGATGCTGCGACGACAACGAGGAGAATGAGCGCCGTGGGAACTGCGCGTTTGAGATTTCGCCCGGCACGCGACGTTGACTTCTCCGGCGGCTGCGGGGGCCGTGGCGCAACGCGTGCCATCAATTCATGCATCCTCGTGCGCGTCATCTCGCGTTATCCTTTTTCACTATGTGGCCGTGCCCTGCGCATGCCCTCAGATCTCCAGCAGCTCCTTTTCCTTGATATCAAGCATCTTGTCGATCTGATCCACATACTTTTTTGTCAAAGAATCCAGCTCATCTTCGCCGCGCTTGACGTCGTCTTCGCCGGCGTCCCCGTCCTTCTTGATCTTGTCGAGCACGTCCTTGGTTTTTCTCCGAACGCCGCGAACCGATACCCTGGCCTCCTCTGCCTTCGTTCGAGCCATCTTGACGTAATCCCTGCGCCGCTCTTCCGTCAGTATCGGCAGGACGCAGCGAAGAATGTTCCCGTCGTCAGTGGGGTTCACTCCAAGATCCGACTCTCGAATCGCATGGTCAATGGCCGTCTTGGCCGATTTGTCGAACGGATTGATGATCACCGTGCGGGCTTCCGGGATCGATATCGATGCCAGCTGTTGGAGAGGCGTTGGCGCGCCATAATACTCCACCATAATTGATGCGAACATCCCCACGTTCGCACGTCCCGAGCGAATGTTTCCAAATTCTTCGCGGGCACGTTCTACTGCCTTCTCCATCTTCTCCTCGCCTTCGAGGAGTGCTTCTTCAATAAGCTCAGACATCGTGTCCTCTTCTTCCTACTTGTCCAGCGAGACGAGCGTCCCGATCTCTTCGCCCCGAAGAGCTCGCGTCACATTTCCAGTCTGCCCCATCCCGAATATCCGCATGGGGAGCGCATTGTCCTGGCACAGTGAAAATGCCGCGGCATCCACTACTTTCAAACCTTGCACCAATGCTTCATTGTAGGTGACGTGATCTAGCTTTGTTGCCTTCGGGTCCTTCTTCGGATCAGCGGTGTAAACGCCATCCACACCGTTCTTACCTACGAGTAGCTCATCACAATGCAGCTCCAATGCGCGTTGCGCGGCTACCGTATCGGTGGAAAAGTACGGCATTCCGGCGCCTGCTCCGAAGATAACAACCCTCCCCTTGTCCAGATGCCGGATGGCACGCAGTGGTATGTACGGCTCGGCCACCTGAGTCATCGTAATCGCTGTCTGGACGCGCGCAGGAACCCCTGCCTTCTCAACAAAATCTTGCAGAGCGATGGCGTTCATAACGGTTCCCAGCATGCCCATGTAATCGGCGCGCGAGCGATCCATTCCCGCCTCCTGAAGCTCTACGCCCCGGAAGAAGTTGCCGCCGCCCACCACAATGGCGACTTGGACGCCGTCGCGTACCGCCACTGCAATCTCTCCGGCTACGCGGGTGAGCACCGCCGCGTCCACCCCAACAGACCCACCTCCGAACATCTCACCTGAAAGCTTGAGGAGTACACGGCGCGTCATGTCGTGGTTGAAGTCGCCTTGGATCGTCATCAGAGTCCTTCCTTCGCGAAGTGTCCATGAGAAGGGTATCAGCGAGCGAAGCCAAAGCGTGCGAAGATAGACCCATGCGTGCAATCATGACAGTCACCGGGTTGGATCACACGGGTATCATCGCCGCTGTTGCAAGCGCAGCTGCCGCGAATGACGCGAATATCGTCAACGTGTCTCAAACGCTGATGGGCGAATACTTCACGATGATCCTCCAGATCGAATTTGACGAGTCTCACACTCCGCTTGCGGCACTTCAGAGTGCGATGCGCCAGGTCGGGTCCGAACAGGGGCTCGATATCCACATTCAATCTGAAGCGATCTTCAATGCGATGCACAGGCTCTGACGAACTGACGGCCCCTGCATAATCCTCTCAAGACAAAGGCGATCACATGGCTATGGATACCGCGGATTCCATCCTCGAAACAATTCACATGATCAAAGAGGACCGGCTGGATATCCGCACTGTCACAATGGGTATCTCGCTCCTTGACTGCGCAGATTCGAACGGCGAACGCGCACGCGGGCGCTGCTTGCACAAAATCACAAAAGCAGCCCGCAATTTGGTTCACGTGTGCGAAGAAATTGAAGCGGAGCTCGGTATTCCCATCGTCAATAAGCGCGTATCCGTCACTCCCATCTCGCTCGTTGCGGCGGCCTCTGGGGAGACGGACCTCGTACCGTGGGCACATATGCTAGACGAGGCCGGCCACGCCGTCGGCGTCGACTTTGTCGGTGGTTTTTCAGCGCTTGTGGAGAAGGGCGCTACCAGCGCGGAGCAGAATCTCATGGATTCGATACCCGATGCGCTCGCAGCAACGGAGATTGTATGTTCGTCCGTGAATGTTGCCTCGTCGCGTGCTGGTATCAACATGGAGGCGGTGGCCCATATGGGGCGTATCGTCTCGGCGACCGCGCATGCCAGCGCGAACGGGCTGGGCGCCGCAAAACTCGTGGTATTCGCCAATTCGGTTGGGGACAATCCATTTATGGCCGGCGCATACCACGGTATCGAGATGCCAGAAACAGTGGTCTCTGTTGGGGTTTCCGGACCGGGTGTGATCAAACGGGCTATCGATACTGTGGAAGGTGAGCCATTCGACGTCGTCGCCGAAACTGTAAAAAAGGCCGCCTTTAAAGTGACTCGAATGGGCGAACTGGTCGGGCGCCTCGCGGCTGAACGCTTAGGTGTGGAATTCGGAATCGTCGATCTCTCACTTGCCCCCACTGCCGAAATCGGGGATTCGGTTGCACGGGCGCTCGAGGCCATGGGCTTGGAGAGAGTAGGGGCACACGGAACCACAGCCGCGCTTGCGCTCCTCAATGATGCGGTCAAGAAGGGCGGGCTCATGGCGTGCTCGCACGTGGGCGGACTCTCCGGCTCCTTCATACCCGTATCAGAGGACGAAGGAATGATAGAAGCCGCCGAGCTTGGCGCTATCTCCCTGGCCAAATTAGAAGCGATGACCGCCATCTGTTCGGTGGGGCTCGATATGGTTGCGGTTCCAGGCGACACTCCCGCAAGCAGTATCGCTGGAATGATTGCTGATGAAGCGGCCATTGGAGTGATGAATCACAAGACAACTGCAGTGCGCGTGATTCCCGCCCCAGGGACGCACGAGGGAGACATGGTGGAATTCGGTGGGCTGCTTGGCAAGGCTCCTGTGATGGCGGTAAGCCCGTATTCGTCAGCCGCGTTTATGGCGCGCGGCGGAATCATCCCTTCGCCGGTTCACGGCTTCCGAAACTGATAAACACCAGCTTATTCCCTGTGGCGCCAACGCAGCTGAATACTCCAGCGGACTAGCCAATACGAGCCAAACGCCGTCACCGCTAACGCCGGCCAGATCCATGCTGCAGCGTGTGTCAATTCGATAAAGAACACCGTAGCAAAAAGCGGTGATGCTTGGGTCACAGCGAGCACACCAACGGCTGCCACCAGCGCAAAAAGAGCCACCATGTCCGATTCCCTCATGCCCCACGTGCCAGGTGCGCCCGCAGACACCAGGAGGGCTGCCGCTGCCCCCAAACCGGCACCTGTGGCACCGGAAGGCATGAGGAGACCACCGACGACGCCTGAACGCAAGGTGAGAGCCGTGGCCAGAGGTTTTATCACCGCAATGGCGATCATTGTGCTCCACACGATAGGCTCGATTGGTTGCGTGTCACCAAAAAGGACATCCATGGTGGACTTCCCATTGCCCAGGATCTGAGGAAGCGCAATACCGATGCCTCCGGTGACACAGCCAACCGCCAGCATCGCCACCGGTGTACGCCACGTCGCTCCCTCGAGCCGAGCTCGCGAACGCGCGCGCTGAGCCAGTTTGTCAAAAGTCCATCCGGCCAGCGCGCACACGGGAATGGCAAGCAGTGCCCACATGTACACTGGCGCAACGGTGCCGCCAGTTACATGCAAACGGATCGAGGGCTGCCCGCCTGTTGCCAGCCACGCGATAGGCGTTGCAATAGCAGACACTACTGCGCACGTCGCAACGCCCCTGACCGTCCATTCGCCAGCCAAGATAGTGAGGGCAAACGGGATAGCAGCAAGCGGGGTGTTATATACCGCGGCCAAGCCGGCGCCGGCCCCCGCAGCGATCAGGATTCGCCGTTCACGCCATTCGATGCGGAGAATCCGGCACAGCTTATTCGCAAGCGCAGCCGCCATCTGGCGCGGTGCATTTTCGCGGCCAACCGAGGAGCCCGAGCCGACCACAAGCACTTGAAGCAGAGCATCAACGCTTGTGCGCACCACCGGGAAATCTGCGTCTTCGTGGCTGAGCGCACCGCGAATGTCCATCACGCGTTTCCTGCGCCGCAGCCTCCACCACACCACACCCGCGATTCCGGCCCCTATCGGCACTGCGAGGAAGCGCCTCCACGTCGGGATCCCGCGTACCGCGTCCATCATATACTCGGCTCCGCGGCCGAATGCGAGCCACTCCACCGCGCGCAGGGTGCCTACCATCAGAATTCCCACGAGGCCCGCAAGGACGCCTGTGCCAACAATCGCCGCCACCAGTCTGGCCCATTTCACCGCACTCGCTCTCGCCACTCGCATAGTCTACAAGCGCACCTCATACAACAAAAAGGTGGCCCGGGTCTTAGCTCCGAGCCACCTTAAAGTTTTCGTGAAATCCGGTCAGGCCTCTGCAGACGCCCCTACGCGAACACGGACAAAGCCCGTCACGCGTCCACCAGTTTTCTTCACGACGTCACCCACGGGGACCTTTGGATCGCGGGCATAGCCCTGCTCCAGTAGAACCACAGACTTGTAGAAACCGTTCATACGGCCCGCAACGATCTTCGGGACTGCCTTTTCCGGCTTGCCCTCGTTGATCGTGGTTTCCGTAGCGATCCGCTCTTCGGATTCGACAACGTCGGCCGGGACGTCTTCACGCGTCAGATACTGTGGGTTCATCGCAGCGATATGCACCGCGACGTCGTGCGCTACCGACGTAGCGGCCGCGTCGGTAGCAATCAGTACGCCCACCTGTGGCGGCAAGTCAGGGTTCGTCTTGTGCATGTAGGCTTCCACGTGCTCGCCTTCGAGGACGGCGACTGTGGATACCTGCATCTTTTCGCCGATGATTGCGATCATGCCATCGATGCGATCTTTGACCGTGCCCTCGCCGAGTTCGGCCACGAGCAACGCCGGAACATCGGCGGCGCCAGAGACCACTGCGGCCTCCAGAATCTCCTCCGACATTTCGATGAATTTCGCATTCTTCGCAACGAAGTCCGTCTCAGCGTTGACTTCGATCATGACGCCGCGTTGGCCAGTGGCGGTGTCGCGAATCGCGGCAGCCACAAGGCCGTTAGCAGCAGTGCGTCCTTCGCGCTTCGCAACAGCCTTCAAGCCTTTGACGCGCAGAATTTCTTCGGCCTGTGCCACGTCACCGTTGGCCTCATCGAGTGCCTTCTTGACGTCCAACATGCCCGCTCCGGTTTTGTCACGCAGAGCCTTCACATCAGCAACAGTGAAATTTGCCATTCGGGAAACTCTCTTTCAGGCTTCAGTCTTTTCGGCAGCCGCTTCAGGAGCCTGAGCGGCGGGAGCAACTGGGGCGGGCGCCTCAGCCGGTGCCTCTTCAGCAGCAGGCGCCTCAGCCGCTTTATCGGCAGAGGTTCCCTTGTCTGCGGCAAGCATCTCGCGCTCCCATTCGGGCATCGGTTCATCCACCGCAGTGTCGCCGAGCGCACCGCCACGGGCCAGAAGACCTTCGGCAACCGCGTCTGCCACAACCCGCGTCAACAGTGCCACCGAGCCAATTGCGTCGTCGTTACCTGGAATCGGGTACTGGACCTCGTCCGGATCGCAGTTCGTGTCCAGAATAGCGACCACAGGGATGTTCAATTTCTTTGCTTCCGCAACGGCCAGGTGCTCCTTGTTGGTATCAACCACCCAGATCGCCGATGGGATCTTAGTCATATCGCGGATGCCGCCCAGCGTGCGCTGAAGCTTTTCGAGTTCGCGGCGCATCATCAAGAGTTCCTTCTTGGTGCGGCCGGAACCGGCGACGTCGTCAAAATCAACCTGCTCGAGTTCCTTCAGGCGCTTGATGCGCCCAGAAACAGTTTGGAAGTTGGTGAGCATACCACCCAACCAGCGTTCGTTGACGTACGGCATCCCCACACGCTCTGCCTGCTCACGGATCGAGCCCTGAGCCTGCTTCTTCGTGCCGACAAAGAGGATGGTCCCTCCGTGCGCCACGGTTTCTTTGACGAAATCGTATGTCGTGTTGATATCTTCAACTGTCTTACGAAGATCAATGATGTAGATGGAGTTGCGATCCGTGAGGATGTAACGCTTCATCTTGGGGTTCCACCTGCGAGTCTGATGCCCGAAGTGGACGCCGGCTTCAAGCAGCTGGCGCATAGTAACGACTGCCATGGTCGTCCTTTCTCACGCACGCGGGATTGCGTGCTATCGGTTCGATGCTCCCGGCCGGATTGCCGTTCGCCCTGGTGCCGTGGCCGTTGCCCATTCGGATGGGACCGATATTGGCCTCCTCCGGAAAACCCGGAGGCTGACACGCGAAGTCTGCGCACTAACGCAGCTCAACGATTCTACATGGTTCCACACACATCCGTGAGATTGCAGGGAAAGCAGGGCGGTGGCATTCGCTACACGGATGCGCCTCGCCGTCCGCGCAATACAACTGTGGATACGTTACCCATGTCGTAACACGACATGCCAGGATCCCCATATGATCTTCCGCCAATTCCACACCGCCATCGCATTGCTGCTAGTCGCAGTGCTTCCCGCAGCATCCCCTCCTTCAGCTGATTCCACCGGCCTTCCATCGGGTGCGTCCGTTTATTCCGGTTCCTCTTCTGAAACGGGAAACTCACAGCAGCCCTCCGGTTTCGTATGGCCTACCGGCCGCGCCGTGACCGTTGTCCGTGGATTCGACCCTCCCGCGCAACCGTGGCAGGCAGGCCACCGCGGCGTAGACCTTCAGCTCGCCCCAGGTTCGCCAGTGTATGCGGCAGGCGATGGGACGGTCATATATGCCGGTCAGATTGCTGGACGGGGAGTTGTGTCAATAGAACACGCAAACGGGCTGCGCACCACATATGAACCTCTGGAAGTTACAGCAACGCGCGGTCACATCGTCAAGGCTGGCGAACAGATCGGCACTCTTGTACCGGGCCACGCGGCCGATACGCTGCATTGGGGAGCGAAATTCCCTGACGATACCTACATCAATCCACTCTCATTGCTGGGCTATCCACGTTTCCGGCTGTGGAGCTAGCGCCCCGGACAGCCGCATCTGTACTGCCGCGAAGCCCTCCCCCACACTGGCGGCTTATGCGCCTGCACAATCTGCTTGGAAGGCAGAGGCTCTGGTGGTCAATCACGCGCGCGGATGCGCTTGGGCGAAGGCGCGCTGCAAGCGTTTCGCGCTCACGTGCGTGTAACGCTGCGTGGTAGCCAAGGACGAATGCCCCAAGATCTCCTGTACAGTCCGCAAATCCGAACCGCCGTCTAAAAGATGCGTGGCAGCGCTGTGTCTCAGATCGTGTGGCGAGATGTCCGGGACCCCTGCTTGTGCGGCGAGTGAGTGCACGATTCCCCGCAGCGTTCGTGGATTGATTCTCTTTCCATGCGCGCCCAGGAAGAGGGCTTTCGTGGGCTGCGATCCGCGGGCTGCAAGTTGCGCACGTTTTTCCAGGTACACCATCAACGCACGGCGAGCCGGCACTCCATATGGGACGATCCGTTCTTTGTTTCCTTTGCCGATCACACGGACGGTCGAATCAGGGCGAAGCGATGGCACGTCGAGGGCACACAGTTCGGAAATGCGCAAACCAGACGCGTATAGCAGTTCGAGCGCCGCGGAATCGCGGCAGTGGAGAGGGTCCCCGTCTGCCGCCCGCTCATGCGCATAATCCATGAGTTGCCGGGCCTGGCCCTGCGTCAACACGTGTGGCAATGCGTTGTTCGCGCGCGGAGCTTTCAAGCGAGCCGCTGCATCCACGCGCGTCAAACCGGTGCGGTACAGCCACGCACTGAACGATTTGACCGCAGCGGTATGCCGTGCCAAGGATGCTCTGGCCTGCCCTGCTGCGGCCCGCTTGGCTAACCACGTGCGAATATCCGTGACGTCAAGCTCTGTTAGGTCGATTCCGTCACTTCCGCCGCTTTGCCCTACCGCCGTAACGAAATCAAGTAAGGATTGAGCCTCCGCCATATACGCTCGCACCGTATTCGGCGAAAGCCCACGGCGCACGGCGAGCTCAACGCCATACCGTTCGAGGATCTGTGCTGCTGATACGCGTGTCACAGCTCCAGGGTATCGCGAGCCACTCTCGTCCGCTCGGCCTTGGATGCGCAGGCACGTCGCCACCGGCCATCGTGATTGATCGCTAGCCCCCGCGCCTGAAGTTTACCGAGCGCTGTATGAAGATCGCGAGGGCCCAGACCCGACGCCCGCACCAACGAATCGAAACTGGCGCTCGCCCGGACCGGCAATGCGTCGTACGCCCGCGCCAACAGTGGATTGCGTTGCACCTCATTCCACGGCGTTTCTGGCGCTCCCAGTACAAGTTGCTCGCCGTCCGCATACTGGAGGCCTATCGGCCCTACCAGTTCCATGGCCTCAGCGGCAGAAGTCACGCATATTGCACCTTCGCGCAGCAGCCGATGGCAGCCCACCGAGCTTGGGGAGGTCACCGGGCCCGGTACAGCACCGACGCTGCGCCCAATCGTGAGGGCATGACGGGCGGTCGAAAGCGCGCCTGAACGATATGATGCCTCCACGACCACGGTGGCGTTCGCGAGCGCCGCGATGATGCGGTTGCGCGCCAGGAAACGGTGGCGCAATGGCGAGGAACCTGGTGGACTCTCAGAGACCAACACGCCGCCGGAATCGAGGACGCTGTGGAACAGGGAGCCGTGAGACACCGGATAAGGCCGGTCAAGGCCGCCGGCGAAAACTACGGAAGTTCTGCCATGGACGGCAAGCGCACCCCGGTGCGCAGCTGCATCGATTCCAATAGCACCTCCCGAAACGATCGTCACGCCGGCCTCTGACGCTTCAGAAGCGATGGCGCTTGCAATGCGCACACCGTACGTGCTCGCTGCCCGTGACCCCACGATCGCCAGCGCCGGAACATCGTCCGGCTCCGCATTCTCTCGCGGCCGGCGCAGCGCTTCCAACGTTCCGCGATACCACAAGCCCAGCGGGGCCGTTTCACCCAAGTACTCGAAGCCAGGCGGCCACATCGGATCTCCTGGCCAGATGAAACCGCCCAAAGATTCGCCTGTGGTGCGATCCTTTTCGAACTGGGTAGGGTCGAATCTGCCTACCCAGCGCGCCGGATCGATGCCGTGCGCGGCCAGCTCGGCAGTTTCGCCGTGGCTCGCCTGTTCTACCAAGCGCAGTGCGCCGTGAAAGCCTACGGCTCGCACCAAGCGGTTGGCTGCGCTGTCTTCTCCTTCAGCCAGCCGTGTCCACGCCATTGCGGCCATCTTCTCATCGTCCACCATAGAAGCCTCCCGTTACGCGGTATGCAAACGCTTGGTAGAAATGGTCCGCATGTGGTTGATCTGCCCCGTCCAGATCGGCAATAGTCAAAGCAAGGCGGAGTATTTTGTCCACGCCGCGCATGGACACCGAACCTTCGCTCAATGCCTTATCCAGCTCATGCGCCATGCGTGAATCGAGCTCGACGTGGCGGCGTATCCAGCCACCGGGTGCCTCGCTGTTGGTTTCCCAGTGTTCGTCCGCGTATCGCCTGCGTTGGCGTTCCCGGGCCTCACGTACTCTTCCGGCGACGGCGATGCTGGTTTCCGCTGGTTGCGCGTGTGCCAATTCGTATTTCGTCAGCCTGTGAAGAACGATGTTCAGATCAAAACGATCGAGGAGGGGCCCGCCGATACGGCGAATGTAGTCACGCCGCTCACGCGACGAACACGTGCACGCCGCAGGATTGTCGAGGTATTTTCCGCAGCGGCACGGATTGGATGCAGCAATCAGCTGGAAGTGTGCGGGGAAAACAACCACTGCTTTGGCGCGATGGATTTCAACCTTTCTTTCTTCGAGCGGCTGGCGCAATGCCTGGAGCGCACGCGCGGAAAACTCGGGAAGCTCATCGAGGAACAACACGCCCCGGTGCGCGCGCGAGATTGCGCCGGGCCGTGGCCAACTTCCTCCTCCTACCAGCGCAGATGTGCTGACGTTGTGATGAGGCTGCGACAGTGGCGGCACCGTGGAGAGCTCTCCTTCAAACTCGCCGAGTGCCGATGCGATGGTGGCCACCTCTACGGCCTGCGGCACGGAGAGCTCTGGGAGGATGCCTGGCACGCGCCGTGCCAGCATGGATTTCCCAACTCCGGGTGATCCGGTCATAAGGAGGTGGTGGCTGCCAGCCGCCGCCACTTCTAGCGCCATCCGTGCTTCTTCTTGGCCGCGTATGTCTGCGAGATCCAACTGTTCCGGCTGCGCAGTGCCCGAAATGCGATGCGGCGCTGGCCGTTGCGGCGGCGGTATGGGTGCGCACTCGATGCCCAGCCAGTGCGCTAATTGGCCTATGTGCCACACTTCGCGAACTTCGATGTGGGCGAGTTCTGCTTCCACTCGCGCTCCATGTGGCACGACCAGGCTCATATCTTCGCGAGCGCACGCGAGCGCGGCAGGTAGCGTGCCCTTCACGGCACGTACGCTTCCATCGAGCCCAAGTTCTCCCAGCAGCGCCATCCGCGCAGGCAACGCGAGCGAACTCATCGCGCCCAGAATCGCTGCCGCGATGCCAACATCGAATCCGGTGCCGCTCTTGGGTGTGTCTGCGGGCGAAAGATTGACGGTGAGCCGCGTGGAAGGGAAGTGAATTCCGGCAGCGGCAAACGCTGCCCTGATTCTTTCACGCGATTCGGACACTGCAGTATCAGGAAGGCCGACAATGGTGAAGGACGGAAGTCCGTTGAGGAGCGCTGCCTCTATTCTCACGATGTGGCCTTCGATGCCTATCACGGAGACGGCGTGCGCTATGCCGATATTCACGCGATTCCCTCCACATGGTGGAGATGCCAACCCAGTTCTGAATCGACGGTGATGGCAATGAGATCGATTGCGAGTGCGGGCGCGTGCTTTCCTGTCTGCTGTATCCATGCGAGGAGCAGATGCCGAAGTCTGCGGAGCTTGGCGTAAGAAATCGATTCGATCGCCCCTATGTGGGAATTGGCGCGCCTCGTTTTCACTTCGAAAGCAACAAGCGCATCGCGCGCTGGATCGCGGCCCACGATATCGAGCTCGCCATCACGACATCGCCAATTTGTGGCCAGAATATCGATTCCGCGAGCGGCTAAGTGGCCTGCGGCAAGCGACTCGCCCCACATTCCCAACGCGCGCCCAGTGGCATCGGCGGGTAGAGCGGGAGGTTCCCAATGGGGCAGCGGGATGGATTCTTCAGTGCTGAGCATCATGGCGTCGAGTCTGCATCACTGCGGCGTGCCTTGGCGCCGCTGCTCATCGCCCTGTGGATAGCTCTCGCGGTGGGGGCCCTGTGGATCAGTTAACCGGCATTATTGCCGGCTTATTCGCGCCGCTTGTCCCAAGGCATCCGCACGGTGTCACTCCGGGATATCGAGCTCCCGCGTGATGTCTTGTTTGTTGAGCTCTTCCACGTTTACGTCTTTGAATGTCACGATCCTGACAGAACGTACAAAACGGCTGGTGCGGTAGATATCCCACACCCACGCGTCAGTCAGATTGACTTCAAAGAACACATCTCCACCGCTGGAAGCCCTCACCTTGACGTCCACGTCGTTCGCCAGGTAGAAACGACGCTCCGTTTCCACCACATAGCGGAAGATTTTGACGACGTCGCGGTATTCACGGTAAAGCGCCAACTCGTGTTCCGCTTCGTAGCTTTCAATGTCACTCATCTGCGTCTTTCCTTCGGTTCTCGCCCGGGGTTGAGCCCGGGTAGGTGCCATGAGGTGCGGTGCAAGGGAGTCGGTCCGAGCGCGGCAAGCGCCTCAATGTGCCTCTTAGAGGAATACCCCTTATTGTGTTCCCAATCGTAGCCCGGGTGCAGCCGTGCATAGCGGACCATCATTGCATCGCGTTCCACTTTTGCAACTACCGATGCTGCCGCGATAACGGCGCATGCGGCGTCCCCTTTCACAACTGTCCGTACAGGAAGGTCCGGGAGCAGATCGCGGTCGAAGAGCCCCGCAGCATCCCACCAGTTGTGCGTTCCATCCAGCAGTACGCCATCTGGCCGTAGTCCCTTGGCTTCGAGCTGCTGTAATGCGCCGGACGCTGCTTTCCGCAATGCAGCGATGATTCCGTGCGCGTCAATGTATGCCGGATCTGCGTGGCCCACTGTGACCGCGCGCGGCCAGGCACGGCACGCATCCACGAGCTGTTCACGCGTATGGGCCGTCAGCTGTTTAGAATCGCGTAATCCGGCTGGGAAGAGATCCGGCGTCGTCGCATCGATAACCGCAATGCCAACACTTACGGGACCCGCCAGTGAGCCACGCCCTACTTCGTCAACTCCGGCAAGAAGAGCTCCAGGGCCAGCTACCCTGCAAAGCCGTCCGAGTTCCTCGCGCTCAATACGCCGCGTTGGATGGTCCGGTGCGATAGCGGGGCTGTGCCCTGCGCCCTCACTGGCCGTTCTCACTTCGCATCCACCTCGGCAAATACGCTGGAGACATCCGGCAGCGCACCAAACCGCGAGAACGGGTAGAACACTCCCCATGCCTTTCCCACGACATTTGCGACAGGCACGAAACCATTACCATCCACCTCCTGGTGATACCGGGAGTCAGCAGAATCCGAGCGGTTGTCGCCCATCACCCACAAATAACCTTCCGGGACGGTTACGGAAAAAGCGCTCTGCGATGGTTCCATCCCGTCGGCGAGATACGTTTCGTCAATCGCAACCCCGTTCACAGTGATAGGGGCGCCATTGCCTTCGCAGGCCACAGTATCCCCGCCCACTCCGATCACCCGCTTGACCAGATGCTGCCCGGTATTCTGCGGAAGGAGGCCCACAAACTGCAGCACGTCAGAGATCGCGCGCCTCACAGTGGAGGAATCTTCGGTTGTCGGATCGAGCCAGCCGCCGGGATCTAAGAACACGACGACGTCGCCGCGGTGGACGTCACTGCGATCGATACGGGTTACCGCAATACGATCTCCCGGCATCAACGTAGTTTCCATCGATTCAGATGGAACCCAAAAGGCCTGCACAAGGAAGGTCTTAATAAGTACAGAAATGATAAGTGCTGCGACGATAACACCGAAAAGTTCGCCGAGTGAGCGCAGCCACGAACCTTTCGGCGCCTGTACTGGCTCCGGTTCTGGAGTATCCGCATCATGCGCGCTCGCGGTGTTCTCCCGATGAGCTGGGACACGCGAAGGAGGAAACGACGGCGGCATATGTTCGGGTGATGGCGCGAACTCGTCGTCACTCATCCGAATCTCCTCCCGTCGACCTTCGCATGGTAGCGCATCGGACTGACACACTTTCGGTGTAAACCCAGAGCTATACCGAACTGTTATGAAATCGTGTTGTACGAAGAAAAGGCCCGCCGTATCGGCGGGCCCATCTCGTTGTCAGTTGCGGCGCTCTTTGATCTTCGCTGCCTTACCACGACGATCACGCAGGTAGTACAGCTTTGCGCGGCGTACGTGCCCGCGGCTGACTACCTCGATCGATTCGATAGACGGCGAGTGAACTGGGAAACGACGCTCCACACCCACACCAAAGGAGATCTTGCGAACGATGAAGGACTCGCGTAGCCCATCGCCATCACGGCCCAGGACCACTCCTTGGAATGCCTGTGTACGGGTCCGATTGCCTTCAACAACCTTCACATTCACACGGACTGTGTCGCCTGGATTGAACTCGGGAATGTCATCACGCAAGGAAGCTGCGTCAACGAAATCGAGAGTCTGCATTTCATTTCTCTTTCCGCCCGTGCGCGCAGGCCACAAGCGTGTTAGATCCGGTAGGACACTCGCAGATGCGCGGCCCCCTGCGGCAGGTCTAGCGCATTAATAAGCGAGAAAGCTCAATAAATTATGCCACACGCAGCGGCATCGCATACACCACGTCGGAGTTGTCCTGGTCACCAACTCGAAAAACTCGCGTGCCAACTTCGGAGAATCCCAACTTGCGGTAAGCGTGCCGTGCCCGCGTGTTCTCGTGGTTAGTGCCCAACCATAGATACGGTTCCTCGTATTGCGCTGATCTGCGCAGCAATGCTGTTCGAGTGCCCTCGAACAAATACGCCGCCGCGCCAATTCCCCGGTAATCACGATCAACATAGAACTTGGATAACTCGATGAGCGGGCCCCGGCGTGCGCGCCCACCAACAACGGCCGCCGCTGGCGCACCATCGTCGCTTCCAGCTACGCCATCGCCCGCAGGAATGAGGCACAATGAGTAGCCCGCGAGGTGCCCACATCGATCCGAAAGTACCATCACCAGCCACTCATCGGCCTCTATGTAGTGTGCAATACAGCTGGCGCTAAGGAACTCCTCGATGAACATGTCCACGGACTGCGCGGTCAGGTGAGGCGGTGCGGCATCAGGAAAAGTACGCGCCGCGAGCGCAGCCAATTCCGCGACGTCGTCAAGGCGCGCCTCGCGCACATCCATCCGTAGTGGATGCGCGGCACCCTGTGGAACCAGATAGCCCAATTCGGCGAGTTTCCGTTTGTCGCGCTTTGTCAGGGCCACCGTGTCAATCCGCTCGAGCATATCCGGGCGCCGCTGCGCAGTGCGCTCATAGGCACGATAGCGCCGCCAACGCGCCACCTCCCGGTGATTGCCTGAGAGGAGGACATCGGGAACGCGATAACCACGCCATTCGATGGGACGCGTGAATACCGGGTACTCCAGGAGCCCTGCGGCACCGTGCGATTCTTCCACCAAGGATTCGGGATTCCCAACCACGCCTGGAAGCAAGCGGCCCACAGCCTCCACGAGCGCCACCGCAGCAATCTCCCCACCATTGAGGACGTAATCGCCTAGTGAGTATTCAAACGTACGCACATTGTGCGCCGCATAGTATTCGACGACGCGCGCATCGATACCCTCATATCTGCCACATGCGATAACAATGCGTGCGGCAGAGCTGGCAAGATCTTCGCACGCGCGCTGCGTGAGGGGAATCCCCGCAGGAGTCGGTATCGCGAGCACTGTTTCACCGCTAGAGGGCTCACCGCTTGGCAGAGGCGAACGCAGGACGTCGTCGAGCGCCCTCCCCCAGACGTCCGCGCGCATCACCATGCCGGCACCTCCACCAACCGGCGTATCGTCGACGCTGCGGTGCGGATCGTCCGTCCAATCCCGCAGATCGTGTGTGGTGATTGTCAGTACACCGTGTGCCTGTGCTTTGCCGACAAGTGAGACATCCAGAACGGAGAAAAATTCGGGGAAAACAGAAAGTATGTCAAATCGCATCACGCATTCGCCTCGTTCGCTGGCCCGTCCGATTCTGCGGGATCAGCCGGTTCCTCGGCGTCACTAGCGAATAGGCCTCCCGGCGGATCGACGACGATGCAGTGATCGTCCGGATCTACCTCGGTCACGATTTCTTTCACAAAAGGCACCCGCGTTGCCGTGCCGTCGAGCTCTCGTACGACTATCAAGTCCTGCGCGGGCATGGGTTCCATGCCAATGACCTCGCCCAACGTAAAACCGTCAGTGTCTAAGACTTCAAGCCCGATGAGCTCATGGGGATACCATGCGTCTTCCTCGATCTCCTCATCCTCGTCGGTCTCCACCACCAAAGCGACACCACGCAGCTGCTCGGCCGCGTTGCGGTCTGTGCATTCACTGAAAACCGCAAAGGTTGCTCCCTTATATTCGCGTGTCCGCGCCACGGTCAATGGTCCGAATTCAGGTGGGTCAGTCTCCAGCATGGCGCCCGGCGCCAAACGACGCTGCGGTATGTCAGTGCGCACATCCAATTTGACCTCTCCCTTGAGGCCATGTGCCGGGCCGATCACCGCTACGATCAACTGCACGGAGTCTCCTTTCACACGCCACACGCCCAACATCCAACTGTTGTCACACGTGCAAGCAGAAAGGTCCGGCCCGCAACGATACAGTGCGGGCCGGACCTCACTCAACTGTTGCGCTCTCTACATTAGCGCTGGTCTGTTTCGATAACGTCCACGCGGATCGAATTCTTCGACAGCGCCCCCATCACCGATCGCAGTGCCTTAGCTGTGCGCCCATTGCGCCCGATGACGCGCCCCAGATCGTCCGGATTGACTCGGACTTCCAGCAGCTCACCACGGCGGGTGCTCTTGGATCGCACTTCAACATCGTCAGGCGAATCCACAATGCCACGCACCAAATGCTCTAAGGCTTCAGCTAGCATCAGGCTTCCTCAGTTGTTTCTTCCGAAGCTGCAGCAGCTTCCTCAGCCTTCGCCTGTTCAGCAGCTGCCGCCGCAGCAGCGCGAGTCTTTTCTGCCGCGTTCTGCACAGATTCAACCGCCGCTTGGCGCACTGCTTCGGTGTCCACTTTTTCTTTCACTTTGAGACGGCCATCAGCCCCCGGAAGGCCTTTGAACTTCTGCCAGTCTCCGGTGATCTTAAGTAGCTTGGCCACAGCGTCCGAAGGCTGCGCGCCCACAGACAACCAATACTGCACACGTCCTGAATCGATCGTGATGGTCGAAGGCTCGTTGGTGGGATGATAGATGCCGATTTCCTCGATAACGGCGCCATCACGCCGCTTGCGGGAATCGACTACCACTACACGATAATACGGTGCACGGATCTTACCCATGCGCTTGAGACGAATCTTGACTGCCACTTCAGCGGTCACTCCTGGTTCTTCATTCGGGTGGGCATTCTTTCGAGCACGGGGGACGTGCGTCCAGACGCCCGGACAAGGGCAACGCGAGGATGAGAGGGCCCTCACGCAGCCCGAGTACAACGCTCCATTCTGCCAGAAACGCGGCAATAACAGCAATTCATCCGTTGTTTCCCTACTCACTTTATTCTCACGATCCGCCCGATGCTCAGTTCGGCCTACCGAATGTCCTACTGCCGAAAGAGCGAACCTCACTTGTCAAAACTCCGAATGCCCCATCAGATGCCACACGAAGATCGTGCCGTTTGCCTCACTTGCCACCTCTCCATTCCCTTCGAACGCGCAAACTAGGAGAATGTGCTGGTGACATACGCATTGAAGGAAACCGAGAAGGCGCCACCGTTAACTCGCTACGCATGGCTCTCCATCGGCGCAGCAATAGCAACGATAGCGCTCAAGCTCCTCGCATACATTCAAACGGGCTCTGTGGGGCTACTCTCTGATGCCGCCGAATCGCTCGTCAATCTCGTGGCAGCAATCGTCGCACTCATTGCTCTCCAACAAGTGGCAAAACCCGCCGATTCCCGCTTCACTTATGGCCGTTCCAAAGTGGAATATTTCTCCGCAACTGTTGAAGGCTCCATGATTTTTCTTGCCGCAGTATTCATCGTGTACTCGGCAATTGAACGAATCATCCATCCCACACCACTCGAGAACCTCGGAATCGGCTTGCTCATCTCCGTGGGAGCGTCCGTGATCAACGGAACAGTTGGTTTGTTGCTCCTACGCGCAGGAGCCAAGCACCGCTCGCCCACTCTGCGCGCGGACGGCACACATCTCCTCACCGACGTGGTGACATCGGTGGGCGTCCTGATAGGAATCGGCCTTGTCGCACTCACCGGCTGGGAGACCGGGGACCCCATCGTCGCCTTGCTCGTGGGCGCCAACATCATCTGGACTGGCTGGCGGCTCATGCATTCGTCCGTGGAAGGCCTGATGGACGTCACACTGCCCGCGGCACAGAATGACGCTCTGAAAGATGTACTGACGCGTTATACAAGCCACGATGTCACGTTTCATGGCCTGCAGACACGACGCTCCGGCCGGGATTCCTTCGCAAATGTAGATATGCTCGTCCCCGGCGATTGGACGGTCCGCAAAGGCCATGAATTTGCGGACCGAGTAGCTTCCGACATGTCCGCCGCAGTTCCGGGACTCCACGCAATCATCCATGTGGAGCCTATCGACGACCCTCTCTCCTACGACGACATTCCAACAGGATACGTGCCTCTCTAAGCGGGCCTCGTCCCGAATCGCGCCTTCCACCATGCCCGATTTACCGCGTGCCACCACGCCCGATTTATCACGCGTCTTTGACTCGTGGCACGATTAGGGCATGGCATACGATCCACGTAATATGGCGAGGGCGTCGGTTCTCGCTGCGGATATCCGAAAACTGCTCACTGGCCGCGATAGGGTTATCATCGGGGTGACAGGAGAACCTGGTTCGGGGAAGTCCACCTTGGCTGAACAGGTCGCCGCGACTCTCTACAGTGAGGGTATTCCGGCTGTACGCCTGCCACTTGATGGCTTTCACCTCTCCAACGCTATTCTCCGGGCCCTTGGCCGGCGCGAACACAAAGGTGCAATCGATACGTTCGATGCCGATGGCTTCATCTCGGTTTTGGAGCGCATTGCTGCTGGCTCCGTGCGAACGATTTATGCACCCTCGTACGACCACGGTTTTGGCGAACCAATTGCCGGTTCGATCGCGATCGAACCAAATGTTCAGGTGGTAATCGCGGAAGGCAACTACGTGCTCGATCCAAGCGAACCGTGGAACCGTATTCGGAGCCTTGTCACCCAGAGCTG
The DNA here is from genome assembly GCA_022648165.1 of Ancrocorticia sp. GTDB lineage: Bacteria > Actinomycetota > Actinomycetes > Actinomycetales > Actinomycetaceae > Changpingibacter. Next base: position 103,983 of record JALCLX010000007.1, read on the forward strand.
GTACATTGAACTGGACGATGCCGTGCGCCGCGCCCGGTTGTTGGAACGCCACATTGCTACCGGGAAGGCAGAGCCCGAAGCCGCCACGTGGATAGACGCCGTCGACGAGAAAAACGCCGAACGCATCCGCCTGACAAAACAGTACGCTGACCGGATCATCGCACGGGTCTGAAGCCCATCACTCTGGGAAACGCTTGCCCGCCAAAAAAACGGCCGCTGGATGCATTACCTGCGCGATATCCGCTTCTGGATCTTTCGCGTAGACCACCAGATCCGCGGGCGCTCCTTCGTCCCACGAAGGGAGCCCGAGCAGCTGCCTGCCTGCAGAGGATGCGGCCGCCATGATGGTGCTCGTCGGGATGCCATCAGCCGCCGCGCACATCAATTCTGTGGCAAGTCCGCCTTCAGCGACATCCTCCGCCGTGTCAGAACCCATGACGAGATTCGAACCTACCGCGACAAATTCCGCGAGGTGCTCTCGGCGCGTTGCGTTCATTGCGAGCATGCGCGCGCGATACCGTGGATACTTTCCTGCCCGGGCAGCAATCGTGGGGAATGTTCGGATTTGCCGAACTGTCGGATCAATCAGAACTCCCCGGTTGCGGGCCTCGATCATCTGATCACGTGTCATCCCGGTGCCGTGCTCGATCGAATCTACGCCCGCATCGAGCAGGCTATCGATCGTCTCGCGCGCGAATGTGTGGACGGCCACCTTCCCACCTGCTGCGTGGACTGCGGCGACGGCGTCGCGCAACACCTCCGGCGGCCACAACGGGCGCAGGTCCGAATCGGCACCATCGGATCGGTCGATCCAGTCTCCGACGATCTTCACCCAGCCGTCACCACGTTCTACTTGGCGTACCACCTCAGCGGGTAAATCCCGGGGTTCAATCTCAACGGCGAGGTACCGCAGATACCGCATCGGACGCGCAATGTGCCGACCTGCTCGAATCACGGAAGGTAAGCCATCGCGCAACACGGGGGCGACGTCGCGCTGCGCGCCCATCTCGCGGATGTGTGTGACGCCCTGGGCGCGGCACGCTTCGAGCCTACGGCGGATCTCCCCGTCAGTGACCGGCTCATTCTTGTGTGACAGTCCTGGATGGGTGTGCGCATCGACGAGTCCCGGGTACACATAACCGTGCACCTCGGTAGTCTTCTGCGCCGGCGGGATGAAAGTGACACGCCCGTCTACAACCCATGCCTCAGAATGGGAGGTTCCGCGCAGAACTCCGCTCAGATGGTACATGCCGGTCTACCACCACCTAGTGATTTCTCGCCTACCGCAAGAACCGTTGTAGGTCCTTCATATCCACATCGTCCATCGAAGCAGGGCCTTGCGTGGGTGCACCGAATGCACTCCCCTTCGCGGCCCCTTTCTTGGCCTGTGCCGCCAGATTGGCGCGCGCCGCCGCCTCGGCCTCCTGGCGTGCCCGCTTGGCAGGGTTGCCCGATCGGCCCTTCTTATTGCCTGATGTCTTCTTCTGCGCCCGTTTCGCTTTGCGGGAGCCGCCCATGCCTGGCATACCGGGCACCGCACCACCGCGGCTCATCTGTTGCATCATCTTCTTCGCCTGTTCGAAGCGATTCACAAGGCCGTTGACTTCCTGGACGGTGGTTCCTGAGCCGTTCGCAATGCGCAGGCGGCGCGAGCCGTTGAGGATCCGCGGATTCTCGCGTTCCCCGGGGGTCATCGATTGCACAATTGCCTCGATGCGATCCACGGAGCTTTCATCGAAGGCTTCAATCGCATCGCGGTACTGCCCCATGCCAGGGAGCATACCCATGATTTTCTTCATGGATCCCATGCGCTTGAGCTGATGCAGCTGATCAATGAAGTCCGCAAGAGTGAACTCGCCTTGCTGCATTTTCGTGGCGAGTTCAGCCTGCTGCTTTTCATCCCACGTGCGCTGGGCCTGTTCGATGAGCGTGAGAATATCGCCCATATCGAGGATACGCGAAGCCATCCGATCGGCATGGAACTGTTCGAAATCGGTGAGCTTCTCACCCGTTGACGCATAGAGGATCGGCTGACCGGTCACGCCCCTGACAGAGAGCGCCGCACCGCCGCGGGTATCTCCGTCAAGTTTGGACAGCACCACGCCGGTGAATCCCACGCCTTCTTTGAAGGCGTTCGCCGTGGCCACCGCATCCTGGCCGATCATCGCATCAACGACGAAAAGGATCTCATCCGGCGATACCGCATCACGGATATCGATGGCCTGCTGCATCATCTGCGCATCCACGCCCAAGCGTCCGGCCGTGTCCACGACCACCACGTCGTTCCCGGCGTCCCTGGCATGCGCGACGCCGCTGCGTGCCACCGCAACTGGATCCCCAACTCCGTTGCCAGGTTCGGGGGCCCAGACGCTCACTCCGGCTTGCTCGCCCACAACTTGGAGCTGTGTCACAGCGTTCGGGCGCTGCAGATCGGAGGCCACCAGCAGTGGCGTATGCCCGTTTTCACGCAACCATACGCCCAGTTTTCCCGCAAGCGTGGTTTTACCAGCACCTTGGAGGCCCGCGAGCAGGATCACCGTGGGTGGGGTCGCGGCAAAGTGCAGCTCACGCGATTCCCCGCCGAGTATCTCCACCAACTCGTCGTAGACAATCTTCACGATCTGCTGGCTGGGATTGAGAGCCTGAGAGGCGAGGGCGCCCGTGGCTTTCTCCCGTACTGCAGCGGTAAACGACCGGACAACCGGGAGCGCAACGTCCGCATCAAGCAGCGCGCGCCGAATCTCCGAGATGGTCTGCTCAACGTCCGACGCAGATAGCCGGCCCTTAGAGCGCAGATGCTTGAATGATCCAGTTATGCGATCAGAGAGTGAATCGAACACAGTCCTACCTTCAACGTGCGGATACTGCGTACCATTCTACGACAGCGCAGCCCGAGCCTTCGTCACCAAATTCGCTACGAGTCCCGCCTTCCAATCGTCCCACGTTCCTTCTTTGCACGACGACGCATCGGCCTGCGTCAGGATGTGGAGACACGTGAGTAGTTCAGAATCACGATTGACGGCATCGAGGAGCGCGGCAATGGTGGCTGGATCGGAAGGATCAGCCGAGGTTGCCATCTCAGTCATCACTAAATGGTTCTTCACGAGCAGCGCCACTTCTTCGATGGTGCGTGCGCCGTAACCCATAGGCGTCAGGATTCCAGGAATCATCTGCGCACCACGTGCCGCGTGGCCGGGCACTCCCGGCCGTTTCCCGATATCGTGGAAAAAGGTTGCGAGTAACAAAACGCTGCGCCGTGCCGGCGAGAGCGAATCGAGCCCAACGCCATCTGTGGACACCAGATTCACCAGATTGGCAGTCGCCTCAATCTGGTGGCGATCCACTGTGTGGCGGTGAATCGCGCTGCGCTGCGGAAGATTGCGAACGCTTGCCCACGCCGGTATCAGCTCAGTGAGCAGACCTGCCATATCGAGTTGTTCCCACACTGATATCTGGGCGCGTCCAGCACTTAGAATCGATTCGAAATCGGCGCGCGCCCACGCCGGCCATATATACCCCTGCGAAAAAGCGGTACCAGCTCCGGCATCGTGCATCCGCTGCAGTGTTGCCGGCCGAATTGGAAGCTCTCGCAACGCAGCCGCACTCGCCATCCGGAACAAAACTTTGGGTGCGCCGGGAACCGAATGCTCCGTGAGCACCAACTCCCCCGAACGTTCGCCTACGCCGGGTGCCACTTCGGTCAAATGCGGCGGTAGTTTTCTCCCTCGTACAATGCGCGGCTGGAGCCAGCGAGATGCCGATGTAGCGTTCCTCTTCGCACGCCGCACCGTGTCCGCGTAGGCGGCACGAATCGTGCGCGCAGCCTGTGAGATAGCCGAAAGGAGTTCATCTGCCGGATCCATTCCGGTCTCACCGGCGAAACCCATGGCAGCCGCGACGTCGTCCTGATATTGCATCCGGAGCACGTTGTTATGGCGATGGCTCGCAAGCGTGAGAGCATCACGCACGTCCAAAAGAAAATGATAGGCCCGGACGTAATCGATCGCCGGCCGCTCCGCCAACCAGGATGCCACGATCGCCTTGATGAGAAGCGCATCCCGCATTCCTCCGGCCGCTTCTTTCAAGTCACCTTCGATGAGGTACGGAAGGCGCCCGAAGCGGCGGCGCCGTTCCACTTGATCGTTGACCAGTGTACTGAAGCGCATGCGCGAGGCCCGCCGCCAATCAGTCAGCACGGCCGAGGTGGCATCCGCGACCAACTGTTCATCGCCAGCCAGGTAGCGTAGGTCCAGCATTGCAAGCCCTGCGGCAAGATCTGCCCGCACCACCGTGCGGCAGTCACTGAGCGAGCGCACCGAATGATCCAGCTCTACGTTCGCATCCCAGATCGGATACCACAGGGAATCTGCAAAGGCCTGCAGCCCTCCGGTCAGCTCCGGATGCTTGCCGCCGTCATGAATGAGAACCAGGTCCAAATCTGATTCCGGGCCAGCATCACGCCGGCCCAACGATCCTACGGCCGCTAAGGCGACACCCGAAAGTTCATCGATTCCCTGATCCGCGAGCGCCTGCTGCCACAGTTCTGTGACCGCGCGCTCGTTCATGCGCGTCCACTGCTCCCGGTCAGATTCGCTGAGCGCGACGTTCCTGCGATCGTCGCGAAGGGTGGTGATCGCCATCATCGCTCTCACCACCCCTCGCTTCCTTGTGATCTGACGGCGTTGTGTGTGGGCCGCCGTCCGGTTATAGCGCTTCTTCGCCCGTGTCCCCTGTGCGCACACGGATCACTTCTTCGACCGAGCTGATCCAGATCTTGCCATCGCCGATACGCCCCGATCGTGCAGCATCCGCGATCGCGTTCGCAATATCCTTTGCGTCCTCGTCTGCGCACACAATCTCAATGCGAACCTTTGGCAGCAAGTCCACGGTGTATTCCGCCCCGCGGTATACCTCCGTGTGGCCACGCTGACGGCCATAGCCATTGACCTGCGTGACTGTCATACCCTTCACGCCCTCGGCCATGACTGCTTTCTTCACTTCGTCAAGCCGGTGCGGCTGGACAATCGCAGTTACGAGCTTCATCTCTAGACCTCCTTGGAGTAGCTACCAACGAGCCCGTCATATGCGGTTTCGCCGTGTTCACTCGAATCGATACCAATGGTTTCTTGCTCATCGGTGACACGCCAGCCCATTGTGGCTTTGATAATGTAACCGAGGATTGCAGTGATCACGCCGGAGAAAATCAGCGCGCACAGAGCGATGACGATCTGTACGACTAGCTGCTTCACGCCGCCGCCGTAGAACAGGCCGGTTCCCGTTGAAAGGAATCCAGCTCCAACAGTACCAATGAGACCGCCTACAAGGTGAACACCAACCACGTCCAGCGAATCGTCATAGCCGTACTTGAACTTCAGCGATATCGCGAGCGAGCAGACAACTCCTGCCACAGCTCCGAGGATGATCGAACCGAAGGGGCTCAGCGCACCTGCAGCCGGGGTGATCGCCACCAATCCTGCCACGACGCCAGACGCAGCGCCCAGCGCGGTCATGTGTCCAAAGCGAATCTTCTCCGTAATTATCCAGGCGAGCATAGCGGCCGCTGTTGCAGTTGTCGTGTTGACCCAAGCCAGTCCAGCCATGCCATCGGCGGTGAACGCAGATCCCGCGTTGAATCCAAACCATCCGAACCACAGGCCTGCAGCGCCAAGCATGACGAACGGAATGTTGTGCGGGCGGAATGCCGTACCCGGGAAATCCTTCCGCTTGCCGATAATGAGCGCCAGTATCAAGGCGGCCATGCCGGCATTTATGTGGACCACGGTGCCACCTGCGAAATCGATCGGAGCTACCGTGGCCGCGCCATCCGTTACACCGAACATCTTCGCCGCCAGTCCATTCTCCGCTCCGGAAAGCAGACCGCCGCCCCAGACCATGTGCGCCATGGGGAAGTATGCGAAGGTAGCCCATGCGGCAACGAATACCAGCCATGAGCCGAACTTGACGCGTTCGGCGAGGGCACCAGATATCAACGCAACGGTAATGATCGCGAATGTGGCTTGGAATGCCACGCCCACCATAACCGGAACGCCGTAGCTGTCCAGTGCGAAGTTTCCATCTGCGTCGTAAATTAGTCCGGACAGGTTGAAGCCGTTGAATGGGTTAGCGAATATCCCACCTACATCACCTGGCCCGTAGCTCATGGAATATCCCCATAGTGGATAAATAACACCCACAACGGCGAGTACTCCAAAAGACATCATCATCATGTTCAAAACTGACTTCGTCCGGCTCATGCCGCCGTAGAAGAAAGCGAGTGCCGGTGTCATTAGCAAGACTAGCGACGCGGATGTCAGCATCCACGCTGTAGCGCCAGTATCCAAGGCATCCATCTTGGCCTCCTAGTGTCCGGCTCCTTCGGCCGGCTCATGGCCTTAATTCTTTCGAGATAATGTTTCTGCCATTCGTTTCTGGAGTTACCGCGCAGTAACAATATCTGGATGTTCTGTTACAAACTTGTTTCAGATTCCAGCGGGATGTAACGTCTCTGTAACTTCGTGGCACACGTCACGCAATACGCGAACGCGTATGCTAAGCGGCCAGCTGCGCAATCGCACGTGTCAGCTCGCTGCGTGTAGTCACAGGAGCGGCAAACGGCAAGAAAACCGTATTCGCCTCGCCGCATTCGATGCACATCAGCGTGACACCTGTTCGGTCGACATCAAGGCAGATAGTACCGAGGGTCATAGCTTCGGCATTCGCCACTTGTTGGCGGCTCACCAAGCAGCCCGAGTATTCGCCAAAAAGCAGGCCATCAAGTGCCACGCCGGCCACCATGAGCGCAGAATCCATTACAGTTTCTACCGCGCTGAATTCTCCCAGCGGTGTGGCAAATACGTCCTCGGTAGCGCACAATGGCGCACATTCATCTTCGATCATGTGCGATTCAAACTCTTCGCACAATTCGCCCGACGAAACCCGTGTCACGCCTGTCGCGTCATGGAGCAGGGCCACGTCAAATTCGATCGTCGCGAGATCACCTTCACGCGCTATCTCGGCGAGCCGTGCGTCCACCATATCTCCCGCGATATAGCGGTACTTCTCTGCTTCACTGAGCCAATGGACAACCCCAAGTAAGTGCACCGACGCGGCGATGACGTGGACGCCGATCTCCGGTGCCTCTTTGACTACAGCGAAGCGCACCCGGGAGACGTCGCGTCCCGCATGGCGTTGCGGAATCGCAATCGCGAGCTCACCCGTTACCGTAAAGCCGTGCACAAGAGCGTCATATTCCACTTGTGGCGTGGGACGGTACGAGAGCAGAGTTGGGCGGCCCGCCCCCGCTAGTATTCGATATGTCAGCGAACGGGCGCGGGCCGCCCACGTCTCAGACGCGACAGCGCGACGATCAGGGAAAAGCGATATATCAGAGTTCACGATCCTGCCCTTGTTAGTAACACCTATAGGTAAGGGTAACCGAACTCCGGAATTTCGTCACGCCCATCTTACGAAATATGCGTCACTTTGACCATTGAGCGCCTGCGCGCCAGCGATGGCGTCTCCGCGAGTGCCGCTAACCAAGCAATGCGTCAACAAAGGATTCAGCGTCAAATGGCGCCAGATCGTCAGCTCCTTCGCCCAGGCCGATGAATTTCACGGGCACACCCAACGCGCGCTGCACCGCGATCACGATCCCGCCTTTGGCTGTGCCATCCAGCTTCGTCAACACGATTCCAGTGACTCCGGCGACTTCTGCGAACACCTGTGCCTGCTTCAAACCGTTCTGACCCGTCGTCGCATCAAGCACGAGGAGCACCTCATTGACTGGATGCGTGCGCTCCATCACGCGCTTGATTTTGCCGAGCTCATCCATCAGGCCAGCTTTATTCTGGAGCCTGCCAGCAGTGTCAACCAGGACGACGTCGACGCCCTTTTCCTTACCTTGCTCGATCGCTTCGAATGCCACCGATGCAGGGTCAGCACCCTCACGGTCCGAACGAACCACAGGTGCACCAACCCGATCGCCCCAGGTCGTCAATTGGTCGGCCGCGGCGGCGCGGAATGTGTCGGCAGCTCCCAGCAAGACGGTCTTTCCCTCTGCGATCAGCACGCGCGCGAGCTTGCCCACCGTGGTGGTCTTGCCGGTGCCATTCACGCCCACCATGAGGATTGTGGCCGGTACCGGTACGCCGCCATCTGTGGAAACTGTATCGAGGTGCAGCGTGCGGTCCATTGCGGGATCCACAAGAGTGCGCAGTTCGTTGCGCAAAATGGCGCGGACTCGCTGTGGATCCTGAGTCCCTTCAATCTTGACTTGGGTGCGCAGGTTCTCCATGATTTCCGCAGTCGGATCAAGCCCCACATCCGCAAGGAGCAGCGTATCTTCGATCTCTTCCCAATCCTCGGCAGACAAGTCACCACGGGACAGAATTCCCAGGAGGGTCTGCCCCAATGCGCCGGAGCGCGCAAGCCTTGCCCGCAGCCGCTGCATACGCGAGGGCAGTGATTCGGGAAGTTCGATGGCAGGTGTACTGATCTCGCCCTCGCCAGGCACCTCTTTCGGAGGTGCAGCCGATAAGGTTTCCTCCTCCACTTTCGGAGCCTCCTGCGCTTTCGGCGCCGGGGGAAGTTCCTCGAGCTGCTTGCGGCGGCGCTGCGTTGCGACAGCAGCGCCGATAGCACCACCGAGTACGAGGATTGCGACGATGACGATGACGATAACTTGAGTAGTATCCACGTTCCAAGTCTGGCAGAATGGCGCGATTTGGCCAAACGTTCGGCGATCCTTCTGCGAAATTAGTGCGGCGCGATGTCCGCCATGCGTTGGGACACCACGTGCGTCACACCGTCGTCTTTCATCGTGACACCGTATATGGTGTCTGCGATCTCCATGGTTCGCTTCTGATGCGTCACAATGAGAAGCTGAGAATGCGTTTTCAGATCGCGGAAGATATCCAGGAGCCGCGACAGATTTGTATCGTCAAGTGCCGCTTCCACCTCGTCCATCACGTAGAACGGAGACGGCCGCGCCATGAAGATTGCCACGAGGAATGCGATCGCCGTCAAGGATCGCTCCCCGCCAGATAGAAGAGAAAGCCGTTTGACCCGTTTGCCCGGAGGGCGCGCTTCAATTTCGATCCCCGTCGTCAGCGGGGAATCCGGTTCCGTGAGGATCAAGTGCCCTTCTCCGCCAGGGAACAAACGTGCGAACACCTGCTCGAACTTCTCGGACACGTCAGAAAACGCAGACCGGAGAGCCTCATCGAGCCTCGAATCGAGATCGTGAACCAATTGCAGCAGGTCCGCTCTGGATTTTTTGAGATCCGCCAACTGGTTGGCCAAGTATTTCTGCCGTTCCTCCAGTGCAGCGTGCTCCTCCAAGGCCAAGGGATTTATGCGGCCCAATCGTGTCAGCGACCGTTCTGCCTTTGCCAGGCGCTTTTCCTGCTCTTCGCGAACGTACGGCACAGCACCATCGGCGGTTGGCACCGCCGCCAGCGGCCCGTATTCCGCCACTAATACGTCCGTCTCCATCCCCAGCGTCTCGCGCGCCGCTGCCGCAAGTTGGTCATGCCGCAGCTGCAGTTGTGCGGCAACAAGTTCTCGCTGGTGGCTCGTGTCATCGAGTACGCGAAGCGCCGAAATTAACTCGTCCAACGAGTGGCGCGCCGCACTGAGTTCCCGGTCCAGAGCACTGCGCGATTGCTCGGCTTTCGTGCGGGCCTCGCCCACGCTCAGACGTAGGCTGCGGGTGATCTGCACAGCGCGGGCCGCGTTTTCGCCGACATTCTTTGCCACGCGTGCAGCTGCAGCTTTTCGCGCAGCCGCTCGCTCTTCGCGCGCAATTTTCTCAGCGAGTGCCTCAGCGTCCCTCATGAGCGCATCGGCACGCCCCATCACAGCTCGCAGACGTTCCTCGCGAGTGCGCAGCCGCAGACGCGCCTCAGTCTCGCTGGCGCGCGCATCACGCGTGCGCACGTGCGCCTCTTCTTTCGCTTGTGACACCTGCGCCACACGTTGTGCAAGTTCTTCAGGTTCTTGGCCAACCGCTTCGAAACGTGTGCGAAGTGCCTCGAGCTGACTGCGATACGAGGCTCTCTCCTGTGTGAGTTCAGCGATCCGTTTATTCCCACGCTCGGCTTCTTGCAATGCTGCCGTCAGATTCTGCCGAAGAATTCCCAGTTGCGCCGCAGCGGCAGCCAACCTCGAATCTTGCGCATTCAACTCGGTCGAACTCTGTTCGTAGCGTTCGCGCGCAGCGCGCAGGCGCTCCTGCGAATTCCGAACGGCTTCGCGTGCCTGCTCCAATTGTTCCGCTGTCGCACTCTCGTGTTCGCGCGCCTCATCGTGGGCGCGTTGCCTCTCCAAAAGTCCGTTCTTGCGAACCTCGCCGCCCTGCGCGGAATACTGCGTCATAACGTCGCCGGCAGCCGTTGCGACGCAGCGCGCGCCCGCACTGATCAGGCGCCGCGCCTCGGCCAGATCGGCAGCAAAGTACACGCCATCCAGCAATCCTGTGACGCCGGCTCCGCTGACAACATCCGTTGCAACGACGGCGCCGCCGCCAGGCGCAGGAACCGTCGTTGCGTGGGCCTCCCCTGTGTCAATCGCAATGTCAACGTGACCTGCATTGGAATCTCTCACTGCGCGTAGCACTGATATGGCGGTGTCCGAATCCGGAACCACAACACCCTCAACGATCCCTGCAAGAACCGCTTCTGCCGCATTTTCCCAACCCGGTTCAACGGTAATGCGATCCTTGGCCAGGCAGACCGCAGCGAAGTTCTCTTTGACCCACGCCGTAGCGTCTTCGGGAGCGAGCGCACCTTCCAGCGCCTCCCGAGTCGCCTTCCACCGCGCGAACTCCTCACGGAGCGCTTGTTCCCTATCGCGGGCTGCCGCGAACTGTGTCTGCGCCTCTTTGAATGCTCGGGAGGCCTCCTCATGGTCAGCAGCCAGCGGATCGTTTCCTTCCGATCCGGCCACGACCTCCTCTTCAAGTTCTCTGCATTGCTGAGCAGTCGTATCTGCCCGCTGCTGCGCTGAGGCGATCGCCCTGGCCAGGCGATCTAGTTCGGCGGCAATTGTGTCTAGCCTCTGCTCAATGGCGTGAATTTTCCCCGAGGTGCGCGCGGCTTCTTCGCGCCGATCGGCCACTACGCGAGTTAGCTCCGCGAGTTCCGCCTCTACCGCACGCTCTGCACTCTCAGCAGCTGTGCGTTCCTCGATTGCCTTGTTGAGGGCTGTTCCCGCCTGCTCTACCTCTGCCCTCAGGGTCTCTTCCTCAGTTCGCGCGCGCTCCGCACGTTTCTCGATGTCTTCGGGAAGCTCGCCATGAAAACGCGGTGTCGCAGCACCAGCAAGGGAACGGTGCCGTTCCGCCGCCAGCTGTTCGAGCGAGCGAAATCGCTCTTCGAGCGAAGAAATTCGTTCCCACCGCTCCGTGAGCTTCGCACGTTCCGGGTCAGCCGCTCCAGCGCGCGTTTCAAGTGCCGCAATCTGCGCGCGCAACTGCGCCTGCGCTTCTCTGTTGGCGGCGCGTTCCACTTCAACGTGTTCGGTTCCTTCTGTGCCTGCTGCTATCTGCGCCTCAAGCTGCGCCACGTCGTCGGCAAGAATGCGAGCGCGTGCGTCGCGCACCTCCGCCTGGATCACTTGTGCGCGCCGTGCCGCTTCCGCCTGTTTCGCCAAGGGACCGAGCTGCCTGCGCAGTTCTGCGGAGAGATCCTCCACTCGTGTGAACGAGGCCGCCATCGCATCGATCTTGCGTAACGCGCGTTCTTTGCGCCTCCGATGTTTCAATACACCGGCGGCCTCTTCTACGAAGCCTCGCCGTTCTTCGGGACTCGCCGTGAGGACCTCGTCCAGTTTTCCTTGACCGATGATGACGTGCATCTCACGCCCCATGCCCGTATCGGAGAGCAGCTCCTGGATATCGAGCAAACGGCACGCGGTGCCGTTGATGGCGTACTCTGAACCTCCCGAGCGAAACAGCGTACGGGATATCGTCACTTCAGAATAATCGATCGGAAGTGCGCCGTCCGTATTGTCAATTGTGAGGGACACTTCGGCTCTACCGAGAGCGGGGCGCTGTGCGGTGCCGGCGAATATCACGTCAGCCATGGAACCGCCGCGCAAATTCTTCGCCCCTTGTTCGCCCATCACCCACGCGAGCGCGTCCACAACATTCGACTTGCCAGACCCGTTCGGCCCGACCACGCAATTGATACCCGACTCGAAACGCATCGTCGTGGAGCGCGCGAATGACTTGAATCCGCGGAGAGTCAACGTTCGAAGGTGCACGGGACTAGGTTACTCTATGTGCGGCGCGGGGCCGCTGGCATACCAGTGGCCCCGCGTTTTCGTTCAGGCGTGATTCGACAGGCCTGCGGCAATCGCGGCAGCGACGCGCTTCACCGAGTCCTCGCCGCGTGGATCAGGAGTGGACACAATGACTCTCTGCCCCTGCCCGATACCAAGAAGAAGCAACTCCATCATCGAATCCGCTTCAACGCCGTTGACTAATATCGGCACCGGTTCCTTCGAAACGAGTTCAGCAAGTATCGCTGCAGGCCGCGCGTGCAGGCCTTGTTCGTCCACTACCGTCACCTGCGTTTGAAATCCAGCCACTCCGGCGTGGGGAGTAGGCGGATTTGAGGCAACTTCGTGGGCCACCTGATCCTTCCAGAAGTCCAGAGAAGTGGCGATTGCGCGGACCACGTCAGCGAGTCCTGCTCCCGTTTGCGCCCGCGCAGTTCCTGCCACGGTGCCTTCCAAGAAGGGACCAGGGCCAAGTACACGCCGAGGCGTACCGTCGGGTGCATTCTCCGTAACTTCGATTGCCATTTCGGCGCTCATCCGGGCAGAGCCCAGATCTGCCATCAGCACCACACGCTCACAGGATTCCTCGACCTTTTCACACGCGGCTAACACCGCTGCCGGATCCGAACCAAACCCGCCTTCAGCAGCCCCACCCACGGGGACAATCACGACGTCCTTCGCCATCTCCTGCGCAAGTTCTGCGACCGCTTCCGCGGCCTTCGCCGAATGTGAGACCAAGACAAATCCAATGGGCATTTACGCCACCGCCTTCGCTGCTGCTTCCAAGATATACGACGAGGATACCGCGCCCGGATCAAGGTGTCCCGCGGAGCGTTCCCCTAAGTACGATGCCCGTCCCTTTGTCGCAACAAGATCAAGTGTGGCAGCGGCGCCCTTCGCTGCTGCATCTGCTGCCGCCCGCAAAACTGCGCCAAAATCACCTCCGGAAAGGGCCTGGGCGCGAGCAGCTTCCACGGCCGGTGTCCATGCATCCACCATGGTTTTCTCACCTGGCGAGGCCTTCCCGCGGGCCACTATGCCTTCCAGCCCCGCTGCCAAGACTTCCGCAGCATCGTTGCCGTCCATTTCCGGCCTCGCCTTCCCCGCCATGCGGAGATAAGCGGTGCCGAGCAATGGACCCGAGGCTCCACCTACTTTGGAGATGAGCGCCATCGCGCTCGCCTTCAACAGCGTTGCCGGATCGGCATCGGGTTTCGCATCCACCGCCTTCTTGACCTCTGAAAAACCGCGGTCTAGATTCTCACCATGGTCGCCATCGCCGATGGCGCGATCCAATTCGATGAGTTCCTCACGGTGTTGATGCGTCGTCTGGGCCGCAAGGTCCGTCCACGCACGGACCCAATCGGAGCCGTTTGTCATTCAGCATCCCTTCCTGAGTGCGGCGGTGTGCACTGGAGCATCCCACAATGCGATCTGCTCATCGGTCACCGCCGCGATAGTGAGCGATACGCCTTCCATATCGAGGCTCGTCACGTAGTTTCCTACCAAAGCACGCGCAATGACAACACCGTCCGCATCGAGGCGCTGTGCAACCCGCCGGAACACGATGTCCAACTGGTATGCAGGCGTAGCACCCATGCCGTTCACTAGCACAATGACCTGAGCACCCGAAGCGAGCGGAGTATCCGCCACAATTGCATCGTAGAGCGAATCAGTCAGATCGTCAGCCGAGGCCATCGGGACACGGGCCCGGCCCGGTTCGCCGTGAATACCCACGCCCATTTCCACTTCGTTATCGCTGAGCGTAAAACCGGGCTCGCCGATATGTGGCACCGTGCAGCCTTTCAGTGCAAGCCCCATCGACTTCACGGCGTCGGCCATCGCCTGAGCAGCTGCCGCAACTTCATCGAGGGATTTTCCAGCCGCTGCAGCCGCGCCCGCTGCCTTCTCCACGAGTACGGTGCCGGCAACGCCGCGCCGCCCGGCCGTCCATGTCGAATCTTCTACTGCCACATCGTCTGCGACGACGACCGTGCGAACGTCGATACCATCGGCCTGCGCAAGTTCCGCCGCCATTTCGAAGTTCAGAACGTCACCGGTGTAGTTCTTCACAATGCAAAGCACACCCGAGCCCGTGTTTGCCCCTTGAATTGCCGCGAGAATCGCATCGGGCGTAGGCGATGTGAACATGGCCCCGGGAACGGCAGCATCGAGCATGCCGTCACCCACGAATCCCGCGTGCAACGGCTCATGCCCTGAACCGCCGCCGGATACAACCGCTACGCCACTCGGGCGAGCCGTGGCGCGGCCTACCCAATGTGGATCGGTATGCAGCGAAACGATGTCGCTGTTTGCCCGGGCAAAGCCTTCGAGTGATTCATCGACCACTTTCTCCGGATCGTTGATTAGTGCCTTCATTGACGTTTCCTCCTGTGTTTCTTGGCCGTACCATGCACGGCTGACATCGTTGTCAAAATGCCCCACTCAGAAAATACTTACGTACCTGAGCATGACGTGAGCTGAGCGAAAGCGCAAGGCCTAGCCTTCGGCTTCCCCAAACCAGATTGCGATTTCTTTTTCTGCGTTTTCAGGACTATCGGACGCGTGGACGATATTCATCGTGCTTTCCCCACTCCATGCGCGCCCCAAATCGCCTCGGATGGTTCCTGGCGCCGCCGTCGTGGGATCCGTGGAACCCGCAAGCGAGCGCACTCCTTCAATAACCCGGTCGCCCGTAAAGATGGCGGCCACCATCGGTCCTGACATCATGTATTCCACGAGTGCGGGATAAAAAGGCCGATTGACAAGTTCAGCGTAGTGCCTCGCAAGCCGTTCCTCGTCCGCTTGAACCCAGGAAATATTCGAGAGCGAATAGCCCTTTCTCTCAATACGGTGCAACACCTCTCCGGTGAGGTGGCGGCGCACGCCGTCAGGTTTTACTAACACGAGTATGCGTTGAGATGCCATGCAGATATTCTCGCACTATCACAACGCCAGCGGACTCCAAACAAGAAAATCTAAGACAAATTCCCGGAGAAGTTGAGGCTCTATGCGCCATCAGCCGCAGGCTTGCCCATGAGTGTACGGGCAGCCGCCGCCAGCTGGATAGACCCAAGAACGATCACCGCAGGATACGTCATCGGCTCAGAATCGCCTGCCTCGGCAATATCAGCGGCCTGCAAGATTGCCTCTTCAAGATCTTCGTTCACATGGACGCGATCCTCACCGAATACGTCACGCGCGATGTCCGCCAGATCCCCTGGCGCCATCGCCCGGTCCGTCGGCATTCCGGTCACCACGACGTCCGAGAAGACCGGCTCGATTTCCCCTAAGAAACCTTCAACGTCTTTATCCGCCATCATCGCAACCACGGCGACCAGGCGTCCTGGATAGTATTCGCGCAAGGCCCTCACCGTTGCCTCCGCGCCGTGCGGATTGTGCGCAGCATCCACGACCACAGTGGGCGAAGTACGCACTACCTCTAGCCGCCCAGGAGAAGAGACGGACATGAGTGCGTGTTCGACGACGTCACCGGCGATCGCTTTGCCTCCGAAGAACGCTTCCACCGCAGCCAACGCCAAAGCAGCATTATCGGCCTGATAATCTCCCTTGAGTGCCAATGGGATGTCCTCATAGCGAGCGCCCGGAGTCTGAAGAGTGACGAGTTGCCCGCCAACCGCAACTTCTCGCGAAATGACTCGCAGCTCTGGACCAGCCATCACAAGGCGGGCACCGACCTGTTGGCACCGTTCGACGGCCATTTTTGCGACACTCGGCCGCTGTTGCGCACATACCAACGTGGCACCCGGCTTCACGATGCCCAGTTTCTCTGCAGCGATCTCCTCAACCGTGTGCCCAAGCCAGCGCTCGTGGTCCATGGCAACAGGCGCGAGCACGGCAACATCCGCATTGATCACATTTGTTGCGTCCCACCGGCCGCCCATTCCCACTTCCACGACAGCCACGTCGATCGGCGCATTAGCAAAGGCCGCATACGCCATCACTGTGAACACCTCGAAGAAGCTCATGCGGGGCCCACCGTTGTTGGTGGATTTCGCATCCACTATCTCGATAAAAGGCTGCACATCAGCCCACGTATCTATAAAGTCTTCGCGCGAAATTGCCAGTCCATCGATGCAGATACGCTCGCGAACGTTCGTCAGGTGCGGGGATGTGAAACGCCCCGTCCGCAGCCCGTGCTCTCGAAGAAGTGCTTCGATCATGCGCGCGGTGGATGTCTTGCCGTTGGTCCCCGTGATATGTATCGCTCGATAGGCATCCTGCGGGTTACCCATCATGTCCAGGCATTCGCGAACTCTCTCCAGCGATGGTTGCACCTTATGCTCGGGGGCTCGGGTCAATATTTGACGATAAATCGTATCAACCTGTTCATCGAGTTCCAACGTTTGTGCAGCCTGCTGCGTAGGCACCGGCGGTTCGGCGATAACGTCAGAGATGACTGAAGGATCCGGACCAGCGATCAGCCCAGAGGAGATCACAGCTTTGAGTGCTGCATCAAACTCCTCATCGTCAGCGGCCTCGCGTGCCGCCCCAGCGCTTTCATCCTCCTGAGATTGGGAGTTTTGCTGGTTCGGATCTTCGATCATCTCTACCTTGCTTTCAGTGTGTTTCAACTTTCGCAACAGTGGCGACTATCGTATCGCCACCGCCTTCGACAGTGGCATCGAGTGCCAGCGTCTCAGCCGAAATAAACTCCAAATACTTCTGGACATCCGCTACTTTCTGGTCCGGTACCTGCAGTTTCAGGGTGATGCGATCGGCTACGTGCAAGCCTTCTGCTTTGCGCGTAGCCTGAACAACTCGTACCACATCGCGTGCGTAGCCTTCGGCGAGCAACTCGGGATCGAGCTCCGTATCCAAGGCCACGAATGCCCCCGAAGGAAGCACCGTTGCCACTGAGCCTTCCTCCGCAACCACACCAGTAGCCAGAGTGAATTGCCCCGGTTTCAAGGTGACTTCAGGCGCCGTGTGAAGCACGACGTCGTCGCCAGCCATCTCCCAGCGCCCTTCGCGAGCAGCCTTGAACAGTGCAGACGTCATCTTTCGTTGCGCCGGCGCAAGCTCGCGTGGCAAAACCGTGAGGTCCCGCATCACTCGCATCCCGGAGCTCTCCGCATCGGCAATTCGGACGTTCTTTACGTTCACCTCCGTGGCGATGAGATCCGTGTACGGCGTGAGGTCGAGGTTGGTCACGAGCGTGAGAGACCGCAGCGGTTGGCGTACGCGCAGCTTGTTAATCTTCCGCAGCGAATGCGCTGCAGACACCACATCACGTACCTCGTCCATCTGCGCGATCAACTCGGGATTTGCCACCGTTTCAGGCAACTTGGGCCAGTCAGCCAAATGGACCGAACGCCCTCCCGTGAGCCCGCGCCAGATCTCTTCCATCAGGAGCGGGAGAAGCGGAGCGGCCACTTCTGCCATCGTAACCAGTGCCGTATACAGGGTGTCGAAAGCCCTCGTATCTTCATTCCAGAAGCGGTCACGCGAGGTGCGCACGTACCAATTCGTCAGCATGTCAACGTAATTCCGCACCATTTGAGTGGCGCCCGGGATATCGTACGCATCCAAAAGCTCGCGCACTGTCACTGTCAGTGCGCGGGTGTGCGCCAACAAGTAACGGTCTTGCACGTCAAGCGAATCGACGAGCTTCTGATCTGAAAGATCGAGCATCGACGCCATGTATCCTTCGCCCTTGTTGCTGGAACCCGCATACAAAACGAAGAAATAGTAGGTGTTCCAGATAGGCAACAGGATCTGGCGAACCGTATCCCGGATCGCCTCTTCGGTGACAATCAAGTTGCCGCCGCGCACCACAGGAGACGACATAAGGAACCACCGCATCGCGTCGGAACCATAATCGTCGAATACCCGCGCAGGGTCCGGATAGTTGCGCAGCGACTTGCTCATCTTTCGGCCATCGTTACCCAGCACAATTCCGTGCGAGACACAGTTGAGGAACGACGGTTTGTCGAACAGAGCGGTAGCCAAGATATGCAGATTGTAGAACCACCCGCGCGTCTGCCCGATGTACTCCACGATGAAGTCACCCGGGTAGTGATTCTCAAACCAATCGCGGTTTTCGAACGGATAGTGAACTTGCGCGTACGGCATCGAACCTGAATCGAACCACGTATCGAGGACGTCAGGCACTCTCCGCATCATAGATTTGCCAGTTGGATCGTCCGGATTCGGCCGAACCAGCTCATCGATGAACGGACGGTGGAAATCAACCGCACCATCGTCATTGCGCGGAACCCGGCCGAAATCGCGTTCCATCTCCGCCAACGAGCCATACACGTCGATGCGCGGATATGCCGGATCATCGGACTTCCACACTGGGATCGGCGAACCCCAGAAACGTGTACGCGAGATAGACCAGTCGCGCGCATTCGCCAGCCAGTTTCCGAAGATACCGTCCTTGATGTGTTCCGGAACCCAGTTGATCTGTTGATTGAGTTCCACCATGCGGTCGCGGAACTGTGTGACGGCTACGAACCACGAGCTCACAGCCTTGTAAATCAACGGCTTCCGGCACCGCCAGCAATGCGGATACGAGTGGGTGTAGGAAGCCTGGCGCACCAAGACTGCCCGATGTGCCGGATCCCGGTGAGCAAGGTTACCCGTTCCATCACGCAGATCCGCGATCACCAACTTATTGGCGTCGAATACCTGGACCCCCTGGTAATCAGGAATCTGCGAGGTGAACTTCCCCGCATCATCCACGGGCACCACCGTACGGATGCCAACCTTCATGCAAACGTTCATGTCGTCTTCACCAAAGGCCGGCGCGATGTGAACCAAACCCGTGCCGTCCTCAGTTGTGACAAAGTCTCCCGGGATGATCGTCCATGCGTTCGGCCCTGGAATGCCATCTGCGGCGCGATTCTCCGGAGTATCGAAATAGTCGAAGATGGGAGTGTAACGCCGGCCGACCAGCTCGCTACCCTTGAAATGCGCAACGACCTGAGGCGCTTCGCCCAGTTCCTTCGCGTAAGAAGCGAGCAGAGCGTCCGCAATGATCACGGTTTCGCCAGCGAGTGGTCCTTGCTGAGGCCGCACGCTCACGTAATCAATGTCCGGGCCCACTGCTATTGCGAGGTTCGACGGAAGCGTCCACGGCGTCGTCGTCCAAATCAACGCCAGTTCTCCGGTATCAAGCCGCAACCCCACAGTAACCGTCTGATCCGTACGATCCTGATAGGTATCGTCGTCCATCTTGAGTTCGTGGTTCGCGAGCGGGGTCTGGTCGTTCCAGCAGTACGGCAGGACCCGGAACCCTTCATAGATCAAACCCTTGTCATATAGCTGCTTGAACGCCCAAATCACAGACTCCATATAGGTGGGGTCCATAGTCTTGTAGTCGTGGTCAAAATCCACCCACCTGGCCTGCCGAGTGACGTACTTGCGCCACTCGTGCGCATATTTCATCACGCCACCGCGAGCAGCCGCATTGAATGCGCGAATTCCGATGCCGTTTGGGCCTTCGATCTCGGACTTGTCTGTGATGCCCAGAATCTTTTCGGCTTCCAGCTCGGCGGGCAACCCGTGAGTGTCCCAGCCGAA
Organism: Ancrocorticia sp.; assembly: GCA_022648165.1. Taxonomy (GTDB): domain Bacteria; phylum Actinomycetota; class Actinomycetes; order Actinomycetales; family Actinomycetaceae; genus Changpingibacter. The sequence goes on from JALCLX010000007.1 coordinate 123,810, forward strand.
ACGACGCTCCACATGCTTGCCCAACATCGTCTGGTACCGGCCCACTACATCTTTAACGTAGCCCGTCAAAAGGTGGCCGTAGTGGGGCAGCCCGTTCGCAAAAGGCGGGCCATCGTAAAACACAAACTCATTAGAGCCCTTAGGCCCCGCCGGCCTGTTGTCGATCGACGCCTGGAACGTCCCATCTTTGTCCCAGTAGGCCAGCACCTCTTCCTCAATCTTCGGGAAAGAAGGCGACGCTTCGATTTCGCCATCGCGATGGAGCGGGTAATGCTCGCTCATGACTCTCCTCGTACATCCGGTCCTGCGAGGACGAACCCGGACGTGTGCCCGAGGCCGCGGTACCACCTCGCTTGCCGAACCATTGCCATGGCGGCCGCTCATTCAGGGAGGATAACGGCCCCACCCGCCCGGTTCTACTGAGATACCACAGCAGAACACCGCTGTGATTTCCGTTCTTCCGGATGCTCGCCGGTGATTGCCGGGTCAACGCACGTTCGATTCTAGTCGGAGGGGCGCGTGCCACGCTATCCGTGCTACGTGAAACGCGTGACACGCCGGCGAACGATGCGCGCGTTCGGGTTACGGAATTACTGACGCGCCACAGTCCAACTGTTTGCCTGCGCGCGCGGACGCACTACCACAGAATCGATGTTCACATGGCTCGGCCGCGTCAGTGCCCATGCGATGACATCCGCGATGTCATCCGCGACAAGCGGCTCGGCCACTCCCGCATAGACCTTTTCCGCAGCTTCCTTGTTGCCCAGCCGGTTGAGGGAGAATTCTTCCGTCTTCACCATACCGGGTGCGACTTCGATGATCCGGACAGGCTCTCCTACCAGTTCGATACGCAGGGTTTGAGGGATCATTAACTCCGCATGTTTAGCCGCCGTATACCCGGCTCCGCCCACGTACGTTTCGTGCGCAGCCGTCGACGTGACGAACACCAGGTCACCGCCGAGTTTCCTCATGGACGGCAAAACAGCCTGCGTGAGGCGCAAGGTGCCCAGCACGTTCTTCTCGTACATGCTGCGCCACTGCGCCACATCTCCACTCGCCACCGGATCTTGCCCTTCAGCGCCTCCCGCGTTATTCACAAGGGCCTGTAGCGGTCCATCCGCTTCAACGAAAGCCGCCAAAGCGGCGACGTCGTCGTCCTTCGTGAGGTCCGCCGGGAAAATCTTGCAACCAATCTGCTGAGCAAGGCGCTCCAAGCGATCCGCGCGGCGTGCCGTAGCGTACACGTCGAAGCCCTCTCTTGCTAGGCGGACTGCCGTAGCCCTGCCGATGCCCGTTGATGCTCCTGTGACAAGCACTTTCACCATTTCGACGTCCTTTCTTGCCCTCTCACTGTGGAGGAAACCCTCAAGCCACCATCTGGGATACCGCCATCACATGAGGGGATGGATACCCGGCTTCTAGAGTACTTCGTGGCTGCCGTGAGAGCAGGTATCTTTAGTGATGAATCCCGGGAAGGAGTGCCCTCATGATTGGTTTTATTGGTGCAGGAGCAATGGGGAGCGCCATCATACGCGGCGCAATCGCAAGCGGAACCTACAAGGCGGCAGAGATCGTACTGACAGCGTCGACCCCAGAACACGCTCAAACTTACGCGTCCGAGTTGGGAACCGAGTATGCAAACACAGCGGCTGATGTTGTGCGGCGCTGTGGAAAAGATGCAATTATCGTCATCGCCGTCAAACCGTACGCCGTGCCAACGGTACTCCATGAAATCCGAGCCGTTGCCGCCGAACAGGAGGCTGTGCTCCTCTCAATCGCCGCGGGGACCACTCTCGATTCGCTCGCTATCCACCTCAATCCGGGGCAGCCGATCGTGCGGGCTATGCCCAATGTGGCGGCGTCGATTCGCCAGTCGATTACGGCGCTGTGCCCGGGAGCGGACGTCACAGATTCGCAGGCATCCGAGGCGGAACGCCTGCTCAGCTCTGTCGGACAAGTAATCCGTATCGCGGAAAAAGACTTCCCCACGTTTTCAGCGCTCGCCGGTTGTTCTCCTGCCTTCACTCTGACGTATATCGACGCGATGGCCCGCGCAGGTGTCAAAAACGGCTTGTCCAAGAAAACGGCAGTACGCATTGCTGCGCAAGCCGTATTGGGCACGGCGCTACTGTCTCTCGACGCCGTCGACGAACCTGCAGGTTCACCCATGGACCTGGCCGACGCGGTGCAGTCTCCCGGAGGGACGACGGTCGCCGGAATAATTGCCCTGGAAGACGCGGGATTCGGTGCAGCCGTGGTCCGTGGAGTGCAGGCAGCGATCGACCGAGATATAGAGTTACAACAGAGCTAACGCGCCACTTGGCCTCTTCACGAACAGCACACGCAACACAGCCACGCCGCCGGAAAGTGACCTTGCTCTCCTGCGCATGCGCTCGTTTGTGCGAAATGCCAAGATACCGCGGTTCGTGGGACAATTGATGCCATGACTGATGTGACGAATTCTCTGCGCACAAGCGCCACGGTCCCAGACAAGGCCACACTTGAAGGCTTGGAGGCTCGGTGGGGTGAGGAGTGGGAAAACGATCAAACCTACGCGTTCGATCGGACAGCCACTCGCCAGGCTGTCTATTCGATAGACACTCCCCCTCCAACTGTTTCAGGCTCACTGCATATTGGTCATGTATTTTCTTACACGCACACCGATACGATGGCTCGGTTCCAAAGAATGCGTGGCAAAGCTGTCTTCTACCCGATGGGCTGGGACGATAACGGCTTACCCACGGAACGGCGCGTTCAGAACTATTACGGGGTGCGCTGCGATCCTTCGTTACCATATGAGCCGAATTTCGTTCCGCCACACGATGGCGGCGACGGCAAGTCCATCAAGTACGCCGATCAAAAACCCATTTCGCGGCGTAATTTCATCGAATTGTGCTGGAAACTCACGGCAGAAGACGAACGGCAATTCGAAGCGCTCTGGCGCTACCTTGGATTGTCAATCGATTGGAAACAGCACTACCAGACAATTGGCGAGAAGGCTCAAAAGGTGGCGCAGGCCGCTTTCCTTCGCAATCTTGAACGCGGCGAAGCCTACCAGGCGCAAGCTCCTGGCCTATGGGATGTCACCTTCCAGACCGCAGTGGCGCAAGCCGAACTCGAGGCCCGCGAATACCCAGGCGCGTATCATTCGCTCGCTTTCCACGGCGAAAACGGCGAGGACGTCGTTATTGAGACCACCCGGCCAGAACTTCTCCCTGCATGCGTGGCACTTATCGCGCATCCCGACGACACGCGTTATCAGCACCTTTTCGGCACAACCGTGACGTCTCCGATATTTGGCGTGAAGCTCCCAGTGTTGGCCCACCCAGCGGCGGAGATCGAAAAGGGCGCGGGCATCGCGATGTGCTGTACATTTGGCGACCTGACCGACGTCCAGTGGTGGCGTGAACTCAAGCTACCGATGCGCTCAGTGCTCGGTAAGGATGGACGCATCGTGCGGGATACGCCGGACTGGATCACTTCAGACACCGGGCGTGCCGTATATCAAGAGATGGCCGGAAAGACCACATTCTCTGCGCGGAAGGTGCTCGTTGATGCCTTGAAACGCACCGGCGAGATGCTCGGGGAGCCAAAACCAACCACCCGTATGACCAACTTCTTCGAGAAGGGCGATAAGCCCCTTGAAATCGTGACCTCCCGGCAGTGGTACATCCGAAACGGCGGACGCGATTACACAGAGGCGAATGGCAAGCAGCTCCGCGAAAACCTGATCGAGGAGGGAAACTCGCTCATCTTCCATCCGGACTTCATGCATGTGCGCTACGACAACTGGGTGAACGGCCTCAACACCGACTGGCTGATCTCACGCCAGCGTTTCTTCGGCGTGCCCTTGCCTGTGTGGTACAAGGTTTCGGACTCTGGCGAGGTGATGTACGACGCCGTCCTCACTCCCCGCTTCGAACAGCTCCCAGTGGACCCATCCTCCGATGTTCCCGCCGGATATACGGAAGCACAACGTGGAAAGCCGGGCGGCTTTGTCGGCGAGGTAGACATCATGGACACCTGGGCGACATCTTCACTCACGGCACAGATCGCCACAGGCTGGCTGACTGATGAAGATCTGTTCAAACGGACCTACCCGATGGACGTTCGGCCACAAGGCCAGGACATCATCCGCACATGGTTGTTCAGTTCAATGGTGCGCGCCCATCTCGAATTTGGCGCAAAGCCGTGGCAGCATGCCGCAATATCTGGCTGGATCTTGGATCCGGACCACAAGAAGATGTCCAAGTCCAAAGGCAACGTGGTCACTCCGATGGGCCTTCTTCAGAAGCACGGATCGGATGCAGTGCGTTATTGGGCAGCCTCTGCCCGGCTGGGCGTCGATGCCACATTTGATGAGAAGCAAATGAAGATCGGGCGCCGCCTCGCCATGAAAATCCTCAATGCCTCAAAGTTTGCGCTCTCCATGGGAGGCGAAGACGCACCCGTTCTGCTGGATCCTGCTCAGGTCACAGAACCCGTTGATCGCGCGCTGCTCGCGGGACTCGCGGACGTCGTCGAGCAGGCGACGGCGTCGTTCGAAAACTACGACCACACCCGTGCGTTGGAAGTGACGGAAACGTACTTCTGGACCTTCTGCGATGACTACCTCGAACTCGTGAAGGACCGCGCATATTCGGACGATCCGGCAGCACAATCAGCGCGGGCCGCTCTCACGATCGCCATAGATACGTTCCTTCGCCTCTTCGCTCCCTTCCTCCCGTTTGCCACAGAAGAGGTATGGAGTTGGTACCACACCGAGGCATCATCTGTGCACCGGGCGTCCTGGCCCAAACCCGAGCCGCTACGCGCGGCAAGCGATGAGGCGGACCCTGAAGTAATCCGGGTGGCAGGAGAGGCCCTATCTGCGCTGCGCAAAGTGAAGTCAGATAACAAGGTCTCCCAGCGCACCACCCTCGCATATGCCACACTGTCCGTTGCCGACGCTGATCGGGAGCGATTGGACACTGTGCTCGGCGATTTGGTGCGCGCCGCACACGTGCGCGGTGAGCTTGGCGTTGAGAATGTGGCGGAGGCAGGAAGCGTGATCGTCTCCGCATACGAGCTGGATCCTGCTGCTCCACGGCGCTGAGGCGGTGCTCGGCCGGGCGGTAGTGGTAGGCAGCGCGCGGCGTGACCACAGGTGCTGCGGGGCGGTGCACTGGCAGGCGGGTACGCCGCGTGACCGAAAACGCCGGTAGGCGGGTACGCCGCGTGGCTAAAGGTGCTGCGGGTTGGCGGTGTTGGGTGGGTTGCTGGTGTTTCTCGCCTGGTCTTTGGTGCTTTTTCTAGCT
>JALCLX010000008.1 GCA_022648165.1 Ancrocorticia sp.
CAGCTAGAAAAAGCACAAAGACACGAAAAGTGGAAAATAAAACCGCAGGTCACAAAGCTACGAAACACAAAATGCGGTACTTCCGCTTATCCCGACACTGGGCGATGGTGCCTTTTCTAGCCCACAACCGCATTCCCCCAGGAGCCCGTGCCACCTACACCCCTTTCCAGCTAGAAAAAGCATCCCCGGCACAGCGGGAAGCGCCACCGCATCTGCCGGAACACACCACTGCATCTGCCGGAACACACCACTGCATCTGCCGGAACACACCACTGCTCAGCGAGAAGGCACCGCCGCCCAGCGCGAAAGCGCCATCGCCCCAACCAAAAAGCGCGACGCTTGAAACGCGCCGCATGTACTGCGTACTTTCGCCGGCAGAAAGTATTCCCGAGCCTGGGGAAATCCTGAGAAGGTGTATTCGGGCTGGGGAAAGTGCTCGCGAGCTGGGAAATACCCCAGGAACGCACATTCGAGCCGGAATCAATTACCCGCAGCTCAAAACCCCGGGAACACGCACCTCAGCTCGGAAGAGCTACCGGATCCCAAACCTACTCGTAGGCTGACGCATTTAGCCCTCCAGCTTTATTGCGGTCGATACGACCTGACGGCATCTGCTGCTGTCCGGTGGCGCATGTGGCAGCGCTCTTGACCAGTGGGAACCATTTGTAGAGATATGGCAATATGGTTGCGCATCGCTGGATATCTCATTACTGTTGTAAATGGCCTTAGGGCTTTCGCCTAGTCCGCGCCTTCGGCTCCCCGCCGTGCAGAAGAGAGTAACGCAGGCGTATGGTTGGTGGTCTTTGCCCAGGTAAGGAGCCTGGTGCCAGTGTCGTGCGCGCGGCGTTTCGCGGCCTTGTGATCACTTTCCGGGCGTAATCGAATAGTGCGTGCCACCAGGATGCTGGCGTGCTGCGGGAGTAATGTGTTTGAAACAGCAGTAGAAGCTTCTCATCTCTTTAAAGTATTCGGAAAGAATCCTGAGAAGGCAGTGCAACGTCTCAAAGCGGGAGAAACGCGAGCGGACGTCCGCGACGATGGCAACGCCGCCGTCGTTGACGTGAGCTTTAGCGTGAATACCGGAGAGATTTTCGTGATTATGGGGCTGTCCGGTTCCGGGAAATCGACTACGTTGCGGATGCTCAACGGGCTTTTCACTCCTACTGCGGGCGAGGTAACGATTCTGGGGCGCAACGTCACTCATGCCTCAAAATCGGAGTTGCGTGATATTCGCCGTTCGTCCGTATCGATGGTGTTCCAGCACTTCGCGTTATTGCCGCACTGGACGGTACTGGAGAACGCGGCCTACGGGCTGGAAATCCAAGGTGTGGCTAAAGCCGAACGCACCGAGCGCACCATGGAAGTGCTCCGCAAAGTGGGGTTGGAACGCTGGGCAAACGCTCATCCGAGCGAACTTTCCGGAGGGATGCAGCAGCGCGTTGGTCTGGCGCGGGCCCTGGCGTCTGGAACTCGGATCTTGTTGATGGATGAGGCTTTCTCTGCGCTCGATCCCCTGATCCGCCGTGAGATGCAGGAACAACTGATGGGGCTTCAAGAAGAACTCGGGCACACGATCGTATTCATTACACACGACCTCAACGAAGCCATGCTGCTTGGCGATCGCATCGCAATCATGCGAGCGGGCCAAATTGTACAGAATGGCACCCCGGAAGAAATCCTCAACGCACCTGCGAACGATTACGTGGCTCGCTTTATCCAGGATGTTGACAGGTCGCGTGTACGGCGGCGAGGACGGGGGACAAGCAGGGGAGCCGGGGCGCACGTGACCGCAGGCGCCGAACCAAGAAACGGCAAATCCGTGAAGGGAGCGAATTAATGGAAGGATTCATTCGCTTACCGGTGGGAGATGTCGCAGAAGATTGTGTTGCCTGGGTAGTAGCAAACCTCAAAGGCCTATTCGACGTACTCCGTACCATTTTCGTGGAAATGTACGACGCACTGTACTCGGTGCTATCCACACCACCTTTCTGGGTGATTGTGATCGTAGCTGCCGTGATCGGGCTATTCGTGCGCGGACGAGGCTTTGCGGTGGGCAGCGCGCTGGGTTTGCTGTTCATTGCCTCCGTGGATCAATGGGAAAATTCCATGGCCACGCTGGCGCTGGTGGTCGTTTCCACCCTGTGGGCGTTAGTGATTTCCATTCCGCTCGGCATTCTCGCCGCCCGCAGTGATGTGTTTTCCCGAATTAATCGGCCGATCCTCGACTTCCTGCAAACCATGCCTGCCTTTGTGTACTTGATACCTGCTCTCCTTCTGTTCCGCGTGGGCGTGGCACCCGGGATTGTTGCTACGATCATTTTCTCTTTGGCGCCGGGTGTGCGCTTCACGGAACTCGGCATTCGCGGGGTGGACCAAGAAGTAGTAGAAGCCGGTAAGGCATTTGGAGCTTCCGACGGCCGGATCCTGCGGCAAATACAGCTGCCGCTCGCGCTCCCCACCATTATGGCCGGGGTGAATCAAGTCATTATGCTGTCGCTTTCTATGGTCGTGATAGCCGGAATGGTAGGTGCTGGAGGACTAGGTGGAGATATCGTTGCGTCTCTCAATCGGCTGGATACTGCGCTGGGCGTAGAAGCGGGCCTCGCCGTCGTCGTCATCGCCATCATTCTGGACCGGTTTACCGGCGCATTCGGAAGGCATTCGGGGCTCTTCGCCAAACTGCGCGCAGCTCACCAGCGGCGAGCCGCCGGTGAGGCGCCAGAAGAAAGCAACTGACTCTATAGAACGCAACTAACTCTATGGCCGGCGGGACCTCGGTAAATAGCTCAGAAGAAGGAGGAATCGAGACAGCGAAGAAATAATGCAGCTTTGGCCTGCACGCGCCCGGAGATCTGCGGCGCCATGGTGGGCCTGCGTCAAGGAAAGGAACATCATGAAACAACGAACTGTGACAGCTTTAGCAATCGGAACAGCAGCTGCCCTCGCGCTTACCGCATGCTCGGGAGGAAGTGGCGACACCAGCGAGAGTGATTCCAGCTCCAAAGGTACCTTGCAGGTGGCCGTATTTGACGGTTGGGAAGAAGGAATTGCTACCTCGGAGCTATGGAAAGTGATCCTGGAAGAACAGGGATATACGGTGGAGCTCAACACCGTTGCAGCCGCCCCGGTATTCCAAGGCCTAGCCGACGGTGATTACGACTTCACCACCGACGTGTGGGAGCCCACGACACATGCGGCCTACCTGGAAGAATACGGCGATCAGATCGAGAAGCTTGGGACGTGGAATGACCAGGCAAAACTCACGATTGCCGTCAATGCAGATGCACCCATTGATTCGCTTGACGAGCTAGCTGCCGCAAAGGACGAATTCGGTGGACGCATCGTTGGCATAGAACCCGGAGCGGGCCTGACCAGTATTACCGAAGACTCAGTGATTCCCACGTACGGGCTAGAGGACTTTGACTTTGTGACGTCTTCTACAACCGCCATGCTTGCCGAACTCAAAGCCGCAACAGATGCCGGCGAAAACATCGTTGTGACTCTCTGGGAGCCGCACTGGGCATACAGCGCATATCCCATCAAGAACCTGGAGGATCCGGAAGGGACGCTTGGAACTGCGGAAACACTCAACGTCTATAGCCGCACCGGGTTCTCCGACGATTACCCAGAAGTGGCAAAGTGGCTCAGCAATTTTACGATGGACACTGACGTCCTTGCAGACCTAGAAGACGTGATGTTCAACCAGAACGAAGGAGCTTCTGACTGGGGACCAATCGTTGAGAAGTGGGTAGAAGATAACCGAGATTATGTCGACTCGCTAACGGAATAGGTGAAGGCTGTGGCTGTAGCGGAAACGGCGGGCGCGGTGCTAGTGCGCGCCTGTGGCTGTGGCGGAAACGGCGGGCGCGGTGCTAGTGCGCGCCTGTGGCTGTGGCGGAAACGGCGGTGCTAGTGCGCGGCTGTGGCTGGCATTCGGTCCGGTGGTTTTTTGGTTGGGGCGGTGGCGCTTCCCGGTACCCGGGAATGGCTTTTTCTAGCTGGAAAGGGGTGTAGGTGGCACGGGCTCCGGGGGAATACGGTTGCGGACTAGAAAAGGCACCATCGCCCAGTGTCGGGATAAGCGGAAGTACCGCATTTTGTGTTTCGTAGCTTTGTGACCTGCGGTTTTATTTTCCACTTTTCGTGTCTTTGTGCTTTTTCTAGCTGAAACGGGCTTAGGTTAACCTTTGGTACTCGGGAAACACCGTTTTTGACTAGAAAAAGCCCGAAGGGTCGAATTGGCTATTCGAAACGCCCAGGTCACAGCTTTGCCCACCCTCGTTTTACCTTTCCCCACGTATCCGGACACCCACACATGGAACCTTTTCTAGCCCACAACACTAAAACCCCAGCACCCGAAACCACCTACACCCCGTTCCAGCTAGAAAAAGTCATTCCCGCTCCGGCTCACCCGCCGCAGCCGCTTCACCCCTTCACCTTCCGGGAGTCTTCCTGCACCCCAACTTCAGCCCCGTCCGCAATCCCCGGCTCACCCAGTTCCCCACCCGGTTCCTTTTCCTCAAGTGACTCTTCCTCAAGTGACTCACGTGCAGTTTTGGCCCAGCTTTTGGCACCGATGATTTGCCGGAACAGTGCGCGGTACACAACGGGATAGATAATCCAGGAGTATGCAAGATACAGATGCGCAAAGAGAATATTGATGATGAATCCGATAACGCCGCGCCCGCGCCGGGCAAAGAACACTCCGAGCACACTGGGCATGGCGGCGAACAGATATGAAATCACGAAGAGTATCCAAGACCACGTGGGATCCACTACTTTGAATATCAGAAAGCAAATGGACAGCACAAGCACCATACCCAACCACGCTTGAATGATCGGTGTAAGCAGGTACCAAAGCTGGTCAAGCCGGGCGGTAACGCGTACTTTCTTGTTGCGTAAACAGGCGCACGTGAGGTCAAGTACCTGCCACGTGCCTTGCGACCAGCGTGTCCGTTGCCGAAGTAGCGCGCGTAGTGAGTTGAGCCCTTGCTGATTCACATCGACATTCACGGCTTGTTCGCCGTGCCAACCGGCGAGGATCATTCGAAGCCCGATGTCTTGATCCTCTGTCAGCCGTCCGGACTTCCACGGCCCAAGTAGCCCTTCGTCATTCTCGATAGCTACGGAATCCAGCGCGCTGAGGCGGTTGAACTGTCCGTTACCTCCCATGTTGGCGGTGCCCCAGTTGGTGCGGCCCAGCTGGAACACGCTTCCAAATACGCCAAATTCGATGTCTTGGGCCAATGTGAGCGGCGATTTTCGATTGTAGATTCGCACTTGCGCTTGGACGCCTCCAACCGCGGGGTCATCAAAGTGCTGGGCGATCTGCCCGGCCTCCGGCGACAGCCTGCCGTCGGCATCTACGATCGTGACAATCGTTTTTGCAGGATCCCACCCCGCGTATGGACCATCTGAAAGGATGACATCGTGTGTGTATCGCCAGGCGGCGTTGAGCGCTTCTGATTTGCCTTCGCGTGCGTGGGGCTTTTCGCGTGTGAGTACGGTGAGGTGCGGCGAAGTGTCTTGGAGTTGCCGGAGGATCTTGGGCGTGTCATCGTCCGAACCGTCATTAATAACGAGGATTTGAAAGTGCGTGAGCTCAACTTTTTCGAGTCTCCCGACGGCGTCCGCAATGGTCACCTCCTCGTTGAGAGCTGGGATCATGAAGATCCACAGATAATCGCTTTCGTTTTCGGCTGGATCTGATCCGGATCGTGCAAGGCGCCTCGCGTGCGCATATCGCCGCTGCGCCTTAACGAGCAGCACGATCAGTGAAATGAGCGAAACGATGATCAGCACTAAGGCCACGTAGAACAGTGGCTGTGCCCATATGGGCAGGCCTCCGTAGAGTTCCCGGAGGAAGCGCAACACCGCGTGCCACCACGTGGCAATGCGCCAAAGGGCGTCCTGAGCTGTGGAGCCATTTGCCGCACCTGTGAAGCTATTTACCGCAACGGTTTTTCCCGTCATTCGGTACCGCCGTCATGTCCGGCGCGCCCGGCGGCGAAGCTCGATATTCCGAGTCTGCGCAAGACGGCTGCGCGTATGGCGTCCTGCCCAAGCTGCTGAGGTGGCGGCCCGCCAAGGAAAATGTGATCGAGTGTCTGCACAATACGCTCGGAAGCGTGCCCATCGCCGTAGGGGTTTGTGCGGTTGGCGCAATCCGCATACGCGGCAGGATCGTCTAGCAGGTGCTCCGCTGTCTCAGCGATTCTGGCGGTGTCTGTGCCGGTGAGTATCAGCGTGCCAGCGTCAACTCCTTCGCGCCTTTCGGTCTCATTGCGGGTTACGATCACTGGTTTTCCGAATGCTGGTGCTTCTTCCTGTACGCCCCCAGAATCGGTAATTACCAACGTGGCGGCACGCATGAGCCGCGCAAAATCGTCGTAGTCTCGCGCCTGAACAAGGTGAACATTTGCCTTCCCTGCGAGCGTGGCACGCATGGGGGCCTGCGCTATTGGATTGGGATGCATGGGAATCACGAATTGCGTGGTGGGATATCGTGTGCTGAGTATGTCGACGGCGTCCGCGATCCGCTGCAGCCCTTTGCCCCAGTTTTCGCGGCGATGGGCTGTGATAAGAACGATGCGCAGCCCAGAGTTCGCCTGCTCCTGGGCGGCGAGCTCCTCCAGGCCTGGGCCAAATCCACCGGGATGGAGTGCCACCCACTGCAGCATGTCGATGGAGGTGTTTCCGGTCACTACGATGCGATCGTAATCTACCCCCTCCCGGATAAGGTTCGCCTTGTTGGCTGTGGTAGGTGCAAAGTGCAGTGCTGCGATCCTGGAAATGATCTGCCGGTTTCCCTCTTCAGGAAATGGCTCTAGCACATTGGATGTCCGGAACCCCGCTTCCACATGGAATACAGGTATCTGCAGGTTGAAGGCGGCGATTGCGGCCGCGAGCGCAGAACTGGTATCTCCGTGTACTAGGCACGCTTGGGCCCCGTGAACGGAGCGCCGCCCATTGCCGCGATACTCTTCCGGGAGTTCTTCTGACTGCCATACTGCGTCAAAACCGCGGATCGTTCGCGCGACCATGTGGTTGAGTGTTGGAGGCACGCCTCCAATGCGCTTCGCCACGTGCAAATTGACGTCCAGTCGCAGGCCAAAATCATCAATGAGCCGTTCCACCATATCTGTGTGCTGGCCCGTGCTCACCACAACTGGCCGGAATTTGCCGGAGTCTTGAAGTGCTTTGATCACGGGGATCATTTTGATCGCTTCCGGCCTAGTCCCGAATACGGTGAGCACGCGGGTACGTTGGTTGTACGGAATGGTGCACTGGTTGTACGGAATATCGCTCGTTACAGACACAGTTCAATTATCGCGTGTTGCAGCGTTGCCGGTATGGAAACGGCCTGTATTTTACCTGGGAAGAGTCTCGCATTTACCGGTAAAACACCTGTCTTGAGGCAAAAACATACATCTTCAGGCATTTGTACTAGTGCGATGCACCGTTCCTAGGAGCTACTTGCCTTGAGTGCTACTTTCCTTGACTACCACCTGCGAAACTGCTCTCCCCCGCAATCCCACCACGCAGCATCTCTAGCAGCTCAGCCGCCGGCACCGGCTGCGAGTATACAAAGCCTTGCACCAGAGCGCCGCCACAGCCCTGGAGGAACTCCAATTGCTCCCTGTTTTCCACTCCTTCGAAGATCAGCCGCACCCCTGTTTGTTGCGCAATACCAACCATGCCCGTGAGCAACGCAGCTGTGCGCGGTTTCGCGTATGCATCGATCACAGATTTGTCGATCTTGATCGTGCCAATAGAAAATTCCAAGAGCGGAAGGAATCCAACCCGGATGCGCCCAAAATCGTCAATCCCCAGGTCTAGATCATGGTCGGCGATAATCTGCGCCAGTTGATCTTCCATCGCTTCATCCCAAGCATCGATCCAGCGTTCGTTGATCTCGAGCACGATGTTTCCCCGCACCGCCGCCCGCCACTGCTGGAATTCCGCTAAGAAAGGCCCCTCGAAAAGCTGCGAAACGTCAATGTTCAGGTGCAGCGCTATCCCGGGTGATGCCGCTTCAAAATCGGCAAAGTCCGCGATCGCGGCAGTGAAAACGTGGTGAGTGAGGGCATCTGCCAAACCGAATGTGTGTGCTGCGGTCACAAGCTGCTCGGCCGTGCACAGCGGCATATCGGGCCCGGGGCGTACCAATCCTTCGACGGCCACAATGCGTCCCGTGCGCACATCTACGATGGGCTGGTAATGAACGTGAATGTCGCCGCGTTCGATACCTTCTTTTATGGCGCCGGCATCCACACATTCCGGCGTGTTCACAGCGTCTTCAGCGGACTCGAGCTTTGCACCATCGGCCTCGTGTAGCTCCTTGGCCGCATACATCCGCTGATCAGCTAAAGCTAAAAGGGCTTCGGCGCTTTCCTGGTTATCGCCAGAAAGAGCTATTCCAATTGACGCGTTCACAGAAATTTGCCGGGTACCCACCTGTATTCGTTTCCTGATTTCACCGGTCAGACGCGCGGCTACGCTCTCCGCCTGTTGACGCTCCGTCACGCCATATAGCACGACGACGAATTCGTCTCCGCCGATCCTTGCAGCGACGTCCGGTTTTCGAACGCCCGCGGCGATCCGCTGGCCAACTTCACGGAGCACCACGTTGCCAGCACGATGGCCATATGTATCGTTGACGTGTTTGAAATCGTCCAGGTCTAGGAAGACCAACGCAAGGCCGTGCGTACTAGCGTTTTGTGGGCTATCAAGCGCGCGGAGAGTGCGGCTCAACCCACGGTAGTTGAGCAGGCCCGTCAACGGATCCTTGTTAGCTTGGTCAGAAAGTTGATTCACTTGTTGCACGGTCAGCAGTTTCTCCTGGATAATCGCGCCAAGCGCATCCAGGGTTGCCAGGTCAGAGCGATTGAATGGCCGTCTGAGAGGTCCGCGCTTGACGCGAATACAAAATTGCCCATACCACGCAGTAAGAGTGGGCGATATCAGCATGTTGCAGCGTTCGATAGACCGTAGGCGAGGGCCGCTCGGAAGCGTACCAGACGGCCCGCTATCCGGCTGGCCCGCAGCCCGCCCGTAGCCCTGTTGCATCTGGATCAGAAATGACGGCATGGCCTGCCCGATACTGCGGACGATGTGCTTTTCGATCGCGGCTTGCGTGGATTCTTCAAAGGGTTCGGCAAGCGCATGGGCCAAGGCGTTGGCGCGATGCCAGGCTGCTTCGGTGCGCACTAAGCCGGTTACGCCGAATGCTGAGAGCGCCACAAGGGCGATCACTGCTTGTTGGCCAACTATCTGATCGGCACCAGGGAATGACCGCACTAGGCGAATGGCCAGCCAGCCACCGGCTGTCGCCTCCAGGAATGTCAGCAGTAGTAGCAGTAGGGACCGGGTCCACCCGATGGCACACATGGCCTCACGGAAGCTGACTCTGCGGGTTATACGAAGCCGAATTGTGGAGAACGTTAACCGCGCACCTGCGTAAGCCATAAGAGCTACGAAAACGCTCACCGCCCATTTTCCGCTGGTAAACACCCCCAGGCCTATTGGAGTATCGGAAATGGCCACGCCAGTTATCGCGTGGAATACGAACGCCAGGACGGCCACAAATATGGCACCGGAGAACGCAATGTCGATGGTTGTTCGGGCAGCGCGGGGCGCATCGCCTTGGGAGAACCAGTGCCCTGCAAATGTACCCGCGATCCACAACGGAATCAGGACCAGCGGCTTGGAGCTGGGAAGCAGCAACGCCAGCGTGGCCGCATCGATGCCGACTGTGAAATACATGTCCAGGGAGGAAGCGCGCACCGCCATCATGCCGGAGATGATGCTTAGAAAGAAGATGCTGGCATACGGCGTGAGTGTGCCATTGCTCCCCCATGTCAGCACTAGTCCAAGTGCCGCGCAACCCAAGCCGATCATGCCCAACATGTAATTGGTATCCGAGCGCCCATAGATATGGGTGGGGCTCTGTATGGCAGCAACCACTGGTTGTTGCTCCGGATGGTCACGTGCGGTACCCACGATAGAACCACCGTCCTTCGCATGGCACATTCTGAATTCGCTATACAGGCTCTAGCTTAGCGGCACGGAATAACACTCCTTCGCTTCGAGTTGCCCTTAGCATGAGTGAGAACACGCCAGGTACCGGCCCGCAGCTAGCTACACCCGCTTCCCCTAGCTACAAGCGCATTGGTTTTCTATCCTTTGGGCACTGGATGGATCATCCAGAATCTCAAGCCCGCACAGCACAAGATTCCCTTCTTCAATCGATAGATCTGGCGGTTGCGGCGGAAGAACTTGGTGCAGACGGCGCCTATTTCCGCGTCCATCACTTCGCTCAGCAGCTTGGCTCCCCCGCTGCTCTCTTGGCAGCGATCGGTGCACGTACCCACCGCATTGAGATTGGCACGGGCGTAGTAGATATGCGCTACGCCAACCCACTCGGCTTCGCTGAAGATGTTGGTGCTGCCGATCTGATTTCCGGTGGCCGTGTTCAACTGGGCATCGGACGTGGTTCACCCGAACAAGTTCTGGATGGCTGGCGCTACTTCGGCTTTTCTCCGGCAGAAGGTGAAACGGCTGCCGATATGGCGCGTAAAACTAGCGAGACTTTCTTGAAAGTGCTTGAAGGAATCCGCTTCGCCCAACCGAATCCGCGCCCGATGTTTCCCAATGCTCCAGGGTTACTGCGCATCGAACCGTATTCTCCTGGCCTGCGTGAACGCATTTGGTGGGGTGCCGGTTCAAACGCCACAGCGAAATGGGCAGCGAGCCTGGGCATGAACCTCATGTCATCCACGCTCAAAGATGACGAATCAAGCGAACCGTTCCATGTTCAGCAGCGCAAACAGATCGAGGCATTCCGTAAAGAATGGGCAAACCACGATTTTGGTTTTGAACCCCGCGTCTCTGTTTCCCGCTCGATTATTGCTATCACGAATGATCTGGACCGGCGCTATTTCCTCGGCGGTGGCGATAGAGAAGATCAAATCGGCAGCGTGGGCGGGGGCAATCGTTCCATCTTCGGGCGCTCTTACGCAGATGAGCCAGACAAACTGATCGAGCAGCTGAGCGAAGATGAGGCGATTCAGGCCGCCGATACACTCTTGCTCACAGTTCCCTCCCAATTGGGCGTGGAGTACAACACCCACATCCTCGAAGCAATCCTGAAGGATGTGGCCCCAGGCCTCGGCTGGCGCTGATCGATATGGGTAAGGTGGCGCATTGCGGGTTCGTGCACCTCTTGGCGATCGGATCTGACGCGCGCATTTTTCCGACGACGCCCGCGCCGCGCCCAGTTACGAATGTTCGGGTCTCCATGCGGCTGCACGCGCGAGAGCTCGCAGAGCCGTCATCAGTTCGTCAGGGTTCTTCTCACTCAGTGGTGATTCTGTTCCCTCGAGAATCGTGGCGCGAAGCTCACGGCTATCACGATCAAGCCGAATAAGCTCGCGCACGTATTCACTTGCGGAGCTGTAGTCGCCCGAAGTCATTCGCTGGTCAACGTACGATTTGAGATTCTCCGGCAAAGAGATATTCATAGTTGTCATATGTCGATTCTAGGGTTCTTGGCAAACTTTGCCAAGAACCCTTCATACACGCGCCAACGCGCTCCAGCCAGCGCCACGGAAACCTTGAGGCGCCTCCTACTCTCCTCCCAGCACCAACCGGCACGTAGACGTAGTGCGAGAATCCCCAAGTACCGTCTCGCTCTGGTTGCAGCCGCGCCGGCGTCCTCGCGTCTTTCCCGCCGCGCCCTCGCTGCCAACGCCCGGCCAATTCGTCACGTTACGTTTCTACCGCGCCGGTTTGGCCTGGGAAGGCCATTCGTTCTCAGTTTCAGGCGTGCGCCCGGACGGTTCTTTCCGCGTCACTGTGCGGGTACTCGGCGATGCCACCGCGTTGATACAGGACCTTCCCGCCGGTACAGCGGCACTCGTGGAAGGCCCCTATGGTGTGATGACGGCGAGCCGGGCGCAAGAAGACCGCGCTGTACTGATTGCCGGTGGAATCGGCATTTCGCCGATTCGTGGAATTGCCGGAGATCTGGCCGGACGAACGCGCCTAGACGTGATCGTGCGGGCCCGTTCGGCAGATGATCTGCCATTGGTCAACGAGCTGCGCGCTTTGGAGCAACAGAACCTTCTTCGACTTCACCTGATGGTGGGTTCGCGCCGCCAATGGCCAATTGACCCGTACACATTGGGCGCACTGATCCCCGATTTTGCTCACTGTGACGTCTACGCGTGTGGGCCGGCGCAGCTTCTTGACGCAGTGCGGGCAAGCGCTGCCGCATTCCGCGTTCCGGATTCGCGCGTGCACATCGAGAGCCTTGACCTTTAGGAGCAAGTGATGAATGAACCTCGCCCTAGCAAGCGCGGAGTTGTCACAGTTGTTGGAACGGTTGCCGGAGTTGCGGCAGTCTTGCTACTCGGGCCAAACGAGGCCTCGCTGACTGACGCAATCGTCAGTACGCCCTCGTCCGGCGATGGGGAAAGTTCCGCCGCTTCCCCATCAGCTTCCGCTTCTTCCAGCGCTGCCTCTTCCAGTACTTCCAGCTCCGGCACCGCCGATTCCAGCACTTCCGCCTCCACCGATACTTCGAGCGGCGTGAGTGGCCAGTGGGATGGTTCGGTGTACGACGGCGAATACGGCGCCATTCAAGTGCAGGTGACAATTGAGGACGGCCAGATCACAGACATCATCTGGCTGCAATTGCCGAGCAGCGGCAATTCTTCGCGGATCAACGCAACCGCCGCCCCCACCTTGGTGCAAGAAGCACTCGCGGCTCAGAGCGCCGATGTTGATACGGTGAGCGGCGCCTCCTACACGTCCGAAGGTTTCCGCACCTCCTTGCAGGCAGCCCTTGACGAGGCCGGGCTGTGAAGCGCCCCCTTCAGCGCAGGCTCGTTGAGGCCTGGGGAACGGTGATCACGATCGATTGCGCGGATGCCGATCCTGCTGCGCTCGACGCCGCACTCCCAGAGATCCACACGCTAGTTGCACACATCGACGAGGTCTTCTCAACGTGGCGGCCTGATTCCGTCATCAGTATGCGGCGGCGCGGCGAGCCTACCTTCTCCCCCGAGTTTGATCTCATCAGCGCCCACTGTGAACAGGCGCGCCAGATCTCCCGCGGCGCTTTCGATCCGTGGTACTCCCCGGGAGGCGTGGACTTCTCCGGGTACGTCAAAGGCTGGGGCGCCGGCCTGATCGCGGATGCTTTAGTTGCGCGCGGCGTGCCGAACGTGTGCGTGAACGCGGCAGGTGACGTGGCCGTGCGCGGCACGCGGGCCCCGGGAATCGCGTGGTCCGTTGGCTTTGCCCACCCCACCGACCGCACCAGCTTATGCGCATCGGAAGTCCTGCCAACAGGCTATGCTGCTGCCACCTCGGGTTTTTCCGAACAAGTGGGGCATATCGTCAACCCTCACACCGGCGGGCAAGAAGCGGCTGCACTCCAGGCCAGCGTGATTGGTCCTGATTCCGGCCTCGCCGATGCGTTGGCTACCGCGCTTGTGATCGACGGCGTTGCGGGCTCACCATGGTTCCAAGCTTTCGCTACCGCGCGGCGCGGCGAAGGCGAAAAATGGCAGGCCTTGGTGGTGGAGGCGGGCTCGCTGTGGCGCCTGGGCGCACAACTGGAAGGTCATTATCCACGCAGATAAAGTGCCTATCTACCGTCTATTCGCGTTTTCACCCGTATTCTTAACACTTTTTTCAGTGGTGTTGCGCACACTCTCCCGCAGCACGCAATCCTCATTTGCAGCGAAGAAGCCATTATAAGCGCATAACAGCTTCCAGCATCTTTCCAGACCCCAGCATCTTCATGAGGTCTTTACCGTAGAATAGAGCCGTTTAAGGCCGTAAACTCACCAATGTTGGGTCTCATCACTATCGGTGAGCCGCGGCAGAATTGGTCTTATACGTGCCTTACAGTATGGGAGTGTTGGTCGCATGAACACAATCCACCGACTGCCATGCGTACCTCCACTCACTGGAAAGTTTCGCTAGAAGGGAATGGCGATTGCTCACTCACGTTAATACAGCATGGCAGCAAGCCGCCACAGAACCGGAGGCACCACTAGTGATGGAAGGCCTCTATAACCACCCTGTACACACTGCCAACTGGCAAAATACGCTTTCCAGGAAAATGGCTATCAGCGATACCGTTCTTGTGGCCCTTACAGTCCTGATCACCCAAGGCTTATGGCTCGGGTGGAACAGTGGAAGCATGTCACTGCAGCCGTGGCGGCAGACGATGTTTGGCGTTCCCTATTACCTGGTGACCCTCATAATCGTTGTTGTCTGGCTAGCGGCCCTTTCAATCAGCAACTCACGCGACGTAAAGATTCTAGGCTGGGATAGCGGAGAATACAGTCGTGTAGCATCAGCCTCTCTTCACGTGTTCGGTTTGGTGGCTATCGTTGCCTATTTCGGGAAGCTTGATCTTGCGCGTGGATTCATTGCCTTTGCTTTCCCAATTGGCACCCTGGTTTTGCTGATTTCGCGCTGGCTATGGCGTAAGTGGCTGAACTTCCAGTGGAGCCACAACAAAATGAAAACACGCGTGCTGGTGATGGGAACTGAGGAATCGGCAGCTATGGTGGCAGATCGCCTCATCATTGCTAAGCCGAACCCCTATGAAGTTGCTGCAGTAACAAGCATCCGTGCGGATCTTCGCTTCAAAAGGCCGAACCTGAAGGTAAGGCACCAAAGTATTCCTGTGTTTCCCTATTGTGACGATGTCAGCGCTTTAATGAAGAAGCTCGGTATAGATACATTGATCCTCGCTGGCGGCCATGCGCTCTCAACACGCCGTGTCCGAGAGATTGGTTGGAGTTTGGAATCAGAATCCCAACGTTTGGTTGTCTCTTCTGGCATCATGGGCGTGAGCTCTCCAAGGTTAGCCGTGAAACCCGTCGCTGGGCTTCCTTTGGTTCAGGTGGAGCCTCCAGCGTTTACGAAACCTGCACTTTTTGCCAAGCGTGTATTCGATATTGTCAGTTCGCTATTCGGAATCATTGTTCTCAGCCCGTTATTGCTTGGAATTGCCATCGCAGTGAAACTGGGCGACGGTGGCCCTGTCATTTTCAGGCAAGAACGCGTTGGCCTCAACGGACAGACCTTCAACATGTTGAAATTCCGAAGCATGCGGGTGGATGCGGAGAGAATCCTTGCAGATCTCAAGAAGCAGCAATCTGCAGATGCCGGAAACTCCGTCATGTTCAAAATGAAAGACGACCCGCGGGTAACGAAGGTAGGCAAGGTTCTGCGGCGCTACTCGCTTGACGAGCTCCCACAGCTCTTCAACGTCCTGAAGGGCGATATGTCACTCGTAGGCCCCCGCCCTCCCCTGCTGCGTGAGGTGAAGACGTATGAGAAACACGTGTACCGCAAATTCCTCGTCAAACCCGGGATCACGGGGCTCTGGCAGGTGAACGGCCGCTCGAATCTTTCTTGGGAGGATAGCGTGCGCCTGGACCTCTACTATGTGGAAAACTGGTCAATGATGGGAGACCTACAGATCTTGTTCAGAACGTTCAAGGCGGTGGTGGGCAGCGATGGAGCATACTGAGCCACTAAATCACTTCACTCGCCAGCTGTCGTCCAGGAGCATACGATGCCTTCTATCTCAATAATTGGAACTCGCGGATATCCTTCGTACTACGGTGGATTTGAAACCGCCGTAAGGAAGCTTGCCCCTTATCTGGTAGAGAAAGGCTGGAAGGTAACAGTATACGGACGCCCAGGATCAGTGCTTTTGGATGATCCGAACAGAAATGCTCTCGTTAACTCACGCATGTCACTTGGCTGTGAAAAGAAGAGTCTCTCCACACTCAGTTACGGTTTGACTAGCTCCATAGACACGGCATTTAGAAAACCCGATGTTGCACTCGTGATGAATGTTGCAAACGGCTTCTTCCTACCTCTGCTGAAGCTTCGCGGAATTCCCACCCTCGTGAATGTTGACGGAATTGAATGGGAGCGCGAGAAATGGAATGACCTTGCAAAGAGAATTTTCATATCCGGGGCGAGATTAACGGCAAAATACGCAACCGAACTCGTTTCAGACTCATGGGAGATTAGGCGCCGTTGGATAGAAGACTTTGATAGGGATAGTGTCTTCATACCATACGGAGGTGATATTCCCGCGTTTCTTCCGCTCGAACCAGGACTGACTCACCGAGGTTACATCTTATATGTAGCCCGATTCGTACCGGAGAACACCGTTCTTGAATTCCTCCAAGCAGCACCCGAGATAGCAGAATCCTTTCCTGTCGTAATAGTGGGCTCGTCGGGTTATGGTGGCCCAATCGAGAAACAAATCAGGGATCTCGCAGGGCAGAATCCAAACGTTCGATGGCTAGGCCATATTTCGGACGATAAGCGGCTTCTATCGCTCTGGCAACACGCCGGTGTTTACTTTCATGGACATAGTGTTGGCGGTACGAACCCAACGCTAGTGCAGGCGATGGCAGCCGGTGCACCCGTGGTAGCTCGCGATACCGCCTTTAATCGAGAAGTTTTAGACGACGGAGGCGTATTCTGCCAGGCGGACTCCACCGAGATATACACAGCAATAAAGCGTGTATTCACAGATAGGAGTCTTCAAGATGTTCTGATAGCCAAGAACTTGAGCCGCGCAAAGAAAGAATACAATTGGAGGAGTGTTTGTGAAGCGTATGATGCGGCCCTGCGTAATACAATGGAGCTCGGCAGTGTTTCGCCGCGCTTGTAATTGTCGGGAGGTATTAGACCGCTTGAAAATTTGAAGCGCCCCGAGAGGCAAAACAATTTGCAAAGGCTAATAACCTGTCACCACAGTCTGACAGAGAGTCTGAAGAACTTTAGAGAACGCATGCACAGCCGGTGATTTAACAGCATTTATCTTGTCTCTCCCCAAAACTCCTTGTAAAGGATCAACTTGGCAACCTGTATTATGCGAAACCGACATGCTACAGAGTGCCATTACTAAGGAGGGAAACTTGAGGCTAACACGCTTTCTCTCTCAAGGCCAGTTTATCCTCGCGGTACTGCACAATTCACCGCTGACTTTTCTGCTGGCATAATCTAAAGCCATCACAGTAGACACGAACATCTCGAAAGCGAGACGAATAGAATGCTTATACTTGTACTACTTGCATTAGAAATCATCCTATTCGTAAACACATATTTTGCGGTAAAGGGCGACATCTTCCGACCATCAATGGTAATGCTTGCCGTTTTTATTGTAAGTACGTCGATTGCAGCCCTTAATATAAGCAATTGGAACATTCAGTATTCTGTAACGTCAGTCTTAGTGATTACTTTAGGGCTTTTGTCAGCAGTTTTTGCTGATATCTCTGTCCCTTACTCTGAGGTGGGGACAAGTCACACTAGAGAGACACAAGCTGTCGAGATTCCGGCCGCTCGAGTTATCATTCTCACCATCGCTGAAATTCTGATCCTTTATCTCTATTACAAGGAGATCGTGCGGCTTGCTACATTGGACGGTTACACGCCAGGCTCGAACCTACTCTGGCATTATCGAAATATCACGTCGTATGAAGCAACCGAATCTCTTGGACCGACCGTAACGATACTAACTAAATGCGTAGACGCCATAAGTTATGTAATCACATTTGTGTTGATTCAGAATATTGTCGTCGGGAGAATGCCGCTTCGTCGCGTTCTCCTCATGGCTATGCCAATCGTGCTTTTTGCTATCAAGGTGCTGATGGGCTCTGGTCGTCAAGAGTTACTCAGGTGGTGCGCATTTTCAGTCGTGGTGGCGTATATCCTAAATAGTCGGCACAGAAATTGGACCATCAACTTCTCTGGCCGATTTACACGAAAGACACTCGTCCTTTTACCAATAGTCTTTCTGTTGTTTTACGCCGCGACGAGCGTAATTGGACGGGCAACAACCAGATCATTTGCAGAGTATATTTCCACTTATGCCGGAGGATCGATTCAACAATTTAACCAATATCTTGGCGACTCCTCCAGATTATCGAGCGAGCATCTAGGATCTGAGACCTTTCCCGGGATTTATTCCTTCTTGAACACGGTCGGACTCACGGACTACACCAGAAGCGTACATCTTGAGCTGCGACAGCTTGGAGTCACCCAGGGTAATGTTTATACCTTTTTTCGCCGACCGTATAATGACTTCGGCCTGCTTGGCATGTGTCTTTTTACGTTCGTAGTCGTCTTGTTTTTCTCGATATGGTATGCAAACCTTCGTAGGCGAACAGCGGGATACTTTACAAACATCTCAATAATCCGATATAGCTATCTCTTCTATTGGATAGTCTTGTCTTCAGTTGATCAGTATTCAATTGGAATTGTTTCCATCGGGACTGCCGCAGTCGTCATCCTCATCAGGCCTGTCTACTGGTTCCTTACCCGTCGACCTCACCTTGACTGGCGGGATAGACCAGATCTGATAACGACCGAAAACACGGTTCATAGTGCCGCACTTAGTCACGCAATTTACAAGCGCTCGCCTTACGCAAATCACTACCTTGGACAGTAGGGAAATGGTCTTCGAGTCTTGAACATAGCGAATCTCTTCAGAAACCTTTCGACAGCATTTTTGTCACAGCTTATCAGTCTAATTCTTAGCCTGATTATGTCTTTGATTGTGCCCAAGGTTCTCGGCGTCTCTCAATTTGGCTATTGGCAATTGTTCATTTTTTACACAAGCTATGTCGGGCTTTTCCATCTTGGTCTTAATGACGGCGTCTACCTAATAAATGGCGGCAAAATCCGCAATGCGATTGATAAAAGGACAATCCATTCGCAGTTTCTCTTCGGTCTATTATCTCAGAGCTTTGCGACACTGACTATTATTGCTATAGCAATTTTTGGTCCGACCTCATATGAAAGAAGCTTTGTCCTTGCCTCAACTGCATTTCTGATCATTATAAATAACTCCACACTCTTTATGGGCTACATATTTCAGGCGATGAATGAGACCCGGATCTATTCTTACGCTGTAATGGTCGAAAAGGGAACTTTTTTCCTTCCCCTTCTAGTCCTCGTTGCAACCCAAAACGATAGCTTCAAACCTTATGTTCTCGCTTACATAATCGCGAAACTGGTAGCCCTGTCATATTGCGCTTGGAATTTCAGAGACTTTGTCTCTGCCGGAATCCTCGACTTTAAGCGAACCGTTAGCGAATCTGTCAAAGCAATTACGGTAGGAATCAAACTAATGCTCGCGAACATCGCTGGCTTCTTGATACTTGGGGTGTTACGCCTGTTTGTGGACCTTAAGTGGGACATTGAAACCTTTAGCCAGCTATCATTCGCCGTTTCACTAATCAGTTTTCTCATGACATTTGTCGCTCAAGTCAGTATGGTGTTATTCCCCGCATTCCGCCAAATTGGCAATCATAGGCTCCTTTCGATCTTTACAACCATGGCACGGTTTCTCTCAGTCGTGTTACCAGTGAGCTATCTTATATTCATACCATTGACTGTGTTGCTTTCGATGTGGCTGCCAGACTACACACAGGGTCTCAAAATGCTCGGGCTTCTTCTCCCCATCTGCGTCTTTAATGGAAGAATGGATATCCTGGGTGCAACATTTCTAAAGGTGCTGCGCCAAGAAGGACTACTCTTCAAAGTCAATCTCGTTACACTTTCGATCAGCCTACTGGGGTGCTCAATTGGTGCCTTCGCCTTCGATTCCATTAGCGCCATGATTATCACAGTTGTGATAGCCACCTTTTTGCGAAATATCTATACAGAGAACTATGTGCAGGTACTACTGTCTAACGAAAGGCGTGTTCCCGATGT
The DNA here is from genome assembly GCA_022648165.1 of Ancrocorticia sp. Taxonomy (GTDB): domain Bacteria; phylum Actinomycetota; class Actinomycetes; order Actinomycetales; family Actinomycetaceae; genus Changpingibacter. Next base: position 19,771 of record JALCLX010000008.1, read on the forward strand.
AAGCCTCATCGTCCTCAGTTGCGTCTATTTGATCTCGATTATCTATTTGAGCCGTTGGTATGCGTTCGGATTAATCCTGGTCGGATATTTGTTCTTTCTGATTATTCATAGGAGAGACGTAGTTTTGTTTTACACCCAACTAAGACAGATTATGGCTCGCGGAAGGCGATAGTTAGCTCATTTCGCCCGACGGAACACAGCAAAATAGACTCCGAGCACGGCCACAGCCGCGCGCACTTCTAACAATCGGATGGATTAGGTTTACAATGATACGTAAGAGAATTCCTGTAGCAGCGCTCCACGATGACAAACGTTTCTTTATCGATGCTCAAAACCTAGATTATCTCAGTCAGTATCGAATCTTCGGATACTCTATTGAAACGATCCCCGTCGGTAGTATTCTCCGTGATTATTCTGACGGGCTTTACAGCATAGAAAATGCCCTTCCGTTTCTTTTAGCGAAAGACCCGGACAATCCAGATCTGCTCCAAGCCTATGATCGGTATTGCAAAAGAGCTAGAAACCAAGCCGGTACCAGCACACGAAGCGTTGATTCATTTATGAATCTGATTCAGACATTAGAACACGATGAATATTCAATCAAGAAAGGCGCGATCATAGTTGATCAGTATGACATCATTCTTGAAGGACAACACAGAGCGTGTGTGTTACTGAATATGCACGGTACCGAATACCCTATCGAAGTTCTCCGGATCCAGAGAATGATCCGGAATCCTCGCACGTTGTTCCGCATTGCACAGCGAAATCTAAGAACTGCCAGTTGGGCGAAGAAGGGAATGATACTCTTACAGTGGAAAAGCTGAAATATCGTAAGCGCCAGGTGTCGCGACACATCGCACGACACTTTTTTGAAAGGCGCTTTTGCAACATTATTGACACAAACAAAGACGCGCGAATATTAGTAATACTCCATCTTTACTACGAAGAGGCATGGCCCGAAATCAAGGAGTATCTATCTAATCTCCGGTGCTATAACTATGATCTCTTGGTATCGTTAACAAGTGGTCGGATTGGGCTCTCGACCCGACGAGACATTGAAGCATTAGAAGGATGCGATGTCAGGATAATCGACGTTCCCAACCGCGGATTCGATCTAGGCCCGTTTTTCGAGACCGCCAATCTCGTCACGGAAGAATACGACGTGGTTTTCAAGATTCATTCGAAGGCCACCAAGAGACCTATACAATTCATTTACGGGCGATTGTTTTTCCGTCGGACATGGTTTCTTATGCTATTTGATGGGGTTCTCGGCGCAAGAAATGTCCATCGAATCATTAACTTCATGGCACATTCACACGAGAAAAGTGTGATTGCCGCACCTCAGAGACTTATTGTCCGTGATCCTGCCGAGAAACAGCAGCGACATCTCTCTACTGGTCGTAAGCTCGGTTTGCAACTGACGGATGATTATGAGTTTGTGGCCGGAACTTGTTTCGCGATGAATGGCAGTCACTTCAAGGCAGTTCGTGATTTAGACGTGACTATCGATCAGTTCGATGTGACTGACCCTAGAAGTGTCTGGGATCTTGGACATTTTTTAGAACGATATGTTTGTAACCTCGGTCGACCTGACATTCAATTCTACAAGACGAGCAATTCTACCATTCAATCTATTCTCCTAGCTCCATTAGAGGCTTTAGTATCAATCCTCTATCCAGTATTGAGGAGACGTCGGAACTCAAAGGCTTTAGTGTAAGAGTCTTTTCATCCATCGCATAAGCTTGGGAAAGACACTTGTGGGGTTACCCACAAGTTGGCGTGTAGTGGCGTCGTCGTCGCCTCCTTTCGTTGAATTATTGCCGCCGCGACTGAGCGGACGCTAACCGCACGCGGCTTCGGGCAAATCGTGCAGTGCGCAGTACCGTAGGCGTGGGATCCCGCGATCGCGGGATCCCACGGGCAAGCTTTCCTGGCAGGCGTGCGGTTGCCGCACATGTTTGAAAGCGTTGGCGGGCGCGGCGGAGGCATTGTCGTCGGCACACGATGTCCCGGCCCATGTGCCAACTGGAGATCGAGCGATCTCTTCGTTCGGGACTGTGCAAGAAAGTGTGATGCTTCTATAGTTGTCAAGCGGCTTTTTTGAGTAGTTCCTTGGTGCGTGTCGGGTTTTGTTCGCTGGTGAGTGCTCGGTGGATTTTGCGGGCGAGGTAGCGTTTGAGGCAGCGTATGATCTCGCGTTTGTTTTTGCCTTCGGCGGTGCGTTTGTCAACATAGTTCTTGGTGTCTTCGTCAAATCGCATACGGACCAGGATGACGTTGTGCAGTGCTTGGTTCAAGTGGCGGTCACCGCCCCTGTTTAAGCGTTGACGTTGAGTGTTGCCGGATGATGCGGGTATCGGGCTAGCACCGGCCAGGCAAGCGAAGGCTGCTTCTGAGTGGATACGTCCGGGGTGAGACCAGACTATGAGGAACTGGGCGGCACTGACAGGGCCAACACCGACCATTGCTCGCAACGCTGGGCTCATTGCCTGGGTGAGCGTGTCGAGAGCGTCCAGGTTCTCGTTTGCGTCCTGCCAGCCCCTGGTGATGGCGGTGGCGAGGCGTTTGGCTTCACTTCTGGCAACAGTCTGCAAATAGGTATCCGTTTCGCGTGTGCGCCAGGCACTGATCTGACGGATCTGTTTCTTAGATAAGGGGTGGCGGGCATCAACACCAAGATCGTTGGTTCGTACTAAGGCGGTCAGAGCGTTGATCATGGCTGTAGCCTGCCGGGTCATGTGGGTCCTTGCCGCAAGCAGGATCCTTAGTGCTTGGCGTTCATCACCGCTGCGTGGAATCGTCAGCAAAGAGACGTCGATGGCCAGGGTGCGGGTAGCGATACTTGCAGCGTCGAGACAGTCACTTTTCGCTGTCCTTTTCCGGCCCCGAACCACCAGGCGAGGAGCCTCAACAACGAGGTAGCCACCGGATTCTAAAGCTTGTCTCAGGCCCGACCCGTACGAGCTGGCTCCTTCCATCGAGACAAGCACATCGGCGGGGGTAGTGCCTGTGCGACGCTTCACCCATGATGCGCAGCGTGCCAGGCCGGCCGGATTAGTGGGAAATGATGCGGTATCCATCTCGGCGCCGGTAGCGGCGTGAAGGATAGTGAGTGTGTGGGTGCGGGCGTGAGTATCTACTCCCACGACGTACTGGTAGGTGTATGCGACAATGTTCATGAGCGTGTGTCCTTCCATTTCACAACCAAGAATCGGCAGTGCTGCATTGCTCTTTGGTCTGGCCTGGAAAACGCGTGCGTTCACGGGGGCAATACTGTAATGAGTCACGCTCAGCAATGAGCGGACAAGCTTCTAATCAAGCCACGAGTAAACAGGTCAGGCCATCCCAAACCCTCAGAGACGGACAAATCACACTAAAAACACGAGAACCCCCACAGGAATCCCCGGTTAGTAACTGGCTGAGCCACGCCCCTAAAAGTTTGGAACCTATCCTGCCAGCCAATCCCAGATCAGCCACCCACAAGCATTACAGTAACTGGCCCGATTCGCTGATTGGTTTGTCGGCGTGGAAGGTAGGCATGAGATATGTCTGTTGCAACACTGGATGCTATGGCATCGAAAACAAGGAAAAAGACTGGTGGCGAGCCGTCGGCGGAGATGGTCGCTGCGACTGAACTGGTCCGGCAGGCCAAGGCCGCAGGGCTCGACCTGACTGGCCTCGATGGCCTGCTCAAACAGTTCACTAAGACGGTCCTGGAAACAGCTCTGAACGAGGAAATGACCGAGCATCTGGGCCGAGAAAAGCATGCGAAGACTGAGGGTGGTCGGGCATCAAACTCTCGGAATGGGACGACCTCGAAGACCGTGTTGACTGACAGTGTCGGCCCAGTCGAGATCGAGGTCCCCAGGGACCGGGCAGGCACGTTCGAACCCGTGATCGTGAAGAAGCGCCAGCGCCGCTTGAATAGTGTCGACGAGGTCGTGTTGTCGCTCTACGCCAAAGGGCTGACCACGGGTGAAATTAGCGCTCACTTTGCTGACATTTACGGGGCTTCGGTATCCAAAGGGGTGTGCTGTGGGTTTGGTTGACGTCAAGATTGCATGGCTGAGAGGCCGTGCGGAAGGATGTTGATCATGGCGAAGAAATACACTGACGAGTTCAAGCAGGACGCTGTCGGGCTGGTGGAATCCTGGATCGCTCAGAAGCAGGTGTGTGCCGATCTGGGGGTCTCGAAGTCCGCGCTGCAGGCCTGGGTGGCCAAGGCTCAGTACGCGAAGCACGGGCTGTCAGCCAGCAGTGATCCTGAGACGACGAGGGCGTCCGCGCAGGCGCTGAAGAGGATTCGTGAGCTGGAGATGGAGAACGAGGTGCTGCGTCGAGCGGCGGCGTATCTGTCGCAGGCGAATCTGAAATTCCCAAAATAATCTACCCGCTCGTCCGTGAACTGGCCGCGACCGGTACCCATCTTCGGGTGCCGGCCTGGGTGGCGTGCAGGGTGCTGAAAATCTCCACCCAGGGGTATTACAAATGGCTGAAGACAGGCGTGTCACAGCGGGACTGGGATGATGCCCACCTGGCGAATCAGGCCTTCGATATGCACCAGGAAGATCCGGAATTCGGGTACCGGCAGATCGCCTGAGAGCTGCACACCACCGGCGCCACCACCGCGTCAGAACGCCGGATCTGGCGGGTGTGCTCCCAGACACGGCATCCGCTCGGTCATTTGTGGGCACGGGCAGGCGCACAGGCTCGTGGGGGCCACCGACCGCCGAAGACCAGGTCCGCCGCGATTTCACCGCCGACGAACCGAACCGGCTGTGGCTGACCGACATCACCGAGCACCCGACGCGCGAAGGCAAGCTCTATCTCTGCGCGCTCAAAGACGTGTTCGAAGGCCGGATTGTCGGCTACTCGATCGACTCGAGAATGAAAGCTAGCCTGGCTGTCGCAGCACTCCAGGACGCCATCACCCGCCGCCAGCCAGCACCTGGCCTGATCGTGCATTCCGACCGCGGCAGCCAATTCCGGTCGAAGAAATTCCGCAACCTGCTCACCAGCCATGGGCTGGTCCAGTCGATGGGCGCGGTCGGTACCTGCGCCGACAATGCCGCCATGGAGTCGTTCTTCAACCTGGTCCAGACGAACGTTCTCGACCGGAAGAAATGGGCCACCAGACTCGAGTTGCGCCTCGCGCTGGTCCGCTGGATCAACGGCACATACAACCGACGCCGCAGACAGAAAGCACTCGGAAAGTTGACCCCACTCGAATACGAGATAACCTATCAATCAACTGCACAAGCAGCATAAGGAAAACAGTCAACCAAAGCTACAGCACACCCTCGTGACGCTCAATATCAGCCACCCATAACCGGTTAGGCCCATCTGCTTTGAACTGGCGTTTCACCAGGTCGGGACGCAAATCAACAGTCTTGGCTGGCCGTGTGGTGACCGGTCCCCGGCCCCGGTTTTGTCGGTAATACCCAGATTTTTCATGATTCTTGCTATCTGATCACGGCCAACCTGCCAGCCAGCCCTCCGCATGGCGTGCCACATTCTCCGCACCCCGTACACGCCATAGTTGCGCCCGTGAATGTCCTTGATGACCTCGACTAGTTCCTGATCGCGTAACGTCCTAGCTGCAGGAGCTCATCGTTTAACGTCTCAATAGCCGCGTGAGGAAATGAAGCCACCTTCGCGTTGGTCGTTTAACGTCTGGCAGATGAACTCGAGGGTGAAGCGATCACGGTATTCGTCAATGAACGTGATCATATCCGACGTTAGGGGTCGAGCTCTGAGGCGAAAAGACTGACGCAGCTTTCAGTAGCTCGTTCGTGTCGCGCAGCTCGGCGTTCTCCCGCCTCAGACGGGCATTCTCTGCGATGATGTCTTCGTCGCCGCGAACAACCCGCCCCGACTTGCGTGCTTCTTAAAGCCACTGGCGGGCCGTATGCCACGAGACCCCTAGTTTTGGTGCGACCGCTTGGCAGGCGTCTTGAATCGAGAGCCCCTCTGCGAAAATACGATCCTCGACAAGTCAAACCACGCGATCCTTTGCATCCTGATCAAATCTCGTTGACATGCCCTGAACTCTCCCATCCAATCAAACAGAAGGAAACCCGGAAGACTTCAACCCCGAACTCACCGACGTCCGCTACAAAACCTACACGCGGGACCTATTTCAAAAAGACTAACAGAGTGGAACTGTGAATTGTTGAGCATCGTATACGTTTTCTTTACTAAACTGTATGAATGCTTCTTCTCACCGGTTTTCAAAAGTCTGACCTTTGGGGTTCCACTACTGCTGTTCAGGAACTCCTCGGCAGTAGTTCCTCCCGTTCTCCGATATCGGAGGTGTGGTTTGGCAGCCACGCGGACGGGCCTACAACAGCGGGCGTAGCCTCTCTTGCCGAGGTTATCACTCGAGATCCGAAGCTCGCACTTGGTAAAGGAGTCACCTACTCGTTTGGCGCTCAGCTGCCGTTCCTCGCCAAGATCATCGCTCCCGCAGAGGCTCTTTCGCTTCAGGTGCATCCCACCAAAGAGATCGCCCGCGAAGGATTCCTGAGGGAAGAATCCCTGAGGATCCCCCGTGACTCTCCCATGCGCACCTATAAAGACATGAACCACAAACCAGAAATGATTTATGCCCTCACAGACTACGAGGCCTTGATCGGTTTCCGAGTCCCCCGCAAAGCCCGAGAGCTCTTAGAAGGCCTTGACGGGCAGATCGCCGAATTCCTGCGCCGGCGCTTACAGCTTTCCACCGTCCGCGGTGGCCTGCGCTCCCTCATCGCCTGGCTCTTCGACCCAGATACCACACTCACAGCCAACGCTATTGACGAGTTTGCATCAGCGTGCGCCCACCGTCTAGAGGCAGGCAATTCTCCATCCCCTCGCACAGACCGGCTCATCGAGAAACTGGCCCTCCAGTACCCAGGCGACCCGGGCGTCGTCGTCGCCTTCCTCATGAACCCCGTATCGCTCCAACCAGGCGAAGTAGCCTACATCCCCCCACGCCAAATCCACTCCTACCAATCAGGGCTCGGCATCGAAATCATGGCAACCTCAGACAACGTGGTACGCGCCGGGCTCACCCACAAACACGTAGACGCCACACAGTTGGTCGAAATCGCTGAATTCTCCGCCCTACCACCCATACGCCTAGCACCCGAACACCCCGCACCCGCCACGGACCGCTTCTTAGCACCAGTACAAGAATTCGAACTCTCCGTGACCACTTTAGGGGCCCGCGAGGCTGGAGCAGCCATCGTGGTTCCCGGGGAAGGACCACGGATCCTCATCGCCACTGACGGTGAACTGGAACTGCAAGTATCAGATACGGCGCACAGCGACCTGTTCGGGCCCGGCAAGGTGACAGTTCGGCGCGGAGAGGCCGTATTCATTGCTGCAACCGAGAGGGTACTGACCGCACGCGGATATGGGCAAATCGTGCAATGCGCAGTGCCGTAAGAAACCCCGGTCACATCTGACGCCACGCGCCTTAATTGAAATGTTCCATTATCTAACTCTTGTGGCTCCCATCGGCAGAAAATGACGGATACATAGCGTGCAACGCATCACACTCCTTTCCATATGCTGCGCCGATCCAGAACACTGCCGATAACCTAAGAACTGGAACACATTGACCAGCTGAAAACACCTTTCATCCCGCCACGTTCCAAGGCTCCAAACATATGGGGAGGTTCGTCAATGAGCTTTTTGAGCGCAGCATCAAGAGGCCAAATCTTCAAAAAGCACATGACCAGCAACCACACCACCACCCAACACCACAAGACATCTTCACACCCTGCTGCTCCGCCCGATACGGCTACATACCCCGCAGCCACATCCAAGACCCCATCCGCGAAGCACTCCTCACACCCGGCCGGCAACTCGTACTATTCGGCGCATCCGGCAACGGAAAATCCAGCCTAGTTGCCCACAGCCTCGCCGCACTCAACCGGAAATACGTCACCACTCACTGCACCGGCAGCTGCACCTTCCCCACACTCCTGCGCTCCGTACTCCGAGAACTCGAGAACAGCAAAGTGGAGCCCGAGTTGGAACCCACGCCGAAAGCGGCGCCCAAACACCACACAACCGCAACAAACAGAGACACCACGCTTCCCCTTCGCGCAGCCTCCCCAGCAGCATACGCGCGCGCAGACGACCTGACCGTCCAACAAATCGTCGAAGCACTCGAAGCCATGAACACCACCTGGGTCATCGAAGACCTCCACAAAGTCCCCCACTCAGTGCGCGGCGAAATCGCCGACTCAATGAAAGTATTCGCCAACCGAGCCACCCACCACACCTGCGTCATCGCCATCGGAGCCGCCGAATCCGCCACCGAAATACTCCCCATCACCCACGACATGCACAACCGCACCACCCAAATCCACGTGCCAGCCTTCACCCGCACAGAGCTCGGAGCCATCATCGATCACGGCGGCAAGATGCTCAACATCAACCTCAACGCCATCCGCAAACCAATCCTCGAAGCCGCCGCCGGAGATCCCAGCCGCGTACACGAAATCGCCCTGCGCTGCGTGCTCTCAATCGGCATCACCGGGCGCATCCCAGGCGCACCGAGAAAAATCGACGCTAGCGTACTTGAAAGTGCAGGGCTCGGCGCCAGCGTGGCGGGGTGAAATCTGCACCGCCTGGGCAGGGGTGAAATCGGGGCTGGGGCGCGCGGCGTGGGGTGGGCGCGGCTCGGGGCGCGCGGCGTGGCTCGGGGCGGAGGGCGTGGCTTTTCTTTCTGGCAACGCGACCTGTGCACGGCTGATTCCAAGGCGCCAGAATAACGCTTGCCAGAACAGTCAGTTCTGCACATATACGCAAAGCACACTCCCACAGAAAGAAAAGGCACCAACCCCCACTATCCCGATAAGCGAGAAGAGCACATTTCGCCCCTACACACGTCCCTGACCTGCACTTTTACAACCAGATACTCAAGGTACCCCGGATTCATCTAGCCACAAGAACCAGAAGTGCACATATATGCAGAAACCACCCCACAAGAAAGCAAAAAACCCAGCACTACGCCCCCGGCCTGAGGATCAGCTGCGCTTCAACCTCGGCTGTCACCTGCAAAGCTCTTCTAAACGGGTGAGCAGTGGGCTCGCAAGAATACGCGCCCTAGCCGCCACTGGAACAGAATCGTTGAGAGCCCCGCGGAATGCCTCGGGCATGCTCGCAGCCATACGGTCACGCTGAGACCGAACCACTTCAAACGGCAAATCAAGATCCCGTGCGAACTGCACCCAATCGGCCTCTGCAACGTCACGAAAACGATACTGATGTCCTAGCCGCATTGCAGCCCGCGGAAACCGAAAGCCATTTCCAGTGGGGTTCGAAAATCCAAGCCCGGAAGCTGCGTCATACATCGGCGCGAAACGAATTGTGCCATCGGGAAGCAGAAGAATCGAATAGTTCTTCCCATGGGCATCCGGGCTCCCACTGAAATGGTTAAACATCACCATCATGGCAAAGGACAAGCGAAACTCACGCGACTGCGCCGGGTCAGTTGCAACCTCATCAAGGAAACGCGCAATAGCAACTACTCCTGGGCCGCCTTGCTCCTCATACTTCCATTCTGGGCCAACTCCGAGCGCTTGGCACAGGTCCTCTTGATGTAACCGCGCAACAGTCTCGCCCAGCCACACTCGGTCATACCGCTGAACTGCAACAGCAGGAACACCATTGAATTCGTAGTATTCCGATTCCACCGCAGGTACACCTAACGCGCGCGCCGCAGATAATGTGACATGTTCAATTAGCGCTTGGTCTGGAAACGTCTCCCCATCAACGGGCGCTATTCCCGGTTTGAGCAGGTGCGTCGTCGGCATTCCACCCAGCGCCCTTCCCCACACACCATCGCGAGTTCGATGCACCGCAATTTTGCTTTGCTGCCCCGCAACCGACCACCGCTCAGTGCGCTCCGCCACCGGCAGACCAGCGAATACCGAGCGCAAGCGCTCCCCGATCACACGCTCGCTCATCGGTTCAAAAAACTGCTCACGTTCATCCAGCTCTGAATGTGGCGTCAGCTGAACAGCACCAGCACAATCCAAACCTGCGCATTCAAGCAAACCCATCGAACTCGTATCCCGGCTCTCGTGAGCCACTGCCATCGCCTGGCGCAACTCGCCACCCTCGGGGAGAATACCGTCAAACCACGCAGCTGTAATCAAACGGCCAACATTTCGCCGGCTAATCGGCATCGAACACGAAAGCCGCGGCCCCTCATAATCATGCCGATATCTAAATCCCGTTATAAGGTTCCCGCGGCCCTCTAATACCCCGATACGCTGCCCATAAAGGAACACGTTTAACTCGCGTTTCGCTGCCATTCACGCCGCCCCATCAGTACGCCCAGCGCCATCGTCTGCCAGCGGCGTTGGTTGCAGCGGCGCGCCCTCAGGCGCGATAGAACGCATGCCGTCAATCCCCACGGAAGATGCCCCGTCAGTCTCCACGGGAGGCGCACCGTAGCGCCCGTGCTCCATTTCTTCGAGTGCGGCCTGAAGCTGAGCCGTCTTCTGAATAGGTTGGATACTAGTTTCGAAAGCATCCATGAGGGCCTGAGCCTGCGGTTCTAGCACCCGAGGTTGATCAGCCGTGATCGTGAAAACCAACCCAAGCGCCCGGGCAACATGGACAACCTTAGTAATCTCCGCCCGCGGGGCCTTGCCGCGTTCAAAATTCGACAGCCAACGAGGAGAAACGCCTGATAATGACGCGAGCTCCACCTGCGTTAAGCCCCGCCGTTCACGTTCGGCACGGAGTTGAAAACCAAAATCTGCCGCAGAGCGAATCTGCCCTCGGATTGCCATGATGTGATGGTACCGTCAGATTATGCAATCTGCAAGAACCGTCAGATTGTGCGGTCTGCACGAACGGTAATATTGTATGGTCTGCACAAACCGTCAGATTTTGAGCAACTCAGGCGCAGCATTAGCATCAACAGAATGCGTGATTTCACGCAATAGTTATAACCACGCTCTCCCGCTTCTTACGCATGTCACTCGAACACGCACATACCGCATGCTTCAGAACATCTTCACGTGTGAAACTGCAGTGCCTGCAATAAGCTGTAGCCGCAGATCGCCACCCACAGTGAAGCACACGTGTCCTAGAGCAATCCTTATACGGACAGATTCCTTCCCGAAAAGCCACCCATGTTCTACAATGTAGAACATGAGTGAAGTTGGAATCAGAGCGCTCAAGCAAAATGCTTCAGAAGTGGTTGCTCGGGCAGCAGCCGGCGAAGTGCTCACCGTGACAGACCGAGGCCGGCCAGTCGCCGTATTGTCTGGTGTGCACGCCAGCACAGTTGAACGTTTAGCCGCCCGCGGCGCACGAATGCCACATGCGGACATCAAGGAATTCCCGAGTCCGCACCTTCCAAGCGGACTCTCAGAAACCATCAAAGCCATGCGCGAAGATGAACGATATTGAACCGAATCGTTTACGCCGATACGTCCGCACTAGCGAAACTCTTGTCCGATGAGGAGGAAAGCCCTTCGCTGAAAGCCTGGATCGCTGGGATCGAAGGTTTAGTCGTCGTCAGTTCAGACCTCGTTCGGATAGAACTTATGAGGGCAATCCGCAGAACCTATCCCGGCGCAGCCCCTTCAGTCAAAGCCCTACTGGATACACTTCTCTTAGTGCCAATCTCCTCCGATATCTGCGATAACGCTGCACGGCTTGAACCTCCAACATTACGCTCGCTGGACGCCATTCACCTCGCAACTGCGCTTGTAGCCGGCGACGATGTAGAGGCAATACTCACGTACGACGATCGCCTCGCAGAAGCCTCCCTCGGTTACGGCCTGAAAGCGATCGCCCCCGGCAGTTCCGGCCCTCACCCTCAGCTCCAGTAACGCTCGCCGGACGCGATGGCGAAGGCTGTTCGACAGCGCAACCGAATGCTACTGCCTTAGCTACTCCGGGATCCACTTCTCGTTGCCGAAGAGATCAGTTGTTTTGAACTGTTTCTCCCCCGTCTTGTCGTTGACACGCCTATCGCCGCCAAAGATCCCTGTCGTGTGCCGCCAAGTATCCCCCGAACCATAATCCTTGTCATACTGAGTGCCGAACACGCCCGTGGTCTGGTGATATGTGCGGCCATTGCGATCCGTAGAGATGGTCTCGCCCCAAATGTTCGTTCCCTCGTAGAAGCGCTTGCCGTGTGCGTCCTGTGTGTACTTCGTTCCCCAAATGTCTTCACGTGCCATTCCGCCGTGCGGGTTAAAGGGCGTTGTAGAACCGTGAGCATCAACTGTCCGTGGCCCGGCGTCGCCGTCGAATAGCCCTGTACTGGCGCTGCCACCACCTGTTCTGGTGGAATCGTAAACCACCCCGCCGTCGTTCACAGAACCCAAATACCCGCCACCGTACCCCGAATAACCGTGAGCACTCGGAATTGGCACATAGCGCCTGCCGAAAACGCCAAGCAGAGCGGTGAGAGCAAACACCACGGCGATACCACCCATGATGATGGCACGCTGGTCATCCAACCTGTCAAGAAAGACAACGGCGAATGACACAGCGACCGCCCACACCAAGCCCACAATGAACGCTCCCAGAGTCCGGCCGAACGCACCTAAGAATGACACTTTCTTCCCGATTCGGCTGTTGGGCGGGGTCACCGCTCCGAGGACCCCCACGAGCAGCCCACCACACGCGCCGATAATGCCGTAGCGCACGGTCTCGTTGAGAATGTAATCCCAGGTCATCCACGAAGGCGAAGCACCCGTACTGAAATCCATAGTGGAGAAACCCAGACGCATGAACGCGTAGACACCAGCCAGCAAGAAGCCGAACAACACGTAGCAGAAAACAGTCCACATCTTTTTCATCGTCGCTCCTTCGGATGGCTCAGGGTTCAGTTTCTACATGGCCTCATAATCTCACAATCCTTGTTGTGACGCGGTTCTTTGGCGTCACTGAGAGCTTCTTTTGGCGTTACGGGTGTTTTCGGTGGCCTTCGAGCAAATCATGTCCATGATCAGCCGTGTTTATAAGGCGGTGACATTGAGCAGATTTGGTTGCAGATATAAGTGCAATCTGAGTAGAGTGTTTAGATACCAAGGATCTTTCTAGACCAAGGAGAACCTGACCATGTGCCCAACCCTTCACTTGGAAACGCGAGCTCAACGTCAGGAAGCACAACACATCACCGAGCAAATCGCATCAGACCAGCCTTTGACGCTCGAACTCTCGCATAACAATCTGAAGACCTCGTTATCTCCCAGCCTCTCCAACATCGTCGTTGATCTTCTACGGAACCTTGCACAGGGCGGTCACGTCACCATTTCCTCAGCACCAGAATTCCTCACAACAACGGAGGCTGCACATTGGATCGGAGTGTCACGCCCGACCCTTATGAAGGCCGTCCGCGCAGGTGAAATAGAATCGTTCAAAGTTGGGGCGCATACCCGCTTCACCACCGAAGAAGTCGAACGCTTCGCATCCACGCGGCATTCCCAGCAACGCAAGGCATTTGATACGCTTCGCGAATTCGACACCGCTGACGATATTTTCGGCGATTGACGTTTTTGTGCCGATGTATGCGCGCTACCATTGAGAGACATCACAGCGCTCGTACTCCCCGATTCGAACGTCTTATTCAGCAGAACCTTGCGGGACTGGACGTTCCTGGAGAAGTGCAAACGACGCTTTCAAATTAAGCTCACTCAGCTGGTTAAATTCACTCAGTTGAAAACTTTTCTTCCTCGTTGACGATTCCGCACCTACGCGCGTGAAACCAATCACCCTCAAACAACTTTTCTACGCCTAACCATCGACATCGCCAGCCCGCGGCAAGCGGCTGAGGGCTATTGGGAAATACTTACTCTCATCCACATGGTGAATCCAGTGCTTTGTTTCGCCGGTCAGGGCAGAACTCGTCAATGCCGCTGGCTTTCTCCCGGCGCAGACTCACTGGCAACGTTCACTGACAGCCTTTCCCGCTCTATTCGCAGCCAGTGGGACACCAACTTCGGAAAATATCAAACACTGTCTGTTGAACACCGGCAGAAACTGTTAATTGAAACAAGCCTTTTCCATTGTCATCGTGGTGCGCCTACCAATTGATGACAAAACCAAGAGACACGTGAACAAACGTGCCTCAGACGACAAAAACATAAAACCATGCGCGGCTTCAAATGCGATCTAGTCCCAAAAGCCTACCGCACACGCACTACTAAACTCACCGCGCAAGCCAGTAGGTAACACCGTAAAACGACCACCTGACACATATAGACGAATCTGTGATCTCCACCATGCGCCGCTCGGAAAGCTCAGTAACCGGTTCCTCAATTTCACAAAATCCCGCGGCACACGTGCCCAGCGATCTTTCAACTACGAGAGAATGCGAAGCCGCAGTAAAATGGGTTGATCTCACTGCGGTCGCGTCAGGAGGGCAGAACACGAAGAACCCTACGATCGACAGGCACGCTCAACATTTTCAAGATCACACTCAACGACGGGTTTACTAACCAGAATCTCCAGTCAAGTGCAGACCTTCAATAGCCAGTTCTACTTCCAAGTGTAGAACTGAATATCGACGCTACTATACCGGAAGATTTCATGACAAACACTGCCAAAGCGAAAACCCTAGAAGCTTCGCTACGTCCCTAACGAACCCGACAGAACATTCACTTAACGTTGCTGAATGGCGCAGACGTTCCATGCGCTCAGTTCTGTGACGGGCACTACTCTTCCAAGGACGGAAGAGAAATATGGATTTCCCAATCGCACAACTGTTGTGTGGCCAAACAAAGTGCGTGACTAGTATTCCAGAATCTGTCTTTGATCGGCCGTCATGGGTGAGGCGTATTCCGTTCCGTGAGGATCGCATATTGCTGAGCCGGACAAAGAAATCACATATCGCATGAAGAAAGTGGAAAGCGGAATGAGAATCACTCCCGTGATTGATGTGAAACCTAGCCTCGGAGAAGGCCCGGTCTGGGACGTCGAGACGCAACGGCTCTGGTGGATCGACTCGACTGAGGGCCGAGTATATAGGACAACCGAGAAAGGAGATGAACTCGTTGTATGGGACGCCAGAGAAAAGATCGGATCAATGGCAATTTTCGCCGATGACAGCGGCGTTCTACTGGCCCAAGTAACGGGTTTGTATCATTTTGACACTGATACGGACACACGGTCACTCATTGTTGATCCAGAGCCCGATCTCCCTGGCAACCGCCTCAATGATGGAAAAGTGGACCCGAAAGGGCGCTTCATCTTCGGATCTATGGATCAGAATGAAGATACGCCCTCCGGGAAACTCTACTGTCTTGACTTAGACCTCTCTGTCCGTGTTCTCGACGATGGCATTATCTGCTCAAACGGACCGTGCTTCAGCCCGGACGGTTCAATTCTGTACTTCGCAGACACATGGACAGGTGATATCTGGGCCTATGACTATGACATAGAAATGGGCGACGTCAGCAATCGGCGGATATTCGCCTCAATCGATCGCTCAGATGGCGGCGCTTGTGATGGCATGACTGTAGATGCTGAGGGCTTTGTTTGGCAGGCTCACGTCTACGGAGGGAAGCTCAATCGCTATGACCCAGACGGCAATCTCGAGCGCCAGATCGAGATGCCGGTCCTCAAAGTTACGTGTCCAACCTTCGGAGGTGCCAACATGGATCGCCTCTTTGTCACAACGATGGCACGTCCACCTCTTCCCCGCTTTCCTGAAGACGGTCGCGAACGGGGAACACTATACGCAATCGACGGTCTTGGCATTCAAGGTATTTCGACGCCACGGTTCAGAGGCGTCTCCACGAACAGGGGAAAGAAATGAGCACTACTGACCGCCCAACGGTGGCAGCTGAAGCTGCAAAGGAAATAAAAAAGAGGCGAATTGGACTGAAACAAGTTCCGTCAGGCGCATGGGTTGCGCTGAGCGTTACCTGGATAATATGGATAATTAATGCGTTTGATCGAGAAGTGATATTGCGGCTTGGACCGGTAATCTCAGATCATTTCAATCTGTCGGCAGAAGCATGGGGGACGATCACATCCGTAATCTTCTTCGCACTTGCTGTTATGGCAATCCCAGGATCCAGGATGAGTGATAAGCATGGAGTCGGCTGGAAACGCGCATGGTTCCAAGTGCCCTTGGTGATTGGATATAACTTTATTTCTGCTTTGTCGGGACTCGGTTTTGCCATCAAGAATCTCGGCGTATTTCTTGCCCTTCGCGTGGGCGTTAATCTTGGCGCAGGATGGGGCGAACCCGTTGGTGTTTCAAATACAACCGAGTGGTGGCCCAAGGAGAAAAGAGGGTTCGCTCTGGGAGTTCACCATACCGGTTATCCTGTAGGTGCGCTCCTGAGCGGCCTGGTAGTGGCATGGATCCTTAATGTGTTCGGTGACCACAACTGGAACTATGTCTTCTTTGTGGCACTGATCGTTTGTGTTCCTGTAATGGCGTTCTGGCATTGGTACTCAAACCAGCAACGTTACGAAAAGACTCAAGAGCTCATCGATGCGCGCGGCATGACTTCCTTCGAGACCGAGCAGCGTAATCATCCGATTCATGGAGAAGTGAAAGGTGCCATAGGGGCATGCCTTCACAATCGAACGATTATGCTGACCAGCGGAACAACGGCACTTACTCAGATCGTCTACAACGGTACCAGCTACATCCTTCCGTTGTACCTCGCAAATATTGTTGGGTTGAGTTATGCGTCAGCGGCCGCTTATTCAGTTGTTTTCACAATAACAGGGATAGTCGGACAAATCGTTTGGCCAACTATCTCAGATTACATCGGACGCCGACCGACGTTAATCATCTGCGGAATTTGGATGGGGCTCGCAGCCGGAGCGTTCTATTTCGCTCACACCATTGGCGCTTATATAGCTCTCCAGCTCGTTTTAGGTTTGGTAGCTAACGCCCCATGGCCAATATTCTATGCAGCCGCGACCGACGCCTCTCCTCGTGGAGCAAGCGGAACTGCGAACGGGTTTATCACAACTGCTATGTTTATTGGTGGCGGATTAGCACCGCTGATCATCGGATTCCTGATCTTCCAGGGCGGCGGATGGGTCAGCGTCGCTGGATATAATGCTTCCTTTATCCTATTAATGGTGTCTGCTATCCTCGGCGTAGTTCTGCAGTTCTTCGTCCGAGAATCCGATCTGCATCACCGGCCAGACGAGGTTCTAGCGGTGGCATAGAAACAAGGCCGACTGAATTCCCAAAGTGGAATTATCACCGATACAGATTTTAGTGCTCCCAACATGGTGCGGCGCTTCAGCATCGATCGGATGAATCTGCGAAACCCAATTGGATATAGTGCTCAGGCCGCCGAAGATAGCATTGCCTACTCCGGCGGCCTGAGTAATCGACATGCAATCCCAACCAGTAGCGCAAGATCTCACGATTGACACACCTGCATGAGACTTTAGGCTGTTAGGAATCCAATATGGTCCACTTTGCCAGCGTCAGCGAGCAGCTTGCCATCCATCATTTCTACACCCGCAACTTGCACGGATACAAAGATGGTAGGGCAACAACACTTTCTGAATAGGCTGGCTCGAGCGCGCTATCTTCTTCTGCAAAAGCTCCAAAGAGCGAACAGCCATAAGCCTGCGCGGCTGAACCACCGTTGTCAATCCAAACAAGGAGGCTCCAGCCAAACTCAATCCGTCGAATCCCGTGACTGCAACATCGTCTGGGACTCGAACACCGCACTCTTGGAACTGACCGATGAGCCCAATCGCAAGCGCATCGGTGCCACAAATCACCGCTTGCGGGAGCCGGTCCAAAGACAATAAGTACTTGGCCGCCTTCTGCCCGTCCATTTGGCCCAGCCCAGCGCGAATATAAAACTCTTCTCGTAGCACAACACCCGCCTGCCGAATCGCAGCTTGGAAGCCTTTTTCCCGTTCGCAGGATGCCGTGGAGTTTTGCGGTCCAACTACTAGTGCTATCGAGCGATAGCCATGACTAAGCACATGTGACGCGATCTCGTAACCCGCACGCTCATAATCAATGCCAATATAATCTGCCTCTGCTTTCGCCGCTCTGCGTGATATCTGAACGAAAGGCACATGTGCCATCCGAAGATCGCGAAAAACTTCCGCATCATTCTTGCGCGCAGTAGTGAGTGCAACTCCCTGGATACCCCGTGCTATCACCATTCTGATGAAGCTGTTGTCATCGCCTGGCCTATCTTGAGTGGTATTGAGAACTACCTCTATGCCCATCTCCTTTGCGGCGTCAGTCATTGACACCGCTAGTTCAGAGTAGAAGGGATTCCCTATATCAGCCAGAACCAGCGCTATTACGAGTTCTCTCGATTCTCGTTCATCAACTGGAACAAACACCCCTGTCGCACGAGCTTCATTGAGAATCTCCTGTCGCAGTGGTTCAGAGACTCCAGGTCTGCCATTGAGCGCATACGAAACCGCAGCCGGGCTGATTCCCATTCGACGTGCCAGTTGCGCCGCTGAACACGTCTTTTCCAAAGTCCGACATTGTACTGCTTGTACCATACCCATATCCACCATCGCATATCAGGGTCACAAACAATCTTAAGTTTGATGTGAGTCTACCAGTTAAGCAATGTTAAGTTGGCACCCGATGAGCCTATGACGTGCGAAAACACTAGTATCCGCACGTCATGGGCTCGTCCGATTATCTGAAACTATTCAGCGCCTCACCATATCGTTACATCTTTGATCACCCGAGAATGCAATACGAGAATCGAGAATCACCGGGGAATTCTTCGCAGATGTTGTCTCCCGCGGAGTCAATTGACACAAGGGTCAAACGGTTACCGAGAACAGGCCACACCCGGGAGACCACTTCGTCGTCAACGATCACACCATAGGTACGGTTGCCCGTGACGAACAAGACGTCTCCCTGGAAAGTCCCCCACTCGTCGATGCGAGCTTCTCCTAACCTGGCAACAGTCTGCATTACGGCGTCAGTGTTGACCTGAATAGTAAAACCATTTCTTATCCTAGGCGACGCGCCGTCCAACCAGATCGACCGCCAAGATTTTTTTGTCGGACTCGGAGAGGCACTCGATTGTTGGTATCCAGCACGCACCGGAGTTAAGCAATCCGTGTATGAGAACAATGGTATCCGCGCACTCAGTTCTTTCCTGGAAAGAATGAATACGGCCCTTTTCTCCGTTCAATTCTCATTCTGTAGTCTCGCCGTTCGAATGTGCTCCTATTCCGATGCACTGACGAACAGGCGCGCTACCGCTTTTCGATCAACTTTTGCATTCGCGTTGGTCGGAATCTCCTCGATAACTCGATATTGTACAGGCATCTGGAAACGCTGTAAGTACTTCTTCAGCTCTTCCTTAACCTGTCCCAGATCAAATCCGACCCCGCACGGCACGATTGCGGCCACGGGGACTTCTCCGTAGAGCTCGTCAGCGATTCCCGCTACAGCGACATCCTTGACTCCGGTGCATTTTCGCAAGTTCTCTTCAACATCGCAGCACCAGACCTTTTCTCCTCCCCGGTTGATCATCTCTTTGCTTCGCCCAACAACGAAGAGGTAACCGCACGTATTCAAATAACCTACATCCCCGGTGTCGAGCCACTCCACGTGAGGCCCAGCCGTCCCGTCCGTACCTTCGTAACGATCCAGAACATTTGTGCCCCGCAGCCAAATGTCACCTGTGTTTCCCGGCGCGACTTCCTGCCCTGCGAAATCGCAGATTTTGGCATCTAGACCAGGGATCAGAAGTCCCGACGATCCCTTATACGGCGACGATTCTGCGCCTTGTGGCATCACGAAAGCGGGCGACGACGTCTCCGTCAATCCATACACCGTTCGAAAAGCAAGACGTGGCAACCATTTGTGAAGCGCTGCGATTCGCGTCTCCGGCATGTGGGCAGCGCCGCAACAGACCATACGAAGCGAGGGCAGTTCCGAAAACTCATTTTTCTTTTCTAGGAGCTTCGCAAATACCGTAGGTGAGGCATGAAAGAAGCTTAAATTGCGCCGTTTTATTTCTGCTAGCGTCTCATAGGCGTGGAACCTCTTATGAAGAACTACTAACCCTCCAACTTTTACAAAGACGGTGAGCACCGCAACCAATCCGGTCACGTAAAAGATCGGAACACTCAGCACAGTCGAGTCAGAACTCGAAAGGCCAAGGACTCTAATGTACGCTTCGGCCGCATGAGCTATTGCACGATTCTTTAGCACCACTTGTTTGCTCGCCGCGGTGGTACCAGACGTGAACATCACAAGTGCATCCGCATCCATGTCAACACTTATCGTTGTGAGCTGCCCAGACGCTCGTTCGAAAGCAGCCTTTCCGAGCGAATCGGAATACTCTGCAAGCGCACCACCTTCACCCGAGCTGACCTTCAGGACCTTTCCGTCAAATCCATCAAGTGCCGTCCCACATTCAACGTCATCTTCAATGATGAGCAACTGAGGGTGCGATGCGGTGAGCTTTTGGCGTAGTTCCTCCGGTCTGGCTTTGACTGAAATCGCCACCACCACGCATGAAACTCGCGAAGCGGCAAAATAGGCAACTGCAAAATCTACCGATGTGTTCAAAACTAGTGCGATACGTGCACCTGGCTGCACAACTGTAAGAAGATATGCGGCGAAACGGTCCGTGCATTCGAGCAACCGCCCAAATGTGAACTCCGAACCATTTGTGTCGATCAGACCAACGTCATGCGGTTGCCGAATAGCCGTCGCTCGGAGCGACTGATAAGGAGTCTGCTCATTCGTAAAGTATGAGAGATCCTCCCCATCCACACTGACTGTTACGAGGTCCTGACAAACTTTGTTATCCCAAAAACTTGATCCTTTGATCATCCCTGGGGGCTTCCTTTTATTGAAGAGCTACTCCCACATGTACCTGCATCATTGGCAAGTCATATATACGGATTTAGCCATCGTTGCAATTAATACTAAACTCGAACAGATCGTTATGCTGTCATCACACCTGCTACCAGACTACCTGGTGCCGCTACTAGCAGATGATGCCACGATTAACCGCGTAGCCATCTCCACTGCACGCTCAAGACTCTCGCGCGCCTCCATAAGCGCCTCCTCAAGTGGTCGCGAATCATGAACGGTTGGCACAATCGCAACAACATGATCGTTCAGCAATTGCTCAGAGCCGCGTCCTACACTCCCGCCAAAAAGCACAGACTTCACTCCCTGCGCTGCAGCAGCTTGCGCCACGCCGAAGGGTGCCTTGCCGGAAGCTGTTTGCCCATCTATTTTGCCCTCGCCAGAGAAAACCCAGTCCGCATCGGCAACTTTGGCGTTGAATGAAACTGTATCGAGAACAACGTCGATACCTCTTTGAATCTGTGCTTCGGAAGTTGCAAGAAATGCAGCGCCAAGGCCTCCTGCTGCGCCTGCTCCCGCAGTTTTGCGTATTCGGCGCTGCGTCTGTTCTTCAAGGAGATCACAAAAGTGAGCTAGAACGGAGTCAAGCTTCCCCACTTCCGATAGCTTGACACCTTTTTGAGGACCGAATACTGCTGTAGCTCCGTCTGCTCCCAATAGAACGTTATTTACGTCAGAAGCCAGCAAGAACTTGCTAGCGACAAATCGCGCATCGAGATTCTCGAGATACACGTGGCAGATCCGCGACAGGCCAGTCGGATTGGCAGCAACCTCATGACCGTCGGCGTCCGAAAACCACGCTCCGAGTTCGGCAAGCATCCCGGCGCCGCAATCATTTGTAGCCGAACCTCCGAGACAGATGATGAATTCGCGAGCTCCCGCATCCAACGCGTGGCGTATCAACATCCCCACCCCGAGGCTCGATGCTTTCCACGGGTCTAACTCCTGTTCGGACAGTTGATCAATACCCACCGCTTCTGCGATCTCGACGATTGCAAGCTTCGTCGCCGGTATAAACCCATAATGTCCAATGTGGGGGCGACCTATCGCGTCAACGCAACGTGCGCTGCGCATTTCTCCCTTTAATGCTGATACAAGGGTCGCTGCTGTTCCCTCTCCACCATCGCCTATGGGCACACACATCACTTCTATCGAATCGTCAACCGTGTGAATGGCGTGCTTCATGACGTTCGCAGCCTCAATAGAACTCATCGAACCTTTAAACGAATCCGGCGCGCATACTATACGCATTCGCTTTCCTCTCAAGATCACGCCGAGCGGGATCAGCGTCCATTGGCTAGCCTGCCGCTGTCGGTGATGCGCTTAGGCCTCTCGGCTCCGGAAATTGCGGTGCCGCTACCGCGCTTTTCCCGCGATCGCGCGGTAGCGGCGCCATTTTTACCCCCGGTTTTTACTCAGGCTTGGTGAAGAACATCGAGATTCCCTGGCCTCCACCAATACACATACTGATCATTGCATTCTTCTTCTCGCTCCTTGCGAGTTCATAGAGCACTTTGACCGTAAGAATGGCACCCGTGGCGCCGATCGGATGGCCGATCGAGATACCACCACCATAGATATTCACGATTTCGGGATTCACACCCAAATCGCGGCTAACGGCAAACGCTTGGCTGGCAAACGCCTCATTGATCTCAAACATGTCAAGATCGTCAACGGTCAAGTTCATCGATTTCAACAACTTCTCCGTAGAAAACTTCGGAGAATACCCCATAAGCTCTGGGGCAAAGCCAGCTACGGCATGGCCTTTCACAACCAACTTCGGAATTACGCCGAGTTCATCCGCTTTCTCTCGCGACATAACGACAACTGCGGCGGCGCCATCGTTCAAAGATGACGAATTGCCCGCAGTCACCGTGCCATCCTTAACAAACGCAGGGCGAAGCCTCCGAAGCGCTTCGATCGTCTGGCCTCTGCGAGGGCCTTCATCGGTATCGAAAACCGTCACACGTCCTTTTCGGTCTTTCAGCTCCACCGGAAGAATCTCATCGACAAACTTGCCTGAATCGATTGCGGCGATTGCCTTCTGGTGACTTTGAAGCGCAAACTCGTCTTGCTCCTCGCGCGATACCCCGTACTTTTTGGCTACATTTTCGGCAGTAACACCGTTGTGTTCCCCGTTGAGTGGCCAAGTTAGGATGTCGAGAACCCCATCTTCGAAGTTCCTGTGCCCCATCTTGGCGCCCCATCGCGTGTCGTATGAATAATAAGGTAGCCGTGATACGTTCTCCGTTCCACCGGCAACGACCACATCCGCCATCCCAGTTTTGATTTCTAGAACCGCATCCGCGATAGCTTGCAGTCCTGATCCGCACTGCCGATTGACTGAGTAGGCTGTGGTCTCCAGCGGTAGTCCCGCCTGAATCGAGATCGCACGCGCAACGAATCCATCTTTGCCTATCTGTCCGACTTCACCAATGACAACTTCATCGACTTCTTTAGGATTGATGCCCGCTCTGGCGACGGCCTCCTTGACGACCATCGCGCCCATATCGATGGGAGACAGTGCTTTCAAAGATCCTCCAAATGAACCGACTGGAAGCCTTGCACCACTGACAATGACAACATCTTTCATAACAAACCCTTACTCCTCTTCCGCTGTTGAAACGGAATCAGGATTATGCGACCGGTTGTTGAGCCCCCAGCAGAGCAAACCACCTACACAAGCCAGACCTACAATGAACCAGAGACCCGCCAAAGCGTTGCCAGTAGCTTCTTCCAACCGCCCCATGACAGTAGGTCCAGTGAAACCACCAAGCAGCCCAATTGTGTTGACCAACGCTACGGCTGCAGCCGCTGCCGCACCACTGAAACGCGCTGTTGGGAATGTGAAGAGCACCGATTGAATAACAAAAAACCAAAACGCCGCCAAACTGAACCCAACGACTGCAACGGTCAATACTGGAGACTTGGCCGCAATTGCGAGTCCAACCGCTACACATGAAAAACCGCTAAAAACAATAAGCTTTTGTTTAAGCAATGTGACTGCAAATTTGGGCACAATCAACGATCCAATTGCAGCAGCTATCCATGGGATAGCAGTAATCAATCCAACTGCGAGACTTCCCATTTCAGGATTGAATTGGGAGATCATACTGGGAAGAAAGTAGCTCAGTGAATAGACGGCAATCTGATGGGTGAAGTAGATCACCACAATAAGCCAGATCATTGGATCCTTTATCACTACCAATAGTGACTTCAACGACGAGTGCTCCGATGATGCTCCATCGTCTTCCGACTTCAGTTGATCGTCCAGAAGAGCTTTCTCCTCGCTGGTAAGCCATGCGGCATCATTAGGTCGATCAGGAAGCCTTTTCCACACAAGCAACGCCAACAATACTGCAGGCATGCCCTCCAGGATGAACATCCATTGCCACCCTGCGATCCCCAAGAATCCGTGCATTTGCAAAAGTAATCCGCCAATTGGTGCACCAATGATATTGGCGACCGATACACCGAGAAGAAAGATACCTATCGCCTTTGCACGCGTCTTGCGAGGAAACCAGAAAGAAATGTAATAGATAATACCCGGGTAGAGGCCGGCTTCGGCGGCTCCTAGGAGGACTCTGATAGCATAAAAGCTATAGTCATTCCAAACGAATGCCATCGCCATTGCGATAATGCCCCAAGTGATCATGATGCGTGTGATCCAAAAACGAGCGCCAAACTTGTACATGGCCAGGTTCGAGGGAATCTCAAGTATCGCATAGAACGCAAAGAAAAGCCCCGCACCGAGACCATAAGCCGCAGCGCTCAAACCAATATCTGTTTCTAGCGCAGCCTTTGCCATGCCGATGTTAGTCCGGTCAATAAACGCGATCACATATACGACCACAAGCAACGGCATTAGTTTGCGAAAGTTCCTACTATTGATGCTTTCTAGCATCTCATCACGAGTTCGCCCCGTCTTAAGAATCTGGGCATCTGGCGACACTGCCATGTTGCTCCCTTCAATTGCTGGTAGATCGGTACTTCGTCGCACCGATCACATACTTGAACCGCCGTCCAACTGGCGCGGTTTTGCTCATTGATGGGACACTTGTGCTGAGTGTGGATTCCAGTCCATCCTCTGGCAACTGTGCGGTTGGCGGCAGCACGCGATACTCTCGCCAACCGCACTATCCCCTTGTCTTTTTAGTCCTAGTGGTCTTTTGACGATCCAAGGAAGGACACTAGAGCTGTTCCAATCGTGCTAGTGCGAGAGCCTCACGTGCTGTGGCACTAGCATCGACACTTCTCACTACCCATCCTTTCCGCTCAAGTTGCAGTGTGTAGTACTCCGTGCACAGGAATACTTCCTGGCCTCTGTCTAGGGAGGCCGCACCATTGAATGTCAGCTGGTCAACCCTCTCCACCCATTTGGGATAGTGAGCTTTGGACTTCATCAGAAAACACACACGTTTCGCGCCATCCACGATGTCCATGAAACCTCCACAGCCCACGGCCTTGCCCGCGAACGCTGAAACATTGACGTTTCCAGCACCGTCAACCTGCCCCACACCCATGAACGTGATATCCACGCCTCCACCGTTGTAGAAATCGAATTGCGCTGGGTGAGAAATAATGGCTTGCGGATGCAGGGCACACCCAAAGTCGACGCCACCCAAAGGAATGCCGCCATATATACCTGATTCGACGGTCAATGTCACCCGATCCAGCATCTTTTCTCGAGCCAAAGCCACGCCGATCGTATCTCCGGGTATCCCGGTGCCAAGATTGATAATGTCTCCAGGATGTACAAGTTCGACGCCGCGATTCCCGATCATTGTTCTTTCTGGCGAGATCTCAGCTGCGGCCATTGCAGCTTCCACGTTCTGCGGCGTCGCGTAGCCACTGATAAGATTCATATCCACTGGCACGAATCCACTCGATTGCCGATGGTACGCACTCGGGTCGGAACACACCATAACGTAATCGATCAGGACACCTGGAACGTTGACTAGCCGAGGCATGATGTCGCCAGGTTTGACAATCTCCTTAACCTGCGCAATGACTATTCCGCCTTGATTGTGTACGGCCTGGGCAATAGCCAAAGAATCAAGAATTGTTGCATCATCTTCCTGACTCATATTGCCAAATGAATCTATACGCGAACCACGAATGATTCCAACATTCATCGCGAACGGTTTGTAGCGCAGATACTCACGTCCGTCTATATTTACGATCTCAACGTACTCGTCTGCCGCTACATTCTGTTTTGTCAAATCATTGAGACGACCACCATCAACGCGCGGATCGACAAAAGTTCCGAGACCGACCGACGAAAGCTGGCCAGGACGTCCTGCAGCAATTGTCCGGTACAACGTGGAAATCTGGCCTTGCGGAAGGCACACACACTCCACCGCGTTTGAACCGAGAAGGTCTGCCATCGGCGGATTGAGTCCCCAATGTGGTCCCACTACGCGCTTAACTAATCCAGCATGCGCGATCCTAGCAAGGCCAGCTAATCGATTCGATTGTCCCGCCGCGTGCACCCACGTCAGCCCATTGGGATGCCCTTTTTCGACAAAGCTCCGTTCAATCTGTGCATAGATCTCGTCCGCTACGGACATCATCGTGAAGCCATCCGATACAACAGTGGCTCCGCACGGGATTAAATCCGCCACATCGTCAGGTGAAACCAGTCTGTAGGTCACAGCTTGTATCCTCCACCGATGTTAATAACTTCGCCGGTAAGGTATGCGGCATCATCAGAAGCTAGAAAAGCGACGAGCTTTGCAACATCATTAGGCTGTCCAACCCTCTTTAGCGGAATCTTCGCAAGCTGCGCATCGTACAGGTGTTGCGGCATCGCGCGTGTCATATCAGTCTCGATAAAACCAGGGCAGATCGCGTTTGCAGTGACGTTCTTGAACGCCAGTTCCTTCGAAATTGAGCGAGTCAGCGAAACAACGCCTCCTTTTGCTGCCGCATAGTTTGTCTGACCGATATTCCCCATCCATGATGCCGATGCAACATTAACGATGCGCCCGTATTTCATCTCGCGCATGTGCGATCCGACGGCTCGGCATGTGTAGAACACGGCAGAGAGATCCACTGCAATAACTTGGCTCCATTGAGCATCGGTCATCTTGTGAAGCATGGCGTCACGGTTGATTCCCGCATTATTCACTAGTATGTGAATCTGCCCAAATTGTTCGACGATCTCAGACACAGCATTATTAACCTTGCTGCTATCTGAAACATCGAGTTTCATCGCCACGGATCCATTTCCACATTCATTCGCTGTCTCGGAGGCAGCGTCCAGAATCTGATCTATCACTACGACTCGAGCGCCACGATCCGCAAGTGTCAGCGCGATGGCTTTCCCAATACCTCGCGCTGCTCCCGTCACAAATGCCAGTTTCCCTTCAAATGGCTTCACATCCATTGACGTTCTCTTCCTTCTGCAATTGTCTATGCTTCGCTAACCCGCTTCAGTGCAGGAATCTCAATCAGGTGAATTCGCCGTACCGTCTCGCGCGCACACTGTCACCTAATCGCACGAGTCGCGAACATTGAGAAGTCATCCTTGTCTTCTGATCGATGAGGATCGTCATCGACATTCACAGGCTATTGAGCTGGCCATTTATTAAGCAACGTTAAGCAAAGAAAGGCCGTCTGCTCTTCAGGTTTGCTGATCGAGCATATGGGAAACCTGTAGAATTCACGCAAGGCTCTTTGATGAATCAAATTATGATCACCGCTCTGACGGCAAATAAGAATAGCTAAGACACCATCCCAAAACAGATCTTTCATAGTCCTGGGCACAGTGAACCGGGAAGAATCATTCGAGCTATACCATTTCCTTCAGCAAAGAGCTCCGCTAACGTGGCGCGAATTGCGCGCAGAG
Organism: Ancrocorticia sp.; assembly: GCA_022648165.1. Classification (GTDB taxonomy): domain Bacteria; phylum Actinomycetota; class Actinomycetes; order Actinomycetales; family Actinomycetaceae; genus Changpingibacter. The sequence continues at coordinate 47,454 of JALCLX010000008.1, forward strand.
CTGTGGCAGCCTGTGCCACTTTTCTATCCAGCAGCGCGAGTTGTGCCCAGCTGATTCCGAGGCGCCAGAATAACGCTTGCCAAAACGCCTAGCGCTGCACATATGTGCAAAGCCCACTCCAACAGGAAGAAAAGGCACCAACGCCCACTATCCCGATAAGCGAGAAGAGCACACTTCACCCGCACACACAGCCCTGACCTGCACTTTTACAACCAGATAATCAAGGTACCCCGGATTCATCTAGCTGTAGAGGCCAGAAGTGCACATATATGCAGAAACCACCCCACAAGAAATCAAAACCTCCACATGCTGCGATCAGCACTCATGTTCGGCAGAGGGGCCGATGTCGCCGGCTGGTGCAGCGCTCGGAACCAGAGTGCTCGGGGTGCCGAAGTCGCTTGGCGCGGGCTCAGGTGCCTCCCCAATATTTGCCATCACCACGTTCATGCGGTCAGTGGACTGAAGCGCGACATCATATGTACCATCTCCGTTGACATTAACTCTCTCACTGCTGAGTCCCCAACCGTTCCACAATCTCAAGCTCCGGGCAATCGCTTTCTTCGAAAAAGAAGGTAGCCCCGATGGCGCCCGATTGATCTTCATCGGCTGTTCAATGTACATGGTTATTGTTTTTGCTCCGACAGACGATCCCTTGACCCGATACTTCACCGTGAAGGTTGCATTGCGCGCGACCTTCACCGCTCCCCGGTCATTCCTTCGTGACGGTAGGGCGCGCAAACCCAGTGCTCCTCAGCTGCCGAAAACTCCAGGAAAATATAACGCCCTGGTCACAACCGCGAAACATTGTCGCAACGCAGCCAGTATACGTTTAGCTTACTGACACTAAGCGTTATGAATACTAGGAGGCATGGTGGAAGACCTTAACCTCGGCGAGCGGGTGCGCGAGTTACGCGCCCTTCGCCACATGTCCACGCGGCAGCTTGCCGAACTCGCAGGAATCAGCGCTGGATACGTCAGTCAAATTGAAAACGGGCAAGCAAATGTGAGTCTGGACGTTTTACGCAAGATCGCCGACGCCTTTGGAGTCCAATGGACGGATTTTTTTAGTGCCACACCAAAACTGGGAAGGATTCTCCGCAAAGAAGACCGCCCCACACTCTCTTTAGGTTCGGCCGTGCGCCATTACGGGATCACGCAAGCCCCGATAGGAGCTGTAGAAGTTTTTCTCTCGGAATATGAACCTGGATCTGGAGAAGGAAACGAAAGCTACACACATGGAGATTCTCAGGAGATCTGCATCATCATCACGGGAACATTCAAGTTCACACTCGGCGGGGAAAGCTATCAGCTCAATGCTGGTGACAGCCTCGAATATCGCACGTCAACCCCACACAGCATTGTCAACATCGGTGCGGACGAGGGACAGGCAATCTGGGTGGTGACCCCGCCAACTCAACAGTCCTTGCGAACGCAAGAACGGTATTCACACTAAGCCATTAAACCCCACAAACACGAGAAACTTCTCAAATCAAAGGAATCCACATGAATAGGCACACTTCTTTCCGAATTTTTGTCTCACTCTCTCTTCTTAGCACTCTCGGCCTGACGGCATGCTCCTCAACTGACGCTGACGAAGCGGAACAGATGACGGTGCAATTCGGCATCCCCACGGCGATGGGTGCCAATAACGCGCCGATGGCCGTGGCGGAAGGCATGGGCTACTTTGACGAGGAGGGATTGGATGTTGAGCTTGTTGTGACGGGCGATTCCACCTCCATTGTGCAAGGCGTCGATTCGGGAACCCTCGACATTGGGAGCACACCCCCCGAACCAATCTGGCAGGCGATCTCTCAGGGCAGCGATCTCGAACTGGTGTACAACTACATCCGGAAGCAAACAGGTTCTCTTGCCGTGCTTGCCGATAGCGATATCGAAACGCTCGCTGATCTCAAAGGCGGAGTGATCGGCCAATACAGCCTGGGAACATCAAACATGCTCCTTTCGGAAGGGATCCTGGCATCCGTTGGACTCGAACCGGACGTCGATTACACCCATCTTGCCGTGGGCACGGGAGCCGCCGCTCTCGAGGCGTTGCAAAACGGCGACGTCGACGCCTTGTCCCTGTGGGATACAGAATACGCGGCCTTCGAAGAACAAGGGGTAGAACTGCGCTATTTCACGACAGACGAGGTTGCCTCTTTGTTCTCGACAACATATTTCACGACGACGTCCTACGCGGTTGAGCACAGCGAGGAAATCGAAGCATTTGGACGGGCCATGGCCAAAGCCACCCTATTCACGGCAACGAACCCCGAGGCGGCACTACGCATTATGTACCGTGATTACCCCGAGACGATTACCGCTGGCAACACTGAGGATGAGCAGCTGGCCACAGACTTGACTGCCCTCACCAAGCGCATCGAACTACTGGAAGCTGACGATCCCCAATCGAACGGCACGTGGGGAGAATACACGCAAGAGTCGCTCCAATCCTGGGCGGACTTTGCCCTCTCCTCCGGAATAGTGGATACGGAAGTAGATACCGTCGCCGCAGCACCTAACACATTTGTCACTGCATACAACGATTTCGACGCCCAGAGTGTCATCGATGAAGCCAAAGACTGGACCGAATAATGGCGAAAAAGACCATCCCCTTCACTGCCGGGATACCCGCTATCGATCATCATTCTCACGCTGGTTATGTGAGACCTGGTGAGCAACTCGAGGGTATCGATGCGCTGGAACGAGAATACGCCATGGGCTATCTCGAATCGCACCTCCCTTCTGCGGTGTACCTCAGTTACGTGGACGCCGTCGTCGCCCATGACGAAACAACCCTGGCGAAACTGGAAAAGCAGTACCGCATCTCCCACATTCTCAAGGACGGAATCCGCTTCCAGAAGACGACGATCCACGGTTCTTCCCTTGCCTCCGGAAGCCGGGCTCTCTATGGGGATCTCAGCGAAGCAGAGCTCGTGTCCGCTAGCACGCAGCAACGAATCGCCGATTTTCCCGGTCTCTATGACCGCGCTTTGGCATTATCGGATACGTCCTGTGTACTCACGGATATTCCCCGCATCGATGCCGCCCAATGGTCTTCACAGCGTTACAAGCCGATTGCGCGGATTGACCCCTATCTCTATCCACTCGGACATCCGGATTTCATCCGTCGAGGAAGTGACACGCCACGTTTTCGAAGGATCTTCTCCACGGTATTGCACGAGCTCTTGGAGGACGAAGGCCTTGCTGAAATCCCAACAGATTTCAACGATTACCTCGCATTTGTTCGCACATCAATCACCAATCGGCACAACAATGGCTTCGTCGGCCTCAAGATCGCTTCCGCTTACGTGCGCACGCTAGAGTTTGTTCGCCGCGATTACCGCGATGCTGAAGCTGCGTACGCAACGTTGCATGGCGACGACGTCGACCCCACTGCGTATCGAATCCTCGCAGACTACTTGGTATTTGCGATAGCTGAACAAGCGGCAGCTGAAGGATTGCCAATACAAATCCACACGGGAATGGGCCACAGCGAACCAGGCTTGACTTTGCGCAATGCCGATCCGCGCAACTTGGATGGCCTGCTTTCCGACCGCGCGCTCAATCAGCTCCCGATCATATTGATCCACGGCGGCTACCCGTATACCTCGTATGTTGCCGCGCTCAGCCAGGCACATGGGAACGTGTACACAGATTTCTCCTGGATGCCCTACCTCCAGCATCACACTGTGGAGCGGCTCCTCCAGGAGTGGCTTGAGGTACTGCCGGCAAACAAGGTCCTCTTTGGCACGGACACCGGCCAACCCGAATTCCATGTGGCAGCTACCGAAAGGTCTCGCCTCCTCCTTGACCGAGTGCTGACCTCCGGAGTGACGGATCGGCTCTGGACAGTATCCCAGGCCGAATGGTTGGCACACCGAGTCTTCCATGAAAACCTGGCCGCAATCTACCGATTGGATTCATGATGGCCGAACGACTGATAGAGATCTCGGACCTTTCGAAAACCTACACCACAAAATCCGGACAGGTCGATGCACTGTCCCATGTGAATCTGAATATCGATCGCGGAGAGTTTATTGCCATCGTCGGTCCAAGTGGCTGCGGGAAGACAACACTGATCCGTATTCTCGCCGGGCTTGAGCAGCATACGGAAGGAGGCGCATTGCTAGGGGATAAGGAGATCGGTCCGCCTCGAGGAGACACGGGGATGGTCTTTCAGAAAGCCACATTACTTCCCTGGCTCAATATCCTTGACAATGTCATGCTGCCCTTGAGCCTGAAGAAGAAGATCACCGCTCAGGACCGCGAGCGCGCCCAATCGCTGCTCCGTATGGTTGGTCTGGACGAATTTGCCCGCAAGCGGCCCAACGAACTATCCGGAGGCATGCAACAACGCGCAGCTATATGCCGTGCGCTCGTCCACAATCCCAAGGTTCTCCTCATGGATGAGCCTTTCGGCGCCCTCGATGCCATGACTCGTGACCTTCTCAACGGAAACGCAATGCTCTTCTCAGCTTGACCGCGTAGCGTTCGATGGTGCTTCTCGGCAATCAAAGGGATCCTGTTTAACCACCGAATTCTTATCACCGCGTGGGCACGGCGAGGCCGTCGCCCGCTCCAACCCCGCCCCGTAACTTTCTCTAGTCGGAAGCGGCATTTCCGCAGTAATTGGTTCCACCCGAGTCCCGTTTCAGCTAGAAAAAGCACTGGATTGGACGCGGCGGCGGCATCCGCGAGCTCCACCAAAACCGTTCCCACGTGCCACCAGCCGCCCAGATGAAGAGATTGCCACCAGCCGCCCAGGTTAAGAGATAATGTCCTGTGTTGCGCCGTGCGGTGCAGCCAATGCACGATGAGTTGCGAAGGCAAGGCACCGCGCACCTGCACAAATCTACATCGAAGGGCACTAACGCACACTAACATGGACTTTGCTGACGCAACGCCGGCGCGCCTCCGGCCCATCACCGTAACCGAACCTGCACGGCATCGGATACCTCCACGAGCTACGAAAGCTGATATGAATCCCCAACCTGTACCGAAAAGCGCGAAATCCTATCTGCCCAAAAAACGGACTCGTTTGTCCGTAGAAGAAAGGAAATCGCAGATCATCGAGGCCGCCGCCACGCTCATCGCAGAGCACGGCTTCTGGGGGTTCACGATGCGACAGGTTGCGGAGGCATGCCACCTCACCGAGCCAGCGGTGGTGTACCACTTTAAGTCCAAATCAGAATTGCTCGTGGAGGTCCTAGCCCGCCGCGATGAAGCCGACCTCAAGAATCTTGCGGCGCACCTCGGCATTACATATGAGGATTTATGGGCCGATCCGGCGCCTTTCGGCCTGGTAGATCTGTGCGACACACTCGTGCAGAAGAATGCGCAACAGCCGGAAATTGTCCGGCTATATACCGTCATGCAAGGTGAATCGTTGAGCCGGCACCACCCGGCGTATCAGTACTATCAGGATCGCGAAGAATGGGCGACGGCGATGTTTGCTCGCGCTGCAGCCCACGATGCGTTGACTGATCCCGTGCGCGAGGGGCGAATTGTCTTTGCTCAGATGGACGGCTTGCAGTTGCGATGGTTGCGATCACCAGAAACGATTGACTTAGTCAGCGAGTGGGGCGCTTTCATGCGCGAACATTTCCCGCAACTGTTCCGATAAGACCACCTCACAACGCACACCCTACCCGATATCATGACCGCGATCACATTTTCACCCTTTTCAAACACCTTGCACATTCTTACTGACTACTTCTAAAGTAGTTAGCGCGAAGGATCGTCCTTTGCAAACGATTTCGACGATGAGGTCTCGATATGCAATCGAAGAATGACAATAGCGTCATCAACTTCAAGGAGGCGGCAGATCGCGTGCGCCAGGGAGCACCCGCGAGAACGGTAGCCAAACAGTTGTATGAGCAACTCACAGATGACGAAAAACTCAACCTGCTTGAAGGCGATGAACCTTTCTGGCCAGGCATGTTGAGCTTCGTCTCGGACGGCTATAACTTCAACCCCTATGTCATGGGCGAAGTGAAGCGGCTCGGCATCCCCGGCATCCGCTTCATTGATGGTCCGCGCGGTTGTGTCCGCGGCAAGGCCACCGCATTTCCTGTGTCCATGGCACGCGGCGCGACATGGGATACAAACCTCGAAGAGCGAGTAGGAATCGCAATCGGCGAAGAAATCCGCGAAGAAGGTGGCAACTTCTTCGGCGGCGTATGCATCAACCTGCCCCGCCATCCCGCATGGGGCCGCGTACAGGAAACCTATTCAGATCAACCCATTCTACTTGGCAAAATGGGTGCTGCCCTTGTTAAGGGCGTACAGCACAACGCGATGGCCTGCATGAAGCACTTCTCATGCAACAGCATGGAGAACGCCCGCTTCAGCGTAAACGTCCACGTGGACGAAGCCACATATCACGAAGTGTACCTGCCGCACTTCAAGCATGTAGCAGATTCAGGTGTAGCTGCCGTCATGACCTCGTACAATTCGGTCAACGGCCAGTGGGCCGGCCAAAACGCGTACAACCTCACGAAGGTGCTACGCGAAGACTGGGGTTTTGACGGCATGGCAGTATCCGATTTCATCTGGGGTTTGCGCGACGCCGCCGCTTCGCTTACGGCGGGCCTTGATGTGGAAGAACCCTTCAGCCAGCAACGCGGTGCTCATTTGCGCGAGTCTTTGGAATCGGGTACAGCATCGTGGAGCGACGTCCGCCGTTCCGGAATCCGCATCCTCGAAACTCAACTACGCTACTATGCACAACGCTGGACTGAGGAACCAAAAGGAACCATTGCTTCCGCGGCTCATGCCGCGCTTGCGCGTGAAGTTGAAAGCCGCGCCGTCGTCGTCTTGAAGAACGAAACGGTAGATTCCGCGCCCGCGCTTCCGCTGTCTGGGGCACTTTCACAAGTCGCCGTAATCGGCCGCCTGGCCGACATTGCGAACACTGGTGACCACGGTTCATCCGACGTCCATTCGCCGTATGTCGTCACACCGCTCGAAGGTATTCGCGAAGCTCTACCACACACCAACGTTGAGTACGCTGTGGGCGACGACGTCGCCGCAGCCAGCAAGTTAGCGTACCGTAGCGATGCGGCCATCGTCGTCGTCGGATACACCGCAAGCGACGAAGGCGAATTCGTTGACGGATCTATCGCAGACCGCGAAGATCTGCTGAAGCTATATCCCGAACCGCAGAACGCCGAAGAAGCGGCAATGCGCGATAAGGTACTTGCCAGCATGGGAAGTGGCCAAAGCGTGGTGGGAAGCGAAACATCCGGGGGCGACCGGCGCGATCTCCACCTCCACAGCAGCGACGTAGAGCTGATCCATAAGGTTGCGGCGGCAAACGAACGCACAATCGTCGTGGTTGTGAGCGCAGGCGCAGTGCTTATGGAAGAATGGAGCAACGATCCTTCGGCCATTGTGCTGGCGTGGTATTCCGGTATGGAAGGCGGCCATGGGCTGGCAGACGTCTTAACAGGTAAATGCAACCCCTCTGGCCGACTCCCCTATCCGATCCCCGTATCGGAAGCTGACTTACCGCCTCTTGATATCGACGCAACGTCGATCGTGTACGACCGCTGGTATGGCCAACGCCTAATCCAAAAGAATGGTTCGCAAGCTCTCTTCCCGCTCGGGTATGGCCTGTCCTACACATCGTGGTCCATCGAACAGATGCACGTGCGCACCGTCGATCTAGTTCGTGGCAGCATTGTGTGCGAAGTGTCCGTTTCCAACAACGGCCAGATGGGCGGACACCATGTTGTGCAACTCTACGGAACATACCAGGAAGGACCGCGCAAGGGGGAACGCGAACTGTTGGGCTTCGCTGCACTAGAAGTGGCTGCCGGCGGCTCGGCAACATGTCTTGTCGAAGGCGACCTCAGCGCGATCGGTCACTGGGATCCCGAAACACGCACCATCCGTACCCCTGCGGGAACCGTCCTTATCGAGGCCTCATCCTTCTGGGGCGACCCCACTAGCGTATCCGCCGAGGTAATCCTATGAGCAGCGAAACAGTTTCTTCCGCTTGGTGCGGGACCATAGCAAATGACCAACAGCCGCGTCCTCCGTATCGAGTTGGCGTAGCGCTAGCGTTAGGAACCTTCCTTTGGTTGGGCCCCTATCTTGGAGTCAACGCGGTGCTGCTTCCCGCGCGGGTAGCCGAGATTTCGCCCGATTCGAAGGCCACAGTGATTGCGCTGCTTTCTACCAGCGCTATGATCGTCGCCACCATCGCCAATATCATCTTCGGTGCGCTTTCGGATCTCACACGCTCCCGCTTCGGGCGTCGGACGCCATGGATCATCGCCGGATCAATCGCGTCTGCTGCAATGCTCCTCGTGGTCAACACTGCTACATCGGTTGGATTACTAGTTATCTATTGGTGCATCTACCAGTTGTTCCTCAATGCTATTGTTGCGCCGCTCATCGCCGTTATAGCAGACCGCACTGCGCCACGGCACCGTGGCGTTATTACCTCAATGTATGCACTGGGATACTCAATTGGCCTTTACGGCGGCCAGACGATCGGCGCCCAATTCCTGGACAAAGTGGGGGCAGGCTTTGTCATGATGGCAGTTCTCACGCTCATCGCCGGGCCGGTAGCAGCAATCTTGATGAGAGAAGAATCCAGTGCTCACATGCCCAAGAAGAAGTTCGACGGCACGATGTTGTTGGAGAACTTCTCGTTTCCACGGCACGGTGCGCGGGATTATTACCATGCCTTGTTTGGAAAGTTCTTGATCATATCGGCTAACTTCGCGATTTCTGGGTACCAGCTTTACATCCTGACGGATTACATGAGCCAAGACGAGTCAGGAGCATCGCACTACATCTCAGTGATTTCGATCTGCCTGATGGTAACAGCGCTCATTGCCTCCGCTGCCGCCGGCCCGATTTCGGACAAAATCGAGCGTAGAAAACTGCCGGTGATCGTATCGTCGGTGCTCATCGCGATCGGCGCATTGACTCCATTCTTCGCTAACAAACCGTGGACGATGATCGTCTACGGAGTTGTTGCGGGGCTTGGAATGGGCATGTACAACGCCGTTGACCAGGCACTCAATATCGAAGTACTGCCGAACCCCGATACCGCGGCGAAGGATCTAGGTATCCTGAACCTGGCAAATACCGGCGGTCAAATCCTTGGTCCAGTCCTGGCGGCTACGTTTATTTCCGCAATTGGCTACCAAGCTGTGTTCCCGATGGCTGCCTTATTCGCAGTACTCGGCGCGGTGCTGGTGGGACTGATTCGATCGGTCAAGTAAACATAACAACATCGCATGTATGGCACCCGTTGGCAGGTACGGTTCACAACCGCACACCCACCGGGTGCCATATGTTAACGCTCACTTATGAGTGTGTCCGTGGGCGGCGGAACTTAGCGCCCCAACGTCACCATCACTGTGCGTATGGAAACCGGATTCCGATTCCACATGCACACCGCCTAACCACAGTTCGTGGCCAGGCGCTAAGGCGTGAATATCGTGCCCGTGTCCTATACGAAGTGCCATAACGTCGCTCATTGGCTGCCCTGTTCACCCTTGCCACTGCGCATGCCACATATGCGCGGTGTCGAAGCCGTACGCCACCGTGCCGTCGGGTTGAACGGCGATCAGCCCGCCATCAACCTCCGCCGGATTGGCCAGCACGTGTGCAACGGCCTCCTGCAACGATTCTCCCAGGTACTGGAGCCGTGCTACCACGTCGTACGCCACAACATGTCTGATGAAGTCCTCACCGAATCCGGTGCACGAAACGCCGGCGACGCCGTCGCGCGCGTACGTTCCAGCCCCAATAATCGGTGTGTCGCCAACGCGGCCGGGTGCCTGCCCGGTTACTCCTCCCGTTGACGTCCCTGCCGCAAGGTGACCAGCGGCATCTACTGCGACGGCGCCTACAGTTCCGTGCCGCGCTCCGCCACCGCCGGCGCCGCTATTCCCCGCACCCAGTCCGGCACCACCGGCACTGTGCGCAGCCAAATAATCCTGCAACGCGCGGAGCCGCCGTTCGGTAACGAAATAAGAGGGATCGGCCGCGGCAACGCCCCACTCTCGCAACATCGTAACGCTCGGATCGATCAACAACACGTGCCGTGTATGCTCCATGACGGCCCGCGCACCTTCTATGGGATTTCGGATGTGGCGCGCCCCGGTCACCGCTCCGGCCTGCCCTGTCCCCGTCATCACTGATGCGTCCAGCTCCGCTTCCCCGGCGGTCGTGAGTGCCGCTCCTCGCCCGGCATTGAACAGCGGGAAGTCTTCCATCGCTGTGACCGCGGCGATTACGGCATCCAGTGCTGCCCCGCCGGCCTCAAGTACCGCGCGCCCGGCATCTACCGCCTGTTTCAGAGCATCCTCGCACTCTTTGCGTTCGCTGCGCGTATACGATTGCGGAACACCACCGGCACCTGCATGCACTACGATGGCGGGCTGCCCGTTTCCTTCAAAGACGTGAAGATCCATGGTGGCCTTTCCTGCTAGCGTGATAAGCCCTCTTGGCTACAGAATTTCTGGTGAAACCGCGAGCGCCCCTACGCCTCCGTTGTGCAGTGGCACGGTGTGCCACCAGCCACGTGCATGCTCAGCGTCCGCTTCGATGATGAGCCGGTGCGGAGATGTGGCGAACACGCAATGGATAAGCACGCCGTTGCCGGTTTCTTCGCCACGCGCGTCCACCGCGAAAACTCGCCGATCGCCGTGGCCGTCCGGCGTTGCAGGCAGGACGGTGTGTGCCCATTCGTCGCGCCCAACTGCAACACTGCCACTCATCGCGCCATGAGTGTGTAATGTCCATCCGTCCCCGCTGCCGGGGAGCCCCGGCGTGAGGGTCCAGTTTTCGACCTCACTGCATTTTTCCGTCCTGCCGTAGTCAGAGCGGTAGTCCCATGAATCCAGTTGGACGACGGCGCCGCCGGCGCCCTCGCCAGCTTTGCTCACGTTTCGGCCTTCAAGAAGTGGCTGTGCGTAACCCCACAGCGCGTTGAGTGTGGGTTGTGCATCGTTCGTAGCTCCGAGATAGGAGATCACAAGATCCGCCTCCGGAACTATCAAAGCGAATTGCCCGAAGGCGCCGTCCAAGCGAAAACCGTGGCGGCTGCGCCATACCTGCAGGCCATAGCCATACGCCCAGTCGTTGATTTCTCCTGCCCGTTCGGTTGGATTCTCCTTGCTCACGGTTGCAACCTGCACCTGCTGGAGTTCTGAAATATAGGATGCGGAGACCAACTGTTTCCCATTCCACGTGCCGCGTTGGAGCAGCAGCTGCCCGGCTTTGCTGAGGTCTTCGGCACTCACGTGGAATCCCGAATAGCCTTGTTCCACTTCTCCTTCATGGCCCCACCAACACGCGGTGATGCCCAGCGGTTCTAGGATGCGTGGCCGTAGGTATTCGGTGAGGTCGGTTCCGGTCACTGCACGTACGACGGCGCCCAACACGAAACTCGCCTGCGAGTTATATGCAAAGGTCCCGCGTGGAAGTTCCGGCTTTGTGGCGAAGAATGCCTCGACTTCGAAGGGCATGGTTTCTAGTTGCGCGTCGGAATGCCCTGTGCGCATGGAGAGCAAGTCGCGGATGGTGAAGTGGTAGGGGTTCGTCACCTGCAGATACGCCGAAGCGTCCGCATCGAGTTCTACCTGTCCAGCGTCGATGAGGCAACCGATGGCCAGCGACGTGAACGTCTTCGATGCGGAGTACACGAGCGTTGGCTGATCGATCCGATAGGGAGCCCATTGCGCACTCAGGAGCCGCCCATGGTGTTCAACGATCACCGCATGGGGATCGAGCCCCCGAAGCCGAGAGAATAGCTGCTGCCGCCGGTGTGATTCCTCCACGTTTGTGCTCCTCCAGTGTTCTCAGATCACGTGGTCTGTAAGCTGAGTGTACGCTGCTTGCACACATGCCCAGCCTCTCACACACGCGGCGCCGGCGCCGCGTGGTCTTCGCCCACCAACCACCGTGGCCCGGCTTCTCACACACGGGAAGCCGGGCCACATTTCACGATCTAGGCCCACGGATCTACAAGGATACGGATTGGGTTGCCTTCATGCTTTTCAAGCCGTTCAATTCCCTTCGTAATGTCCTTCAAAGAGATCACGTCGGAAACGGACTCGCTCAAGTCAAGCCTCTTGTACTTGAGCATTTCGGCTAGCATGGCGATGTCTTGGCTCTTGTAACCGATGTGGCCCAGGACCTGCTTGGACTTCAGATTGAACTCGGTGAAGTTACCCAAGTTCATATCTTGAGCGGACATGCCCACCACCACTACTTTTCCGTAGTTGTCTAGGCTTGCAACCGCCTGGCGCAGTGTGGCACTGATGCCCACGGCATCGAAGGCCACGTCAATCATCCGTCCGCCGGTCGCCTTTGCGAGCTTGTCGAAGAGATCCGGGTCATCGCTGCGGAACGCGAAGTCTGCTCCATGGCGCAGTGCGCGCTCCAAAGTAAAATCGTTGACGTCCAATGCGATGATCGGCACGGCACCCGCCAGGCGGGCAAGTTGCACGATGTGGGTACCTACTCCACCGAGTCCCCATACTGCGACGGCGTTCCCAGGATGCACTTTCCCGGTTCTCACAACGGCACCGAATGGTGTGGACACGGCGTCAGCCAGAATTGCCGCTTCTTTCATATCAACTTCGTCCGGGACACGTGTGAGCCCTGCGGCGTTGGCAACTGTGTATTGTGCCCACGCGCCATCGTACGCAAATGCCATGAGTTGCAGGTTGAGGCAGTTGGTGAAGTCGCCACGCCGGCAGCGGCGGCATTTCATGCACGGACGCCCAGCTGATGGAATCACACGGTCGCCTTCTTCCCACCCAGTGACCCCAGCGCCGAGTTTCACGATCGTTCCCGATGCCTCATGCCCCTGTGTCACTACGGGAAGTTGCGGTGGAAATGCTCCAGAGATAAGCGACAGATCCGAGTGGCAGATTCCGCAGTAGGCCACTTTAATGAGGACTTGGCCTGGCCCGGGTTCTGGGATCGGAATCTCTTCCAAGGTGATTTTCTTCGTGTCGCCGTAGAACCGCTCGGCGAGCATTGTGTCTGACATGACGACTCCTTTGTTATTGTCATCCAGCGCTTGCAATTGTAGGACTTTTATCCCGCAGCGGCATCACTTTCGCAGGTCAGGTGTGTGGCAATAGACGGGACTTTCGTCGCGTCCGCGCACGCGCCGGTAAGTGCGGTTTACGCAACTGCGTCCTCCCTTCGCGCAACCGCGCCCCTTTTCACACAACCGCTCCCCTTTTCACACAACGGAGAGCACAGTTCGGTGGTACCTGGTCAGCGGCGGCACTCTGGAATCTGTTACTTCGGTAATGATGTGGATGGTCTGCCCGGGCTGTGCGTTATGTGGCACGCGCACGGCAACGGTTTCGCCGCCGGGATCGGCAGCCCGTGCTTGTAGTAGCACCGTCTCCCCCGGTTGAACCGCCCGGTCCGCAGAGCCCGTGACGACCGGCGGATGGTTGCATCCGCGTATGCGGGCGTGACGGACCAGCGCAAGCGCGCCGCGAAATCGTTCTGGATTGCAGGGAACCAACGCGCGGTGGCCCAATCGGCGCTCACAGCGTTCCCGTGGTTCACTGAGCCGTTCCACATATGATCTGCTGCACCGGCGGAACTGAAGTACCGGGTTCCTGCGGCTACTCGCTCCTGGCGGCCTCCCCAGCCTCCCCAGCGGGCGTCCTGCCAACTCCGCAGCCCGTTATCAATCAGCAACGCAAAGTTGGATGAATCGCCTTCGGATATCCAGCTGCCCGTCTGTTGCGGCAACGTCCACACCGTATATCCCCGCGCGCGCAGTGCCTTCGGGTCCTTCTCTTGCGCCCCGAAATAATCCGAATCGTCAAATCCTGCAGCCATCTGTTTGCCGTCGCCCCACACGCGATACTCGGCTCCCAGCGGCCCCACAGTGCTCACATTGTCATGCATCCACTCCGCGCTCAAATATACCGCGTCTTTCCCGATGACGGCGCCCCGGGCCTCGTAACCCCATGCCTGCGTGGCGACGTCGCGAAACTCGATCTGAGGCCACGCCGCCGCAATATACGTGCGATAAGTGTTGTCTTGTTGTCCGAAACTAGTAATGACAGCCTTGGCACTGATACGCGCATGCAGCGCCGGCCACCACGCAGAACCACTCCAACGCGATTCGATTGTGGCAAGCGCCCGCGCGATCGTGTTCAAGCCGCCCCACGCTTGAAGGAACACCCGTCCTGGAACAGCGTCCAGCAATACATCCGCGATCAATTCCGATCCTGGGGTGTCCGCAGACATGTCGTCTTCGCCCGTGACATTGCCCCATCGAATCAGTGAGCGCAGCAAACCTGGTTCGGGATATCGCGGGTCGTGGCGCACCAAGTTGCGATACACCTTCTCATATGCGTTCACCGCCACGTCGATATGCATCGCACGCTCCGCCGGCCAGCGATGGGGCGCAATGCCACGTTCTAGCAGGCCAGCGTAATGATAACGGCTCGATGTGTAGATGAGCCCGCAGATGGGGATCTCGTTGCTGTAAAGAAGCAGCCGCAGCATGGAGTTCAAATCGTCCAGTTCCGGATCCGTAGTCACGATGGTACGTGGACTATTCACGCGGATCATTCCGCCGTTGCGCGGCGCGCAGCAACGCCCACAGCGGCCTCCAGTGCCGCAGCCAAGTCCGCAAACGTTCGCGGATATCGCGCACAACCGTGCGCCGCCGCACTCTGGTGGTTCTCTCCGCCGCGTGCCTGCGGACCTGCGCCCGTCTCCGCTCCCGCCTCGGAACTGCGCAGCGCTGGAACATGGATGAAACACGCCGGGCCATCGAAGAGCGTCAACGCCGCACGGAACGTCGTGTTGCAGACGAAGCGCCCAGCATCCTCAGATACATGTGCCCGGATACCAGCCGCGCGAATGGCTGCCACCAATTCATCCGGATCGATGCGAGCGGCAAGCCGCAGCGGGCCACCATCAAGCAGCACATTGGATGGCTGATCCCCCGTGTTGTCTGGGATGCGAGCATCTGCACGGTTGCTAGCCCACTTCTCCGGAGTCACTTCGCTGCGCCCGCCCGCTTCGCCCACGCAGATCAGAGCATCTGGATGGTGTGTGGCAATAGCGCGATTCAGTGCCTCCCGCACCCCACGGAACGAGACCGGAAGAATGGTGATTGCAACGGCGACGTCGTCGCTCTTCCTGCGTACCAGTTCCGCCACAGCCCGGCCTGAAGCGTTCTCTGTATCTCCGCCGAAAGGTTCAAATCCTGTTACAAGTACGGTGGTCACAACGTCAACGATAGTTCGTTCAGATCGCGTGCCACAGCTTTCAGGCGGGCCCGCACCGATTCTGCTGCCGTGCCAGAAATTGCGGACTGCGGCGGACAAGGCACTCCCACGTGGAGCTCTTGTTCATTGAGAGCAAATTTGATGAATGCGGCGGCAGAGTACTGCGAGAACATCTCATTGAGAGGCCACATCGCCCGCTGTATCTACCACATTCGGCTCCGATCGCGCCGGCCCCAGGACCGCCACAGCGCCACTGCGGCATGCGGAGCAACGCATGCCGGGCCCGCCATCCATCCGATTCCTCCAAGTTCAAACACCGCTGCAGGAATGTGTGCCGACGCCGCGAAGATCCCAAACCTGTCCCCCACCCGATTTTGAATTGACAGCAACGTGCCAGTTTTCCCGGAGGCATCCTTTATGTAGCGAACATTCGGGATTGCGGTGAGGCGTTGGGCCAAATCTGGCGTGATCGTCGCACCGAGCAGCGGATTTGAGTAGACGACGATCGGGAGGTCGGTGGCCTGCGCCGCAGCGGCGTAGAACGCATACTGTTCAGCATCAGTTAGCGGGAAATACCGTTGCATAATCACTACAAAGCCTGCCGCTCCCGGCGCCTCATAGTGCACAATCTGTTGGCGAATACCTTCAATAGAGAAGGCTGCAACGCCCGCGATAACGGGCACAGGGCTGGTTCCCTGCGCGCGCGCAAATCGCGGCTCGCAGCAACTGTGGCGTGAACCATGTCCACGCGCTGTTCGGGTGTCAGATACATGACTTCGCCGGTGGACCCGAGTGGCGAGAGGCCATCCACCCCAGCACGCAACACATGGAATACCACACGGGACACGGCCTGCGCATCCACGCGAGCCCCCGCACCAGATCCCGATGGGCTAGCGCACAATGGTGTAGGCAAGTAAGGAATGATTCCTCGTAGTCCGGTCATGTGGTGTCACCTCACTGGGAAACACTACCTCCTGAGGAGTCCCTTACTACCAGATTCATTGGGTAGACAACGTGGGCACTCTGACGTTGCGATACACCTTCCAACGCCGAAGCATTGTTCCGGGCGTCCCCCGGCAACTCGGCAGTACCTGTCGCATATGCCACAGCAGCTTCCGATATTGCGCTGAATGGCTGAGTGACTGACGTGAGCATGGGAAGCGAGAACTCTGTTTCTGCCGTACCGTCAAACGACACAATTGCAACATCGGATGGGACCCGTTTCCCCAGCCGGTGCAGTGCCTGCAAGGCTCCCACCGCGATGAGGTCTGAGCCCGCAAAAATAGCGCTTGGCGGATCGGGACGTTCGAAAAGACGCAATACTGCGTCGCGACCCCCCGCGCGATCCCATGTGGTTTGCACGTGGTAATCCGTGGTAAGGCCCGCTTTTTCAACCGTATGCTGCCATCCAAGTAGACGCAGATTGGTCCGTGCAGCAGGCAGCACACCTTCAATGTAGGCAATTCGCTGATGCCCACGTTCCACAAGATGCTGGGTTGCCAAGCACGCGCCTTGATAGGCATCAGAAGTGATGGTAACGAAGCCCGGAACCGGATGTGGATAGTCCAATAGAACACGCGGAATGTCCAGGCCTTC
This sequence comes from Ancrocorticia sp., assembly GCA_022648165.1. Lineage (GTDB taxonomy): Bacteria > Actinomycetota > Actinomycetes > Actinomycetales > Actinomycetaceae > Changpingibacter. Next base: position 64,298 of record JALCLX010000008.1, read on the forward strand.
GGTAACGCGCGCAGCCACCTGTGGATCAACCGACAGAAAGATCAAGCCGTCCACTCCATGTTCAACGAGGCTGGAAACCACGCCTTGCTCTCTGCCTTCGATCTCGTGGGTTGAGGAGATCATAAGTCCATATCCATGCTGTGATGCTGCGAGATCAACGGAATTGATGAACTCCGCGTGGAATGGATTGAGGATCTCGGTAACCACAAAACCAAGCAGCTGGGTGCTTCCCAACTTGAGTGCACGCGCCGAAGCATTGGGACGATATCCGAGTATGCGAATTGCGTTCAATACTTTTTCTTTATTGTGTTGGGAAACCGGCCGCGGCCCATTGTTAATGACATAGCTGACAACGGCCGTACTCACTCCCGCAAGCCGCGCGACATCAGCGCGCGTAGGCATGCGCCCCGGCGTATTTGTGGGCTGCGACGCGGGCATCGGCCCGGCATTGGTGGGCATACGACCTCTCCGAAAAATGGGAGCTCGAACGAACAGAAGTTATCGAGATGATGCTACCATTCACAACGCTGGTCTACTCGATTAGCTACAGGGTATTCCTCATATTTTCCCGTCAACTAGGTCAGCAAAAAAGTTGTTGCCATCACAGTTCTACTCGTGTAGAGTCGATGGTGTGAACGGGACAGGGCAGTGCCCGACGCACTGAAGTACGCACAGGGCAGTGCCTTACCAATCTCATAACGAAAGCGAAAACGCTCATGTCGAATCTCGGCGGACTTCCGCACATCCCCACCGCGGCACATTTCAGCGCCGCTGGCACCTCACTCATACTCGCGTGGCCAGATGGCGGAATCCCCTCTGTCCGTTATTGGGGGCCAGCGCTTGGCGAGCTGAGTGATGCAGAACTGAGGTCGGCTGTGGAAACCACCGAAATACAGTTCCTGCCCGGGCAGCAAGGCCACCCCACTAACGCCCGCATCGTCGCTCTTCAGGCACAAGGGTGGACAGGCAGGCCCGGTATCTGCGGAAGCTTCATTGACGGAACGGGATGGTCACCGCGTTTCCTTTTGAGAAGTACCCCCAAGGTATTGCCACCCGCGGGTTCAGCTGAGCATTCGGCTCTTTTCACTTTAGAAAGCACCGATAGGCTGCTGGACCTCACGGTCGAGGTAGAGATGACTGCCGATGGTCTTATTCGCATACGTGCCACACTCACCAACAATGGACGCCAGCCATATCGCCTTGACGAACTCGCAATCACACTACCCGTGCCCAACGAATGCACGGAGATCCTTGATTTTGCAGGGCGGTGGAGTAAGGAAAAGCAACCACGCCGTTTTCAGGTTTCTACAGGATGTCATCTCCACGAGGGCCGGAAAGGTAGGGCCGGATTTGACGCACCGCCCATGCTCTTCACTGGCACGTCCGGTTTTGATTTTGAAAATGGCGACGTATGGGGCGTCCATACCGCCATCTCGAGCTCCTATCGGGTGTGGGCGGAAAGAGACGCAAACGGCGTAGCAGTGCTCGGTGGTAGCGAACTGTTGCAGCCTGGGGAGATCACGCTGCAACCGGGCGAAAGCTATTCGTCACCATGGATTTTCTTTGCCTACGGTGTGGGGCTCGATTCTCTTGCACGTCACATTCATTCATGGGTGCGCTCACTTCCTTCAGCTCCCCACAGTGACAGGCCTATCACGCTCAATGTGTGGGAGGCAGTGTATTTCGATCACGATCCAGAAACCCTGGTGAACCTCGCTCGTGTGGCAGCAGGTATCGGAGTTGAACGCTTTGTGCTTGATGACGGCTGGTTCTTGGGGCGCCGTTCAGACGCGGCGGGCTTGGGAGACTGGAAAGTTGATCCAACAATTTGGCCTCACGGGCTCTGGCCGCTGGTGAACCAAGTGACGGCGCTGGGGATGCAGTTTGGCCTGTGGGTTGAACCCGAAATGGTGAATATGGATTCACAGTTGGCGCGCGCCCATCCGGAATGGATCATGCGTGCACGCGATGAATTGCCTATTTCGATGCGCAACCAACAAGTACTGAATCTCGCAGACCCAGCCGCCTACGCGTATATTCGCAACGCACTTGTTGACCTGCTCAGCGAATACCCGATTTCCTATCTGAAATGGGATAACAACCGAGATATCGTCGACGGCGGAAATAAAGGCGGTGCTGCGGTGACTCACCGCCACATTATGGCGTGCTATCGCCTGATGGACGAACTGAGGGATCAGTTCCCTGGCCTTGAGATCGAGAGCTGCGCCTCAGGTGGCGGCCGGATCGACTTGGGCATGATCGAACACGTACAACGCTTTTGGGCATCCGATTGTATCGATCCACACGAACGGCTCAGCATCCAAACGTGGACAGCGCAGCTCGTCCCCCCAGAGATGATCGGAACTCATGTTTCCGCGCCACGAGCTCGCACCACTGGGCGAGTGACAGACTTGGACTTCCGCGCATCAATGGCTCTACTGGGGCACATGGGTATCGAGTGGAACCTGCTGGAAGCAAAACCCGAAGAAATCGAGGAGTTGGCTGCATGGATCACGGAGTACAAACACCTTCGGCCACTCGTCGCACACGGAACGCTTGTGCGTGGTACGTATCCCCAAGCAGGGCTCATGCTCACCGGCCTGGTTTCACCCGATCGTTCGCATGCACTATATGGAGTCACCGTAGTTGAACGGGCCCCTATCTTCCCGAATGAACAGATAAAGCTTCCCGGCCTCGATCCGGCCGCGGAATACACAGTGCGGATCGTGCCAATCAGCGCCGCATGCTCGGGTTACATCCCTCCGCTCTGGGCACAACAGGACAACCCGCTTTCTTTGCGCGGGCGCCTCCTGGAAACCATTGGCATTCAGACACCGCAAGCAGATGTGGACCACACGATCCTCATCGAGACAACAAAGGAAGGAAAGCAATGAAGGCACACAAAGCAGTGCTCGCTGTAGTTGCCGCCGCAGCAATGATGCTGGCCGGCTGCAGCTCCGGTAGTTCGAGCAGCACTAGCTCATCCGGTTCGGGCAAAGAGATCGAAGCATATTTCTTTATGACCACTGGTAGCCCGGTCTATGAAACGATGAAGGAACTCGCTGCAGAGTATCAAGATCAAACCGGCACCAAGGTCAATATCAGTATTGACACTTCCAATTACGAAAGTAACTTGAAAGTCCGTATGGCATCGGGTAACTTACCGGATGTCTTCGCCACTCACGGCTGGTCAGTAATGCGCTACAGCCAATTCCTGGAACCACTCACCGATCAATCGTGGGCACAATACGTCAACACGGCCCTCGATAGCTCGATGCGTGATTCGAATGGCGATCTGTATGCGCTCCCGATCGAATACACCATCACTGGTATCAACGCGAATTTTGACGTACTTGAGAAGGCCGGAATCGATCCGGATTCGATCAATACATGGGACGATTTCAACAAAGTACTTGCTGCAGTCAAAGCGCAAGGCATAACACCTATCGTTGTGGGTGGAAAAGATCAAAGCCCAGCCGGTAACCTCGCAAACTTCATCGCTGCCGGCGCCTTCACAGACAGTGAAATCTCCACGATAGAAGATGGCACTTTTGACCCGTCCGTATGGCAAAAGAACGTGCTGGACATGGTGAACGATTGGGCTGAAGCCGGCTACTTCAACCCTGATTACTCGTCCGCTTCAACTGACGATATGGCGTTGCAGATAGCACAAGGGGAGGCAGCATTCTCCTTCGCCCAGCCCACACTACTCACAACTGCGTTAACGTATAACGAAGATGCGAATATCGGGTTTATTCCAATTCCTTCAGCAATCGGGGATCGCTATCTGGTAGGCGGCGAAGGGGTGAATTCCTACGGCGTTGCCAAGAACAGTGATGTCAAAGAAGAAGCATTGGACTTCTTGAACTTCTTAGCGCAACCAGAAAACGCGAAGAAGCTTGCAGAGGCGAATGGCACGTACAGTGGCTTGACGAATGTTGACGTGGACCTCGGAAAGATCCAATCCAGCTTTGACAAGTGGGTCAAACCTGGCGAACTGGAGACAAAGCCGTTCTTCGATCGCGCCTATCTACCAAACGGTATGTGGTCCACCATCATCTCCACAACCGATTCAGTAATCACTCAGCAGGCTACACCGGCGGATGCCGCAGAGCAGATGAAAACGGAATTTGACACTCTCTACGGCCAACAAGATAACTGATCACTTCTACCTTTAATCACTTCTACCTTCTCTCCTTATCCCCTGAAGGTGCGGCGTGCCTTGAAGCAATGCAAGGCACGCCGCACACGAACCGCGCGAAGCGCGGCACACGCATCCATATTCAGATAGAGGAAAGCATGCTGAAAGAGCATTCAAACCCCACCGGGGTCAGTGCCCCGAGGAAGCGACGCCGCTTTCGCGGAGCATCCGTCAATATCATGTACCTGCCGGCGCTGGTTCTGTTCGCGATATTCATCATTTATCCGGTGATTAACGGGATTGTTATCGCGGCGACGAATTGGGACGGTTACTCGCCCACCAGGGACTTTGTTGGATTCGCTAATTTTCAGCGGCTGTTCACTGATGAGAACTTTGCAGTCGCTTTGCGAAATACCTTCATCTACGGTTTCGGTTCAACGATACTTCAGCAGCTCATTGCACTTCCCATTGCGGTGCTCCTGGATCGCAATATTCGTGGCCGAGGCGTCATGCGCGCGATCATCTATCTTCCAGCACTTGTCTCTCCAGTCGTGATGGGAACCATGTATTACTTGGTGTTCCGCTACAACCAGGGCGCGCTGAACGACATTCTTTCCGTGTTTGGAGGATCGCCGGTGGCGTGGCTCAACAATTCGGGGTTCGCCATCGCGGTGATCGTGCTCATCAACTCTATTCAGTTCGTTGGAATTTCCATGATTATCTATCTTTCTGGGCTCCAAGGGATACCCGGAGAGGTGAAAGAAGCAGCATCGTTGGATGGCGCAGAAGGCGCAAAGCAGTTCTTTTATATCACGATGCCGCAGCTTGTCCCGGCTTTCGCGTCTAGTTGCGTGCTGAACTTAATCGGTGGATTGAAGTTGTATGACATTATTCAGATCCTCACCGCAGGAGGACCGGGATACTCCACACATTCCGTCTCAACCCTGATCGGGCGAACTTATTTCGGTAATCAGGCAGCGGGATACGCGGCAGCGCAAGGAATCATTTTATTCCTGATCATCGCGATCATGACGGTGATACTCAATCTTTCCTTCGACAAGCTTCGTTCTAAGGTGGAGGGCTGACAGATGAAAACACAAAAAACATCCCAGGGCGCCGTCGTCGCCCTCGTCATTGCGTGCGTCGTACAGCTCATCCCCTTCTACCTGGCTCTCACAACGTCCTTCAAGGCACAAAACGATCTCTCATCCGTGTGGAAGTTTCCCTTCTCCGGATTGACGTTCACAAATTTCGCCACCGCCATCAGCGATGGCGGAATACTGCGTTCAGTCCTCAACAGCGCGGTGGTGACAATCGGAGCCACCCTGTTAACGGTGCTACTTTCCATCTTCGCCGCATATCCTCTTGCGCGCCGCCGTACCACGTTCAACCGTTTCATCGAACTGTTAATCCTGGCAATGATGATGGTTCCGCCGTTAAGTATCTTGGTGCCGTTGTACACCATGCTGAATTCGATGGGACTGCTCAACACATATCTGGGTCTGATCCTCCCATTGACGTGTCTCGAACTGCCTCGCGCAGTATTCCTCTACACGCAGTTTCTGCGCTCCGTGCCAACTGCCCTTGAGGAGGCAGCAGCGATCGACGGAGCTAACCGCTTCCAAGTGGTGCTTCGGATCATCTTCCCGATCCTGAAGCCGGTCACAATCTCTGTGGTCATTCTGACCGGCGTCTACTGCTGGAACGAATTCGCGCTGAGCTCATACATCATGACGGATTCGTCAATGAAAACACTGGCTCCTTCAATTGCAGCATTCTTCGGTGCACAGGGTTCGAATGTGAATGCGGCAGTTGCTTCGTCTTTGCTCGGCGTGCTGCCGATCCTCATCGCATACCTCTTCCTCCAGAAGTATTTCATGAAGGGGATGTTGGCCGGAGCCGAAAAGTAAATCGTGAGGCCTGCCGCACTGCACAGAAAAAACACAACGCGGCAGCCTCCGTCATCTCTCCATGGAGAGGTGATCCTTCATCCATCGCCAATTCCTGATACAGACGATGGATCTAGCGGGTGGAAAGATGCATATCCTTCCACCCGCTTACCTGTTGCCGGCCCAGAGAGCGCCTCAATGGCGAACAGCCACCGCCTCTACTTCCACACGGAAATTTGGTTTCGGCAAGGGAGCGCCTACTGTTGAACGTGCTGGCTTCACATCTCCTGTGAAGTACTGTGCGTAGATTTCGTTAAACGCTGGAAGATCCCGCATATCGGCCAAATACACGTTCACTTTTGCCACATCAGAAAAACCGAGCCCGGCCTCCTTGAGTAATGCTCCCACTCGCTCCAAAGCGATTCGTGCCTGGTCGCGGACGTTCGCAGGGGCAATGCGCGTTACCACATCGGTACCCACTTGGCCTGATATGAAAACGAAAGCGCCGGTATCGACAGCTGGCGAGAGGGGGCTCTTCCCAGCAGGACCAATCGCTCTAAAACCGCTTGTCATTCTTCTGTACCTTTCCTCTCATGCGTGTGCGCTATCCGTCCGTGGCCGTATGGTGCGCAAAAGAAAACTCGCTTGCTCCACCTGGCGGGCGAGCATCGTGATATCGATATACTCGTCATCCGCGTGCGCACCACCGCCTACCGCGCCCAATCCATCCAAGACTCGCGCGCCCACTGCGGCTGCGAGATTGCCGTCCGAACCGCCGCCGCTGTGGGTTTCCGCCAATGTGAGTCCGGAGGCGCGCGCGGCACGTTGCACAGCCTCGAAAAGCTGCGCAGTGGTCCCCCTTTCGAACGGGGGGCGTGTCACTCCTCCGTGCACCGAAATGGTGATATCCGGCCGCTGGGAGTGGAGCGCACTGATCGCCGCAACGGCTTTTTGCATATCGGTGGCTCTTACCGCGCGCACGTCTACCGCAGCCGTCGCGTGCGCGGGAACCACGTTCGGGCGCGTTCCTCCGGAAACCACCCCAACGTTGACGGTTAGCCCTTTCTGGTAGTCGGTCATACCTTCAAGCGCCATGATGGTGTCCGCCAATGCGACGACGGCGCTGCGCCCGTGCGCATGGTCCGCCCCGGAATGTGCTGCTCGCCCTTCAATGTCCACGACGAAGCGCGCCGTGCCTGATCGCGATGTTTTAATGGCGCCATGTGGCCCGCTCGGTTCGAATACAAGTACAGCATCGGAACGCTGCGAGAGTTCTTCAATAAGACCACGCGACTGGGGAGAACTCACTTCTTCGTCACTCGTCAACAGCATAGTGACAGGAAGCATCGACCTGCGTGCCTGGCCAAGTGCGTCTCGCAGAGCCGCAATTGCGATACACGCTCCCGCTTTCATGGCATAAATCCCCGGTCCAAAGGCTTTATTTCCGTCGATGGCGAAAGACTTGGCACCGATCGGCCACACAGTATCCGTGTGGCCCACAATCAAGATGCCAACACGATCCGCAGACGTACGCGCAAGCACGCGATCCCCGAAACCAGATACTCGCTGGAGCTGTACATCGAGGCCCAGTTGTTCTAGTTGATCGCCTGCATAATTTGCCAGTCGTGTAACCGCAGCCGGATCGTCAGTGGGCGATTCTATCTCCGCCCAACGCCGGATCTGCGCGAGGAGCTCTGCCGTTGCGCTACTCGCCATCATTACTGACCGCCAAATAGTCAGCGAATACGTCTTCTGGTGCGAAACGCTTGGCGATCACTCCTTGTTCGTAAGATTCGGCGCAAAAGACATCTACCATATCTTTATTGTTCTCGTAGCCATGGGCTCCCCAATTGGCACCCAGAAGCTTTTGATCATTTTCGAATTCGTCTTGCATCCACGGCGATTCGTTTATGTTCCACTTGAAAGCCATCCAGATGATCGCGAAAGCGTTGCCGAAAGCTGCGGACGGCGATCCTGATGCAGCCGATCAAATGGCAATGGCCCAATATATCGCAGGCACGGGCTACTCCAACGTCGGTTTGGGTCTGGTCCACGGCATGTCACACCCGCTCGGCGCCTTTTTCAATGCACCGCATGGACTCGCCAACGGAATACTGCTGCCTGCGGTACTGGAATACAACGCCCCATACACCGGCGAGAAATACCGCGATATCGCCGCCGCCTTCGACGTCGACGGCGCATATACGCTTCCCATTGAAGAAGTCCGCAAGAAGGCCGTGGATGCGATCCGTGAATTCGCAATCAAACTAGGCAATCCCACCACGATTACATCGATTGGCGCTACAGCGGCTGATATTGAACCGCTTGCCGAAGCTGCCTTCAAAGATGTGTGCACTGACGGAAACCCGCGCAAGACAAGCCCAGAAGAGATTGCGGAAATATACCATTCACTCCTGTGAGGAACGAACGGACACCTAGCCTGAAACCCCAGGAACTACTACACACCCACAGCGCACAAACGTGCAGAAAGAAGGTGCACAATATCCCATAATCGAGACTATTGGCCTATTTCTCAACGCTTCCCACTTCATATCCTGAGAAGTGAGCGATGAGTGCAGACCCTTCGACCAGGAAATCCACCGCTCCTCATCGTCCGCAGCAGGGGGACGGACGATCACATGATGGACTGTGCAGCTCTACATGGTTTCAGAGCTAGGAGGTAGCCAGTCCGTGCACTAGGTGGGCCAGACGCGTTCCGGCCCACCTAGTGCGTGAACCCACGAACCACTGCGTGTGCCTACGCGATCCCATCGTGAGCAGAATTCGCATCACATCGTCAACAGTACGGGAACACATATCTGGGCAAAACGCTCAAAATCTGAAGCGGTGTTATACACGTGCGCGGATATCCTGATATACCCAATCCCGTCGAAGCTGGTAAAGGCGCATTCAGCGCCGCATCGTTCCAGAATGGGTAGCCGCAGCGCATCTGCGCTATCGCGATCGCGCCCTAGGCAACCAGGCAGCCGTATGAGCCGCATCGCCGGTGGTGGCGACTTCAACCGCACCATATGGTCTTCACCAGTCGCGCGGCCAAACGCATCCGCAATCACCCACTGCCCATACTCCACAAGCCGTTCCATGTAGTCACGCGCCGCATCCCAGCCGAATTCGTCCGCAATGTATTCGAACGATCGTGGTGCGGCCAAAAAACCTGTGTAGTCAAGTGTTCCCTGGACATCGAAACGCTCAGGAAATGGGCCTGCCGGGTTCCACGAATCAATGAGCGGATGCAACTCCCCAGCAACGTCAGGACGCACCACCAATACCGAGCTACCCCGCGGTGCGCATGCGAACTTATGCAGGTTGCCAATCCACCAGTCGGCTCCAATGGATGCGGGATCGCCCGCGATCAGGCCTGGGGCATGCGCGCCATCTACCAACACCGGTACCCCTTCCGCGTGCGCAGCCCGCACGATATCGGCCACGGGAAACAGGGTGGCTGTTGCTGAAGAAATCTGGTCAACCACCACAGCCACGGTGCGATCTGTGATGGCGTCGCGGATCCGAGCGACGGCGCCCCCGCCGTCCGCATCTAACGGAATATGCACGGTAGTCACGGTGGCGCCGTGCGCAGCGGCATGGCGTTTCACGCCCATCACAACGGCTCCGTAACCGTGGTCTGTAACGATCACATTATCTCCGGGCCTCATATGCACGGCGTTCATCACAACTGTTGCGCCAGCTGATGCGTTCGGAATCAACGCGAGATACTTCGGATCCGTGCCCAGAAACACAGCGATCTGCCGGCGTGCTGCCGCCAGCCGCCCGTACACCGTAAGAAACCACCGTACCGGAGATGCTTCCATCTCATTGTGGAGCGCCTGCTGATATTCACGCGTCACACGCGGCACAGCGCCAAAGGAGCCATGGTTGAGGTGAAGCAGGCTCGGGTCAAGCATCCAACCGCTCGTGGCGCACTCGCCACTGCGTGTCCTTATTTCTTCGGGGCGGGTGGGGAATCCTTGCACAAAACCACCTTACACGCCAGGTGCACTGTCAGTTCTATCTCGTCCGGTCCTACCTTCCCGGTCTGAGGGAAAAGCGAACGATAGAGAAGCGGAGTCACTAACGCTTCAAACAGGTGATCGGATGCAGTTGGCAATTCGCTGATCTCACCGCGTTGGACAGCGCGTTCCAGAATCGTGCTGACAACCTGTTGCCGTTTTGCCGCAAATTCGATAGCAAATGGATGCATCCGTTCGGGGGATTCAGATAAATCGGCCAACCATCCAGCCATGCAGCGTTGGACAACGCGATCGCTCAGGAGTTCCTGTTGCTGGTACTGGAAGGCCCTCAGATCTCCCTCCAACGAACCTGTGTCGCTTGGTACATCAAGATTGTGGCGAGCTGAAATGATGGCAGGAATCATGGATGCGACGCTGGGATACCTGCGATAAAACGCTGGTTTGCTTGTGCCTGCTTCACGCACAATGCCTTCCACTGTGGCATGGTTGTAACCGTCGCGCTCAATGATGCGCGCGGCAGCGGCAAGAAGTGATTCGCTGATGCGGGTATCACGCGGCCTGCCACCTGGCCGAGGAGCGTTTTCTGGCACGTAGACCTCACTAATTCTATGGACACGCGCTTCACTGGTGGTTCTGCGCGCAACCGATCTGGCCTGCAAATTCGAGGCGCCACGGCGCTGGGCCGAGCGCAGGCGGAGAGTACAGGTACACTCCTGAAACACGGTATCCGGAGTGAAATTTCCTACTTGACAAGAATAATACCCCAGGTAGAGCCCGCGGCATATCACCCGGGTTAAATCGATATCAATAGCGACGCCACAATCTGCATCAGGCAGAATGGGACTCCGACCCTCCGGTCACTGCACCGGCCCCAAGCAGGTAAGCTAACGGAGTGCGCAACCAGACGATGAGCCGCTCTTCTACAGCGGATAGAAACTCTTTTCACCTCGCGGTGCATCAATGGGTGGGCTTGTTTGGGTTCGCGCTTTCCGCGCTGGCGATGTTGATCATTACGCTACGCCCAGAGCGAGTGGACGACGGAATGATGCCGCAAATCCTGCATTTTCTGGCAGCCGCGCACGCACACGGCCTACCGGGATGGTTTGGATATCGTGACCTAGAGTTCACGGCGAACGTTGCTATGGTGATGCCACTCGGTTTCTTCGCAGGCCTTGCACTCTCCCCCGGTCATCGCTGGATACCGGCCATCGGCCTGCCGCTGCTATCGGCCGGTGTGGAGCTTACGCAACTTCTGGCACTTCCAGAACGCGTAGCATCGGTGAGCGACGTCGTCGCGAATTCACTCGGCGCATGGCTCGGCCTGGCCGTCGCAGCAGCGCTATTCCGCCACAACTAGCGCGTGCCCGGCATCACAGCTACTCGTTAGAAATGGCTCTGTACTGCCGCTAGAGTGTATATGTTACTGTTTAGCCCACGGAGGCTCGGCACTACCTCGCATATCGAAGAGAGGCCCCGAACTTTGGAACTGCGTGAATATCTCGCCATTTTCCGTAAGAATTGGATACTTATTCTGTTATCCACACTTCTTGTCACCGGCGCTGCGGCCGTCTATTCACTGACAGCCACGCCGCAGTACCAGGCGAAGACCGAGCTTTTCGTCTCTGTGCGCTCCGGCGATGCGTCAACCGGAGATCTTTCTCAGGGATCTAATTTTGCGCGGCAGGCAGTGACGTCTTACGTTTCCGTGGTCACCAGCTCAATCGTGCTTGACGAGGTCATTAAGGAGCTGGACCTTGACACAACGTCTACCGAACTTGCGAAGCAGGTAGAGGCCAGCTCCCCAACGAACACCGTCTTGATTGATATTTCGTACACAGATCCAGATCCGGAGAAGGCCGCCCGCGTCACCAATACGATCGGCACCGTCTTCGCGAACGTTGTGTCCGACGAGCTTGAAAATTCCTCTGATGGTTCCCAGGCGCGCGTGCAGTTGCAGACTATCGAACCGGCCCAAGTTCCCGATGCACCCGTCAGCCCCAAGGTGGCCCGCAACTTGACACTTGGCCTTCTCCTCGGCTTGTTCCTAGGAATCGGCATTGCGGTTCTGCGCGCCGTTCTGGATACCCGGATCCACTCGAAGGCGGATATTGCGGAAGTCACCAACCTTCCCATTATCGGCACGGTCGGCAAAGACGCAGAATCTGCCAAGAGGCCCCTGATCGCCCTTGATGATCCTCGTAATCCTTTGGTGGAGTCCTACCGCACCCTGCGGACTAATCTTCAGTACATCAATATTGACAGCAACGATAAGAAAAGCATCGTTATTACCTCTGCAGGCCCTTCGGAGGGCAAGTCCACAACCGCCGTCAACCTCGCAATCGTGATGGCCGACGCCGGCTCCCGTGTTCTCATCATTGATGCAGACCTGCGCAAACCCAAGGTCTCGAAGCTGCTCGGCATTGAAGGAAGCAACGGCCTATCGGATCTGCTTGTGGGCCGCCTCAATTTGGAAGACGCCTTGCAGCGCTGGGGCCGCCGGCAAATCTTCGTGCTTCCAGCGGGGCGTATTCCTCCGAATCCTTCGGAGCTCCTCCAGTCCACCGCGATGTCGCGGCTCATGGATAAGCTTGAAGGACACTTCGATTTCATTATCATCGACGCACCCCCAGTCTTGGTCGTCACTGATGCAGCAATTCTCTCCAAAATTACCGGCGGCGCCGTCGTCATCTCAGCCGCTGGAAAAACCCGTAAGGAAGAACTTGCCAGCGCATTGGAATCGCTCGCAGCCGTCAACGGGAAAGTCCTCGGCATCATTCCCACGATGGTGCCTACACGCGGTCCGGATTCCTACAGCTATGGCGCATATTCGTATCAATCGTATGGACACACGCCAACGCAAGGAGGGGAACACCCGTTCCCCGCGCGTACAGCACGTGTTCCCGAAGAAAGCCAGCACGTCCTCGGGGGTAATTAGGGATGGCGCCATTCAGGATTTTGACTGTGTGCACCGGGAATATCTGCCGGTCTCCGCTGGCCGAATTCCTGTTGCGCGATACTCTCGATCGGCAGCTGTTCACTGTGGAGAGTGCAGGTACACGCGCCGTTCCAGGCAGCCGTGTACCACCGCAACAGGTTGAAGTGGCACTCGGCCTTGGAATTACAGACATCGGACGCCATGAGGCCCGCCGTCTCACACCGGACATGATCGCGCAGGCCGACCTGGTTCTGACTGCATCGCTTTCACGGCGCCGCCGGGTGGTACGCACCTTACCGCAGGCCACAAAGAAAACATTCACGATGCGCGAATTCGCCCATATCGCGCATGAGATCACGGTTGGCGATATCAACGCCCTCGCCGCACGCGGCTTGAGCACGTTTGAGGCCGGCGTTGCGGCCGCCTATCAACTGCGTGGCACGGTCCGAATGCTTACGGAAGAAGAGCTGGACATTGTGGACCCATATGGCAAGCCTGATGCGGTGTATCAGGAATCGGCACACCAACTAGCACCGGCCATCAGGGATACCGCTGCTTTCTTCAACGCGCTCACACCGGCTGATGCACATCCTCAAAAGGAAGTCTTTACCATGCAGCGCCCGGCTCAGCACCAACCATTGGAATCTGTACAGGCAGATCAAGGCCCGCATATTTCACGCACACTCGCGGGAACCACCGTGTCATCAGGATCTACCACGTGGCAGCAACGTGAATACACGCCAGCGTACATCGCCGATACGGAAACACGCTCATCATCTCCGTTTTCGCACCGCGCACCGGCGCGCGGCAAACACTGGAGGGTTCGTTAAATGGCACCTAAGAAATCATCCCGTATCGGAGGAGTTGAACCTTCTTCGGCATTCAAAGCTATCGCACTCGCCCTCATTGCAGTTCTTGTGGTGATCCTGAGCGTTCTGGCTTTTCAACGCGCCACGCGGCCAGTAACGAATGCTGGCGAAGTACCCGGAACGCCATCTCATTCTGAGACGGCCGAGCCCACACAATCATCGACCGCATCGCCTACCGCCACGCCGTCGCCTACCGCCACGCCGTCAGCTACCGCTACACCGATATCGATTGCCATTTCGAACCGAATTCTCACTGCAAGCGATTCCGAGACAGCTTTCCGCGCCACCTCGGGTACATGCCCTGACGGCGGTGCAACGATCGAATACACGCATTCTGCAGGAACGAACTGGGCTACGATAGACGTGGGCACCACACTCGGTGTGAGCTCTCTTCAGCGAATCATGACCGGTACAGATGGCTCCTACGTATCGGCTATTGGGCTCGCTACGGCGGACTGCTCCACGGATACTGGCATTCACAGCTATACAGGTGGCGATACATGGGCAACGTCGTCCGAACCGCTGTCCCAATCCTGGTACCGTGCATCTGATGGTTCGTTGCGCGCACCCGGGCTGGTCACTGTTGCCGCGCCATGCACGGTTGTTCGCCTCGCACCCGTAGACACGCTCACGGCGGGCGTGGTGTGTTCAGATGGCCAGGTCAAATCCACATCTGATCAAGGTGCCACGTGGGTTACAAGTCCTGCACCCGTTGCAGGAATCGACGCACTCACCGCCCGCAACGGCGGTGGCTACTTCGCAGCCATCATCGATTCCGATTCGTGCGACGGCGTCACAATTGCAACATTTGACTCCGCGCTCAACCAGACGAATTCCGCATGTGCTGCAACAGGCACTGTTCAGCCCGGAAGCACGGCGCTTTCGCAGGCGAGCGATGGCACGCTGTGGCTCTGGGCCGGCGATTCAGTTGTTCACTCGGCCGACGACGGCGCCACCTGGTAAGTCCGCCCCAAGCTTCCGGAGTGCTCGGGCTTCCGGAGTGCTCGGCTTCCCGATTGCCTAGGTTCACAATGATCCAGGTTCGCAGTGATCTAGGACCCCGCGGGAGGCTCCCACTCAGTCCACCGGGCGGCCGTCCAACGTATCCAGCGCATCACTACTTGCCCGCACGAAGGCCGGCACGTCATCTTGCTGGAATGCCTTCGATACCCGCGCCAGCTCATTCATATTGAGATTGACAATCGACTGCCCGTCCTCAGACGTGCCAGTACCAGCCACCGGCGCGGTGAAGAGCACCAAGTTGCTCTTGTCGAAGCCCACTAATGAGGAACCCAAGGAGACGATCGTGCCCGTGTCCAAGCCGTCGTCCACGGCCACATAATCGCTGAGCGTATTCGCGATAGCCATGATCTTCGTCGGAGAGGACAACGTCTCCTTTGTCAGAAGCTCGGAAAGGACGGCCTTCATCCACAGTTGCTGGCGGCGCACTCGGTCGAAATCGCCCCGCGGCAAACTATAACGTTCACGTACGTACGCCAGGGCTTCGTCGCCGTCGAAATGTTGCGTTCCGTCGGCAGTTTCGAGCGTCACCCCACCTACAATATCTGTCAGCTTTTTGAACGTGGTGAAGTCCACCAATGCGATGTGGTCGATGCGCACCCCGGTGAGTTGTTCCACCGTTTGGATCGTCAATGATGGCCCGCCATAAGAGAACGCCGCGTTGATCTTTGCCGTTCCGTTACCGGGAATCGCCACCCACGAATCACGTGGAATTGACATGATAGAGATGTGCTGCCGATCCCCCGATACCTGCATCAGCATCAGCGCGTCTGTGCGTTGCGCGCCATACGTCCAATCGTTCGGATCCCCTGCGGAAATCCGAGAATCGGAACCCATAATCAGAAAATTGACTGGATCGCCCGTCCCGTCTTCTGTTGCACTTGAGGACGGTTCATTGCTCGGCCTATCCGTGATGTCAGCAAACGGATCACCGATCTTATGCATGTCGTTGATTGTATTGCGGGCAAATATCCCCAACGCTGCGGCCGCGGCAGCGGCGATCGCCACAATCACAAGCACCACGATCAGGACGATCTTCCACGCGGAGCGCTTCTTCTTCGCCGGGGCGGCACCTGGCGTATCGGCAAGCAACTGGTCAAAATCAGATGCTCTGGGGTTCGTGCTGCCGTGTTCAGTTTCCAACGCTCCACCACACTTTCTCCGCGGACCGATCCCGCATAATCCGCGGAGAATCGGCTGTACCCCGCTAGTGTAGAACATGCACCGGCAGGACTAGGACATCATTCGTATTGTCCAGGTCTCACACCCGTGACGAATCGATCGATTCGCAACGCTCAAGTCGATCTATTCGCAACGTCCAAGGCGCTCACTCACATTCCAGGGGCAAGAAGCCCTGACTCATATGCGAAGATCACCAGTTGTGCACGATCATGAGCATCTAGCTTCATCATGATCCGGTTGACATGCGTTTTCGCGGTATGCGGAGAAATCACCAGCAAGTCCGCAATCTCCGCATTCGAATAACCGCGTGCCACCAATACGAGCACCTCACGTTCGCGGTCAGTCAGTTCACGTGCGCCCGGTCCCCAATCGCGATGCGCTAACGGTACTGCGTACACGCCATTATCTGCGTTCTCACGCACGATATATCGCTGAATCAAGCTGCGTGTGGCGTTTGGGGAGAGCAGAGCGTCTCCAGCGTCCACGGAGAGCACGGCGCGAATGATGTCATCGGGCTCTGCGCCCTTGCCGATGAAGCCAGATGCACCAGCCTTGAGTGCCGAAACCACATAATCGTCCTCCTCAAATGTGGTGAGCACCAGAACATGCGTTTCCGCGAGTGCAGGATCTGCGCATATTTGCGCCGTCGCCTCGATCCCATCCATACCAGGCATGCGAATATCCATTAATACGACGTCGGGATGTTTGCTTCGCGTCTCCGAGATAGCTTCGACGCCGTCGCGCGCCTCGCCTACCACACTGATACGAGGATGCGTGGAGAGTATCTCTGTCACGGCCTGCCGAATGAGGGCTTGATCGTCCGCCACAAGGACTGTTGTCATCGTTCTCCCGGGAAACTTGCGTTGTTACATCCAACTATCGCACGTCCACGGTGGGTACGACGGCATCCACCACCCACTGATTACCCACGCGCCCGGCAGTCACGTGACCGCCGAGCGCGGCCACCCGTTCGCGTATTCCAACCAGCCCAAGCCCGTGCCCGGGAACGTCTCGCCGTACGCCGTCCACTGGATTCGTGACGAATATACGAACAGTTCCTCCAGGAATGCCGAACGGCACATGGGAAGGAGCTGAATCACGCGGCATAGCGGGAGTGATCGAGACCTGTACGGTTGCGCTGTTCCCAGAACCGTGCTTCTGCGCATTCGTCAGGCCTTCTTGAACAATGCGGTAAACCACCACGCTAGCTGACGGACCTACTGTGGCCACGTCCCCACGGATATCCAAACCCACATTTAATCCGCCTTCGCGCATCTGGGTCACCAGTTCCGGCAGGCTCTCCAAAATGGGACGTGGAGGTGCAGTCGCAGCTTCCCCATCGGAACGCAAGTAATGCAGCAATTCCCCAATCTCCTTGAGGGCACCGCGTGAGGCGCTCCGTATGGTCGCAAGCGCTTTCTGAGCGCGTTCTGGACTGGACTCCAAGGCGCTGGATGCCACGCCCGCGTTCAGGCTGATCACGGAAATTTCGTGCGCAACCGTATCGTGAAGATCACGAGCGATGCGCAGACGTTCGTCCGCCACGCGCCGGCGCGCCTCCGCCTCACGCGTCTGCTCGGCATGGAAGGCTCTCCGAGCTAGCAGTACCACATATTCGCGCCGCGACCGGGTGGAATCACCCAGCGCTGCAGCGATTGCCACAGTTGCCGCTGCCACTACTAAAGACAGATCAGGTGAACCCCAATGAGTGGCAGCAAAGCTCAAAATCACGATCACAACCGCCGCTACTATTCCACTTACGAGGGCAGTATTCCTGCTACGGCGATTCGCCAGGCCAAATTGCGCTATGACCAATGCGAGCGCAGGCCCGGCTACTGGGCCGCCAAACAGTACGACGGCGATCAAACATGCCAGTGTCACTCCGTATGCCACGTAAGGCCACCAACGGCGTACGCCAACTGCGGCGGCGCTCAATAAAACGGGGAGGTGAAGCCATACGTATCGCCCCGCGCTCATTCCACCAAACGCGCCGGGAGGTCCACCTCCACCTTGAACTGGGCCACGTGGCGCATTCGGGACTGGTATCACGCCCGGCCGGAATCCGTGCCACACAAAGAACCCGCCTACGAGGAGTACCACGGCCACGGCGACGACGTCGTACACCCACAGCGGGACGCGTGGTTGCCACGGTTCCGGATGCCTGTCCATAAAGGCCATCTTGGCACGCATGCGATTCCTGCGCATCGCCTGAGTGCCGTAACACCATGTACCGCGCATGCAGTACATATGTGTATCCGCTGGCGTGATTCATGCGGGCGGGTATTGAGCGATGCTTGGAGACAGCATATTAAGAGAGGAACCGCATGTATTGGACTATGGTGCGCCGTGAAGTATTCGGGCGGCGCCGGCAGACTACCGTGGTTGCTGCAGGCCTTGCGATTGCAATTGCGCTGGTCATCGTGGTGTCGTCCCTATCGACGGGAGTTACACAGGCGCAGGCCGAAGCCCTTGAAGGGATATATGGCGTCGGCACCGATATCACCGTTACTGGCGCTACAGCTGAGCCTGGCGATCAGCCAAGCCAACAGTTCGAGTTCGGCGAAAACGATGGAACGTCAACCGGCGATGGCACACAGAAACTCTCTCAATCGCGTCTGATGACAGACAGCATGCGAGGGACAATCGACGCAAGCACGGTTAACACCATTTCGCAGTTGTCCGACGTCGCCGCGGCAACCGGTGCACTCAGCCTCACGAATACCACGTTCAGTGGCGAGTTGCCCGATTCGTCACAACGCTCGGATAACAATTCCACATCCCAGCCGGGCGATGCCCCCAGCGGCGGCATGCAAGGCGGCCCTGGCGGCCAGGGAGGCAGCTCGTTTGGGATCGATTCTTTCAGCGTGTTGGGAGTGGATCCATCTGTGACAGCTGTGGGGCCACTTTCTGGCGTAGAAGTGACCGCTGGACGCGCACTGAAATCCTCTGATTCTGGCAAGCTTGTAGCATTGGTTGATTCAACTTATGCAGACACGGAAGAACTTTCCACCGGCGACACAATCACAGTGGGCGAAAAAGATGTCACGATCGTGGGTATTGTCTCCTCCACTACCAACCAATCAGACGCAGCGGCCGATGTTTTTCTTCCACTCAAGACGGCACAGACTCTGTCTGATTCAGGCGATGTAGTCTCCACTATCTACGTCAGTGCCGAATCGGCCTCCTCGATCAGCTCGGTCCAAGACCAGATTGAAACGGCGCTTCCTGATGCAACCGTGAGCACCCAAGCTGATCTTGCCGAACAAATCTCTGGATCACTTTCCAGCGCGGCCTCTCTCATTACCAATCTGGGGCGCTGGCTCTCGCTTATCGTATTAGTGGTCGCATTCGTCCTAGCCATCCTTCTCACCAGCTCCGGAGTGACACGGCGGCGCCGTGAGATCGGAACTCTCAAAGCGATTGGATGGTCCAACAAGCGGGTTGTGGGCCAGATCGCTGGCGAATCGCTGGCACGCGCACTCATTGGTGGGCTCGCCGGGCTCGCTTTGGGCCTGGGCGCGATCGCAATCATTAACATCGTCTCTCCCACTCTCCATACCGGTGGTGCCTCGGCGAGTGCCACGGGCATGGCAAATATGCAAGGAGGCGGGCCAGGTGGCGGATCTGGCGGCGGTATGGGCGGTATGGGCGGTATGGGCGGCAACGCGATGAGCACGCTGGCCTCCAGCTCAGACATCACACTCCACGCACCACTGACCATATGGATCATTCTGGCGGCCGTTGGCCTGGCAATTCTGGGAGGAATCATCGCCGGCAGCTTCGCGGCGTGGCGCGCCTCCAAGCTGAGCCCTGCCGAGGCATTACGAACCGTTGCATGAGATTGGAATTCTATGAGCACTACAACCCAAAACACGCCTAGCGCGGCAACGCCAGAATCGGCGCAGATACCTGCCGTGTATCGGTTGACCGACGTCAAGCGGTCATTTACTAAAGGTGGCCAGAAGATAACCCCCCTCAAGGGGATCAATTTCGAAGTGAAACACGGCGAATTCATCACGATTCAGGGGCCCACGGGCGGCGGAAAATCCACGCTGCTGCAGCTGATGGGCGCACTGGACCGCCCGACTGAAGGCCATGTACTCATCAATGGCCTGGACACCGCACTCGCGTCCAACAAAGAGCTAACGGAGCTGCGGCGCACACTCATCGGTTTTGTGTTTCAATCGTTCAATCTGCTACCCACGCTCAGCGCCAGAGAGAACGTGAACGTGGCGCTCGAGGGCAGAGGGCTGGCTCGTGACGAACGTGAAGACAGAATCACTGCGGCACTTGCCCGCGTTGGTTTAGCGCACCGTGGTGACCACAAACCAAATGAGCTTTCTGGCGGAGAACAGCAACGCGTCGCAGTGGCGCGCGCGATCATCGCGGTGCCGCAAGTCCTGCTTGCCGATGAACCGACCGGAAACCTCGACGAAGCCATGCGAGATGACATCCTGCAATTATTTGACGACCTGAACCGCGAAGGCCTCACGATCGTGGCCGTCACGCACGATTCCGCGGTCGCCCGGAGGGCGCACCGGCCGCTTCGCCTGGATCACGGCGTCCTCAGAAGCGCCTCCTAATCCCGCAGCCCGTTGGAGGCGCGGGGGGCGCACCCGCTTTACTCAGAGCCCGCTTTACTCAGAGGCAGAGAGGCACTGGAGATCCAGAGGAGTATCGACGTCGTCGGTCACTCCAGGGGGCACCATAATGCCCTCAATCGCGCCTCCATCCATAAACGCTCGTATGGACGCTCCGTGGCCGGAACCCACTGCGGCACGCCGGGAATTCAGAAATTCGAACGAATAGACCCCCACCAAAAGCTGTTGCCGCCCGGTTCCGTCCACCGCGCACACTCCCGCACCCTCCAACGGACGCCCCAGTAACACCTCAATCGCATCTGCCGCCCGCGGCACGTCGCATGAAAGGACCGCGATCTGGGCGCGCGGTTCGCCCAACGCGTCAAGACCCGCAATCAGACCTGCTACCGGCCCACCCAAGGGTGGATCCTCCAGCGTCTGCACCACATTGCCTGGTATGTGTGCAAAGGCCGCGGCAATCGTTTCTTTCGGTGCGACGACGGCGATACGGCGTGCTCCGGCCACCGCGACGCAGGTGCGTTCAAGCAGCGTTACACCGCGCAGCCGCACCAATGCCTTGTTACGGCCAAGCCGGCGCGATGCGCCACCGGCAAGTACGATCGCGTCGAATTCTGCCATCGCCCATCCCTTCTCTGCAGCATCATACGTTTCATCCTGCAGGTTCTCCGTTGTGAAAAGGAATCAGGCCTCGCGCGACGCGCTAGGCCTGAACGCATATGCGGCATTTTTTCCGCATAATTGCAGCGTAATCGACATGTGTAACCGAAATCTGCCGCATCTGCGGTGTTATAGTCACAACCATGACGGTATATCGTATCCCCCAAGCCGCAGAGCTTCTTGGGGTAAGTCAAGATACGCTACGCCGCTGGATCCACAGCGGCACACTTACAGCTGTCACAGACGAATTGGGACGCCAAAGTGTTGACGGAGCCGAACTCGCCGCACTGGCACAGACTCGCGCAGCCCCATCGCCCCGGACCTCCGGGAATCCTTCTTCCGCACGCAATCACGCAATCGGACTGGTTACAGGAATCCTTACGGACAAGGTCATGGCACAAGTCACGATGCAATGCGGGCCGTACCGCTTTGTGTCGCTGATGTCGCGCGAAGCAGTTGAAGATCTCGATCTTCACATAGGAGATACCGCCACCGTGGTTGTGAAAGCCACCAACGTCATCGTAGAAAAGCCCGAACTGATCTAGGGACGCATTGGAAGCCATTAAGACCACCGCACGTCTGGCTTATAGATGAAATGTAGACACATATGAAACACGCCAAACTGATAGGAGCTGCTGCAGCAGCAGCCGCCGTGTTGCTAGCTGGATGTTCGTCATCTAATTCCAGCGGGCAAGACGCCACAACTGCACCAGCCACGCAAGGTGCCAGCCGGACGGCGTCGGGAACGAACCTCTCCGGAGACCTGCAAATCTACGCTGCCGCATCGCTAAAGAATTCGTTCACGGACATTATCACCGCGTTCAATAAGGAATACCCCGACGTCAACGTGCTACCTCCGGTGTACGACGGTTCGTCCACCTTGGTCACGCAGATTCTTGAAGGCGCCCCGGTTGACGTTTTCGCATCCGCCGATGAAGACAACATGAAGAAGATTACGGACGAAGGCTACGAAGCCTCCGATCCCACGCTGTTTGCCTCGAACGACATCACAATCGCCGTAGAGAAAGGCAACCCCAAGGGGATCACAGGAATTCAGGACCTCACGAAATCAGGAATCTCCGTGGTGGTGTGTGCTCCTGAGGTACCGTGCGGCGCGGCAACCCAGCGCTTGTTCACCAAGGAGAATGTCAGCATCACGCCCGTGTCCGAAGAACAGAATGTCACGTCTGTGGCCACCAAGGTTGCCAACGGTGACGCAGACGCGGGCCTGATCTACCAAACCGACGTGGAAGCCAGTGACGGAGCGCTGGAGGCAGTCGACACTCCGGTGTCCTCCGACATCACGAACTACTACCCCATCACTGCTCTGAAGGCATCCACAAATCCCGAGGCTGCGAAGGCGTTTGTTGACTTCGTATTGTCTGATCAGGGACAAGAGATTCTCAAGGGATATGGCTTTGGCCAACCGTGACGAATTGCGGCTGCCACCGCTGCTCAGACTCATGGCGGCGGTGGCAGCGCTCACCATTATTTTGCCGATTGCCGCATTGCTGTGGCGCGCACAATGGGGCACTTTTTTTCAGGACATCGCAACATCGTCCGCGATGAGCGCCCTGCGGCTCTCCTTCGTTACCGCATTTATCACCACCGCTATCTGCCTGCTCTTCGGCATACCACTCGCTTTCTACCTGGCGCGTTCCAACACGTGGCTCGCAACTGTCATCCGAGTGCTCATCAACTTACCTCTGGTTATGCCACCACTCGTAGGCGGCCTTGCCCTACTCATGCTCTTCGGCCGGCGCGGGATCATCGGCGGGCCGATATATGACGCCACCGGGTTCTTGCTTCCCTTTTCCACCCCGGCAGTGGTAGTTGCTCAAGTTTTCGTTGCAATGCCTTTCATGGTGATCAGCGTGGAAGGGGTGCTCCGCGGCATCGATCCAAGTTTCGCTTCCACTGCCTCATCGCTCGGTGCCACGCCGTGGACCGTCCTCCGGCGCGTCGTACTGCCACTCGCCCGGCCAGGATTGCTCGCCGGCGCGGTGCTCACCTTCGCCCGGGCACTCGGAGAATTCGGCGCCACCGCACTCTTTGCGGGGAACCGTGAAGGTATTACACAGACCATGCCGCTGGCCATATACACCGCATTTAATGGCGGCGGCGTCTCCACATCGGCTGCCATTGCCCTTGCCATCCTCCTCATGGCCGCAGCCTTCGGCATCATGATCGCCACCAAGGCGTGGTACCCGAAGAAGAAACAACCATGAACTCCCCCAGCTCAATTACGCCATCTGACCACGAAACCAGCCACCACGCTCCCCTGCGCGATTCGCACGGCGGCGACGTCGTCGTCGACATCGCCGTTCACCAGGGCAACTTCGCCCTGCATGCCGCAACTAAATTCACTGACCAACGCATCACCGCGATCATCGGACCCAACGGCGCAGGAAAATCAACTCTCTTGGGCGCGGTGGCCGGATTTCACAATCAACTCGACGGTTATGTGCGGCGCGGCACCACAACGCTCACCGATACTACAGTTCACCCAGCCGTGGAAGTTCCGCCGCACCTGCGCAAAACAGTGCTATTACGCCAGAAGGCGCAACTCTTTCCGCACATGACCGTGGAGCAGAACATCGCGTTTGGGCCAACGTCGCAAGCGATGTCTCGCAAGAAAACGAAGCAGACCGTAGACCGATGGATAAAACGGCTCAATCTGGAAGAATTCCGTGGGCGTTACCCTGCCCAGCTTTCCGGCGGGCAGCAGCAACGAGTCGCACTCGCCCGGGCGTTCGCGGCCGGCCCGGAGACGCTGTTGTTGGACGAACCAACTGCGGCCCTCGACGTTGACGCTGCCAGGCTCTTTCGAGCCACCGTGCGCGAACTCATGGACCAGATGCCCGTCACCACCCTGCTGGTTTCACACACCATCGAGGACGTCGTGGCATTAGCGGATCATTTGCTGGTGTTGCAAGACGGGCAGATTGTGGAAAGCGGACCGGCAAGGGAGCACCTCACCCATCCCCGCAGCGCCTTCCTTGCTTCGTTTGCCGGAATCAACCGAATCAGTGGGTCGCTCTCCGGCGGGTCGCTCTCCGGCGCGGGCGCAGTATTCACCACGGAAGGTATCACACTGCACTGCGCGCCAGCCCATGAGGCGCCACGCACAGAAGCGCCCGAGCAGACCAATCAATCCGGGCCTGAAACAAACGGGGCGCGCGATTTCGCCGCAATCTCGCCGAATGCGGTGCGGATCTCGCGTTCCGCCCACACACAAGCGTCAGGAAGCGTGGGGAGCACCGCAGCAGGCATAGATACCGCAACAAGCGCAGGTAGCACCGCAACAAATACGTGGCGCACGCGCGTCACGGAACTCAATGCGCAGCAATCTGGCTATTCTGTTACCCTCGAGCGTCCAGCCGGGCTCACGGCACACGTGGATCTGGCACAGTTCATGTCAAACCCCATCGTTGCGGGTGACGAAGTAACAGTGCATATAGCACCAGCGGACGTGGAGGCATACCTGGGCTGAGCGGCAGATTGAGGATACGCTGAAGAAAATACTCCGTGTGTTCTTGGTACTCGTGCGTTCTTGGTACTCGTGCGTTCCCGGCCCGCTTGCCGTCGTCGTCGGGCGTTTGTCTACGGGTGTGTGTTTTCCTGGCTCAGCCTGGGTGCTTTTTCTAGCTGAGAGCGGGATTTCCGCAGTACCAAGTGCCACCCACACCCAATTTCAGCTAGAAAAGCACACACCTGCACGCAGGACCAGACAGAAAAGCACGCTCGGTTCCCCGTCAGAAAGAGGAAACAGATGGAGCGTCTGGTGCCGGCGTGGCCTCGGGACTGTGCAAGAAAGTGTGATGCTTCTATAGTTGTCAAGCGGCTTTTTTGAGTAGTTCCTTGGTGCGTGTCGGGTTTTGTTCGCTGGTGAGTGCTCGGTGGATTTTGCGGGCGAGGTAGCGTTTGAGGCAGCGTATGATCTCGCGTTTGTTTTTGCCTTCGGCGGTGCGTTTGTCAACATAGTTCTTGGTGTCTTCGTCAAATCGCATACGGACCAGGATGACGTTGTGCAGTGCTTGGTTCAAGTGGCGGTCACCGCCCCTGTTTAAGCGTTGACGTTGAGTGTTGCCGGATGATGCGGGTATCGGGCTAGCACCGGCCAGGCAAGCGAAGGCTGCTTCTGAGTGGATACGTCCGGGGTGAGACCAGACTATGAGGAACTGGGCGGCACTGACAGGGCCAACACCGACCATTGCTCGCAACGCTGGGCTCATTGCCTGGGTGAGCGTGTCGAGAGCGTCCAGGTTCTCGTTTGCGTCCTGCCAGCCCCTGGTGATGGCGGTGGCGAGGCGTTTGGCTTCACTTCTGGCAACAGTCTGCAAATAGGTATCCGTTTCGCGTGTGCGCCAGGCACTGATCTGACGGATCTGTTTCTTAGATAAGGGGTGGCGGGCATCAACACCAAGATCGTTGGTTCGTACTAAGGCGGTCAGAGCGTTGATCATGGCTGTAGCCTGCCGGGTCATGTGGGTCCTTGCCGCAAGCAGGATCCTTAGTGCTTGGCGTTCATCACCGCTGCGTGGAATCGTCAGCAAAGAGACGTCGATGGCCAGGGTGCGGGTAGCGATACTTGCAGCGTCGAGACAGTCACTTTTCGCTGTCCTTTTCCGGCCCCGAACCACCAGGCGAGGAGCCTCAACAACGAGGTAGCCACCGGATTCTAAAGCTTGTCTCAGGCCCGACCCGTACGAGCTGGCTCCTTCCATCGAGACAAGCACATCGGCGGGGGTAGTGCCTGTGCGACGCTTCACCCATGATGCGCAGCGTGCCAGGCCGGCCGGATTAGTGGGAAATGATGCGGTATCCATCTCGGCGCCGGTAGCGGCGTGAAGGATAGTGAGTGTGTGGGTGCGGGCGTGAGTATCTACTCCCACGACGTACTGGTAGGTGTATGCGACAATGTTCATGAGCGTGTGTCCTTCCATTTCACAACCAAGAATCGGCAGTGCTGCATTGCTCTTTGGTCTGGCCTGGAAAACGCGTGCGTTCACGGGGGCAATACTGTAATGAGTCACGCTCAGCAATGAGCGGACAAGCTTCTAATCAAGCCACGAGTAAACAGGTCAGGCCATCCCAAACCCTCAGAGACGGACAAATCACACTAAAAACACGAGAACCCCCACAGGAATCCCCGGTTAGTAACTGGCTGAGCCACGCCCCTAAAAGTTTGGAACCTATCCTGCCAGCCAATCCCAGATCAGCCACCCACAAGCATTACAGTAACTGGCCCGATTCGCTGATTGGTTTGTCGGCGTGGAAGGTAGGCGAGCTGGGATCATCCCCGCCTGCGCGGGGAGCACGACCGGGATCACAGTGCCCGCAACAGCCGCCGCGGATCATCCCCGCCTGCGCGGGGAGCACTTCTAGTTGGGCGAGTTGCTCGCCCGCAATACGGGATCATCCCCGCCTGCGCGGGGAGCACAGAATCGGCAGGGCGAAGTGGGCAGATTCCAGCGGATCATCCCCGCCTGCGCGGGGAGCACCCGTGCCAGGAGTGTGGGTTTTATCATCGTCCGGGATCATCCCCGCCTGCGCGGGGAGCACGGCAACCTCCACCACACGGGTATCACGCAATCAGGATCATCCCCGCCTGCGCGGGGAGCACGGGAATGCGGTCCCAGTGTTGTTGTCCGCGTACGGATCATCCCCGCCTGCGCGGGGAGCACCCACTTGTCGATGACGGTTGAATAATGGTCCAGTATTGACGGTTGAAATGTAGGCCACTTCGTTTTGAGATGGAGTGTGTTGAGAGTGGAAGATTGGGCTGAGATTCGTCGTTTGTCGGTGGCTGAGGGTTTATCGGGGCGGTGTATTGCTCGTCGTCTTGGTGTTTCGCGTGTGACGGTTGCTCGGGCGTTGGCTCAGGATAGGCCACCGAAGTATGACAGGGCGCGTAGGCCTTCGATTGTGGATCCGTATGTTGACCAGATGCGAGTGTTGTTGGCGGAGTATCCGAAGATGCCGGCGACGGTTTTGGCGGAGCGTGTGGGTTTCAATGATGGTCGGTGTACGACGGTGTTTCGTCAGCGTGTGGCAGTGGTGAAAGCCGAGTTGGGGATGGTTGACCCGGCGGATCGGTTGGTGTTCGCCCCGGGTGAGCAGTTCCAGTGTGACTTGTGGTTTCCTGGGAAGGTTGTCGGGGAGCAGGGATTGTCTTATCCGGTGGTCACGATGATCGCGTGTTACTCGCGGCGTTTGGAGGCGGTGATGATCCCCTCGCGGGTGTGTGGGGATATTTTGTCGGGGATGAACGTGTTGCTGACACGTTTTGATGGTTTACCTAAAGCCTTGTTGTGGGATAACGAGGCTGGGCTGGTGTCGGGGCATCGGTTGATTGCCCAGAGTGCTGGGTGGGCTGGTGCTTTAGGTGTGAAGGTGAAACTGGCCAAACCACGTGATCCGGAGACGAAGGGTCGTATTGAGCGAGCTAACGGTTATCTGGGGACGTCGTTTCTTCCTGGGCGTAGATTCGCTTCGATTGAGGATTTCAATACTCAGCTTGAGTCCTGGTTGAGCCAGAAGGCGAATCATCGCACGGTGCGTGCGTTAGGGTATACGCCCTACCAGGTGTGGGATCACGACTATGAGAAGCTGATCCGTTTGCCTGATCTTCTTCCTGCGGCAGGCTTGCAGGCTTCTACGCGTTTAGGGCGTGATTACTATGTGCGTCTCGATAGTGCGGATTACTCGGTTGATCCGCATGCGATTGGACGCATTGTCGATGTTCACGGGTCTTTGGATCGTGTGCGTGTCACATGTGAGGGGCGGGTGGTAGCAGATCACAAGCGGTGTTTCTGTAAGGGAAGCGTGGTTTGTGGCCCGGCTCATGTGCAAAGCGCGAAAGCATTGCGGGAAAACTTTCAAGCGGCAAGCAGGGCTAATACCCGAACATATGATGCTGTCAGCCAGGTGGCTCAAGCAGATCTTGCTTCCTATGACACCTTGTGGGATCAGACAAGGAAGGCCGCCCGATGAGTATTGATTCTGAAATCGCTTACGCTGCTCGCGTGCTCAAGCTTCCCGTCACTGGCGCAACCTATGCAGGTTTGGCGGATCAGGGACGCCAAGATGGGTGGAGTTTTGAGGAATACCTCGCTGTCGTTTTATCTCGCCAAGTAGCAGCCCGGGAAGCTAACGGAAGCCAGTTACGGATCCGTAAAGCGAAGTTTCCTCGTATCCACACCCTCGAAGACTTCAACTTTGACTACCAGGTCAGTGCCCCTCGAGAGTTGATAGCACACGTGGGGACGGCAACATTCATTGCTAATGCGAGCAATGTGATCTTGCTAGGACCCCCAGGAACAGGGAAAACACATTTAGCGACCGGGATCGGTATTAAAGCCGCCCAAGCTGGTTATAGTGTTGCTTTTGATACGGCTACCGGGTGGATCACCCGACTGCGTCATGCTCATGACAGTGACCAACTAGCTGGTGAGCTGTCCCGGATCGGGCGTTACAAGCTGATCATTATCGACGAGCTTGGCTATATCCCGCTGGATGCTGATAGTGCGAACTTGTTCTCCCAACTCGTATCAGCGCGGTATGAAACCAGTTCGATCATCATCACCAGTAACCTGCCGTTCGCCAGGTGGGGTGAAGCCTTATCAGATCCCACCGTCGCGGCGGCCTCCATCGACAGGCTCATCCACCACGCCGACATTATCGCATTAAAAGGAGAGTCCTACCGCACCAGAAACAGGAAACAAGAACAAACAAAATAACCCAACCAGTGGCCTACTTTTCAACCGATGAAAATGGCCTACTTTTCAACCGACGTTGACACCCACTTAGCACGTCCTTGCCCGTAATGCGGACAGGATCATCCCCGCCTGCGCGGGGAGCACCAGCCGCCAGTTTTCGATGCCTCCACCGCTACCGGATCATCCCCGCCTGCGCGGGGAGCACCTTCTTTCTGTTTCCTGTTCCATACGAAACAGCGGATCATCCCCGCCTGCGCGGGGAGCACCTCGCGGCAATCGCGGCGGCGTTCGGCATCCCGGGATCATCCCCGCCTGCGCGGGGAGCACGCTGACTCGAAATAAATGGCCCCGTTACCTTGTTGACAGGTCCTTTTGGCGGGTGTTGATTGGGCTTGTCGGTCAGTCGCCTGTGTTGCGTCAAGTGTTTTTCCTCAGTTGGGGGTGGTGTCGTTTTGTTGGACATTTTTGTTGTGTCGTGTGTTGATTATGCCATGAGGCCGAGTTGGTGTCGTCTGGCTGTGATGCTCGTGGCGTAGGCGGTTTTGATGCGCGTATCGCGATACCACCACATGTATTCGTCAAGCAGTGCCATGAATTCCTCAACAGTGACGTGGGTGTAGTCGCGTTTATGGTAGAACTCTTGCTTGAGGCGCCCGAAGAATCCTTCAGCTGCCGCGTTATCTGGTGAGCAGCCTTTCGCGCTCATTGAACGAGTCAACCCATACTTGCTACAGATACTGATCCATCCTGGCCACCGGTAGTGGCATCCCCGATCCGAGTGAATAATCGGCACCTGGCCATCTTGTAGTCCCTGACACGCATTTTCAAGCATGCGGTTAGCCATGGCCGCATTCGGGGATGTTGACATCGTCCAGGACACTGGCATCCCGTCAAAGCAATCAATAATCGGCGACAGATAGACTTTACGTCCCCCAGCATGAAACTCGGTGACATCGGTAACCCACAACTTGTTTGGCTGATCAGCGTGAAAATCCCGGTTCACAATATTGTCCGGAGCCTTACTCACTTCACCCTTATACGAGGAATATCGGCGTGAGGACTTGAATACGGGTACGATCTGGTGGGCACTCATCAACCGCATCACCCGTTTAGCTCCCACACGTATACCAGCACTTCGCAGTTCCAGGCAGACACGCCGATACCCATACCGGGAATGGCTAGCCGTAAACGCTTCACGAATCAACCCCACCAGGGCCACATCCTTATCCGGCTTATCCATCACTTTCAGGTGATAGTAGTAGAGGCTACGAGCGATTCTGAGTCTGGCTGTCAAAGAGGAAACACTGATTTTACGATGGTGATGGATATGACGTATCAGAATCGTCTTCTCGGAAGCGCTCAGGCCCACTGGGTCTGTGCCCGCCTCTTTTCCCAACAATTCTTTCGTCGTAGTGAGAATGTCGACTTCCACCTCCAACTCACGCAGTTCTTTACGTAAAGCCTGCGGAGGTGATGTCAGACGCCTGATCCGCTCACGCAAGACACGATTTTCTTCTTCCAAACACGCAACACGACTATCCACATCACCAGATCCTAGTGGAGTTCCACCCGCGCTATCGGCAACGCTGGAACGAATACGCTGATCACTCACTCGCACCCCTGTGGTTAGGGATCTCTTCCACCCCCGAACAGTCGCCGGATGCACGCCCGCATTTTCAGCGACCTCACCTGACGTCTTCTCTTCGACAACCAGGACACGAACAGCACTACTACGCTGATCATGAGGAACCTGACGTGCTTGGCTTCGCCGTTGCCCAGGAGCAAGCTCGTCAATCCACGTTGCCAAAAGCTGATGAGTGGGATAACCCATGTGCCGGATCGTACGAGCGATACGCCGCCCATGACTCACATAAAAATCAACAGCGGCCTGCTTCTGCCCATCCGTATACCGGCCAGAGCGTTGACCACGATCCCACGCTTGGCCATCGTCCTGTTCGGCTTTCCACTCCAGATACCACGACCTCAAAGACTTCCGATCACGCGGATAACCCAACTCCCGGATCGTATCAGCGCCACAACAATCGAAACGCACATACGTTTCCACCGCCACACGCCGCTGCTCCATCGAATACTTCACTACCGTAACCTCCCAGAAACTGTCCAAGATTACGGCACCACTCCCGTTTCGGATGGGGATTTTCTCCGGGTGTGGTGGCTGGGTGGGTGTTGTGTGTTGTGTTGGCCTAGTTGGCCGGGGTAGTAGTGTTTCCTCCTTGTCTCATCAGGGAGTTTTCTAGTCTCCAGCTGGAGCCTTCGAATGTGATGTGGTGTCCGTGGTGGACGACGCGTTCGATGAGGGCTGCAGCCATTTGAGTATCGGCAAGGATTTCTCCCCACCTGGCGAATTCAAGGTTCGTGGTGATAATCAAACTGGTGGTCTCATAGGCATCGGCGATGACTTGGAAGAGCAGGCGGGCTTGATCAAGATCGATGGGAATGTAGCCCAGCTCGTCTAGGATGAGCACGTCAAGTTTAGCTAACAGGGTCATTTCCCGGTCGAGGCTACCTTGGTGTGCTGCTTTCGTTAGGGAGAGCACGAGGTGGGCGACGGTTGTGAATTTGACTCTCATCCCTTGCTGGCATGCTGCTAACCCGATCGCGCTAGCAAGATGGGTTTTACCGGTACCTACCGGGCCGGTGAGCACCAGGTTCTCGATACGCCGCGCGAAGCTCGCGCTCGTGAGGTCTTCCCTTGTCAAAGATGCCGGCAAAGTGGTGTGTGACCAGTGGAAACTATCCATGGTTTTCAACGCGGGGAAACCGGCTTGTTTGGTGAGCCGGGTGATCTTGGAGCGATGCCGTGAAGCGAGCTCGGCTTCCAGTAGCGTGTAAAGGAAGGTTTTATCTGAAAGGGTGGCATTCTCACACATGGATGCGACCACGTGTTTCGTCATCATCGTTTTCGCTGCCAGGTCCAGGATCTGGGCTGTGGTGACCTCACTCATGCTGCTACCGCCTTGAGTTGGTCATAGATCCCCAGGTCAGGGCCGGGGAGAGGATCAGGATCGAGACCATAACCGTTGATCCGGGCAGCGAAAGCAGCCACCGCGGTGAAATCCATCATCCGGCCCCGGGCCGCTACTTCTTCAACGGCTTGCAAGGTTGCCTGCACTCCTGAGGCGTGCATCGAGTCAGCCAGTTGGGCTAACGCGTGACGCCGAGGAGTTGCGTCCATCTGATCTAAAGCCGTGACAAGATCTGCGGGCAGCTGGTCACGAATCGCAGTATTACGCCAACCACGCCCTTTGATCGTCAACACACGTAACTGGGAGACAATATCAACACTCGATGTCGGTGTGGCAGACCATTGACGGACATGAGCGGCAAGCACTTCGTGGGTAGTCGTATCAAGGACCTTGACTTGGTGAGCCCCGACCTGGACTACCACATCACTGATACCGCGAGATGGATCCCCAGAATAGTGGTGTTTACCTAAACTGATACCACCGTATCGGTCGGTTCGCATCCCCTGATAGGTGACCGGTTCAAAGCGAATCGAAGGCAGGGCCCGTAACGCTTGACGATCCTCCTCGAAAAGCTCTTTGAGGGACCGGTCTTTCTTATAGTGAACCCGCTCAAACTGGAGGTCCTCACAGTCGGTGAGCAGGCTGGCGTTAACATTGACCATGGGTTGGGCCTGGATCATGGGTGTCAACAGGTTACGTCGTAGGAAACCCACCTTGTTTTCCACGTTTCCTTTCTCATTGCCTGAAGCAGGATTACAGAAAGACACGTCGAAACCGTAATGAGCGCTCAACCGCTCAAATAAGTGACTCATCGTCACGCTGTCTTTACGGCGCCTACCCACCCCGGTAGCGTTATCGAAGACCAGGCGGGTCGGACATCCCCCAATATGATGGAAAACATCGATGAGGCCCTGACAGACACACTCAGCGGTTTGACCCCCAAACAGTTGCAGGTAGGCCATATTCGAATACGGGAAAGACACCACCAGGAAATAGCGGCGTACCACCTGCTCTCCTTCTAAAACATCGGCCTCACCGAAATCAACCTGGGCCTCACCCGGCCTCCACGTCAACTCCAACATTGCCTCACGGCCCGCTTTATGATTCATCCTCCACTGGCGTACATACCGTTCCACTGTTGACTGACTGGACTGGCATCCGCGCTCACAAGCAAGCACCCATATCCGTTTCGCTGTCAGTTTCTGTTTACGCCACGAACGCGTATCTTCTTCTAAAAGACCGTCAATGAACTCCTTATACTCATCTAGAGACGGGAAACCCGCCTGCCGGACCAACGGTGGTTTCACCGTGAAATCATCTTCAAACGCATACTTACGCACTGTTTTACGATCTATCGTCAAATCCTTGGCGATCCTAGAAATCGTCTCGCCAGCCAAAAACCTTTGGCGTATCCTCACTTGTTGGGACATTCCGAGCGTCAAATCCTTCCTCCTTCATCGACCCTGAACACGTCAATGAAGAACTCTGATGGACAACACCCACGGGATGTCCCACCCATCCACCGAGCGGACACCCCACCACCAACCACAACCCCTCAAAAAGGGCATTGCCGAAACTGAGGAATTCTCACCTCCGAAAACGTCCACAAACAAGTAAAGCAAAACACGGGCCAGTTGCTCCTCCACGATCGACTCGCCTGCGGTGGTCTGGATCGTCTTGCCCGTGAAGAAGTCGACACTCGCCTTGCGTGGACGTGCTGCCAAGGACTCCGAGATCTCCTTCTGAAGACCATCGACGAAGTCTGTGTAGGACTCGTCGGTCACCACGGTCAGCTCGTTGATGTCGTGAACCCGAGCACCGACAGTAGCCTCGTCCATACGTTCACCGTGTTGGTCGACAGCCAGGCGTAGCCCACGTCCGATCTCTTGGCGTCGGGAGACAGTGTTGTCGCTCTTCTTCAGCATCCCCATCACGAACACGTTCGGGTTGTCCCACCCCTCCCGTAGGGCCGAGTGGGAGAAGATGAACCGCACTGGCTCGTCGAAGGAGAGCAGTCGTTCCTTGTCCTTGAGGATGAGGTCGTAGGCGTCGATGTCGGTGGACTGGCCCTTGTCATCGCCGCGCCCGGAGACCTTACCATCCACCTGGTGCTTGGTCTTCTTGTCGATCGAGAAGTAGCCCTGGTGGATCTCGCGCACCTCGTCCCGGCGCAGGTAGGCCTGATAGGCGGCGGTCGCGCCGCCGAGGGCCAGCTCGCCAAGCACCTCGTCGCGGATCAGCCCATATTCTTCCTCGAACACGCGTGCGTACTCGCCGAGGGTGTCCTCCCGGGAGTAGTCGCGGTACTTCGCGACTTCGTCGATGAAGAATAACGACAGCACCTTGATGCCTTGGGCGAACAGTTCGCGTTCCTTGTCTAGGTGGGCTCGGATGACCTCCCGGATCTGGATGCGCCGCTTCGTGTCCTCCGTGACATCGCGGTCCGCGAGCTGTCCGGCGAAGACGGTGTCGCCATTGCTCAGCTCGATCACGTCGCGGTTCGCATCGATATCGACGACGACGAGGGATTTGCCGTCGGGCCGGTAGGCCTCCAGCCCGTTCGACAGGTCATGGAGGTTGGTGCCCTTCTCCACCCGCTTGACCTGCCGCTTGATACCCGTCTTGGTCTGGACCTCGATCTCCACTCGGGCCCGCGGTGGCACACCTTTCGCGATCTCGATCGCTTCCAAGTAGAGGTAGGCGGTCGACCCGGCAAGGCCCTTCACGGTGATGCCCCGCACGGCGATCTTCTTGACCAGCTTCTGGTTGTAGGCATCCAGCGCGTCCAGGCGATGGACCTTGGTGTGCTCAACCTTGTGGGTGGCGGAGTACCGCAACATCATCAGCCCGTTGAAGTTCGACAACGCGGTCAGTGACTTCTCTGCGCCGATCTTCTGCGGTTCGTCGATGATGACGATCGGCCGGTTCGCGGCGATCACATCGATGGGCTTGCGTGACTGGAAGTCGTCCAGGACGTCGTAGATCCGCCGGTTATCTTTACCAGTTGCGTTGAAAGCCTGGATGTTGATGATCATAACTTGAACACCCGCGTCCGAGCTGAACCGCTCCAGCTCGTGAAGTTGTGATGAGTTGTAGACGAAGGACCGCGGCTTGGTGCCGTACATCTGCTGGAAGTGGTCCGCAGTGACGTCGAAAGACTTCTTCACGCCTTCTCGGATTGCGATCGACGGGACCACGACGATGTACTTGGACCAGCCATAGCGCTTGTGCAGCTCCATGATCGTCTTGATGTAGACGTAAGTCTTGCCCGTGCCGGTCTCCATCTCCACATCTAGGTTCGGGGCATGAGGTGCGGCCTTGCTGTCCTTCAGCGTCGCCGAAAGTGGAAGATTCCGAGTCCGTTGGACCTTCTGGACATTCGACAGCAGCTGTGCCTCATTCAGCGCGACTTCCGCGTTACGCAGACCCGAGTCCGGTCGCTCGTCGGTCTCAAACAGGGCTGGATTGGCCACCGGCGTGACCTTGCCCGGGTCGATCCGGTACGAGATTCCCTCATGCTTCGGTTGCCCTTCGAACACCTCGACGACCGAGCCAACCGCATCCGTCTGGTACTGCTGAACCTTGAACTGAAGCTTCATTACAATCAGATGGCCTTCACTTCAGTCGACGGGGACACCTCGCGGAACACCTGCTCGGCATTGATGCGCGCTGCATCGGACTCGAATCCGTCGTCACGGAACACCGCCCGAAGTGGCGTTCGCTGAGCTATCTCTTGAACTACGTCCGGAGCAACATGCTTGTCGAAACAAGCCATCAAGGATCCCTCTTCAACGTCAAAGACTTGATGCCCGCTGAGTGCCTCCACTTTTATCGGCATCGTGAGTTCGAGTCCCCAGTCGAGCAGGACCTGGAAGAGTACGTCCTCGCCAGACCGGTCACTCTTGATGCTGGGTTCAAGTTCGCCGAGCGCGAGCTGGTCGGTCTCATCAGGTTCTCGCGTGCCGTCAGTCATATTCGTGGTGTCAATCTTGACGAGTCGGTACCCAAGATCAGGCGGGTTCAGTTCGGCCGAGAGTTCTGCTGCGACATTCTTGATTCGTTCGAGGCTCATGCCGAGAATCGACTTGAAAGTCGGCTCTGGTCTTTCCAATGGTTCCTGGATCTGGACGCATATGTAGCGGCGGTTTCCACCGTCGAGGGAGTTCTGGACCATCACAGCATGTGGTGTCGTGCCACTACCGCTGAAAAAGTCAAGAACGATGTCATTGTCCTTCACGTTTGTGGCGAGTTGGAGAATGCGTTGAATGAGTTGAACCGGTTTCACCGAGTTAAGCACATTCTCAGTGTGCTCAAAGGGCACATACTTGAGGAGCGTCTTCTTCGCATCCTGAGTATGACCGACCTCTGAATATGGCCAAAACGTCTGCAGAGTGCGCCCTCCCGAGACTTCTGAGAGATAGCGCTTGAGTCTCGGAGTACTGTCGGGTCCATTGCCCCACCAGATTCGTCCTTCCTCAGCAAGTTCTTTGAATCGCGCCTCAGAAAATCTCCAGTAGCTTCCTCTTGGGGGTCCTGAAATCACCCGTCCGCTCGGTGTCTCGATCGGATAAAGACCAGAATCGTATCTATTCCTGGCCGCAAGATCAGAGGATGCCCACGGGCCGCGCGGATCGTCGTCAGGATTCTTATAACGGGCGTCCATTTCTGGTGTGCGTGGAAGCGAGTTTGGTGTCCAGTCTTGTTTATCGCGCGCGTAGCAGACAATGTAGTCATGATCTTCTGAGAACCACTGGGCCGAGTTCTTCGGAGAGAAGACCTTCTGCCAGATGATCTGGGCAACGAAGTTCTGCGCTCCAAAGACCTCGTCACATAGCTCACGGAGGTTGTCGATCTCGTGGTCGTCGATAGAAATGAAGATGACCCCATCATCTTTGAGGAGGTTTCGGGCCAGCTTAAGCCGTGGGTACATCATGCTCAGCCAGTCCGAGTGGTAGCGACCGTTGGCGTCCGTGTTCGCCACCAGGCGCACACCCTCATCGTCGGCTTGGCCAGAACGCTCAAGGAAGGACGCGGTCGACTCGGCGAAATCGTCGTCATAGATGAAGTCACGGCCCGTGTTGTAGGGAGGGTCTCGCATCGCGAATCATGAAGACAGCGAGCTGCTCCTTATCGAAAAAACGGCACTGGACCGTTTTTACGAAGAAGACGATCTGAAACTGCTGACCAGCTACGTTATCCCAGAGGAGCACAAGAACGCCTCATATGGGACATCGTTCGGCGTGTTCCTCGGATACTCGCTCGGCCTGATCCCCGACGGCTACGACGATGACCAGTTCAGGGAACGCATGCACCTGAAAATGATCCGGGATATCAAAGCTCACGAAGACTACATCGCCGGAAAGATCAGGGAGGCTGGGCTGCAGAACCATTCGTTCTATTTCTTCACCCTGCCGCTCAATCAAGCCGAGACGGAAAGCAACGAGATCATGCAGCATGTCATGGAAGGAGATGTCGACCTATGAACACTGGTAAAAGAACACTAGGGTCGGCCATCTTCACGGA
Organism: Ancrocorticia sp.; assembly: GCA_022648165.1. Taxonomy (GTDB): domain Bacteria; phylum Actinomycetota; class Actinomycetes; order Actinomycetales; family Actinomycetaceae; genus Changpingibacter. The sequence continues at coordinate 101,812 of JALCLX010000008.1, forward strand.
TATCGACAGCAATGCGTATCTGGGAAAGCTGTACGCGAGACTCCTCAAAGGCTACGGAATGCACGTCTTTAACATAGGTCAAAGCCAGCAAGCCGGGCTGTTCACCAGTAAGGAAAAGTCGGACATACTGCGTTTCGCGGATATTCTTTCCAAGTCGAACGATCCGGCAAAAGCCGACTCCCATATGATCTGGGCGCAGGAAATCGTCATATTGATGAACGAGCTTTACCCGGATGATCCGCTCGTAAAACTTTACGCAGGTAACGTGTTCTCGAGTGTCGGGAATCACAAGGGTCTTGAACTGGTCAACAAGACGTATTCAGAGCCGAATGCGCTGGAGGAGATCTTCGCAAAATTCCGTAGCGACTACCTTGCCATTCCTGCGGAGCCCGGCGAGCATTTCTTCGGAGAGCAGAAGAACGCGTACGACCATCTGACAGACGAATGCTTCAGCTACTCCGCACCGACATCGATGGGAAAGTCCTTCATCATGCGGATGTTCATCAAGGACGAGATCATGCACGGCGCACAGAAGAACTACGCACTGATCGTCCCGACAAAGGCACTGATAAATGAAGTGCGTACGAAGGTCATCGACGACCTTGGCGGCGAAAAGAACACGGAGAAGATCAACTATCTCGCCCGCTGCAATTACAGCGTTGTGACCGCAGCCAGCGACATAGCCTTAGAGGATGAGAGCCAGAACTTTATTCTCGTCATGACTCCGGAGCGGCTTCTCTACCTGCTTATCGCAAAACCTCACTTTGACCTCGACTACCTGTTCATTGACGAGGCGCATAAGCTCTCTGGTAAAAACAGTCGAGCGCCCTTCTAATACAAGGTGGTGGACAAGCTGGTTCACCGCCAGAAGAAGCCGCACTTCATCTTCGCCTCGCCGAACATACCGAATCCGCAGGTCTATCTGCGACTGATGTTGAATGCAGAAGAAGGTGACGAAGAGGCACTGGCGATCACCTACTCGCCGGTAGTACAGATCAAGTTTCTTGTTGATCTGCAGAAAGGGCAAATCGAAGTTTATAACGAGCACGCGCCTGAGGAGCAGTGCAGGATACTGTTGGCGAATATCAACGGGAACGGCATCGAGGTGAATGACTTCCTGCTGGCAATCGAAACGCAGAACCGTAGGCTTCCCGAGGAAGAACGCAGGCAGAGCATCGTCTACTACAACGGGCGGAATAAGGCAGTGAATGCCGCACAAGCCTTTTTTGAACGGGTGAAGCCGAACGGCCCGAGGAATGATCCGCTCCTCGATTCACTGTCAAAAGATATTCAGGAAGAAGTCCATCAATGGTATTACCTCGCTGAGATGGTGCGTTATGGCATTGCCTACCACATCGGATATCTGCCTGCATCGATAAGAGCCCGGATCGAAGAATTGTTCAAATCCGGAAACATCACGGTGATGTTCTGCACAAGCACCCTGCTTGAAGGCGTCAACCTGCCCGCTGACAACCTGTTCATCATGGAGAACAAGATATTCCTCAGCGAGATGAACACGATCGATTTCCGCAACCTCATCGGTCGAGTGGGCAGAATCAGCTTCAACCTCTATGGGAATGTGTACTTTGTGGCGGAACGCGACAGCAAGATAACGACGGGCGACTATGTGAGGATGCTTGGGCAGACGATTCCTGAACAGTCGCTTTCCATTGCCACAGATCCGGATGTGCTCAAGAAGGTTGAAAAGCAGTATGTCGCTGACATTCTCAAAAGCGGGAGATCAGAGATACCGCGTCGCGTGAACCCAGAGGGCAAGTACCTCCAGAGCGAGGAATCCTACGAGATGATGCGCAGATTTGCGACGATCCTTCAAGGCGACATCGTCCACGACCGGGACACGCTGGTGCGCCGGGAATTCAGCGACTTCCTGACACCTGCCGACGAGGAGCACATCAGAGAAACTTTCAAGGACGCCGAAGTAAAGCCGGATGACGACATCAATACGTCGGTCGATCAGACAAGAAATCTGATCACAGCAATAAGAAGAGAACGCAATCCGCTGCATTACCCGGAGCTGATCAACGGGAAGACCTCTTACCCGGACGTAGTCGGATTCCTCGATGAACTTGCAGAAGTATTCAACTGGGAGGAGTACGAGACAAACACGCTTGGAAAGCCATCGCTCCGCAGCTGGTATGCCGTAATCCTCTGCCAATGGATGGATGGCGGCGGCCTGAAATACATCATGGACAGGGCGCTCGATTACCATGAGCAGAATCCCTATCCGTTCTGGATCAACAAGTATGGACCACCGGGCACATATAACCCGAACTCACAGGAGCATCACAACATCGTATTCGGAGATACGCTCGAGGTCATCGAGAACATCATCCTCTACAGTATTTCGAACTACTTCCTGCGGTTCTCCAACGAGTATCGGAAGATCAAGGGTGAAGAAGCACTCAACCGGAACAACTGGTATGAGTATGTGGAATTCGGAACAACGAATCCGTTGACGATCTTGCTGCAGCGGAGCGGCTTCTCGCGAGAAGCGGCACGCTACATAAAGGAGCATCGCGGCGAGTTCGTTATCCGGGATGGGAGCACTGGGCAATTGAAACTGAGTCCAGCACTCGCCCAGTGCAGCAATACCGATGTGCGTAACGAGATTGTGTACATCAGGCAGAACTCTCCGGAGATTTTTGAGACCGGCAATTTTGACGAGGGACAAACGCAATGAAGAAGATCGATAAGACAGACACGCTCAAGACGATTCTGAGCGGGCGCAAGTACACGGTGGATTATTTCCAGCGTGAATATCGCTGGGGCCAGAAGCAGATCGAGCAGATGATCGCCGACTTCCAGAGCACCTTCGAGGAGTATTACGATCCGGAGGATCATGACACGACCGAGGAAGTCATGGGATATGGCTTCTATTACATGGGGTGCATCATCTGCACGGGAGGTTCGGTCAAGAAGATCATAGACGGGCAGCAGCGGCTGACGTCGCTGACACTGCTTTTGATCTACCTCAACAACCTGCAGAAGGAGACAATCGAAAACGCTGACGAACGGGTCCCGCTCGACGACATGATTTACTCGAACGCGTTCGGCAAGAAGAGCTTCAACATCGATGTGAAGGACCGCGGCCCGTGCATGCAGGCATTGCTGCAGGGCGACGAGACTTATGCGCCGGAGAACGAGAGCGCCCAGAACATGCTCGACCGGTACGAGGACATCGAGGACCTGTTCCCCGACGAGCTCAAGGGAGAGGCGCTTCTGTACTTCATCTACTGGCTTATCGAGAAGGTGCTCCTCCTGGAGATCGACACTCCTTCGGACGACGAGGCGCACACGATATTCCTCACTATGAATGACCGCGGCCTGAGTCTGAACAGCGCGGAGATGATGAAGGCATACATCATCCAGCAGGTGGCAGAGCAGGACCGGATCGCGGTCAACCGCCAGTGGCAGGACAACATCAACCGCATCAAGAACGCCTCCTCCTATGACACGAGCGGCATGGTAAACACGCAGGACGTGGAGTTCATCTCCGCCTGGCTGCGCGCGAAGTACGCCAGCACCATGCGTGACACCAAGCGCGGTGCCAGAGACGAAGACTATGAACTCCTCGGCGACAAGTTCCACACATGGGTCCGCAACAACGCCCGGTCGGCGATGAATCTCGTAAAGCCGAAGGACTACAAGGATTTCGTACTCACCGAGATGACGCGCGTGACCGACATCTATCTGCGGATGAAGGAATATGGCGGCAAGCTCACCGAAGGTTATGAAGAGGTCTTATACAATGCGAACCGGGATCTGACCTACCAGACCATGCTCGCCATCGCCGCCATCAGGAACGACGACCCCGAGGACGTCATCAAGCGGAAGATCCAGATGACCGCCAAGTTCGTGGACGACTTCGCAACCATCCGGATCATGAACTTCAAGAAGGTCAACTGGAACACAAACAAATACCTGCTGTTCCGCGTGATGCGTGATATCCGGAACGAGGACTGCAAGACGATAGGGATGGTCTACGTACGTACCCTGCGGCGCATGGACGTGACCGTCGAGGGCGTCACCCGGTTCAGCCTGAACCAGTTCTCCGGACGGTACATGCTCCACATCCTCGCCCGGTTCACCTCCTACGTGAACGTGCAGATGGGGAATCCGTCGCACTTCGAGGAATACGTCGACCGCAAGCGCCAGGGCAACACCTACGACATCGAGCACATCCTGCCCGACAAGTACGAGGACTACAAGGACAGTTTCGCGGACTACGACGACTTCGAAACCACCAGAAACCAGATCGGGAACCTGATCCTGCTCACGCGTGACAAGAACAGAAGCTACCAGGCGATGAAGTACACGGAGAAGGTCCAGAAATACGCCGGGGACAACATACTCGCGCAGGCTTTGAACGGCATCGCGTACACGAACAACCCGAAGTTCCTCGAAGTAGCGAACGAATACGGTTTCAAGGCCATTCCCGATTTCGGCAAGCAGAGCATCGCCGACCGGGCGGAAATCTACCTGCGCATGGCCAGTGACATCTGGAATCCGGACGCCATCAAGCAGATCGCGGGCGGCTGGACCGATGACGAGGAGAAGGGTTTCTTCAAGAACGAGAAAGGCCGTGAATTCACTGTCGGCTACGCTGATCGCAGCTGGCCGGACGCGCTGAAGTACGGATTCCTGTCCGCGAATCTTGGCGGAAGCGGGAAGTCGATCTACAACGTACAGGTCGGCGACACCATCTACTGCCATATCGCCGGGAACGGCTTCGTCGGCATTGGCGAATGCACGTCGACCGCCGTGCCGATGAAGAACTTCACCGTGATGGTCAATGGCACGCCGACCCCTGTGGCTGACGCTCCATGGGAATCTGAGGAAGCCAAGCGGAATCTCGATCCCAACAAGGAGGTGTTCATCGGGGTCACGTGGAAGAGCTACGTGACCGATGTCAACGATGCCTACTGGGAGAAAGGAATGAAGACCGTTCCTCTCGTGGCCTATATGCTCAACGACAAGATGACGCACCAGAAGGTCAGAGAACACTTCGGCTATCCCGAAGCCGACGACTGAACCTTCGAACGATAGCCATACATTTTAACGGGCCTTTCGCTGTTTGGTGTGGGTGGGCTGGTTATATGGTGACGGTGGCTAGGTCGAGCTTGCCGCAGGTCAGGTAGATCATCGTGGAGAAGTAGTCCATGTTGCGGAAGCCGCGGGCTCGGGTTTT
>JALCLX010000009.1 GCA_022648165.1 Ancrocorticia sp.
CGCCGGTATCCGAGTGTGTATCGGTGGCTTTTTCTAGCTGGAGACGGTGTTTCCCGTATACCGAATGTGAGCGTGGGCCCGGTTCAGCAAGAAAAAGTAGCAGAGGGTGGGCGACGAGAGGCCGGGCGGCGAGAGGGCCAGGCCGGCAAGAAAAAGTACCAGAGGCCGGGCGGCGGGACCGGTGGCGCCATGTGCGTGACGTTCAACAGTTGCGTGGGGCGCCTACGCCTTATATGCTGTATCCCACATCACATCGACTGGGTGTCACTGGATCGCGGACGGCACGTCACAAGTTCTCAGGCATCACCAGATCGCGTGCGGCGCACAGTGCCGCGCGCAGGGCAGATAATCGGCTCTAGCGGAAGAAGCTGGCATACCGGAATCAGTTGTGTACGTGCACCGAGGGCTCAACAACAACGCTGTGTTAGCTTCGGACGGTACGCATGAATTCGTGCTCGTGGGGCGTGGAATCGGTTTTAAAGCCAAGGTAGGCGAGGGCCTGCGTGTGGACGAGGCCGAGAAGGCGTACCACCTGTTGGATTCTGCGGCAAAGACTCACTATTTGGACCTGGTCAACAGGGTGGACCCTGACGTATTTGAGGCGGTCTCTCAAGCGATTGACTTTGCAGGGGACCTGTTGGGGCGCCTTCACCCCAGCCTGTACGCGATGTTGACGGACCATCTGGCGTTTGCGATCGAACGCCTCCGTGAGGGAATCGTAGTGCACAATCCACTGTTGCAGGAGATCAAGTCGGTTTTCCCGGATGAGTTCCGCGCGGCAGAGCTGGTGCTGACCTATCTCAATTCTTCGCTTGACGTGCCATTACCACACGACGAGGCCGCATTCATCACACTGCATCTGAACGCGGCACGCCGAGGCTCTACCGTCAAGGAACCGCTGCGCGATACTAACGCGGTGTCTGACGTGGTTGCACAGTTGCAGCAGGCGCTGGATATTGAGATACCGGCAGGCGAACAGTACGACCGCGTGGTTTCACACGTCTCTGAGTTGCGGGATAGGATGCGCCGCGGCCAGTTGCGCTCCAGTCCTTTGGCGTTTGCGATTGCACGCGGCCTGCCATCCGAATGGAAGGTCGCTGGCACGGTGTTGAACGCGCTGGCGGCGCAACTTGGATGTGGGGTGCCTGGAGCAGGAGAACGTGCGTTTGTCAGTTTCTGGTTGCACGGGTGGTTGCAGGATATTGCGGCTCAAAGTTCGACGACGGCGCCGGCACAAGGCTGTACCGATTAGGGAATCTGTCCATTCCACATAGACGCCGCGAGTGCTCTGGACCTCGTGACGTAGGGACTGCAAGGTCACGCCATAATGATGGAAAAACTGCAAAAACTGGGCAAGGCACTGATGGGTGCCGTTGCCGTGATGCCCGTGGCAGCGCTGCTGATGGGTATCGGATATTGGATCGACCCGGATGGCTGGGGGGCGAACAATATTCTGGCCGCTGTGCTGATAAAGAGCGGCGGAGCTGTACTTGACAATTTGGGCTATATATTTGCGATTGCGATTGCTTTCGGATTGGCTCGTGATTCCAATGGCGCTGCGGCGCTTTCGGGTTTCTTGAGTTTCCAAACTCTTATTCTGTTGCTGAATGAAGATACAGTTGCCGGCTTCAAGCATGTGGATCTCACAGCACTGGGTGAGATGGACCCACAGTCTCGGGAAGTCTTGAATTGGGCCGCGCAAGGCTGGGGCGCAGTCAATGCGAAGAACGTTTTGTTCGGCATAGCTGCAGGCCTCTTGGCTTCGTGGTGCTACAACAAATTCCACCGTACAAAGCTTCCGGATTTCTTGGCATTCTTCTCCGGACGCCGCCTGGTGCCGATTGTTGCGTCGCTGTTCTCAATCATATTGGCAGTTGTGCTGCTGTTCGTGTGGCCCGTGCTGTATTCGGTTCTGTTCCACTTCGGTGAGTGGATCCAGGGGCTGGGGGCCTTGGGAGCTGGACTGTACAGATTTGCGAATCGCTTGTTGATTCCCACCGGGTTGCACCATGCGCTGAATTCCATTTTCTGGTTTGACGTGATCGGGATTGACGATATTACGAAGTTCCTCCACGGTTCGGAAACGATTGCGGCTGCGAAGGCAGCAACGAATGCGAGCAGCTGCCCGGGAACGTGGGCGGACGGAAGCTGCCAGGTAGTGGGAGTAGTTGGCCGGTATCAGGCGGGGTTCTTCCCGATTATGATGTTCGGCCTGGTTGGCGCGGCGCCGGCGATCTACCTCACGGCTGATCCTGCGAAGAAGAAGACGGTCGGATCGCTGATGGCTGCGGGTGCCTTGGCATCCTTCTTTACAGGCGTCACCGAGCCGTTGGAATTTTCCTTCATGTTTGTGGCGCCGGCACTTTACGTGGTTCATGCGGCGCTCACGGGTATCTCCTTGGCGATCGCCGCCGCTATGCACTGGACTGCTGGTTTTGGTTTCTCAGCGGGCCTGGTGGACATGGTGTTATCCGCACGCAATCCAATCGCCAACAAGTGGTACATGCTGCTGCTGATGGGTGTGGTGTTCTTCTTTGTCTACCTTGGGTTGTTCTACTTCTTGATCAAGAAGTTCAATCTAAAGACGCCAGGCCGAGGTGAAGAGATCGACGCTGACGAGGGCACAACGTTTGGCGCGGATGCGAACTTTGCTGATATGGCAGCTCAGATTCTCAAAGGTCTGGGCGGCAAAGCGAATATTGATTCTCTGGATTATTGCGCAACACGGCTTCGAGTGGTGGTGAACGATTACACGCAGGTCAATGAGTCCGAAATCAAGAAGGCCGGCGTTGCGGGTGTGATACGGCCGTCCCAGAAATCGGTGCAAGTTATTGTGGGGCCACAGGTCCAATTTGTCTTCGACGAAGCCAACGAGCAGATCAAATAGGAGGCACCATGTTTGGTTGGGGGAAGAAAAAAGACGTTCCACTTGCGGCACCAATCCCCGGCACAGTAGTTTCGATTGGCGCGGTGAATGACCCGACGTTCGCGAGCAAGATGCTAGGGGACGGCTTCGGAGTGGTTCCCGCAACAGATCGCGTGACGGTGTGTGCGCCAGCGCGTGGACGCGTGGCAAGCATCTTTCCCACCGGGCACGCGTGCGGGCTTATCACAGAATCCGGCTTGGAGATCCTTGTGCATATCGGGATCGATACCGTTGAGATGAAGGGAGACGGATTCGAACCCAGATGTACCAAGGGTTCAATCGTGGATACCGGTGATCCGATTGTGGACGTCGATGCTGCGTTGATTCGTGCGCGCGGATTCGATCCTGTGGTGCTGACCGTTGTGACGTCGAAACAGCGTGTGAATGCTATCGCAGTGGCGGAAGGCCCGGCAGTTCAAGGTGATACAGTTGCCTATGTGACGCTCGCGTAAAGCGAAGGCGGTTATAGGGCTTGCTTGGGAGGGAACCCGTATCGCGGGTTCCCTCCCAATTTCTCTGTAGCGCTGGACACTTTATTCGCAGTGGCTTGAATGTGTGCCTCGAGCTTTGGCATACTAAACAAGTTGCCCGAGAATGTTCGGGTGTTGGACTTCGCCGGTGCGCATGTGCTGGCGTGACAAAGGGTTCTCCGAAACTCCACATAGGGCTTGTGTAAAACGTGGTTGACGCGACACGCCCGAGTGCGGGTACCGGCGGAACCGCGGTAAAGAGAGGTAGACGACGCCATGGCGGGACAGAAAATCCGCATCCGGCTCAAGTCATATGACCATGAGGTCATTGATAGCGCGGCGAAGAAGCTCGTCGATGAAGTGACGCGTACGGGCGCGTCCGTAGTGGGCCCGGTGCCGCTTCCGACTGAGAAGAATGTCTTCTGTGTCATTCGCTCACCCCACAAGTACAAGGACAGCCGCGAGCACTTCGAGATGCGTACGCACAAGCGGCTCATCGACATCGTCGATCCAACGTTGAAGACCATCGACACTTTGCGTCGGTTGGATCTTCCGGCGGATGTCAACGTGGAAATCAAGCTCTGAGGTAAACGCACATGAACTCCAAGCAGGTAGCTGCCGCAACGCCGGTTAAGGCGTTAGTCGGCACGAAGTTGGGCATGACCCAGCTCTGGGATGAGAACGGGCGTCTCCTCCCGATCACCGTGGTCCACGTCGGCACGAATGTGGTGACGCAGATCCGGACTCCAGAAGTAGATGGCTATTCCGCCATACAGCTCGGTTCCGGTGACGTGAAAACGAAGAATGTCACTAAGCCGATGCAAGGGCATTTTGAGAAGGCCGGTGTGGCGCCACGCCGCAAGCTGGCCGAGATCCGTACCGTTGATGCGTCGTCGTACACATTGGGCCAAGAGCTCAAGGCCGACATCTTCGAAAAGGGACAGGCCGTTGACGTCATCGGAACGTCAAAGGGCAAGGGCTTCGCTGGCGTTATGAAGCGCTACGGATTCCAGGGCGTCTCCTCCTCACACGGTTCTCACCGCAACCACCGCAAGCCTGGTTCTATTGGCGCTTGCGCAACGCCATCGCGCGTGTTCAAAGGTCTGCGTATGGCGGGCCGTATGGGCAATGAGCGCGTGACGGTGCAGAACTTGTCCATCCACGCCGCGGACGCCGAAAAGGGGATCCTGCTCGTCGTCGGTGCTGTTCCTGGTAACAAGGGCGGCTCGGTAGTGGTTCGTACCGCAGTGAAGGGAGCCTGATCATGGCGGAATCCTTCAAGGTGGACGTCCTCGATCACAATGGTGAAGTCACGGGAGAAGTTGTCCTCCCCGGCGAATTGTTTGGACTCGAGGTTAACGTTCCTCTGATTCACCAGGTTGTCAATGCTCAGCTGGCCGCCGGCCGCCAGGGTACGCACGCGACGAAGAATCGCGGTGCCGTATCCGGTTCAGGCAAGAAGCCGTTCAAGCAGAAGGGCACCGGCCGCGCCCGTCAGGGTTCGATCCGGGCGCCGCAGTACCGCGGTGGTGGCGTAGTGCACGGCCCACAGCCGCGCGACTATTCGCAGAAGACCCCGAAGAAGATGGTTGTGGCGGCACTGCGTCAGTCGCTTTCCGACCGCGCACGGCACGATCGAATTCACGTGGTGACTGCTTTCCTCGAAGGCGAAAAGCCATCCACCAAGCGGGCGCTCAGCTTGCTTCGCAAGGTTGTGGACGACCGCGATGCGCTTGTTGTGGTATCGCGCGGGGACGACCTCTCCGTGCTCTCGCTACGCAACGCTGTTGAGGCCCACGTGCTCTACGTGGATCAGCTGAACGCCTACGATGTTCTGGCTAACGACGACGTGGTCTTCACTCAGTCCGCTATTACCTCCTACCTGGAGAAGAACACGAAGGAGGAGAAGTGAGCGAAGTATTCTGGAACGCCATGCCGCATGACGTCATTTTGAAGCCGGTCACCTCCGAGAAATCAGCTCGTCTGGAAGACGAAGGTAAGTACACCTTCATCGTTGATCCGCGTGCGAATAAGACGCAGATCAAGCAGGCAATTGAAGCGATCTTCGACGTGAAAGTCGAATCGGTCAACACCCAGAACCGGCGTGGCAAGACTCGCCGCACGCGGACTGGTATTGGCAAGTCGAAGGACACCAAGCGCGCGATTGTGACGCTGCGTGAAGGCACCATCGACATCTACGGCGATATCGTCAGCTGAGACGCTGCGATACACAAGGATTTGAGGATAAGAACTCATGGGAATTCGTAAGTACAAGCCGACGACCCCGGGCCGTCGCGGTGCGAGCGTAGCCGACTTCGCCGAGATCACCCGATCGACGCCAGAGAAGTCGCTGCTTCGTCCGTTGCCGAAGACCGGTGGCCGCAACAATCTTGGCCGTGTTACCACTCGTCACAAAGGCGGTGGGCACAAGCGCCAGTACCGCGTGATAGATTTCCGCCGGTGGGATAAGGATGGCGTGTCAGCAAAAGTCGCGCACATCGAATACGATCCAAATCGGACGGCACGCATCGCGCTATTGCACTATTCAGATGGCGAGAAGCGCTATATTTTGGCGCCAAAGAACCTCAAGCAGGGCGATCTGGTAGAGAATGGCCCCGCGGCGGACATTAAGCCGGGGAACAACCTTCCGCTTCAGAACATTCCAGTGGGCACCACGCTTCATTCTGTGGAACTGCGCCCGCTTGGTGGTGCGAAGATCGCCCGCTCGGCGGGTACGTCCGTACAGCTGGTGGCCCGCGAGGGCAAGTACGCGCAGCTGCGTATGCCATCTGGGGAAATTCGCAACGTCGATGCGCGCTGCCGCGCATGCGTCGGCGAGGTTGGAAACGCCGAACAATCGAATATCAACTGGGGTAAGGCAGGCCGTATGCGCTGGAAGGGCGTTCGCCCAACTGTGCGTGGCGTTGTGATGAACCCGGTTGACCACCCGCACGGTGGTGGCGAGGGCAAGACTTCCGGCGGTCGGCATCCGGTCAGCCCATGGGGCAAGCCTGAAGGCCGCACCCGCCGCCCGAACAAGGCCAGCGACAAGCTCATTGTGCGCCGTCGCAAGACCGGCAATCGCTGAGAGAGGATGAGCTGATGCCGCGTAGTTTGAAGAAAGGCCCATTCGTTGATGATCATCTCCTCAAGAAGGTTGATGAGCAGAACGAAAAAGGCACGAAGAACGTCATTAAGACCTGGTCACGTCGGTCGGTTATCACGCCCGATTTCCTGGGCCACACCTTTGCCGTGCATGACGGCCGCAAGCACGTCCCGGTGTTTGTCACCGAAGCGATGGTCGGCCACAAGCTCGGGGAGTTCGCCCCGACCCGCACATTCCGTGGGCACGAGAAGGACGACCGAAAGGGCCGTCGCCGCTAAGGCCGGTTCTACGAGCAGAGAGAGTTAGGCAAGATTATGGAAGCCAAGGCGCAAGCACGTTACGTGCGCGTCACGCCTCGCAAGGCTCGCCGCGTCCTGGACGCTGTCCGCGGCACGCGTGTAGTTGAGGCGATTGACGTGCTTCGTTTCGCACCGCAGGGGGCGGCGCAGCCCGTCCTAAAGACGCTGGAATCGGCCATCGCCAACGCCCGGTACGCAGCGGATCAGGCTGGCGAGCGCTTCAATGAAGAGGATCTTTACATTACGGAAACGTACGCGGATGAAGGTCCAACGATGAAGCGTATCCAGCCGCGCGCGCAGGGGAGGGCCAACCAAATCCTGAAGCGCACGAGCCACATCACTGTAGTTGTCGGCGACACGAAGCCTGTCGCCAAACGATCGAAAGGGAGGACCCGCTAGTGGGCCAGAAGGTCAATCCAACCGGGTTCCGCCTGGGTATTACAACCGATCACCGGTCGAAATGGTTCGCCGACTCGACCAAGCCGGGCCAGCGTTACTCTGATTTCGTTCTGGAAGATATTCGTATTCGTCGGATGATCGAAAAGACGCTTGAGCGCGCGGGTATCTCGCGCGTCAACATCGAGCGCCGGGCTGAGCGCGTGGTTGTGGACATCCACACCGCACGTCCGGGCATCGTCATCGGACGCCGCGGCGCAGAAGCGGATCGCCTTCGCGCTGATCTCGAGAAGCTGACGGGCAAGGCCATTCAGCTGAACATTCTGGAAGTCAAGAATCCGGAGGCGGACGCGCAGCTCGTCGCGCAAGGTATTGCCGAGCAGCTCGCGTCGCGCGTGTCATTCCGGCGAGCCATGCGCAAGGGCATTCAGTCAGCCGAACGTGCGGGCGCGAAGGGTATTCGTGTGCAGTGCTCCGGGCGTCTGGGCGGTGCGGAAATGTCCCGCTCCGAGTTCTACCGCGAAGGGCGCGTGCCACTGCACACGCTTCGTGCCAACATCGATTACGGCTTCTACGAGGCCCGTACCACCTTCGGCCGGATCGGCGTGAAGGTGTGGATCTATCGCGGTGACGTCACCGACGCCGAATACTATCGCACCCTCTCTGAGGCACCTCGCGGGCGTGGCCGTGGCGAACGGCGCGGTCGGCGCGGTGACCGTGGGAACCGCGGCTCGCAGAATGCACAGAGCGCACAAAATACGCAAAGCGCGCAGCAGGGAGCTACTCCCGCCGCGCCCGCGCAGCCAGTCAGTACAGAATCGGAGGCCTGAGTCTCATGCTGATTCCACGGCGCACCAAGTGGCGCAAGCAGCATCGTCCCACCCGTAGTGGCATGTCCAAGGGCGGTACGCAGGTGGCGTTTGGCGATTACGGCATCCAGGCTTTGGAGCCTGCATATGTCACTAACCGGCAAATCGAGGCAGCTCGTATCGCTATGACTCGTCATGTCAAGCGTGGCGGCAAGATCTGGATCAACATCTTTCCGGACCGCCCGCTGACCAAGAAGGCTCTCGGCCTTCGCATGGGTTCTGGTAAAGGCCCAGTGGAAACCTGGGTTGCGAACGTCAAGCCGGGACGCGTCATGTTTGAAATCGGTGGCGTTGATGAGGAACTCGCGCGTGAAGCGCTTTCGCGCGCGATGCACAAGTTGCCAATGAAGACACGTTTTGTTACTCGTGAAGAAGGTGAATGATGGCTAAGGGGATTAGCACCGAAGAGCTCGACGCCATGACCGACGCCGAACTGCTCGAAAAGCTTAAGGAATATAAAGAAGAGCTTTTCAACCTTCGCTTCTCCGCGGTGACACACCGTCTCGAGGATTCCGGCCGCCTCCAGCAGGTACGCCGCGATATCGCCCGTATCTACACCGTCAAAAGGGAGCGCGAGTTGAATATTCGAACCGCTCCTTCGGCTCAGAAGTGAGGCTAAAGTGAGCGAAGCAGTAGTACGCAACAACCGTAAGGTGCAGCGCGGTTACGTGGTCTCCGACAAGATGGACAAGACAGTCATCGTGGAAGTTGAAGATCGCCGGAAGCACGCACTTTACGGGAAGGTCATCACGCATACTCGGCGCGTGAAGGCACACGATGAAAACAACGAAGTCCACGTTGGGGATCTCGTTCGTATCATGGAGACCCGCCCGTTGAGCGCGACCAAGCATTATCGCGTGGTCGACATCATCGAGAAGGCCAAGTAAGTTCGTCGAACTTACAACTGAAACCCCATCCGTTCGGCAAGGCTCGCTCAGCGAGAACCGGCACGACGACAGGAGATATTACAAATGATCCAGCAGGAGACGCGGCTCAATGTCGCCGACAACACGGGCGCGAAGGAGATCCTTTGCATCCGCGTGCTCGGTGGTTCCGGCCGACGCTACGCCGGAATTGGCGACCAAATTGTCGCCACCGTCAAGGATGCAATTCCTGGCGGTAACGTCAAGAAGGGCGACGTGGTCAAGGCCGTCGTCGTCCGTACTAGGAAGGAAACGCGCCGTCCAGACGGTTCCTACATCCGTTTCGATGAGAACGCGGCCGTTTTGCTGAAAAGCGACGGCGAGCCCCGCGGGACCCGCATTTTCGGACCGGTTGGGCGCGAATTGCGCGACAAGAAGTTCATGCGAATCATTTCGCTCGCACCGGAGGTGATCTGATGGCGAAGATCAAAAAGGGCGATCTGGTCCAGGTGATCTCTGGGCGCGACAAGGGCAAGCAAGGCCATGTCCTCAAAGTTGATCCGCGGCGCCAGCGCGTGGTTGTTGAAGGCGTGATGCGCGTCAAGAAGCACGTCAAGATGGGTACAACGGATCGTGGAGGCACAACCGGCGGCATCGAAACCGTCGAGGCGCCGATCCACATTTCCAATGTGATGCTGGTGGCCCCGGATGGCAAGCCGGTGCGTGTCGGTTTCCGCGAAGTGGAAGTCGAACGCGATGGCCGTAAGAAGATCGTGCGCGAGCGAATTGGCCGCCGCGGTGGTAAGGAGATCGAACTGTGAGCGAAGCTCCCCGCCTGAAGGTGAAGTACCAGGAGAAAGTTCTTCCGGCGCTTGAAGCTGAATTCCATCACGCAAATCCGAACAACGTTGCGAAGCTTGAGAAGGTCGTCGTCAATATGGGTGTAGGCGCAGCCGCCCACGATTCGAAGGTTCTCGACGGCGCCATTGCGGATATTACGGCTATCACCGGCCAGAAGCCGCAGGTTACGCGCGCGCGGAAGTCCATTGCACAGTTCAAGCTCCGGCAAGGCCAGGCTATCGGCTGCCACGTCACCCTTCGTGGGGATCGGATGTGGGAGTTCCTTGATCGTCTGCTGTCTACGGCTCTGCCGCGGATCCGCGACTTCCGTGGGCTCTCCGACAAACAGTTCGATGGGCATGGCAACTACACGTTCGGCTTGACCGAACAGACTGTGTTCCACGAGATCGATCAGGACAAGATTGATCGCGTGCGTGGCATGGACATCACCGTGGTGACCACGGCACAAGAAGATGCGGAGGGCCGTTTCCTTCTGCGTCAACTCGGTTTCCCGTTCAAGGAGGCGTGAGAATGGCTAAGACCGCTCTCAAGGAGAAGGCAGCACGTAAGCCGAAATACGCGGTGCGTGCCTACACGCGCTGCAACCGGTGCGGGCGTCCGCACTCGGTGTATCGCAAGTTCGGCCTGTGCCGTATCTGCCTGCGTGAGATGGCCCTTGCGGGTGAACTCCCGGGCATCACAAAGTCCAGCTGGTAAGCACTACGTCGTAGGTCCGAAAGGGAAACCACGACGAGGAAGGGCTAAAGCCCAATGTCAATGACAGACCCGATCGCAGACATGCTAACGCGTCTGCGGAACGCCAATGCGGCGTACCACGAGACGGTATCTATGCCGTCGTCAAAACTAAAGCTGAACATTGCTGAGATCTTGGAACGCGAAGGCTATATCAAGGGCTTTTCGGTCGAAGATGCCAAGGTGGGTAAGACCTTGACCTTGGATCTCAAGTTCGGCGCGAATCGTGAGCGCGCGCTCGCTGGAATCCGGCGCATTTCGAAGCCCGGCTTGCGCGTGTACGCGAAGTCAAACAATCTGCCAAAGGTACTCGGTGGCCTGGGCGTGGCGATTATCTCCACGTCATCCGGTCTCCTGACTGACCGTGAGGCCAAAGATAAGGGCGTGGGTGGGGAAGTCCTCGCCTACGTCTGGTGACGGGAGGAAAGAATGTCGCGTATTGGCAAACTGCCCGTCGCAATTCCGGCAGGAGTAGAAGTCTCCGTCAATGGCCAAGAGGTTTCCGTCAAGGGGCCGAAGGGATCGTTGACGCACACGGTCGCATCGCCGATCACGGTGAGTGTTGAGGGCAACGAAGTTGTGGTGAAGCGCCCAAATGACGAGCGTGTGGCCCGTTCGCTGCACGGCTTGACCCGCACGATGATTCACAACATGGTGGTCGGTGTGACCACGGGTTACTCAAAGGCTCTGGAGATCGTTGGAACTGGATATCGTGTGGCTGCAAAAGGCAAGAACCTCGAGTTCTCGCTCGGCTACTCGCACACGATCACAGTGGAGGCCCCGGAGGGGATCTCCTTCAATGTGGAAACACCAACCAAGTTCTCCGTGCTGGGTATCAACAAGCAACAAGTTGGCGAAGTTGCTGCCAACATTCGTAAGTTGCGCAAGCCCGAGCCGTACAAAGGCAAGGGCATTCGCTATGCAGACGAAACCGTTCGTCGCAAGGCTGGAAAGGCTGGTAAGTGATGGCTGTCACCGTTAAGGGTAAGGGCAAGTTCGTTTCCCGTACGCGCCGCCATTTCCGCCTTCGCAAGAAGCTTGCAGGAACGGCTGAGCGGCCGCGTCTGGTTGTGACCCGTTCGAATCGCCACATGGTGGCCCAGGTGATTGACGACGACGCACGGCGTACGTTGGTTTCCGCTTCCACGATGGAAGATGATCTGCGGGCAGCAGAAGGCACCAAGGTGGAGAAGGCACGTATGGTCGGCGAACGCGTGGCGAAGCGTGCTTTGGATGCGGGCATCACGTCAGTAGTTTTCGATCGTGGCGGGAATAAGTATCACGGCCGTGTGGCCGCCGTAGCTGAAGGCGCCCGCGAGTCCGGGCTTATCCTGTGAGTCCGGAAGAGCGAGAAGAGGTTTAGCAATGGCTGCACAGCAGCGAGGACGGGCTGGGAACAGCTCCGAAGATAACGAGCGCGAGCGGGGCGGGCGCCGCGACAATCGTCGCGGTGAGCGCCGTGAGCGCCGCAACGAGGAAAAGTCTGCATACATCGAGCGGGTTGTGACGATCAACCGTGTGGCGAAGACCGTGAAAGGTGGCCGCCGTATGTCGTTCACCGCTCTGGTAGTGGTGGGCGATGGCAACGGCACTGTTGGGGTCGGATACGGCAAGGCACGTGAGGTTCCTGCCGCCATCGCGAAGGGCACGGAAGACGCGAAGAAGAACTTCTTCCGGGTCCCTCGGATTGGTACCACGATTCCGCATCTGGTGCAGGGCGAAGACGGCGCAGGCGTAGTTCTGCTGCGTCCGGCTGCTCCCGGTACCGGCGTGATCGCGGGTGGCCCCGTCCGTGCGTTGATGGAATGCGCTGGGATTCACGACGTGTTGAGCAAGTCGCTCGGATCGTCCAACGCAATCAACATTGTTCACGCGACGGTTGCTGCTCTGAAGGGGCTGGAACAGCCTGAGGCGGTAGCGGCTCGCCGTGGACTTCCTCTTGAACATGTCGCACCTGAATCGATGCTCCGCCAGCGTGCGGAGGCTGAGGCGAAGGAACGCGCCGCGAAAGAGGCAGCTGCTGCCGAATCGGAGAACGCAGCTGCTGTAGCTGGAGTTGGTGCATGATGGCGCAACTAAAGATCACCCAGATCAAGTCCACCGTTGGTGGCAAGCAGAATCAGAAAGATACGCTGCGCACGCTGGGCCTGCACCGCATCGGGCAGTCCGTTGTGCGCGACGATCGCCCTGAGGTGACTGGCGCGATCCGCGCAGTTGCCCATCTCGTGAAAGTTGAGGAGGTTGACTGATGGCTGAAGAAAAGACTGAGGCGGCAGACGACATCCTGAAGCTGCACCACCTCCGCCCGGCTCCCGGTTCGAATAAACGCAAGATGCGCGTGGGCCGCGGTGAGGGTTCGAAGGGTAAAACCGCTGGCCGTGGTACCAAGGGTACGAAGGCGCGTTACCAGGTTCCGGCGAACTTTGAAGGTGGCCAGATGCCACTTCACATGCGCTTGCCGAAGCTGCGCGGCTTCAAGAACCCATTCCGAGTGGAATACCAGGTTGTCAACGTTGAATCCCTTGCGAAACTCTTCCCCGAAGGTGGAACGGTGACAGTTGAGGATCTCGTGAAGGCGGGTGCTGTTCGGAAGAACAACCCTGTAAAGGTACTTGGAACTGGCTCGATCACGGTGAAGCTGGATGTGGCCGTAGATGCGTGGTCGAATTCCGCAAAAGAGAAAATTGAGGCGGCTGGCGGCTCTATTCAGGCCCGTTAGATCCGTATCTGATGGCCCCCGCACATGTGCGGGGGCCATTTGGCATCAGCGGCACAATCGTGGCGTTTGTGGAGCGCGTTTCCGGATTGATTGCCGCACAGGTATAGTAGACCGGGCTAGGAAGGGCTGCGTGCTCACCTACCCTCTGGATGACCCCACAGTATGGAGGAACCTTGATTAAGGCGTTTGCGGCAGCGTTCCGTACCCCTGATTTGCGACGCAAGCTGCTGTTCACGATGTTTATCATGGTGATTTACAGGTTCGGTACCTTCGTGCCAGCTCCCTTTGTGTCCGTGAAGAACGTGCGCACGTGCATGGAGCAGTCCGGTGCGGGTGACTTCCTCTCTATGGTCAACCTGTTTTCCGGCGGCGCGATGCTGCAGCTTTCTGTTTTCTCGCTGGGGATTATGCCGTACATCACGGCGTCGATTATTATCCAGCTGCTCCGCGTTGTGATTCCGCGTTTTGAAGAACTGCACAAGGAAGGTCAGTCCGGCACTGCGAAGCTCACCGAGTACACGCGATACCTTACGATCGGGCTGGGAATTCTGCAGAGTTCCGTAGTGGTGTCGGTGGCGAATTCGAATCTGTTCACAGGATGCACTGTGGACCCGATTCCCGATGCGAATCCTCTGATCATCGCGTTGGCGATACTGGCAATGACCGCGGGTACGGGCCTGATTATGTGGCTGGCTGAACTTATCACCGAAAAGGGCGTGGGCAACGGTATGTCCATCCTGATTTTCACGGGTATCTGCGCGAACTTTCCGTCGATGCTGGCAAACGTTGCTCAATCAACGGGTGGCGCAGGAGCCGTGGTGCTTGTAGTAGCGATGTTCTTAGCCATCACGGTAGTGGTGGTGTTCGTTGAGCAGAGCCAACGGCGTGTACCCGTCCAGTACGCGAAGCGCGTAGTGGGCCGGCGCACCTATGGCGGATCGACCACGTATCTGCCAATCAAAATCAATATGGCGAACGTTATCCCCGTCATCTTCGCATCGTCCATTTTGTTGATCCCCAATATGATCGCGGGCTTCGGAGATTCGAGCTCCGCGTGGGTACAGTGGATTTCGCGGCATTTGGCGACGAACTCGTGGCTTTACCTCACGCTGTATGGCCTGCTTATAGTGTTCTTCACGTTCTTCTACACGTCGATCACCTTCAATACGGAAGAGATCGCGGACAACATGAAACGCTACGGTGGATTCATTCCGGGTATTCGTGCCGGCCGGCCTACGGAAGAATATCTGAACTATGTATCCAGCCGAATCACGTGGGTGGGCGCGATCTATCTGGCGATCGTGGCGCTCACACCAACAATTGTGTTCAGCCAAATGGGCATTATGGGAGGAAGTTTTGGCGGCACCTCCATCATGATCCTTGTTGGCGTAGGTTTGCAGACAGTCAAGGATGTGGATGCGCAATTACAGCAACGTCATTATGACGGGTTTTTGCGGTAGCATCCATGCAGCGTAGAAAGGGAAGGGAATGGCCGTACGTCTTTTGGTAGTAGGGCCTCCTGGCGCAGGAAAGGGCACGCAAGCGGCGCGGCTATGCGAAAAGCTCGGAATTCCCGCGATCTCCACGGGTGCGATTTTTCGCGCTCACGCAGCCGCGAACGACGAACTGGGAAAGCTCGCCGCCTCGTACACGTCTCGCGGTGAACTTGTGCCGGACGAAGTGACGAACCGGATGGTAGCGGCGCGGCTCGACCAGCCGGACACGGCTCAAGGTTTTCTGCTTGACGGGTACCCTCGCAACGTGGGGCAGGTGGCTGCATTAGACGCGATGCTGGAGGCGCGGGGTATCGTATTGGATGCTGTGCTGGAATTGACCGCGGACGACGACGCCGTCGTCGAACGTCTTCTTCATCGCGCGCAAATTGAGGGCCGGCCGGACGACACAGAATACGTTATACGCCACCGAATTCACCTCTATCACGAAACGACGCAACCCTTGATTGACATTTATCGCAGCCGTGGCATTCTGCGGCGCGTGGACGGCATGGGGAGCGTTGACGAAGTATTCGCAAAGCTGACCGCCGCTTTAGACGGAATCGCAAAGGAGAGCGCGTAATGCGCCGTCGCCGGGAGAACATTATTCTCAAGACCCCGGATCAGATGAGGAAGATGCGCACTGCTGGACTTGTGGTCGCTCAGATCCATCAGGCCATCCGCGATGCAGTGGAGCCCGGTATGACGACCGCAGATCTGGACCATGTGGCGTTGGACGTGCTTAAACGCAACAACGCTACATCTAACTTCTACGGGTACTACGATTATCCAGGCCAAATCTGCACCTCGGTGAACGAAGTAATCGTTCACGGAATACCGGGGAATCGGGTGTTGGAACCTGGCGATCTTGTCTCTTTCGAC
The DNA here is from genome assembly GCA_022648165.1 of Ancrocorticia sp. GTDB lineage: Bacteria > Actinomycetota > Actinomycetes > Actinomycetales > Actinomycetaceae > Changpingibacter. Next base: position 15,617 of record JALCLX010000009.1, read on the forward strand.
TGCGGAGCAATCGTAGACGGATGGCACGGTGACGGTTGTTTTTCTCTCGTGTTACCTGGCGGAGACCCAGAAGTGACAGCCCGCAGGCAGCGGCTGTGCGATCGCACGGAAAAGGCAACCTGGGTAGGCGTTGCAGCGATGGCGCGCGGCAAGTATGTAGGTGATATCGGGGCCGCGATTGACGACTACGTCGTCGGGCTCAATCCCACTCCGGACATTGTTCAGGACTATGTTGGCCACGGGATCGGGCGAGCTATGCATGAAGATCCCGACGTGCCGAATTATCGGACGCATTTTAAGGGATCCAAGCTCGTTCCGGGCATGGTGTTGTGTATAGAGCCGCAGCTCACCGAAGGCAAGGAAACGAACGTTACGTTGGAAGACGATTGGACAGTGGTCACCTTGGACGGATCGGATGCCTGCCATTGGGAATATGAGGTGGCGCTCCACGAAGGCGGCGTGTGGGTTCTCACGGCGCCCGATGGTGGCAAGGCCGGCCTGGCGCCTTTCGGGATTACGCCAGCGCCACTCGACTGAGCCGCGCGTGTCCAGATTCACCGATCAGGTGACTTTCGAAAGGGCCGCTTGGCCTAGTACTATGGATCCTCGGTACGTCTTGCCCTCCGGCAGGCGTATGCGATCCTTCACAACCCGGTGGGGATCGTGATGAATGTGAGCGAGGGTTATGGCGAAGAAAGATGGCGTCATCGAAGTTGAGGGGTCCGTTGTCGAGGCACTCCCCAACGCGATGTTCCGCGTTCAACTGGAGAATGGGCATATGGTTTTAGCCCACATCTCTGGGAAGATGCGGCAGCACTACATCAAGATCCTTCCAGAGGATAGGGTGGTTGTGGAGCTCACTCCATACGACCTTTCCCGTGGCCGGATCGTATACCGCTATAAGTAAATCCCCGATCGTCTCGCATCTGCGAGTCGGCAAGGAAGAAACGGACAATGAAGGTCAAGCCCAGCGTCAAGAGGATCTGTGACAAGTGTAAGGTGATTCGTCGCCACGGCCGCGTCATGGTCATCTGCGAAAATCCGCGGCACAAGCAGCGTCAAGGCTGAGAGTTCGCGCAAAATCAAACACTGCCAGCCGTGAGGCAACCCTTGGTCCGAAGGCCGAGGCCCGGTTCGCCGGGGAAGCAGTGTTCCATACCTTCGGAAAATCAATGAGGAGCTAAGAAATTGGCACGTCTCTCTGGCGTTGACCTCCCCCGAGAAAAGCGGGTTGAGATTGCGCTAACATACATCTACGGAATTGGCCGCACTCGTGCAGCAGAGACCTTAGCCGCCACTGGAGTGAACCCAGATACGCGAGTCAAGGATCTGACGGAAGACGAACTGGTCAGACTCAAGAACCACATCGACGAGAACTACAAAGTTGAGGGCGATCTTCGCCGTGAAGTTCAAGCCGATATTCGCCGCAAGATCGAAATTGGTTGCTACCAGGGAATCCGCCATCGCCGCGGTTTGCCCGTCCGTGGTCAGCGGACAAAGACCAACGCCCGTACCCGCAAGGGCCCGAAGCGCACGGTCGCAGGAAAGAAGAAGGCCACCAAGTAGGGCCGCGTCGAAGAGTCTGAGAAGAAAGTAGATTATGCCAGCCAAAACTGCCCGTCCTGCGGCTACACCAGGCGCACGTCGCCCACGCCGCAAGGAGCGTCGGAACATTGCCGTGGGCCAAGCCCACATCAAGTCCACGTTCAACAACACTATTGTCTCCATCACGGATCCCACAGGTGCGGTGATCGCATCGTGCTCCTCCGGTCAGGTGGGTTTCAAGGGATCCCGTAAGTCCACTCCATATGCCGCACAGCTTGCAGCAGAGAACGCTGCACGCCAGGCCATGGAGCAGGGTATGAAGAAAGTCGACGTTTTCGTCAAGGGCCCCGGTTCCGGCCGCGAAACAGCGATCCGCTCGCTCACCGCGTCTGGCCTGGAAGTCACATCGATTTCTGATGTGACGCCACAAGCGCATAACGGATGCCGCCCGCCCAAGCGCCGCCGCGTCTGACGCAGTAATCCCTTTGGGCTGAGAGGTCCGTTCGCCACGCAGCGTGCGCACCTCCCGCCCACCCCTCCCTCCGGTCAGATACCGCAGGGAACGAGTCGGACGTCAAATAGCGGGCGTCCACTGAAAGGAAAGAATCGTGCTCATTGCACAGCGTCCTGTTCTCACAGAAGAACCGATTTCGGAACATCGCTCCAAGTTCGTCTTGGAGCCGCTTGAACCCGGCTTTGGATACACTCTCGGGAACTCAATGCGCCGCACACTGCTGTCCTCCATTCCGGGGGCGGCCGTAACATCGATCCGCATCGATGGCGTGCTCCACGAGTTTTCGACCATCCCCGGCGTGAAAGAAGACGTCGCGGAGATCATCTTGAACCTCAAGGAACTCGTTGTCTCCTCAGAGAATGACGAGCCAGTGTTGATGTACCTGCGTAAGCAAGGCCCGGGTGAGGTCACTGCGGCTGATATCACCCCGCCAGCTGGCGTGGAGATCCACAATCCAGATCTGCACATCGCCACTCTCAACGAGAAGGGCAAGATCGAAGTAGATCTGACTGTGGAACGCGGCCGTGGCTACGTATCGGCACAACAGAACAAGAGCACAGATGATGAGATCGGGCGCATCCCGATCGATTCGATCTACTCGCCTGTGTTGAAGGTGTCTTATAAGGTTGAAGCCACCCGCGTTGAGCAGCGCACAGATTTCGACAAGTTGATCGTGGACGTGGAAACGAAGGAATCCACAACTCCGCGTGACGCTCTCGCCTCCGCTGGCAAGACGCTCGTTGAGCTTTTTGGGCTTTGCGTGGATCTCAACACGGAAGCCGAAGGCATCGAAATCGGACCGGCGCCGGTTGTGGAGGCGCAATCCTCCGATCTGCAACGCCCGATCACGATTCTGAATCTCCCGGCTCGTTCTCAGAACTGCTTGCAGCGCGAGGGAATTCATACCATCGGTGAACTGATTCAGCGTTCGGAAGCCGACTTGCTCGACATCCGTAACTTCGGCGCCAAGTCGATTGAAGACGTGAAGGACGAGCTTGCAAAGCTTGACCTGCGCCTCAAGGATTCGCCTGCTGGATACCTCTCCAACTACGGAGACGATAGCTACTTGATGCAGTTCAGCGACCACTCGCAGATTTCATAGGAGACAATAGAGCAATGCCTACCCCCAAGAAGGGCGCACACCTTGGCGGTTCTCCCGCCCACCAGCGCCTGATCATCGCGAACCTGTGCAAGGAACTCATCAAGCACAAGTCGATTACCACTACCCAGGCGAAAGCCAAGACGGTGCAGCCGTACATGGAGAAGCTGATCACGAAGGCCAAGAGAGGCGACACGGCGGCACGCCGCGAAGCACTCAAGGTACTGAATGATCGCGAATCCGCGTATGTTCTGTTTGAAGAGCTTGCGCCGCTCTTTGCTGAGCGTAACGGTGGTTACACCCGGATCGTCAAGATCGGCAACCGTAAGGGCGACAATGCCCCCATGGCTGTGATCTCGTTGGTCACGGAGAAACTCTCACCCAAGCAGTCGGCCGTCAAGGAAGCGGAGAACGCAGCTAAGGCTGCAGCCGCTGCCACCACGGAACCGGAAGCATCTTCCAGTGACGAAGCGGAGGATACTGCTGCTGAGGCTGCTGAGGCTGCGGAGGCTGCGGAGGAAGAATCCGCAGTGGAAGCCGCTGAAGAAACGGTGGAAGAAAAGTAACTGCTGCGAAAGCAACGGCGGAGGGAATCGAAGAAATTCGATTCCCTCCGTTTTTTCGTGTGCACTGTTTTCGTGTGCACTGCCGGCTGGGTGCGGTTTATTCGCTGCGGCCTACAAGTGACCACGCGCGCACGCCGCCGTTCATGCCAGCGGCGTTGGGAATAAGCGTGACTGACTGGGGGAGCCGTTCACGTGACGCAGGCTTGATACGTGCGGCGTTGCCTCCGCCGAGGAACAAGCGGTCCCAGCGGAACACAGGCCACAGGGTCTCTAGGGCGCGGACAACGCGCCGGGACCACGCGGAATCGCCGAGCCGGATTCGTTCGGCCTCCCCAATATAGTCGTCATAGGTGAGCCCCCATCGCAGCGGTGCATGGGAAATCTCCAGGTGCGGGGCGAGGCGCCCGTGGTCAACGAGCGCCGAGCCCAGCCCCGTGCCCAGGGTTATCACGAGTTCGCTTCCCTCTCCAGAGACCACCGCGGCCGCAGCGACCTCCGCGTCATTGATGACGAGGGACGGAACGCCGAAGCGTTCTCGTAAGACAGCCTCCACGTTGAGGTGGTCCCAGGCGGCGGCAAGTTCCGGCACGATCTTTGTGTGAGGACCCGCCTTGCGAATGTAATGAGGCGTGTACACCACAATCCCGTGCCGAATCATCCCCGGCATGCCCAGCGTAATGCGGTCAAAATGTCCCAGCGCCACTGCATGCGAGTTGACAATGCCCAACAAGTCTTCGGGTGGCAGCGGATACCGCAGCGCAGTTCGGATGGAATTGCCGAGCTGGAATCCGCCTGAATCGAGCAGGCAACTCTTGATTCCGCCACCCCCGCAATCCACGGCGAGCGTACGCGCAGGATTGGGAGGAAGCGATACTTTGTGCGAAACTGCTTTCATGACCACGACCGTAGCGCATTTGAGCCGCCTGCGCCTGGATCTTGCCTACGACGGCACCGGTTTCCACGGTTGGGCTGCCCAGCCCGGCCTACGTACAGTGGAAGGATTGCTCACTGAATCGCTCGAGACGATTCTGCGGTCTCCAGTGCAACTCACCGTCGCAGGCCGCACCGATGCCGGCGTTCACGCGCGGGGCCAAGTGGCACATTTCGACGTCCCGGACGAGGCGCTCCAGAACGCTCAAGGCCGTTCCCTTGACGCACTCACAGGGTTGGAGCGCCGCGTGAACGCACTTCTAGCCCGCGCAAGCACCGACCCTAAGGGAAGCAGCGACGTCGTCGTCCATTCAATTCGTCGCGCGGAGCCCGGCTTCGATGCGCGCTTTTCCGCGCTCAGCCGCACGTACACATACCAGGTGTGCGACGATCCACGCGCATACGATCCACTCCAGCGGGCCATGACATTGTGGGTTCCGCACACGCTCGATGTGGTTGCGATGAACCGTGCAGCCGCAGCACTTCTTGGTGAACACGATTTCCTGGCCTTTTGCAAACCGCGTGAAGGTGCAACAACGATTCGCACACTTCTGGCGTGCGAATCACGCCGTCAGGGGCCAGTTGTCACGTTCACCGTGCAGGCGGACGCCTTCTGCCATTCTATGGTTCGAACTCTGGTTGGGACTCTTCTGCGCGTAGGGGACGGTTCTCGCACGGAAGAATGGCCAGCGCAGCGCCTGCAGGGCCGAATACGTGACGGCGAGGTGGTGGTAGCGCCCCCGCATCCGCTCACGCTTGAACGGGTAGAATACCCTTCACCGGAGCAGTTCGCGGCGCGCGCAAACATGACACGAGCACGCAGGTCCGCCGGAGACGAGACCGATTGCTGCGGAGAATGATCCGTTGCACTACCGTGCGGCATGCGAACTCCCTCACAACAGCTGCACCTCTTTGACCAGAGCCCATACATACCAGTAACATTGCTAAATGTTGTGCATGCTGTACGTCAGGTGCTTTTCCCACTCGCCGGTGCAGCGTCCAACGAATTGACCCTTGTTATCATGGGTGCCACACGCTTCTCAACGTGGCGCCCGAACACTAGAAACGAAGGCTACGCCCGTGCGCACGTATTCACCGAAGCCCGGAGACGTCGAACCCAAGTGGTACATCATTGATGCCACCGACGTCGTCCTCGGCCGTTTGGCAGCTCAAGCTGCCACCCTGCTCCGTGGGAAGCACAAACCGACCTTTGCACCGAATGCAGACGGTGGCGACTACGTCATCGTCATCAACGCCGATAAAGTGGCGTTGACCGGAAGTAAGCGTGAACAGAAGATGGCTTACCATCACTCTGGCTATCCCGGCGGTCTGAAGGCCACAAGTTATACGGAACTGCTCGCGACACATCCGGAGCGCGCAGTCGAGAAGGCAGTTGCGGGAATGCTCCCGAAGAACTCCCTCGGCCGCAAGCAGCTCGGCAAGCTGAAGGTATATGCCGGTGCCGAGCACCCGCACGCCTCGCAGAAGCCTGAGCCGTATTCGCTCAAGAAGATTGCCCAGTGAGCTACCCGGAACAGGAAACACTAATGGCTGAAACCACCATCGATAATGAGCTGGATGAGGACTTCACCGGCTCCTACACCACGGAGTCAGAGACTCCTGCAACCGGCCAAGGAGCCTCTGTCGCGGCTCCTGGCATCGGACTCGGCCGCCGCAAGAAGGCAATTGCCCGTGTCCGGCTGATTCCCGGAACTGGCCAGTGGAAGATCAACGGGCGCACGCTCGAAGAGTACTTCCCGAACAAGCTGCACCAGCAGCTGGTCCGTTCTCCGTTTACGATTCTCGATCTCGAAGGCCGTTTTGACGTGATCGCCCGCATTAATGGCGGCGGAACGTCTGGGCAGGCGGGCGCGCTGCGTCTTGGCATTTCCCGCGCTCTCAATGAGATCGACCGCGAAGCGAATCGCGCCACGCTGAAGAAGGCTGGCTTCCTGACTCGCGACGCGCGCGCCGTGGAGCGCAAGAAGGCAGGCCTTAAGAAGGCCCGCAAGGCTTCGCAGTTCTCCAAGCGCTGATCAATTTCAATTGCAGCCGAAAGGGGCCCCTTCGTGGGGCCTCTTTCCTTTTGGGGCCTCTTCGTGGGGCCTCTTTCCTTTTGGGGCCTCGTAGCTTTTGGGGGTCTCTCATGTGCATTTAACGTGCGCGGTGCTGCTTGGTTCGCGCGGTCTTGGTTGTTTGTGTGGCGCGACCTGATTTGTGTGGTGCTGCTTGGTTCGTGTGGTGCTGCTTGGTTCGTGCGGTCTTACGAGACCTGCGTGACGTTGCTTGATTCGTGCAATGCTACTTATCAGGGTGGAGTTACTCGTTTGAGCTTGAATCGTTTACCCCGTGGTTCGTTTGCTCGGCAGTTAGTTTCCTGGCGTTCGTTCGGCCCAACCGAAGCTTCACTCTAGGCGTTTCGGAGCGCTGATGTGCTTACATGAGTGTGCAGGGGTGTTTCGCGTTGTGGCTTTTCTGCCTGGTTGTGGCTTTTCTGCCTGGTTGTGGCTTTTCCCGGCTGGCTGTGGTGTGGCTTTTTCTAGTTGGAGTTGGTGAAAGCCCAGGAGTGGGTGCCACCTGGGTGGGTTTCAGCAAGAAAAAGTATTACTGGGCGGGGTCGGCTGGAACAGTTTGCACCTGGGCACGGCAAGTTCGCTCGGAGGAGAGGTCCCCGTGTTTCGGCGACGTAAAGGTCCGCTCGGGTGAGGGTTTCGGCGACGTCGTCGCGTAACAAGTCCGCTGGGGCGTAGCAAGTCCACCCGTGCGCCGTCTGCAGGTCTACTCTCGCGTAACAAGTCCCCTGGGGCGTAGCAAGCCCGACCGGAGGTGGATTATCTCTGCATCTCGGGTGGAACAGTCCGCCCAGGCGTGGGTACTGATGATAACGTCCCGCCCAGGCGAGCGTAATAACGTCATCAAAACCATGCCGCGTGGCCGGCATGTGCGAGATGCTCCCGTGGTCTAAAGTTGCCTGTAGCGACTTTTGAGGAGGAACTCTATGCCCCGCTTGTTTGGTACCGATGGCGTGCGTGGACTTGCGAACCGTGAAATTACCGCGAATCTGGCCCTTTCGCTGGGGGATGCAGCCGCGCGGGTTCTCACCAAGGATTCGCCCGCAGGCCGGCGACCTCGCGCTGTGATCGCGCGGGACCCGCGCGCGAGTGGAGAGCTGCTTTCACAAGCGATGGCAGCCGGGCTCGCTTCTGCCGGAGTTGATGTTCAGCACGTGAATGTGCTACCAACTCCAGGCTTGGCGTACCTTACGGCAACGCAGGATGTGGATCTGGGAGTGGTGATATCCGCTTCTCATAATCCGATGCCGGACAACGGGATCAAGTTCTTCGCGCGTGGTGGCTACAAGCTTGAGGACGCGTTGGAAGACGATATTGAGGCGCTCCTTGGCAAGTCATGGGCACGGCCGGTAGGGGCTGGTGTTGGTCGTATTACAGACACCACCTCGGTGGCGGACGCGCAGTACATTGACCACCTGGTTTCGTCCATTGAGACGCCGTTGGAGGGCCTAACGATCGTGGCGGATTGCGCGAATGGGGCGACGTCGGCGGTGGCTCCGGAAGCGCTACGCCGTGCTGGCGCCGAAGTAGTAGTGATCAACGCTTCACCAGATGGTTATAACATCAACGACCGATGTGGTTCTACGCATCCTGAACAACTCCAAGCCGCCGTGGTGAACGCGGGGGCGAATTTTGGTGTGGCATTCGATGGCGATGCAGATCGCTGCCTGGCGGTGGACGCTACCGGCACTATGGTGGACGGCGATCAGATCATGGGTTTGCTGGCAGTTTCGCTCAAAGAGCAGGGACGCCTGGCGCATAACACGCTGGTGGTGACGATCATGTCCAATCTAGGGCTGAAGCTTGCGATGCGCGCGCACGGCATCGACACGGTTCAGACCACGGTGGGCGACCGCTACGTGTTGGAAGCAATGCGTGAAGGTGGCTTCTCTATCGGAGGCGAACAATCAGGGCATGTGATTGCGTTGGATCATGCGACCACGGGCGATGGTACATTGACGGCCCTATTAGTGGCGCAGGAAGTGGAGCGCTCGGGTAAGCCGCTCGCGGAGCTTGCAAGCGTGGTTCGGCGTTTGCCTCAAACCCTGATCAATGTTCCAAATGTGGACAAGGACCGCGCCACGACCGATCCAGAGTTAGGGGATGCGGTAGCACGCGCAGAGGATCACTTGGGTGAGACCGGAAGAGTGGTGCTGCGTCCATCTGGGACGGAACCATTGGTGCGTGTCATGGTAGAGGCTGCCACGCAGCAGGAAGCCGACGATGTGGCGTCTTCCTTGGCCAAGGTGGTTGCCGAAAGGCTCGCGTTGCCAACTGAGGATGAGTGATCATCGGACCCACGCGGAGGCGGCGCCGAAAACCTGGAGCACCAGGCGACTAGCACCCACAACCGGGATTAGAGCTTGCGGACAAGAACTTCCGTGAGCGTGTGGTCGGGGCCCTTGCGGAGCACGATATCCGCTCGCGATCGTGTTGGTGCGATGTTTTCAATGAGGTTGGGCCGGTTAATCGATTCCCAGATGTCCGTGGTGCGTTTAAGCATCTCGTCTTCGGGCATAAAGACGAACTGGTGAAAATAAGATTCCGGCTGGTTGAAAGCTGTTTCGCGCAGCTTCATGATGCGCTCGGTGTACCAACGTTGGATGTCTGCCTCATCTGCATCGACGTAGATGCCGATATCGAAGAAATCGGAGACAGCGAGCAGTTCTCCGGAGCTGCCCATCTTAGGAGGCTGAAGAACGTTGAGTCCCTCCAAGATCAAAATGTCCGGGTGGTTGATCTCGAGGTAGGCGCCGGGCACGATGTCGTAGGTGAGATGATCGTATACGGGGGCGCGCGCACCCGATATTCCGGATTTCACCTGCTTGAGGAATGTGAACAGTGTGGTGCGATCGTAGGATTCCGGGAATCCCTTGCGGAAGGTTAGGCCACGGCGCTCGAGTTCGGCGTTCGGATAAAGGAACCCGTCCGTGGTGACCAGGTCCACTTTTGGGGTGGCGGGCCAGCGGCGTAGCAGTTCCTGGAGCAGGCGAGATGTGGTGGATTTTCCCACGGCAACCGATCCGGCGATCCCGATGATGAACGGTGTGCGCTGTTCGCTGAGCCCGAGGAATTGCGATGTGGTCTCGTGTAACCGTCCAACCTCATCGAAATACATCTGGAGCAGCGCTGAAAGAGGGCGGTAAACCGCATCCGCCTCGTGGAGGTCAATAGGGTCTCCCAGTGCGGAAAGTCTCCGAATATCACCGTGTGTGAGGGGTAGCGGTGTCGATTTCGCAAGCGCGGCCCATTGATCATGGGAAAAGCGCTGCACATGGGAGGATGTCGCGTCCATGCTTCCTCATGATAGGGCATCGTGAGCGTAGAATTGCAGCCATGTGTGGAATCGTTGGATATGTAGGACCAGCGCAGCCTTCAACTCGTCCGCTCGACGTCGTCTTGGAGGGGCTCGCTCGCCTGGAGTACCGCGGATACGATTCCGCCGGTGTCGCTGTTGTGGGTCCAGCTGGTTTGCAGATAGCAAAGAAGGCGGGCCGCCTGGAGAACTTGCGTAGCCTGCTTGCAGAGAACCCGCTGCCGGATGCCGTCAGTGCGATCGGCCATACCCGGTGGGCAACGCATGGCGGCCCAACCGACATAAATGCTCATCCGCACCGCAGCTTTGACGGCCGCGTTGCAGTAGTCCACAACGGCATTATTGAGAACTATCCGCAGCTCGCTGCGGAACTCGCCGAACGGGGTATCGCTCCTGTTTCGCAGACCGATACGGAGATTGCGGCGCATCAATTGGCACTTGAAGTTGCGAAGGATAATGACTTACTCGCAGCAATGTGCCGGCTAGCTTCCAGGCTGGAAGGATCCTTTACGCTGGTTGCGGTGGATCGTGAATCCCCCTTCGAAATAGTCGCCGCCCGCCGCAATTCGCCGCTTGTCGTTGGTTTGGGCGAGGGAGAGAACTTCCTTGGTTCCGACGTCGCGGCTTTCGTTGGCCAGACCCGCCATGCGATGGAACTGGGCCAGGATCAGGTTGTGCGCATTACTCCCGAGCGTGTGGACGTCGTGAATTTCGCGGGTGAAGCCGCGCAGGGCAAGCCCTTTGAAGTGGATTGGGATGTCAACGCTGCTGTGAAGGGCGGATATGACACTTTCATGGACAAGGAGATCCATGAGGCGCCCCATGCGGTATCAGAGACGCTGCGCGGGCGCACGACGCCGGAAGGCAATCTGAAACTCGACGAAATGCGCATCGATGAGGCAATTTTGCGTTCCATCGACAAGATCATTGTGGTTGCGTGTGGCACCGCGGCGTATGCGGGGCATGTGGCCAAGTATGCGATTGAGCATTGGTGCCGCATTCCGGTAGAAGTGGAGTTGGCGCACGAGTTCCGGTATCGGGATCCGGTGGTCAATGAGAAGACTCTTGTGGTTGCTATCTCCCAGTCTGGCGAGACGATGGATACCCTGATGGCAATTCGCCATGCTCGTGAACAAGGTTCTAAGGTTCTGGCGATCGTCAATACGCATGGCTCCACAATTGCGCGCGAATCAGACGCAGTGCTCTATACGCATGCGGGCCCGGAAGTTGCGGTGGCATCCACGAAGGCATTTATCGCGCAGATCACCGCAACATATCTGCTCGGCCTGTATCTGGCAGAGCTGCGCGGCAACAAGTACGTGGATGAAGTGGCTACATACTTGGAGGAGCTCGGCAAGATGCCACACCGCATTGAACAGGTTTTGGACCACGAAGATGAAGTGCGCGCGTTGGCGCGTTCGATGAAGGACGCTACGTCGGTGCTCTTCTTAGGGCGGCATGTTGGATATCCCGTCGCGATGGAAGGTGCGCTCAAGCTCAAGGAGCTTGCATATATTCATGCAGAGGGTTTTGCTGCCGGTGAGCTGAAGCACGGCCCGATCGCCTTGATTGAGGAAAACTTGCCAGTGTTCGTGATCGTTCCTACGCCGCGCCGGCCACTGTTGCACGCGAAGGTGATCTCGAACTTGCAAGAAGTGCGCGCGCGAGGTGCACGAACGATCGCTATCGCGGAGGAAGGGGACACTGAGGCTGGGGGTTACGCAGATACGGTGTTCTGGGTTCCCCGCACCACTCCGACGCTGATGATGCCGCTGGTCACGGTTGTGCCCTTGCAGATTTTCGCCAGCGAACTGGCCAAAGCGAAGGGGTACGATGTGGACAAGCCCCGCAACCTGGCAAAGTCCGTAACAGTGGAGTGACTGGCAGGATAACCGGACAAGCGCCTTTAGGATAACCAGGCAAGCGCCTTTAGGGTAACCGGACAAGCGACTATGGAGTAGGACATGTTACGCGCATATCGAACTGGTGACGTCAGGGCAGCAGAGGCCCCGTTGCTAGAGGCAGGCGAGCCGTTGATGGCGCACGCTGCTGCGGCAGTGGCGCATGCCGTGATCCGTGAACTTCGTGCGCGGAAGATCACGATACCGGGTACATCGGTGTTGCTGGCCGTCGGAGGAGGCAACAACGGCGGAGACGCACTGTACGCCGGTTCGCATTTGGCGCAGCGCGGCATGGCGGTGACCGCCTTGTTGGTGGGCAGTGGCGCGCACGCTGCCGGGCTTGCTGCGGCGCAGCGTGTGGGCGTGCGGGTCGTCTCGTATTCGGAGCATCCGCAGGCTCTGACGGAGTTAGCACGCGCAACAGTGTGGATCGATGGTCTGGTTGGCATCGGAATTCACGGAGGATTGCGTGGTGCGGCGGCTGAGGTGGTCACCGCTTTGGAGGAGGCGCGCCAGGCGCGTGCGATTGATCCGGTGGTGGTGGCAGTTGACGTGCCCTCCGGTGTGAGTGCCGACGACGGCGTCGTCGCCGGCCCGATTCTTCATGCGGACGTGACGGTCACCATGGGAATCGCGAAGCCGGGGATTATTCTTGATCCTGGCCGTCGCTTTGCCGGGCGAGTTGAGGTGGTGCCACTTGGCTTGGAGGCGCACCTGCCCTCCGAACCCGCGCTGATTTCCTTGATTGATGCGGATGTGGCGGACCTGTGGGATTATCCAGGCCCCGATTCGCACAAGTACACGCGCGGGGTTGTGGGCCTGATGACGGGTTCGGTGGCGTACCCGGGTGCGGCGCTGCTCTCCGCTTCTGCCGCTCTTGCTGGCGGCGCAGGCATGGTGCGTTTTGCTGGACCGCGCGAATTGGCGAGCATCGTGGTGCAGGCGCATCCGGAGGTCGTGATTGCGCCGGGCCGTGTGCAATGTTGGGTCCTTGGATCTGGGATCGATATGGAGGATTCCACTGCGTCAGCGGAAGTAGCGCGGCGCCTCCAGGAATCGATTGCCGACGGTTTTCCGGTAGTTGTGGATGCCGGAGCGATCGCTTTGGCGGGAGAAACGGACCTGCCATCAACGGTTGTCCTCACCCCGCATCCGGGTGAACTTTCGCGGCTGCTTGCCCAGCGCGGCGAACCCATGAGCCGCGAAGAGATTGCTGCGAATCCCGCGAAGGCAGTGCGGCTTGCTGCCACGTTGACTGGTGCAACCGTCATGCTCAAAAGCAGCGTTGATCTGGTTGCTGCTCCGGATGGTCCGCTGTACGTACAAAGTGGCGCTCCCGCATGGCGGGCGACGGCCGGTGCCGGGGATGTGCAAGCGGGTCTTTTGGGGGCCATGCTCGCTGCCTGGGGTGATGAGCTGGCCGAGCTCGGCAAGGGCAGAGGCATCCCCGCCCGCATCGCCGCCGCGGCCGCGCATCTGCACGGGCATGCGGCTGCGCTAGCGGCCGGCCCCGGAGTAGGGCGGCCCATTCGTGCGACGGAGATCGCGGCACGCCTTCCAGACGCTATCGGTATGGCACTGACACCGGCTCCCATTGAGACACTCGAGGCCGAAGAATGAGTTACTACTATCCAGCCCGGGCCGATATAGACCTTGCCGCCTTCGCACACAACCTGAATGTGGTGCGCCAGTCCCTCGATGGGCAGAAGATTATGGCAATAGTGAAGGCAGACGCCTATGGGCATGGCAGAGTGGAATGCGCGCGCACAGCTATTGCACACGGCGCGGATTACCTGGGCGTTGCTCAGCTCGGAGAAGCAATTGAACTTCGAAAAGAACTCGGGGCCGGCCCGCGGATTCTTGCGTGGATCTATGCGCCAGGAGCACCTTTGGCGGAGGCAATCCGTGACGGTGTTGACATTTCCGTTGGTGCCTGGTGGGCGCTCGATGAGGTAGAGAAAGCCGCAGCGCAGGTAGGTGCACCCGCCCGGGTCCATCTGAAAGTAGACACGGGCATGGCGCGTGGCGGCTTCCCGTTGGCGGAAATACCGGATGCGGCGCAACGTTTGCAGAAGCTAGAGCGCGGCGGCGACGTCGTCGTCGTCGGACTGTGGAGCCATCTTGCGCGCGCCGACGAACCGGGAGGAACGTTTACCGATGTACAGGTGGAACGTTTCGAAGAAGCGCGTGTGGCTGCCGCCAAGGCGGGGCTTGATATCGAACTTCACCACCTGGCGGCCACGGCCGGAGCCCTGTGGCATCCGAAGGCGCGATACGACATGGTGCGGCCGGGAATTGCACTGTATGGGCTGTCTCCGAATCCAGCGTGGGCAACTGCGCGGCAACTTGGCCTCACGGCCGTCATGACGCTCTCAGGTGACGTGATTGTGGATAGGATGGTGCCCTCGGGGACAGGAATTTCGTATGGGCACACATTTATCACTGATAAACCGATGCGTGTAGGGGTAGTCCCTTTGGGCTACGAGGATGGGATTGATCGCAAGGCATCCAACACGGCTCCGCTGGTCATCAATGGGCAGCCTGCGTGCATCGTGGGCCGCGTATGTATGGACCAATTCGTTACCTCACTTCCCGACGGGGCCAAGCCAGGCGATACGGCCTATCTGTTTGGTGACGAGGCCGCCGGCCTGCCCACCGCGGACGATTGGGCCGAAGCAATGGGAACGATCGGCTACGAAGTGGTAACGCGCTTAGGGGCGCGGGTGCCACGCGTCTATCATGAGTGAGGCGAAGGAGGATCATGGAACTGTCGATTCCTGAAGCTGCGGACATGCAGGCATTTGGGGAAAAGCTCGGTGCACTCCTAACGCGCGGAGATCTGGTGCTCCTCAATGGCCCGCTCGGAGCGGGAAAAACCACGCTGACGCAGGGTATCGCGCGTGGTATGCACGTTGATGGGCGGGTAGCTTCCCCCACCTTTGTGATCGCCCAGGTGCATCACGCGCTCGGCGATGGACCGGATCTTGTTCATGTAGACGCGTACCGGCTCGCATCGCTCGACGAACTCGACGCCTTGGACCTTGACACGGCCCTCGAGGATTCTGCCACGGTCGTCGAATGGGGCGAAGGCAAAGTTGAGGTCCTGACGCCGGACCGCCTCACAATCACTATTATCCGCCCGGAAGGTTCCGCTGTGGGCGACGACGTCGCAGCACTCGCGGTAGACGCGGCACGCACAATACGCGTGGAAGCCTCTGGCCCACGTTCGTCCCAGATAGTGGCGGCGCTTCAGGACACCCTGTGAGAACCGCACTTCTTGTAGGGGCTCTGGCACTGTGCGGAATCATCGGACCGGTGATCGCGAGTCCCTCCTTGGCACCGGCAGAGGATCCGACAGCTTCGGCCTTTGCGCAGACCCATGAGCTATTGAGCGAAAATGCGGACGCCTCCGATTCCGATCCCACCGAGTGGTTTGCCAATTCTGCCGCCTCGGTGGCGCGTTCCAATGCACAGGAGGCGTTGCCGGATCTCACCGCGGAAGAAGTGGCGAATTTGACGGTAGGCACCCCGGTCAATGTCGTCGCCTTCCCTTCGGGCAATACTTCGGGCTGGAAGGAAACCACCGTGTGGGTGGCACCACTGTACGTCAAAGGGGTACTAGTGGGCACGGTGGCCACTGATTACAGCGACGGAAAATCACACCAGCAAGTGGTGACGTCAAGTACGCGATTCGCAGAAGCACTCGCATACCCGCAAAACGATACATTCATCGCACTTGAACCAAAGCTGGCGACTGAGGAGACGTTGGGTGGCTGGTTCTTAGTTGATGGCGATGGGCAAGTTTCCCCGCTAGATCCTGTCGCTGAAGCCGTGTTGGCCGGCAGCGTGAGCTTGGATCAATACCGCCAGCTCAGGTCTGATTTCTTGCGCGCTTCATCGGATGATGTAGCAGATAGCGGCACGGCGGATTCTGGTGTATCGGATCCGGGGGGTATCGTGCGCACAGCGATCCTCATTATCGCGGTGCTCTTGGTAGTTCTGGCGATTATCGTGTGGTTGCGCCACGAATTTGACGAGCCGGATGCGCCGAAGGAACAACACAATAGAAACCGTTCGGAATCGGGCCGAAGGATTTTACGGCATGGTGCAGACCGGGTGCAGATTTACGAAGTTCCTGCGGAAAAGGAGGGGCGCAATACGGGTATCATTCCACGGGTAGCTCCTCGCGTTGACGAAAGTGACACTGATGAACATTCTGACCATTGATACCTCCGATTATTCTGTGGTAGGTGTGGCTCATGCCGAGCTAGGAGCGAGCGACGTGCGGGCGGTCCGTATCTCCACAGACTCGCGGCACCATGCGGAAACACTGACGCCGATGGTGTCCGATGTGCTCAACGAGTCCGGCATCGCCCGGCCTGACGTTATCGTGGCGGGCACCGGCCCGGCAGCCTTCACCGGACTGCGCGCGGGTCTGATGACCGCGCGGGCGTTGGCACGTGGCTGGAATGCCCGCCTGGTGGGAGTTTCGTCCATCGAAGTACTTGCGTTGGGAGGGGCGCGCGCTGGCGCGAATGAAGTACTTGCGTTGATTGACGCCCGGCGCAAGGAGCTGTTCGCGTTGCGCGCTCGGCCGATGGGCGGAGACGACGTCGCCGTTATCTCAGGTCCCGAAATCATCCTTCCGCGGGCTATTCCGGACATCATAGAGCGGCAACCGGCGGTTTTGGCGACGCCGCGCCCACATCTCTATCCGGAACTTCACGATGCAGTTGAGGTGACGTGCACGCCAGAACTTATGGTTTCGCTGGCACTTTCGCATATGGCGCGGCAAGAAGCCGGGGAAAACATTGATCTTGGCACGGAGCCGCAATACTTGCGGCGCCCCGATATCCAAGGCGGCGTAGCCCAGCCAGCCGCATGAGCACAGAACCGGTTCCGGAGCTGCGTGAGGAGATTGCGGATAAGCTGCGAAGCGCCGGTTTACGCCGTGCGATACCGCAGCCCGGTTGGGCGGGAAGGCTTGCAGCGTTCGATGCGCGCATATTTGGCGTGGATGCATGGCCCGCAGCTGTGTGGAAAGATGTTTTTTCTGGGCCCGGGCGATACATCGTATACGTTCGCGACGGCGGGGGCATCACCGCGCTGCCAGATATCGCTGCCGTTGGCGGCATTAACGTGGGCGAACAGGCCGATATTCTGACGCTCGCAGTTGCGCCACGCTATCGGCATCGTGGCCTGGGCTCACTTCTTTTGCGGGAACTGATAGCGACGGCGCGCCGTGAGGGTGCGCAAGCAGTGTTCCTGGAAGTGCGCTCCCGCGAGGCCTATGCGCAAGCCTTTTACCGGAGCCACGGTTTCATCGCCATACGTGAAGTCAAGAACTATTACGCGGATGATTCGGCCACGATCATGAGCCTTACATTGAAACCCAGGCGTTGCGGCACTGCTTTCGACGGCGGATCGGCCACTGGCACGGCGGCGACGTGAAATCAAGTCTCGCCGCGATATGTGGTAGATCCAACACGAGTTAGTTACTGTTCAGGGACGAATGGCATAGAGAAATACGGGCAAAGTGGCTATGAACGACCGCTAATTACGGCATGACCACGTATCATATATAGCTATTGTCCCGTACGCCAAAGTGCATCTATTAGCATCTGTTACGTGGCTAATACTCCCTCAACCTTGAAACGTGGCCGGCACACGACCGTAGCACTCAAAGTGGCTATGGCAATCACCGGCCTGATTTTCGTACTGTTTGTCCTGTTCCATATGTACGGTAACCTCAAGATGCTCATGGGGGCCGAAGCATATAACCATTACGCATACTTCCTGCAGAATGATCTGTTGTATCCGATCCTCCCGCACAAGGGTGGCGTATGGCTGATGCGTGTGGTTCTCCTTGCCTGCATCCTGATCCATATCACGTGTGCTTTCACGCTGTGGCATCGTGCAGGGGAAGCCCGCGGTTCCAAGTACAAAGTGGACACTGGCGTCAAGAAGCATCAGACATATGCATCGCGCACCATGCGTTATGGTGGCATCATCCTGATTGCCTTCATCATCTTCCATCTACTGCAGTTCACCACCCTGACGTTCAGCATCGGCGGCGACTACCACTCGGTAGAGCCTTTCGAGCGCCTCGTCATGGCGTTCTCCCCGCAGAATTGGTGGGTGTATGCGTTCTACTTCATCGCGATTGGCGCGCTTGCGATGCACGTGCGCCATGGCGTGTTCTCCGCGCTTGCAACGCTTGGACTTGACCGGCGTGAGCGTGAGTTCGCTTTCAACCTGATCGCATGGATCTGTGCGCTTGCACTGTTCTTCGGCTTCATGCTGCCGCCCACCATGATCCTCTTCGGTCTGATCTCCTAAGGAATGTGAAATGGCAGAGTTGATAAAAGGCCTGTACACCGAAGGCGAGAAGATCGCCGATACGAAGGCTCCCGCAGGGCCCCTTGAAGGCAAATGGGAAAGGCGTAAGTTTGAAGCGCGTTTGGTGAACCCGGCGAACCGCCGCAAACTCCACATTATTGTGGTGGGCACCGGCCTGGCCGGTGGTTCCGCAGCAGCGTCGCTCGGCGAAATGGGCTACCACGTGGACGTCTTCTATTACCAAGACTCCGCACGGCGCGCCCATTCAATCGCAGCGCAGGGTGGCATTAATGCCGCAAAGGACTATAAGAACGACAACGACTCAACGTTCCGGCTGTTCTACGACACCATCAAAGGTGGCGACTTCCGGGCACGCGAAGCGAACGTGTACCGGCTGGCAGAAGTCAGTGCGAACATCATTGACCAGTGCGTTGCCCAAGGCGTGCCTTTCGCCCGCGAATATGGCGGCTACTTGGACAACCGTTCATTCGGCGGCGTGCAGGTTTCCCGCACGTTCTACGCTCGTGGCCAAACAGGGCAGCAACTGTTGATCGGCGCATACCAGGCATTGCAACGGCAGGTTGCAGCTGGGACCGTCACACCGCATTCACGCCACGAGATGATGGAACTGATCGTCAAGGATGGCCGCGCTCGCGGAATCGTTACGCGTGACATGGTGACCGGTGAAATCGAAACGTACCTGGCGGACGTCGTCGTCCTGGCAACGGGCGGTTACGGCAACGTCTTCTTCCTTTCCACCAATGCGATGGGATGCAACGCCTCCGCCGTGTGGCGCGCCCACCGCAAGGGAGCCTACTTTGCGAATCCGTGTTACACACAGATTCACCCCACATGCATCCCGCAGCACGGAGATTACCAATCCAAGTTGACGTTAATGTCCGAATCGCTGCGCAATGACGGGCGTATTTGGGTACCAAAGAAGGCTGAGGACTGTAAGAAGGATCCTCGCGATATTCCGGAAGAAGATCGCGATTACTACTTGGAGCGCATCTATCCTTCGTTCGGAAACCTGGTACCCCGCGATATTGCTTCGCGCCAGGCAAAGAACGTGTGCGATGAGGGCCGCGGAGTAGGACCGGAGATCAACGGGGTTGCTCGTGGTGTCTACCTCGATTTCGCAGAAGCGATCGAGCGCATGGGCCGTGAGGGTGTTTCTGCGAAGTACGGCAACTTGTTCGATATGTATAAGCAGATCACCGACGACGATCCGTATGAAGTTCCCATGAGGATCTACCCGGCAGTGCACTACACGATGGGCGGCCTGTGGGTCGATTACGATCTGGAATCGAACATTCCGGGCCTGTACGTGGCCGGCGAGGCGAACTTCTCCGACCATGGCGCGAACCGCTTGGGTGCATCCGCACTGATGCAGGGCCTCGCCGACGGGTACTTCGTGCTTCCCAATACCATCAACGATTACCTCGCTGATGGGCCATTCGAGAAGCTGAGCGAGGCGGATCCTGTAGTGAAGGAAGCGAAAGAATCCGTAGAGGCGCGCGTCAAGCACTTTATGGAACTCAAGGGCACACACTCCGTTGATTACTTCCACAAGAAGCTTGGACACATCATGTGGGAGAAATGCGGAATGGCCCGCGACGAGAAGGGCCTGCGCGAAGCCATCGGTGAGATTCGTGAGCTTCGTTCGGAATTCTGGAGGGATGTGCGGGTGCCGGGAAGCGCCAAGACGCTCAACCAGTCACTGGAAAAGGCAGGCCGCGTGGCGGACTTCCTGGAACTGGGCGAACTGATGTGTATCGACGCCCTTCACCGCGAGGAATCCTGCGGCGGGCACTTCCGTTTGGAATCCCAGACACCCGAAGGCGAAGCCGCCCGAAAGGACAACGAGTACGCCTATGTGGGGGCGTGGGAGTGGACCGGCGAAGGTCAACCACCCGTCCTCCACAAGGAAGACCTCAATTACCAATTCGTCCACATGAAGCAGCGGAGTTACAAGTGAAAATCAATCTGGAGTATTGGCGTCAAAATGGCCCCGAAGATCCGGGCCACTTCGAAAAGCGCACGCTGAACAATGTCGACGAAAACGCCTCGTTCCTGGAGATGCTTGACGTCCTGAACGAAGAGCTCTTCGCCGCTGGAGAAGAACCTGTTGCATTCGATTCTGACTGCCGTGAAGGTATTTGCGGCGAGTGCGGCATCGTTATCAACGGAGATCCTCACGGACCCAAGCGGACCACCACGTGCCAGCTGCACATGCGCAGCTTCAAGGATGGCGACACGATCGTTATCGAGCCGTGGCGCTCCAAGGCGTTCCCGGTAGTCAAGGATCTGGTGGTCGATCGGTCCGCATTGGATCGGATCATTCAAGCAGGTGGCTACATCTCCGTGAATACGGGCGCGGCACCGGATGCGCATTCGGAGCTCATCCCCAAGAAGAACGCAGATCGTGCATTCGAAGCGGCTGCGTGCATAGGCTGTGGCGCATGCGTGGCGGCATGCCCCAACGGTTCTGCAATGCTTTTCACTTCGGCCAAGGTGGTTCACCTGGGCCTGCTTCCGCAGGGCCAGCCAGAGCGTATGGATCGCGTGGTAAACATGCTGGCGCAACAGGACGAAGAGGGCTTCGGCGGCTGCACCAACACGGGTGCATGCGCGTCCGTGTGCCCGAAGTCGATTCCTTTCGAAGTGATCTCGCTGCTGAATCACGATCTCATGAAGTCGATGTTCTGGCAGGCACGTCCGCGTAAAACACACTGAGAAACGCGCTGAGTGGGCAACGCGCCGGGGCCCGCTCGAAGCTTTGGCCCGTGCGCGGGAGGTAGCGTGGCCGGGCTCGTGCGTTCGAAGTATGGGGGATTGCTAAAGGGATGAGGGGATAGCACGTACGGGCTATCCCCTCATCCCTTTGTGCGCCTTGCGGCTGGTGTGTTGTGCCGGCGCCTTGCGGCTGGTGTGTGGCCTGCGGCTTGCGTGCGGCCGGTGCTTTTTCTAGTCAGAAGGTGTAAAAGCCCAGGGTTAGGTGCCTCCTGAGCCCTTGCAGAGCTAGAAAAAGTGATTGCGGGGAGGGGTGCGAGTAGTCTGAAGAGGCAGGCTCGAACGCAGGTGAGTAGACTGTTCTCTCGTGAGCACTACAGTCTTAGGCATTGAAACATCGTGCGACGAAACCGGCGTCGCCGTCGTACGCGATGGTGAGCTTCTCGCCGACGTGACAGCGACATCCATGGACGAATATGCGCGGTATGGCGGCATCATCCCCGAAATCGCATCGCGTGCTCACCTGGAGACGTTTGTACCAACCCTCAACGCCGCACTGGAAAAAGCGGGCGTGGCACTCGATTCAATCGATGCCGTGGCCGTCACCGCAGGTCCCGGCCTGGTAGGTTCCCTCACTGTGGGGGTGTCAGCGGCGAAGGCGCTCGCTTTATCGCTGCGCAAGCCGCTGTATGGCGTGAACCATATTATCGGCCATCTGTGCGTCGATGAATTGGTGGACGGGCCCTTGCCTGACCGCTTCATCGGTTTGGTGGTCTCCGGGGGGCATTCGTCCATCCTGCGGGTCTCTAATATTGCGACTGAGGTGGAGGAGTTGGGTGGTACGCTCGACGACGCCGCCGGTGAAGCTTTTGATAAAGTTGGTCGTTTGCTAGGCCTGCCGTATCCCGGCGGACCGCACATCGATCGGCTAGCCCGCGAAGAAGGGGATCGGGATGCGATCCGGTTCCCACGCGGCTTGGCGGCTGGAAAAGATAAAGAACGGCACAAGTACGATTTCTCGTTTTCGGGGTTGAAGACTGCCGTAGCACGGTATGTAGAGGGGCTCGAATCGCGCGGGGAAGAGATCCCACGTGCCGATGTGGCCGCGGGTTTTTCTGAAGCGATCAACGACACGCTGACGTCGAAGTCTTTGAATGCGTGCGAAGATTTCGGATGTGACACGCTTGTGGTAGGTGGCGGATTTTCGGCGAATTCACGGTTGCGGGAGCTTTTTGCCGAGCGCGCTGCGTCCCGCGGTATCACTGTGCGGATTCCACCGATTCGGTACTGTACTGACAATGGCGCTATGGTGGCGTCCCTCGGCTACGAACTCGTTCGCAACGGCGTGGAGCCGTCTGGGTTGGGAATTACGGTTGACACCGGAATGTCGTTGAGCAAGACCCATATGTAGGCAGCGCTCCTCGTGCGGCGTGGTCAGGAGGTGCCCGTGTCGCCCGCGGAAGTGCCCGTGTCGCCCGCGGAAGTGCCCGTGAGGCCGCGCTAGCCCGGCGGTGCTTAGCCGATGCGCCGTGCAAGTATTGCAGTGTGCTTTCCCATTACTGGCGAGAGTACGAGCGTCGCCTCGCTGCCTTGCCCCGCATTTTTGGAGCTTAGCCCAAGCTGGTGGCGCAGCTGTTGCGGCTCCCGGTCGGTGCCACGTTTCTTGATTTCTAGGCGAGTAATGCCCGCATTTCGTATGGCGCTCTTCATGGCTTTAACGGTTAGCGGCACGACGTCGAAAACCTCAAACTTCGCCAAATACGGACTGGTGACTTCGGCGCCACTCAGATAAGCAATGTCCTGCGAGATAGGCGCAAGGCTATGAGTTTCGCATATCGCTGCGATACCTCCAGCGCGGATGACAGCCGGATCAGGTTCGTAGAGGTAAGGCCCAAGTGCGGCGGGAGGAACGCGCACGCTGGGCTCGTGCGGTTGTCCACTATGTGCGTCAAGCTGGTGTGTTTTCCCGGAGCGTATCACCAATGCGCTGCGTCCCGGATTTTTCGCGGCGTCACCAGTCCAAATCACAGCCTCTGCAAGTTCTCCATTGTGGCTGATCCACTGGACGTGCGCGCCAGATGGAAGAGCGCGAAATGCTATGCCGGGCGCCACTTTGATCCCGGCCATTGCCTGGGCATTCGCTAGTGCAAGCGCGCTGTGAAGCGGTGGTGCCCACTGTGAAGGGTCTTTGATGCGGTGCCCCGCCGAATCGCGGCGCGCTGGATCGAGCCAGATAGCCGAAGCTGGAGGCAGCGATGCTGTTGTCGCATCTTCGCATACCACGGTGGCCTCTGGGAATGAAGCGAGGTTTGCTCTGGCAAAAGCAGCGGTATACGAATCGATTTCGAATGCCGTGACCCTCAGCCCCAGGCCTGCAAAGGCAAGGGAATCAGCGCCAATACCGCAGCCAGCGTCAATCACGTGGGTGGCCCCAGCTTCTCGAAAACGTGCCGCGTGGTGCACGGCGATCTCCAACCGCGTGGCCTGCTCAAGGCTTTGTTGCGTGAAAAACATCTGTTGCGCGAATGGTCCGAATTTTGTTGTGGCATGTTCGCGTAGGCGCTGCTGGGTCATCGCCTGCGCAACGAGGTCTGCCGCGTAACCCTGCGCGCGCAGGCGCTCGCCCACCGTAATTGCCGTTTTCGGATCGTAGGCGGGTAACGATGCTAAGAGCGCGCGGCCTTCGTCAGTGAGTATGCGAGGGATCGTTGTCATCTCTCAATAATGGCACGGCTGGCGGTATTAAGTTCGCTCAGAGCTAGCACTCGCCTTGACCGAGTGCTAAATGGTGGCATAATCTTCTGGTGGAGGTAGCAAGGAGCTACCCAATAACTAGCCTGGTGTGGCTCGGCCCCCGCGACGGCGGGTCTGCTAGGCAACATAAACCCAAGCAAATTCGAGAGAAGGGGAATCCGAAGTGTCGGTCTCCATCAAGCCGCTCGAGGATCGTATCGTGATCCAGCAGCTGGAAGCAGAAACCACTACGGCATCGGGCATTGTCCTCCCGGACACCGCCAAGGAGAAGCCGCAGGAAGGTAAGGTAGTCGCCGTTGGACCGGGTCGCGTTGACGACAACGGTAACCGAGTTCCGGTTGACGTCAAAGCCGGCGATACCGTTATCTATTCGAAGTATGGCGGCACGGAAGTCAAGTACGGCGCGGATGAGTACATCATCCTTTCCGCACGCGATGTTCTGGCCGTTGTAGAGAAGTAACTCATACGTAAGAAGGATGGGGGCGTCCCAGCAGGGATGCTCCCATCCTTCTATGTGCGGGAAGAATGTGGGGCTCTATGTGCAGGAAGAGTGGGGCACGGCACTGCGATTATGCCGCGGACCGGCTGTGCGTCAACGCAGATAGGCCGTTACCATGGAGTGGTGACTTCAACAGAGCAGAATGACCCATTTTCCGTGCTTGGTTTGACCTACGACGACGTCCTCCTGCTTCCGGCGGCAACCGACGTTATTCCTTCTGAAGTGGACACGACGTCGCAGCTCACGCGGAAGATCGCGCTCAAGACGCCGCTGATATCTGCCGCGATGGACACCGTGACCGAGTCACGTATGGCTATCGCAATGGCGCGCCAAGGCGGCATCGGCATCATCCACCGCAATCTCTCCATTGAGGAACAGGCGCAGCAGGTGCGTGTGGTGAAGCGATCGGAATCGGGGATGATCCAGGACCCCGTGACGGTTGGGCCGGATGCCACGTTGTCGCAACTAGACGAGCTGTGCGGCAAGTACCGCGTTTCTGGACTGCCTGTTGTGGACAATGGTGGGAAGCTACTTGGCATCATCACGAACCGCGACCTGCGCTTCATTCCGGAAGAGGATTTCCCCAGGCTCACGGTGCGCGAGGCTATGACCCCAATGCCGCTGGTCACCGCTCCGCAGAGCGCAACCCGCGAAGAGGCCCGTGCGCTGCTCGCGCGTCACAAGATCGAAAAGTTGCCGCTGATTGATGACGAGGGGAGGCTCACCGGCCTCATCACGGTTAAGGACTTCGTGAAGACCCAGCAGTACCCTAACGCGTCAAAGGATGCGCGTGGCCGGCTTCTGGTGGGCGCTGGGGTTGGTTATCTGACGGATTCGCGCCAGCGGGCTGAAGCGCTCGCGGAAGCGGACGTGGACGTGTTGGTGATTGATTCGGCCAACGGCGAAGCGAAGCTGGCGTTGGACATGATCAGGGTGCTGCGGGCGGATTCGGGTTTCGACGGCGTTCAGATCATCGGCGGCAATATTGCAACGCGTTCTGGCGCGCAGGCGCTCATCGATGCGGGAGTCGATGCGGTGAAAGTGGGCGTGGGGCCGGGCTCCATCTGCACAACACGCGTGGTAGCGGGCGTGGGAGTTCCACAGATTACGGCGATCGCGGAGGCAGCGAAGGCATGCGGTCCTGCGGGTGTCCCACTCATCGCGGATGGCGGCTTGCAGTATTCCGGAGACATCGGAAAGGCGATCGTGGCTGGAGCGGATTCTGTCATGCTCGGCTCGCTGCTCGCTGGCTGCGAAGAAACGCCGGGCGAGCTTGTGTTTGTGAACGGAAAGCAGTTCAAGCATTACAGGGGAATGGGTTCGCTGGGTGCCATGTCGTCGCGCGGGAAGCGCTCATATTCTAAGGATCGGTACTTCCAGGCGGACGTGACGTCGGACGACAAGATTATTCCAGAGGGGATCGAAGGCCAGGTTCCTTACCGCGGTAGCTTGTCCTCCGTGCTCTATGAGCTGATTGGCGGATTGCACCAGACGATGTTTTACAGCGGTGCCCGGACCATCAAAGAACTGAAGGAACGCGGACGCTTCGTCAGAATGACATCGGCTGGTTTGCGTGAGTCGCATCCGCATGATGTGCAGATGACGGTGGAGGCACCGAATTATTCCGGACGCGCCACGAACTGAGCGGACGTGAAACGATCCGCAGCTTTCAGGCAGTTGCAGATCCCTTCAGGTGGCGAGAATTTAATGCATGGCTTCCTGTGTGCGTTTAGCTGTACGCACGGGCCAGCTATCCATCGTTTCGCGGGCAGGGCGCCCCTTTGCGATCGCGCGGCGGTTGAGGAAGGCGACAAATTCGCGGTCTGCGATTTCTTGCTTCTGCACGATTTCCTGTAGGGGAGTAGACGCGAGTTGCGGGTACCGCCGCATCATGGCGCCAAGCAGCCGTAAGGTAGCGACGACGTCGGCTTCCGCGTTATGGAAATCGTCCGCAACAGTGACGCCGTAGTGCGTGCACAAGTGTTCGAGGTGCCGCTTCCCTCGCCGATATTGGTCTACTGAGCGATCCAGAAGATACGGATCCACAACCGGGAATACCTTTCCCCCGAGCTGTTGCGCGAGTGTGGGAAGGCCGTGCCTCTCTAGCTCGGATTCCAGCAAGGTGAAGTCGTATGAGGCGTTGAATGCAACTGCGGGATAACCGGCGGCAAGGTGGGGTACGAGTACGTGCGAGATCTCTGCCAACACCTCAGTGATAGGACGGCCCTTAGTGCGTGCGTACTCAGTGCTAATACCGTGGACGGCCGTGGCGCGTTCAGGGATCTCCACGCCAGGATCAGCTAACCAATACATCCTCTCCACACCATCTGAGGTGAGACGTACCAGCGAGCAGGTGACAAGCCTATCTTCTGCGGGGTCGACTCCAGTTGTCTCTGTATCGAATCCGATGATGGGCAGTGTTGTCCACACGGTAACTCCTCTCGTTTCCTCCCACCTTATCCTTGGACTGGGACACGATGCGGTCAACCGGAATTCGCTGTGGAAAAGCCCTAGGCTAGATGTGTGAGCGAAGTTGAAATCGGCCGTGGTAAACGAGCCCGACGTGCCTATACCTTAGATGACATCGCGGTAGTGCCCTCGCGGCGGACGCGCGATATGCAGGAAGTTTCTACCTCGTGGCAGTTTGACGCCTACCATTTGGACATCCCCGTGTTATCCGCGCCAATGGATTCCGTCACATCTCCCGCTACCGCCGTACAGATCGGAAAGCTCGGGGGAGTGGGTGTACTAGACCTTGAAGGCCTGTGGACGCGCTACGAGGATCCGGAGCCATTGCTCGATCGCATTGCGGGATTAGAAAAAGATGAGGCGACGGCGGGACTCCAGCAGATCTATGCGGAGCCAATCAAACCCGAGCTCATTACGCGGCGTTTGGCGGAAATTCGCGACGCAGGTGTGCCTGTAGCCGGGGCTTTATCGCCTGGTGGCGCGCAGGCGATGTGGCGCACAGTAACGGATGCTGGCGTAGATATTTTTGTGATTCGTGGCACCACGGTTTCCGCGGAACACGTCTCAGCAACGCGCGAACCTCTTAATCTGAAGCGGTTCATTTATGAGCTGGACGTTCCGGTGATTGTTGGAGGAGCGGTCACATATACGGGTGCATTGCATTTGATGCGAACCGGTGCGGCGGGTGTATTGGCGGGGTACGGCGGTGGGGCCTCGTCGGCAAATCGGCGGACGGTTGGTATTGCTGCACCAATGGCAACGACTATTGCGGATATCGCTGCTGCGCGCCGCGACTATCTCGATGAGTCTTCTGGACGATACGTCCATGTGATAGCGGATGGCTCCGTGGGCAATTCTGGTGATCTGGTTAAAGCAATCGCGTGCGGCGCAGATGCCGTGATGTTGGGAACGGCTTTCGCGCGAGCCAAAGAGGCGCCGGGACGTGGCTGGCATTGGGGTGCGGAGGCGCGTCATAGCCGCCTGCCGCGTGGCGAAAGAGTCCGCGTTGGCACTGCTGGATCGATCGAGAAGATTTTGTTTGGCCCTTCAACGAGCGCGAAGGGACAGACAAATCTGATGGGGGCGCTCCGCCATGCGATGGCCGCGAACGGGTATTCGGACGTCAAGGAGTTCCAACGCGCAAATATCGTTGTGACGGCCTGAACGCGTTGCTGCAGGGGACTCACAGTCTAGTTCTCAATATCCCACTGGCCGAAGATCCTGAGGCCCGCGTAGGTGCGTGGGCTGGTTCCAAGCAATTGCGGCACCGTGACAAGCGTGAACCCTGCTGCACGCAATTGGTCAATGATGCCGGGAATCGCCTGGACGGTTGTGGGATGGATGTCGTGCATCAATACGATAGATCCGCGCCGTGCCTGGAGAACGCGTGCGGTGGTGGCTGCCGCGTTCAGATTCTTCCAGTCTTGCGAATCGATATTCCAAAATACGCCGGCTTCGCCGCGGCTTTTGAGTAGCTGCATGACGGCAGCATTTTGGGAACCGTAGGGCGGACGAACCATCGTTGGCTGCGGTGCGCCCGCGGCGACGATGGTTTGATCCGTTTGTGCGATAGCCTGTGTGGCTTGCGCAGTGCTCAGCTCGGTGAGATCCGCGTGTGCCCACGTGTGGTTACCAATGGCGTGGCCCTCTTGTGCTTCGCGTGCGACGAGCTGAGGATATGCGGCGGCGTTCTTCCCGACGAGGAAGAACGTGACATGGACACCCTTTGGCTTCAGCTCGTCAAGCAGCGTGGCGGTGTATGGGCCTGGCCCGTCATCGAAGGTGAGCGCAACGCATTTGAGCTGAGCGCAATCGATAGTGGGATCTATGCCCGATGCGGCGGAGGATGATTCCGTTGACGATGCGGCCGGTGTGGGGCTGGCAGCCGCTGAGGCGCTGGCAGTGGGCGAGGCGCTTGCTGTTGCAGTCGGTGTAAGGCTGGTAGTCGGTGTAGGGCTGGTAGTCGGTGAAGCGCTTGCTGTAGCCGAGGTAGACGTTGCCGCGGAAGGCGATTGGCTGGCCGAAGCCGACCGGCTGGTCGAAGGCGACCCGCCTAATGCGGTACTACATCCGCTCAATGCGATTGCCGCCACGAAAAGCGCAAACTAGCCGCGTGTACGAGAAGCCACGGGTCTCCTTCACCCCTTGTACCGGTAGAGATTAGTTTCGCGGAGCTCGAATCCGCAGCGGCGGTAGAGCCGATTGGCGGCTTCGCGGGAGGGACGCGACGTCAGATCGATACTCTTCGCGCCGATTTTGATTCCGAAGGCGACGGCGGCTTCGACAAGCTGTTGCCCCGCGCCGTGGCCACGTGCGGCGTTATCGACGACGACGTCTTCGATCCATGCGCGTTTTCCGGTTGGGATATCGAAGGTCGCAAGAGTGAGCATCCCGAGAAGTTGCGGGGTTGCCTCTTCCGAAAAGTAACCGAAAACGTAGACCCCTTTTTGGGCTAGCAGTTCCCGGATGAACGCTTCTGACAAGGGTGGCGTGGAAGTGGAAAGCTGCGGGATAAGGTGGTTGATGGATTCGCGTAAATCTGGTGAGTACTTGGTAATACGCGCTATAGGCATGTGATTCTCCAGGTTGTTGTAGCAGGCCGTCTAACTTCTACCGTATCGCACCTGTGGGACAGATGGTCAGAGGGCGTCGTCGGGAATGTTCTCTAGGTCTGCAAGCCAAATCTGGCTGGATGCGTCTGAAGGCATGCGCCAATCACCGCGTGGTGACAGCGTTCCTCCAGCGACGACCTTTGGCCCATTGGGGAGGGTTGAGCGTTTGAACTGATTGGCAAAAAACCTGCGGTAGAACAGTTCCATCCACTGCTTGATGTGGGCGAGTGTATATTCGTGGCGCGCGTCGTCGGGGAATCCGGGCGGCCATGATCCTACCTGCCGGTCTTTCCACGCGTTCCATTCCAGGAAGGCAATTGTGGAAGGCCGCAACCCGTGGCGCAACGTGTAATAGAGCGTGAAGTCCTGCAGCTCATAGGGGCCGATCATCTCTTGGGTCGATTGAATCGTCTGCCCCTCCTCCACAGGTACTAATTCCGGGGAGATTTCTGTGTCCAGGATTGACTGCAGTACCTCGCCCACATCTTTTCCGAATTCGTCGGACGCGATCACCCAACGGATGAGATGCTGAATGAGCGTCTTCGGAATTCCCGGATTGACGTTGTAGTGGCTCATCTGGTCGCCCACCCCGAAGGTGCACCAACCCAACGCGAGTTCGGAGAGATCGCCTGTGCCCAGCACGATCCCACCGTGTTCATTCGCTAGCCGGAATAGGAAGTCTGTCCGTAAGCCTGCTTGAACGTTCTCAAAGGTCACGTCATAGATCGCGCAGCCGGCTGCGTACGGGTGGCCGATGTCGTCGAGCATTTGGCGTGCGGCAGGCCTGATGTCGATTTCTGCAAAGGAAACGTCGAGCCGCGTGGCGAGTTCAGTGGCATTGGTTTTTGTATGAGCTGAGGTGGCAAATCCCGGCATGGTATATGCCAGGATGTCTTTGCGTGGCCGGCCCAACCGGTCCATGGCCCGCGCAGCGACGATCAAGGCGTGAGTGGAATCTAATCCTCCTGACACGCCAATGACAACCTTCGGATTGCCGATTGCGCGCAGCCGCTGCATTAACCCGTATACCTGGATGTTGTAGGCCTCGTAGCAATCGTGATCCAGTTGCCGCGGATCGGATGGCACAAACGGGAAGCGAGCTACTGTACGGCGCAAGCCGATGTCGGTGGTGGGCGGGGCCAATTGGAATGGAATGCTGCGGAACGCTCGCGCGCCGCCATGAGCAGTGGTGATGTGCAGTGCTGCCCGGTTGTCGTCAAAAGAACCCTGCCGCAGGCGCTCTTGGCGGATGGCAGCGACGTTCACATCGGCAACAGTCAGCTGCACGTCGTCGTGAAAACGTGCGGAGGCCGCGAGCGCATTGCCGAGTTCGTAGATCATGGCTTGGCCATCCCACGATAGATCGGTGGATGATTCACCAGTCCCAGCAGCAGTGTAAGCGTATGCTGCGGTGCAACGCGTTGAAGCAGCTTTCACCAGTGCTGTGCGGTCTGCCGCGCGTCCCACAGTGATGGGGGAACCGGAGATGTTCGCGAGGATCGTTGCACCAGCAAGTGCCGCCTCGGCGGACGGCGGAACGGGAACCCACATGTCTTCGCAGACTTCCACGTGGAATGTGAAGCCGGGTACGTCGTCTGCTGCAAATATAAGATCTGGGCCGAACGGCACTGTTGTGGGCGTTTCTGTGAACAGGTTGGAGAAAGCGCCCGCCGAGCTCTGATCCGCCAATTCTTCGGGTACCGGCCACGCATTGACACCCCGCAATGTGATGCGTTCGCCGCGCTGATCGGCACCGGATGCGAAGTGCCGTTTTTCGTAGAATTCGCGGTAATTCGGCAGATAGGACTTGGGAACCACGCCAAGTATGCGGCCGCGGTGCAGGACGACGGCGCAGTTGTACAGGCGGTTGCGATGGGCCAGTGGCGCTCCGAGCACGATGACGGGCAAAAGATGTGACGTTTCAGAACGGACATATTCCACTGCGCGAAGCGTCTCGTCAAGCAGGCGATCTTGGAGAAGGAGATCGTCAATCGCGTAGCCGGTTAGCGCTAGCTCTGGGAATAAGGCGAGCGCGACGCCTTGTTCACTGCATTCGGATGCGATTGTGGCGATTGCGCGGGCGTTCTCGAGCGGTTTCACTGGAGCGACGGGCAGTGTGCACGCAGCAATTCGAACGAAGCCGTGTGAGTAGATGGAATAGAAGTTCTCCATATGCCTAAGTGTGCCAGAGTGGCCCTGGGATGTGGGGACGAGCGGGAAATTGGGAGGCGCTTCATCATGCGGAGAGCGGGCCCTATGAGCCATCATTATGCACGTGGTCGCTGGGCGGCATAGGCTGGTCGGGTGGATTTACGCCTACACGCCACGGTATTTGATTTTTCATTCGTGGCTGTTTATCTGTTCTTTGTCATCGCGATTGGGATTGTTACTCGCCGGCGCGTGCTCACCTCGGAGGATTACTTTCTTTCTGGACGCTCCCTACCAGCATGGATCTGCGCGCTGGCGTTCCTTTCCGCGAACATCGGTGCAACCGAATTGATTGGAATGGCAGCCAACGGCTCGCAGTATGGGCTGGGTACAGTGCACTACTACTGGATCGGGGCTGTGCCCGCCATGGTGTTTCTTGGCTTGGTCATGATGCCGTTCTATTATGGCGCGCGCGTGAGATCCGTCCCCGAATACCTCAGGTTGCGTTTTAATCGCCCGACTCATCTTTACCAGTCGATCGTCTTCGCTGTTGCCACGATCCTGGTGGCTGGCGTTAACCTTTTCGCTCTGGCCTTGCTGATCAACGTATTGATTGGGTTGCCGTTGTGGGCATCTATTCTTGCCGCGGCTGGCGTTGTGTTGCTCTACACCACGATGGGTGGGCTTACGGCCACCATGTACAACGAGGTGCTTCAGTTTCTCATCATTGTGGCATTCCTGGTTCCTCTCACGGTAGGTGGCCTCGCCCGGGTGGGAGGCGTTTCCGGCTTGATTGACACGCTGAACGCCACACAAGTTTTGGGTAAAGATGGGTTGACCGTGTGGGGCGGTACAGGGCTCGGCAACACAACTAATCCCTACGGAAACTGGATCGCACTGCTCTTGGGCATGGGTTTTGTGAATTCATTCGGGTACTGGACCACGAACTTCACGGAAGTCCAGCGGGCTCTCTCAGCAAAAGACATGTCCGCTGCGCGCCGCACGCCGATCTTAGCTGCGATACCCAAAATGTTTCTGCCTGTTGTCATCATCACCCCAGGTCTGATAGCGGCTGCGCTGATACCCGAGCTCTCCGACGGCACGTTGCCGCACAATGAGGCGCTGCCCGCGCTCATCGGGAAGGTTCTTCCTACCGGGCTTGTGGGCTTGGCGCTTGCGGCCTTGATAGCCGCCTTCATGGCGGGGATGGCCGCAAACGTATCGTCATTCAATACCGTGGTGACGTACGACCTGTGGCAAACCTACATTCGCCCAGGTAGGCGCGATGTGTATTATCTGAGAATCGGCCGCAAGTTGACTGTTGTGGGGGTGCTGATAGCGATCGGCGCTGCTTTTATCGCCGCGACCTGGAACAATATTCAAGACTATCTGCAGCTCCTGCAGTCAGTGTTTTCCGCACCCTTATTCGCCACCTTTATCGTGGGTATGTTCTGGAAACGTATGAGCCCGTGGGCGGGGCTATTCGGCCTCATCTCCGGCGCATTGGGTGCCGCTACCGTACAGATCGGCTACATGGCTGGAGTGTTCGCATTCAACACCCAGCAGGCCGCATCGTTCACCGGATCGGGAATGGCTTTCGTCGCCGACGTAGTCGTTTCCATCGTCGTGACGTACCTGACCAAGCCGAAGCCGATCGAGGAGCTGGATGGTCTTGTGTGGGGGCGCACACGCATGGAGATTCGTGGTGCGCAACCGGCGCCCGACCTTCATCACGTGGCGGTGAAAGCGGAGCGGGAACGCATCGCTGCGGGGGAGAAGCTGCCGTGGTGGGAGAATCCATGGCCTCTTGGAATTGGCGTTTTGATCGTTCTCGTGGTCTTGAATGTGACGGTGGGATAGATGGACAAGCAAACACCGAAGTCTCCTGAAACGCACGGCGTGTGGAGCCGAGCGCTGGCAGATCTGCGGGCGTGGATCGCCGCTATGTTCGCTACATTTGGCGTGATGCTTTCCGTGTATGGCGGCTTCTTCGCCACCGCTGAAGATCTGGCCAAGGGCGGAGGCATCAACCTCACATTGTGGACTGGAATTGGCATGCTGGCGGTTGCCGCTGCATTCGCCGTGTGGTTTTTTGCGCGTCCGCAGAACGTGAGTGACACTCCGGACCGGGATTTTCCGGATTCCTTCGCCGATCCTGTAACTGAGGGGGACGAGCCGTGAAGTCGCATTATACTGAGTGACAATCATGTATCGCGGCGAAGGAGCATCGTGTGATTGAACGTCCCATTCTTTGCGTAGGCGAGGCACTCATTGACGTTGTGATACGCGGTGATGAACAGGAAGAGCACGTGGGTGGTAGTCCGCTGAACGTTGCGAGCGGACTGGCCGCATTAGGTCACCCCACGCTCCTGGCATCGTGGTGGGCGCCGGATGAACGCGGCCACGCCATTGAACGGTACGCTGCGGCCCATCACGTGGGAATCGTCCCCGGCTCCGCGGGAGCCCAGAAGACCACAGTGGCGTATGCGCACCTCGACGCATTGGGGCAGGCGCGCTACTGCTTCGATCTCGAGTGGAATTGCCCGCAGCTGCCCCCACTAGAATCGGTTGCTCACATGCACATCGGCAGTTATGGTGCCACCACGGAGCCTGGTGCCACGCACGTCGGCGCCGCCGTCGCACACATGGCAGGAACTATCTCGTATGATCCCAATGCACGGCCTGCGATTATGGGAAGTGCTGAAAGCGTCCGCGATCGGATCGAACGCCTTATCTCACTGTCGGATGTCGTCAAAGCCTCCGATGAGGATGTTGCATGGCTGTATGGCGATCAACGGCTCGACGACGTGATGCAGCTGTGGCTGGGGATGGGAGTCAGCTTGGTTGTGATAACGCGCGGCAAGGAGGGCGCTCGCGCCATGTTGTCCAGCCAGCCAGGCACGGTGGACATCGCGCCCTTTCAAGTCGAGGTAGCAGACACCGTAGGAGCAGGTGATTCTTTCATGGCCGGGCTCTTGTCCGGTTTGGCCGATGCGGGCCTGATTGGAGGCGCGCAGGCAAAATCTGCGCTGCGTGTGGCGACATGGGACCAGGTAAAGCCGGCTCTCACGCGCGGTACGGTGACGTCGAGCATTACCGTTAGTCAGCCGGGAGCATACTCGCCCAACCGCCATGAGGTGAGCGCGGCACTCGCCCGCTCAGAATGACGCGGCCGCCGCGAGTGATTCCCACCGCATGCTGCTAGTTCCTTGTGTGGGGATCGTCTCCGTGGGCCAACGCGGATGTTACACCGACGGCGCTCTGTGCGGCGCGGACGCATTCTTCAGTCGTGGGGCCCTCGCCTTCTGGTAGTAACGCGGCCCGGTAATAACGCAATTCGTCGATCGAATCGTAAATGTCTCCGAGTGCCCGGTGGTTGCCCTTTTTCTCAGGTGAGGCGAAGTAGGCACGTGGGTACCAGCGTTTGGCGAGCTCTTTGATGGAAGAGACGTCGATGATCCGGTAATGCAGATACTCCACTACGGAAGGCATGTACTTTTCCAGGAACATCTTGTCCGTTCCTACAGAGTTACCCCCGAGTGGGGCTTTGCCTGCCTCCGGCACGTGCTTCTTGATATACGCAAGGATCCGCGCGGTTGCCTCCTCAAGCGAAAGCCCATTCTCCCATTCGGTGATGAGCCCCGAATTCGTGTGCATTGCCCGCACGAAATCGCCCATGTGATCCACGGCGGCTTGGCTTGGCTTGATTAAGATGTCGATGCCCTCGTCCATGGGGGTGAGCTCAGAATCGGTGATGACAACGGAGACTTCCACTAGTTCGTCGATTGAGAGATCCAACCCAGTCATCTCGCAATCGATCCACACTATCGGATTATTGTTCACCCAGCTCACCCTATTTCTCTCTGGGCCCGAGATTCCTCCCCGGGCGTCGTGCCCCCAACGCGACTCGAACGCGTAACCTACGGATTAGAAGGCCGTTGCTCTATCCATTGAGCTATGGGGGCCGAAAGAACACGCGGTGCGCACGGCGCACTCGTTCTGCCGCATACTAATCTACCGAACTTAGGACTACGCGCCAATTTCACGGCGGGGAGGCGAAGTCTGCCATCGTGGCGGACAATAGAGGCATGGCAGGGAACAAGCAGGAATTGACGCACGTGGTGGAACGCACAATCAACGCGCTCAAAGGCGCGCGCTTGCCGCTTGAAATGCCTGGTTCCCTGGAACTCAAGGAACAACGGAACCGCCTGATTACCCAGCTTGAAACGCGGATCTTGCCACATCTGCGTTCGGATTCACTTCCGGGAGTGGTCGTTTTCGGTGGCTCTTCAGGTGCGGGGAAGTCCACTCTTTTCAATACTCTGATAGGTGAGGAAATCTCTCCGGCTTCGGTGTTGCGCCCTACAACGCGCGTTCCTGTGATTGGCATTCATCCGGACGATGTGGCCGCGATGGAAGGGCACGCATTGTTAAGTATGGGCCGCACGGCCGTGGTGCGCGGCGGGATTCCGGGGCTCGTGATCGTGGATGCACCGGATCTGGATTCGGTAGAAGAGAATAACCGGGAGGCGGCCCGCAGGCTGCTGGACGCGGCAGATTTGTGGGTGTTCGTGACCACGGCAGCTCGCTATGGAGATGCGGTAGCGTGGCGGATGCTGACTGATGCATATCGCCGTGGGATGACGGTGGCAGTGGTGTTGGATCGTGTTCCGGAAAAAGCCGTGAGAACGGTGGGGCAGGACTTGCGGCGCCGGATGATCGACGAGGGTATCGGCGATACACCGCTGCTGGTTGTACCTGATGTGGGGCCTCATGAAGGGCTGCTACCGTCCGAAGCCGCAGCTTCTGTGCGTGCGTGGTTGGCAGCCATGGCGCAGTCTCACATGGGGGCAACGCTGGCGGAAAGAACAACACGCACGACCGTGCCGGATATTCGCCGCGGCTTGCTGGACTTAGCGGAGGCCGTAGAACATCAGGCGAACGCGCTACAGGACTTGAAGGATCAGGCAAGCGTGGCAGTGACGGATGCGGCACACAAGGTGACAGTAAATGCGCTCAATGGAAGGTTTGGCCAGGGAGCTCCAACAGCAACGTGGCTCACATTTTCTTCGAGCGGTGGCGTTCTCGATTGCGTGGCCGCCGGCGCGGCACCGGGGCTTTTCCGCCGCAAAGCATTCGCAGAACGCGATAAAGCGATGACGATTGTGTTCGATGCGGCACTTTCCGCTATCCGGGTGGCCGTGCACCAGGGAATTGTTTCCGCCGACGAGGCCATCGCGCAGTCGTGGCGGCGCGACGCAGTTGATACAGCAGGATTTGAGCGAGCTGGGCACGCGCGCGTGGATGCGGTGCACATAGAGAATGTGGCACTGATCGGCTGGAAGCGGGACATATGGAATCTTGTGCCGGCGCACCGCACCAGTGCGTGGTTCACGAAGCATGGACAAGCGGCACTGCTGGGTGCTGCTGCGGCGGGTGTTTCGGGTGCGCAGCGTGCGCTGGGTGCTGCGGGGCTGAGCCAACAATTGCGCCCTGCACGAGAGGCGTTGGCGGCCCGCTGCGAGGCCGCGATTGAAGCGGTTTCTCACGCATATTGCGACGCACTGGCCGATGTGCCAATAGGCAATGGCCGGCAACTGCGGTTGCGGGCAAGCGAATATTTGGACGGGACGGAATCAATCGCCGACATGATGTGGAAGGAGTGACATGGCAGAGGAGCCACTGCCGCGGGCCGGCGGCATCACGCAGCGCCTGGAGCGCCTGACCAGTGCGATGGAGATCGGCGGGGAGTATTTCAACCCATTCGTGCGCGCTCGCGCGCGTGAAGCGCTGCAACGGGCCGAGCAGCGCGCGGCGCGTGGAGAGGGCGTCACGGTTGCGGCGCTCATGGGTGGCACGGGTGCCGGAAAATCCAGCCTATTCAATCTGCTGACAGGTTTGAGTTTTTCCGAAGTGGGTGAATTGCGGCCTACGACAACACATCCCGTCTCGTGCACATGGCATGTGGACGCAGACGGCGTGCTGGACATGATCGGTGTGCCGCGAGAGGCGAGGATTACTCACGATTCACCGCTTGTGGATGACGATCCAGCGCTTCACTCCCTCGTACTCATCGATTTGCCTGATCACGATTCCGTAGCATTGGGTAACGCTGCACTGTTCAACCGGATACTTCCATTGATAGACGTGCTGATCTGGGTGCTTGATCCGCAAAAGTATGCGGATCAAATCCTCCATGAGGGCTATCTTTCTTCGTTGCGCGGTAGGAGTGACCAGATTCTAGTGGTGGTCAACCAGGCGGACACGCTTCCCGATAGCTCCATAGACGTGGTGGTGGCAGACGTGAAGAAGCTGTTGGCGGCAGATGGTCTGAGGAACGTACCTGTTGTGGTGACGTCCGTCCCGCGGCGTGCCGGATTGGAACAGATCCACGGCGTGCTGGCTCAAGCGGTAGCGCGTGACGACGCCGCCGTGCGTTCAGCGGAGGCGGAACTTGATTCCATTTCGGCTATGTTGGCACGTGAATTGGGCGATGGAACACCGGACGTACCACAGGATGCGGCAGACGCCGCAGCTGCGGGTTTTGAGGATGCGGTGGCGCTCGATGCGGTGAGTGCATCGGTGAAGGCGACAGGTCTGAAATCTGCCGCGTTGGCTAAACCGGAAAAGCCTGCTGGTGCGATGACGGCGGCGATCCGTGATGCGTGGATCGCTGCTGCGCGCACCGGCCTGCCAGAGCCGTGGCAAAAGGCACTCGATGAGGCGGTGGCGCCGTCCGAAAAACTGAGGAAGTCCGTGAATGCAGCTGTGCGCAACGTGCCATTGCAGCCGCAGCCCCGCACGCCAATCGTGGTAGGAATCTGCCTGGGTGCGCTCGCGATCGTGGGCGGCGCACTCTGGATACTCGGTGAACTGGCGGGTTGGTGGCCAAGGGGCGCGGCCTGGATGCCGCCGCTGGTGGGGGCCATCGCGCTGGTGTTTTTAGTACTGTTCACGTGGTGGGGTGTGCGTGTGCATCGGAGACGAGCGCACCGGCGCGCACTGGATTACGAGGCGCAAGTACGCAGCGCGATCAACGACGTCGTGCACGTGGAAATGGTGGCTCCAACCGAGCGTATCGTGGAGCGGTTTCGCCGCACCCGCGCGGCATTGGTACCCGAGTAGAACGCTCTGCGCTTTCAATTCGCGTGGAGCGTTGATGTTTCCACAGAACGCGGCATGTGTACGTTGTTCACACGATGAGGCGCTGTGCGGCGCGCAGACCACGATATGCGGTGTACTGACGTAGAGGCAGGAAGGACCGGCCTCGGAAGGAGATACACCATGTCCAATGAGACTTATGTGACCATTCGGGGGTATGCGGGAGCCGATCCGATGGTGTTCCGCAACGATGCCGGCAACACTACTACGGTTGTGCGTGTGGGCGTCACTGCCCGGAATTTTGACCGGAAGGCAGGAGTATTTGCAGACGGTACGACGGCGTGGTATTCGGTACGGTGCTATGGCGAGCTTGCGGAGAATGTGATTCGGAGCGTGAGAAAGGGCACGCCGGTGCTGGTGAGAGGCCGTTTAGCTCACCGGCAATGGGCCGACAAAGAGGGGCACGCGAAGACTGATCTTGTGATCGTGTCTGATTCTTTCGGTATTGATCTGAACACCGGTGAGGCACAATTTGTCCGTACGCGACGCGGGAATTTGGTTGCTGTGGAAGGGGAGCCAGCGCATGCGGCAAGCGTCCCGGGCGATTCTGTGGACGTCGGTGGCGAAGAGCCGCGCGAGGGTGCCGAGGAATCGAAATCGGCCGATGAGGCTGTCCGAAGTGCGGGAAATCTGGCACGCGTTTAGTTGGCTGCTAGTGTTGGCAGCCCTGTATTCTGGTACAGGGCTGCCATGATGGGCAGCGTAGGATTGAGACGATTGGGAGCCTCGTGGCTGAGTACATCTATTCGATGGTCCACGCATACAAGCGTGTGGGTGATAAGACGATCCTCGACGACGTCACTATGGCCTTCTTGCCGGGTGCAAAAATCGGAATGGTAGGCCCGAACGGTGCGGGAAAATCTACCATTTTGAAGATCATGGCGGGATTGGATGAACCGTCGAATGGCGAGGCGCGGCTCACTCCCGGCTACTCTGTGGGGATATTGCTTCAAGAACCGCCCCTTGACGATGCGAAGACCGTATTGGAGAACGTTCAGATGGGCCGGGCCGATCTGATCGCAAAGCTCCATCGCTTCAACGAAATCGGCGAAGAGATGGCCAATCCAGATGCGGATTTTGATGCGCTGATGGAG
Organism: Ancrocorticia sp.; assembly: GCA_022648165.1. Taxonomy (GTDB): domain Bacteria; phylum Actinomycetota; class Actinomycetes; order Actinomycetales; family Actinomycetaceae; genus Changpingibacter. The sequence continues at coordinate 55,369 of JALCLX010000009.1, forward strand.
GAGATGGGTACACTCCAAACGGAGATTGATGCGGCGAATGCGTGGGACTTGGATTCGCAGCTGCAACAGGCGATGGACGCATTGCGGTGCCCGCCGGGTGATACTCCGGTGTCAGTTCTTTCTGGTGGTGAACGCCGCAGGGTTGCGCTGTGCCGTCTGTTGCTCGAGGCTCCCGATCTTCTGTTGCTTGATGAACCGACCAACCATTTGGATGCTGAATCCGTGTTGTGGTTGGAACAGCACTTGAAGCAGTACGCGGGCGCGGTCATTGCCGTCACCCACGATCGCTATTTCCTGGACCACGTGGCATCCTGGATCGCAGAGGTGGATCGCGGACGCCTTTACCCGTATGAGGGCAATTACTCCACATACCTGGAGACGAAAGAAAAGCGCCTGGAGATCCAAGGGAAGAAAGACGCCAAGCTTGCAAAACGCCTCAAAGATGAACTCGAATGGGTGCGCTCGTCTGCCAAGGGGCGCCAGGCGAAGGCGAAGGCCCGCCTGGAGCGCTATGACGAGATGGCAGCTGAGGCTGAGCGGACTCGAAAGCTCGATTTTGATGAAATTCAGATCCCACCGGGGCCACGGCTTGGCACGCTTGTGTTGGAAGCGGAGCATCTGACGAAGGGTTTCGATGGCAGGGTGCTGATTGACGATCTTTCGTTTACACTGCCGCGCAACGGCATCGTAGGCATTATTGGGCCAAACGGTGTTGGAAAGACAACGCTCTTTAAAACAATCGTGGGCCTTGAACCGTTGGATTCTGGCACGTTGAAGATCGGCGATACAGTCAAAATCTCGTACGTTGATCAGAACCGTGCGGGCATCGATCCGGAGAAATCGGTGTGGGAGGTAGTATCTGATGGCCTCGATTACATCGAAGTTGGAGCCGTAGAGATGCCGTCGCGTGCCTACGTATCCGCATTCGGTTTCAAGGGGCCCGACCAGCAGAAGAAGGCCGGCGTGCTCTCAGGCGGCGAACGGAACCGGCTTAACCTCGCGCTCACATTGAAACAGGGCGGCAACTTGTTGCTCTTGGACGAACCTACGAACGACCTGGATGTCGAAACGCTGAGTTCCTTGGAGAATGCCCTTATCCAGTTCCCCGGTTGTGCTGTGGTCATCACCCACGACCGCTGGTTCCTCGATAGGGTAGCGACCCATATTCTGGCGTACGAGGGAACGCCGGATAATCCTGCATCGTGGTATTGGTTTGAAGGAAACTTCGAATCGTATGAGGCAAATAAAGTGCAGCGCCTCGGGCCTGAAGCTGCTCGGCCCAGAGCTGTGACGTATAGGAAGTTGACTCGTGGCTGATCTGGCTCTGAGAATCCTCGAAACGGCGCATACCCATGTAGGCATGTACCACGCGGGACAAATTGCATTTATTATCGCGGGCGTGATCCTTACGGTCGCTGTGGTGATTGCGGTCGTAACGCTAATTCGCAACCGTGACGCCCCAGTGCCGTCACATCCGAAACAGCGAGAGGCGCCGGGCGATACTCACGCAGATAAAGAGTTCCCCGCCGATAAAGGGTTCCTCGGAGGCTCAGAAGCTACCCGCTAATCAGAAGCTACCCGCTAATCATCCTGCTTGGTGATGGAACGTACCCTCACCATGCCTTCTTGGGACATTGTGGCGATGTGTTTGCCATTCTGGAAAAACTTTGCGATCACGAGCCCGCGGCCATTTTGTGCAGAGGGGCTTTCCAGTTCGGCAAGTATCCAGTCTGAAATATCGAAGTTGCGGTGCCACCAAATGGCGTGGTCCAACGTGGCTACGGACATATCTTTGTTCATCCAGCTCAGCCCAGTTGCACGCATCACAGGTTCCAACATGAACTGGTCTGCAGCATATCCCAGCATGGCGCGCTGCAAGAGCCGTGAGGAACCCTGCGGCATCGGAGTGCGTGTGCGAATCCACATGCGTTGATAGGGCTGTCTCATGTCCGCAGGTTTCACGTAGATATTGCCTTCCACGTGGCGGATGTCGATCAGATTTGTTGTGGACATCAAATGTCCCCACCAGTTATCCATCTGCGAAAAGAAATCCACCGACGATTGCAGCGTTTCCGGTGCAGGCGCATCCGGCATGGGAGCGCCATATGAGGGGCCCGGTTGATGCAACTGGAAAGATATTCGTGCGGTAAAGATGATTGTGCCGTTCTGCATCGCCCGGACACTGCGCGTGGAGAAGGATCGGCCGTCATTGAGTTCGGTGACTTCAAACTCTGTGGGCGTGTCAAGGTCCCCCGGGCGCAAAAATGCCGCAGTAATCGAATGGGCGAGCCTCTCATGCGGCTCGCCCGGAACGGTGTCCGATGCTGCAACTGTTGCCTGGGCAAGGATTTGCCCCCCGTAGACTCGGCCAGTGAACTGCCGAATGTTGGTTCCGCGATACCGATTATCGCCCAGTTTTTCCAAGCGGAGTGTGTTGAGAATGGAAGCGAGTGGCTCGGTATCGCATTCGGGAAGTTCGATGAAAGCAGTCATGCGTTCTCGTTTCTAGGATCAGGCGTACTACGCCATATTATCCGGATTCGATTTGCGGTAGATACCTCCCGCAGCGCCGTGCGCGTGAACGGCAGTGCGGCTGTTGTCTGAAAAATTTTGCGGAATCTGGCAAAATGTTTCCCATGGGTCGGTGTCGACCCCATCCACATCCAAGGGGTATCAATGCGAGATACTGCACCGAGCCGTGAGCTCTTACTTAAGCTGGCTGAGTCGTATGGTGTTGCGACGGAGTACTGGGCATATAGTGGTGTGCTTACACCGGTGTCGGATGCGACGCTCACAAAAGTGCTCGCAGCCATGGACGTGGATGCGAGTACCGCACAATCTGCGGCGCGGGCTCTCGCGGACGCGCAGTTGCGGCCATGGCGTACGATTCTGCCCGAATGCACGGTAATGCGCGCGGCGCACGACTATGTGATCCACGTGCATGTGCCCGATGGCAGCGAGGTTCATGTTACTGCCCGGCTGGAGGACGGTTCGGAAGTATCACTTCCGCAGGTCGATGATTTCACGCCTCCGCGCGATGTTGACGGTCTCCAGATTGGTCAGGCGAGTTTTGATATTCCGCCACATCTTCCGCTTGGCTACCACGAATTACATGCGGTTGGAACTCGCCCGAATGACAACGGAGCGTTCGAAGATACTGCGCCATTGATCGTGGTACCAGACCGTATTGGCGTTCCCTCCGATCGCAAATTGCACGCCTGGGGCGTGATGGCACAGCTGTATTCCGTGCGCTCCCGGGATTCGTGGGGGATAGGTGATACTGCGGATCTGAAGGGCCTGTGTTCCACCTTTGGCGCGATGGGTGGGGATTTTGTGTTGATCAATCCTCTGCATGCCGCCGAACCCGTTGGGCACATGACGCCGTCGCCGTACCTCCCTGTGACGCGGCGCTTCTTCAACCCGATATATATCCGGCCGGAGGATATCCGCGAAGTTGCCTATATGCCACCTGAGCAGCGCGCCTTGGTGGCCTGGGCCGGCGAGGAACCGAAGGCGGCCTCGTTGCGCAATGGCATCATCGATCGGGACGGATGTTGGCAGAAGAAACGGGAAGCCCTCGAGGTGATCTTCCGCGTCAAACGCAGCGCGGCGCGGGAACGCGAGTTTCTTGGATTCCGCCGTGCCGAAGGGCGAGGGTTGGAAGATTTTGCATTCTGGTGTGCGTTGCGCGAAAAATATGGTGAGCATTTTCCTGCAGCAGTAGCGCGCCCGGATACGCCACAGGCGGCACAGGAGCGTGCCGATTTGGTTGATCGCATCGATTTCTATGCGTGGATGCAGTGGATCATGGATCAGCAGTTGGCTGAGGCGCAACGTGGCGCTCTCAGCTCGGGTATGGCGTTTGGGATTTGCCATGACTTGGCGGTGGGAGTTCATGCTCATGGCAGCGACACGTGGTCCAATCCCGAAGTTTTCGCGGCGGGAGTTACGGTGGGTGCGCCGCCCGACATGTACAACCAACTTGGCCAGAACTGGTCGCAACCGCCGTGGCGCCCGGATGCCTTGAGACGCAGCGCATATGCGCCGTTGCGCGATATGGCGAAGACAGTATTGCGCCACGCGGGAGCCTTGCGCATAGATCATGTGATGGGACTGTTCCGGCTCTGGTGGATCCCGGAAGGCGCATCTCCTTCGGAGGGCACGTATGTGCATTTCGACCATGAGGCAATGGTGGGCGTATTGATGCTTGAAGCGGTGCGTGCCGGAGCCGTTGTTATCGGTGAAGATCTTGGCAATGTAGAGTCGTGGGTCCCGGAATATTTGGCCGCGCGCGGGATATTGGGGACGTCGGTCCTGTGGTTTGAACAGGACGGCCATGGAAACTTTAAACGCCCGGAGCAATTCCGCAAGAACTCCCTTGTTACGGTAGATACGCACGACCTTCCCCCGCTTGCTGGCTATCTTGCTGGCGAACACGTGGAACTCCGCTACCGGCTTGGAATGCTAACAGAACCGGTGGAAAAGGTGCGCGCGGCCGCACGGGAAGAAAAGCAGCGGATGATGGAGCGGCTGCGTGAGTACGGTTTGATCGGCGAGGATCCAAGCGAACGCGAAATCGTCGAGGCAATGTACCGATATATCGCCAAAATTCCCGCAGAATTGCTGGCGGTTGCGTTGGTCGATGCTGTGGGTGAACGCCGATCACAAAACCAGCCGGGAACGAACAACGAGTATCCGAACTGGCGGCTTCCATTGGCAGATAGCGAGAATAACGTGGTCCTACTGGAGGATCTTGACGATAATCCGCGCCTTATTTCACTTGTTCACGTTTTTACGGAAGAGATAGCGCGTACTCGATAGTAGGCCCAGAAGGGTAGAGATGAGATCTACGTCACGGTAGGCTACAAGGAGAATTGTACGGGCGCAGGAGCGAGCATGAACATCGACGCAAAAAAACTACTCAACGGGCTTGGTGGCTCAAAGAATGTGAAGACCATCGAAGCCTGCATTACTAGGCTGCGCGTCGAAGTGGCCGCCCCCGATGCCGTGGATGAAGATCTGTTGCGCTCCGCTGGCGCCTATGGAGTTGTCACCCAAGACGGAGTGATACAAGTAGTCGTCGGACCGGTCGCAGACGAACTCCAGGGCGCAATCGAAAAGTTGTGCTCATGACGGATTCTCGGCAGATTGTTGCGCCACTTTCCGGTTCCCTGGTGGCGATGTCTGCGGTTCCGGATCCGGTGTTTGCGGCAGCTATGGTGGGGCCAGGCGCGGCGATCGAACCATTTCCAGGAGGACTCACCGTAGTCGCACCGTGCGCGGGGACCATCCTCAAGGTCCAGCCCCACGGTATCGTGATTCAACGCGACGAGCAGGTGATGATCGTGGTACACCTGGGCTTAGACACCGTCAAGTTGAAAGGCAGGGGATTTACTGAACTGCTGCGCGCAGGCCAGCACGTGGATCAGTCCCAACCGATCGCACTCTGGAATACCTCCGTTGCAACGCGGGCAGGATATTCATTGTGCACGCCGATCGTCGTCATTGGTGCGCAACCGGGAAGCGTGCACATTATCCCTCAATCAGCCACCGTGGAAGTGGGCAAACCGTTTCTGCGTTACACGCCGGCCTCACGCTAAGGGTGTGCGGTCGGCACCGGCACATCCGGGTAGGCTTAGGCTATGACGTTGACTGATAAAGCTATGAAACGCATCCTTGAAGGCGCAGATCCCCAGGTTCGTTTCCAAGACGATCTTTTCCGCGCAGTCTCCGGGCAGTGGCTCGCCCAGCATGAGATTCCTGCGGATCTACCTTCAGATGGGTCGTTTATCTCGCTCGTTCTCCAAGCCGAAGAGCAAGTGAAGGCCATTATTGAAGAGATGGCTGCAGCAGAACCGAGCGATGGCGACGAGGCCCGGATTGCACGCCTTTACCATTCGTGGATGGATACGGACACGGCTAATGCACGTGGAGTGGCGCCTTTAGGCCCTGATCTCGCTTTAGTGGATGGCGCGTCTTCCAAGGAAGAACTGGCACACGCGATCGGCGTGCTCAAGGCGACTGGGGTAGGTACGTTTTTCGCACTTGACGTGGATTCTGATCTCAACGATCCGAACCGCTACATCACGTTCCTGGGGCAATCTGGCATAGGTTTGCCTGATGAGGCTTACTATCATGAGCCGCAGTTCGCGGACGTTTTGGAGAAATACACGGCCTTCGTTCCTCGGATGCTTGCGCTGGGGTTGCAATGCGATGGCGCGGAGGCCGCTAGGCAGGGCGAAATCGTTCTGGCGATGGAGAAGGAAATCGCCGCCCGGCATATGAACGTGGTCGATTCACGAGACACGGATAAGATTAATAACCCGATGACCTGGAATGCCTTCACGGCGTCCGCTCCCGGTTTTGCGTGGGATACGGCGATGAGCGCCGCAGGATTTGCCCACGAGCAACTCCACGACGTGCTTGTGATGGCACCGGACGCCCTGGCGGGGGCAGCCGAGATCTGGGATGCGCATTCGCTTGAGGATTTGAAGGCGTACATGCGGTGGCGGATCGTGCGCGCCCGCGCGTCTTACCTCACCGAACAGATAGATCAGGCGAACTTCGAGTTCTACGGGAAGGTGCTCTCCGGAACCGACGTGCAGCGTGATCGATGGAAGCGCGGTATCCAGTTGGTCAATGGATCCTTGGGCGAAGCTGTTGGCAAGATTTACGTCGCCCGGCATTTCCCGCCGGAAAACAAGGCGAAGATGGAAGCTCTGGTACGGGACCTGCTGGAAGCTTACCGCCGCTCCATCACTAACCTTGACTGGATGGGGGAGGACACTAAGAAGCAGGCGCTGGAGAAAGTTGACTCCTTCGCTCTGAAGATCGGATATCCGGATAAATGGCTGGATTACTCTTCCATGAAGATCGGCAATGATCTGGTGGAGAACATTCGCCAAGTGAATCTGTTCGAATTTAAGCGTGCTATCGCGAAGCTGGGCAAACCGATGGATCGCACGGAATGGTTCATGTCACCGCAGACGGTTAATGCGTATTACAACCCGGTGTGGAATGAAATTGTTTTCCCTGCGGCAATCCTGCAGTTCCCGTTCTTTGATCCACAGCGTGACGACGCACTGAATTACGGTGGCATCGGCGCGGTCATTGGGCATGAAATCGGGCATGGATTCGATGACCAAGGTTCGAAATATGACGCCTCGGGTGCGCTCCACAATTGGTGGACCGATGCCGATCGCGCCGAGTTCGAAAAGCGCACGAAGGCGCTCGTCGCGCAATACGACGCGTATATCCCTGCGCAGTTTGGAGCCGACAGCCCGCACCACGTTCAAGGCGCGCTCACACTCGGAGAGAACATTGGGGATCTGGGGGGGCTTTCGATCGCGCTGAAAGCGTATGGAATTGCGCTCGAACGGCAGGGAAAGTCCCAAGACCAGGCTCCTGTGATTGATGGTTTTACCGGAGTCCAACGCGTCTTTTTGTCATTTGCACGCATCTGGCAGGAGAAACGCAGGACTGAGTACCTGCAGACTCTCATCGCCACGGACCCGCATTCTCCAGCTGAGTTCCGCTGCAACGGTGTTGTGAAGAACATCGACGCTTTCGACGACGCCTTCGGTGTTCGCCCCGGAGACGGCCTCTATCTGCCCCCTGAAGAGCGCGTCCACATTTGGTGACGCAGAACGCAGCATCAAAAAGAAAGGAATCTTATGCCAGGCACAAACCTGACGCGCGCTGAAGCCGCGCAGCGGTCTCAGATTATCTCAACGGCGGCCTATCGCGTTGATCTGAATGTTGCGGGGCCGTCCGAGGAGACATTTTCATCGGTTACCGAGATCGATTTCGAGGCGCATGATGGGGCCGCGACGTTTCTTGATCTGATTGCCGATTCGGTGCAACGTGTGGTTCTCAACGGGGAGGAACTTGACCCGGCCGCATACGCCGATTCACGATTCCCGCTGCCACATTTGCGTGCACAGAACACGGTGCGCGTGGAAGCTACGATGAGGTATTCGCACACCGGTGAGGGCTTACACCGTTACGTCGATCCGGCCGATGGCGAAGTCTACCTGTATTCCCAGTTCGAGGTTGCAGACGCACGGCGTGTCTTCGCAGATTTCGAACAGCCAGATCTCAAAGCCCGTTTCACGTTCACGGTGATCGCACCGAAAGAATGGCGTGTGTTCTCCAACTCGCCGTCCCCTGAACCGGAGTTGCTGGGGGATGGAACAGCACGGTGGAGTTTTTCCGAAACCGAGAAGATGTCCACATATCTGACATCAATAGTTGCTGGACCTTACGACGGCGTCGTCGGCGAACCTTATCATTCGGTGGATGGCCGCGACATCCCACTGGGAACCTGGGCGCGCAAATCACTGGCGCCATATCTGGACGCGGAGGAAATCTTCCTCATCACGCGCCAGGGCTTCGAGTTCTATGAGAACAGTTACGGACACCCATACCCGTTCCGGAAATACGATCAGATCTTCTGCCCGGAATACAATGCGGGAGCGATGGAACATCCTGGCAATGTGACCTTGGTGGAGTCCTATGTGTTCCGTACCAAGCCAACTGGTGCAATGGTAGATCGGCGCATCATCACGATTTTGCACGAGCAGGCGCACATGTGGTTCGGCGATCTGGTGACGATGAAGTGGTGGGATGACCTATGGCTGAATGAGTCGTTTGCCGAATACATGAGCCACTTAGCAGCTGTTAACAACACGAGCCTGAAGGATGCATGGACCACGTTCCTCACGTCAGAGAAATCGTGGGCCACCCAGGAAGATTCATTGCCTGGAACCCACCCCATAGCGGCAGATGTGGTGGATCTTGAAACGGTGCTCGTGAATTTCGATGGCATCACGTATGGTAAGGGCGCATCTGTGCTCAAGCAGTTGGCGCAGTGGGTGGGGCTAGACCAGTTCCTTGCGGGGGTGCGTTCGTACATCGCAAAGTACGCGTGGGGTAACGCGCAGCTCTCTGATTTGTTGCACGAACTGGAAAAGGCATCCGGCCGGGATCTGCGTGAGTGGACCAAGCTGTGGCTCGAAGAATCCGGCGTCAACATCTTCACTCCGGAAGTGGATGTGGACGAGCACGGCGTGATTACGGAATTCACACTGGTGCAGGAATCGGACGGTCGTTCGTCCCTGCGGCCTCATCGCATGGCTATCGGCGGGTTCGATATGGTGGATGGCCAGCTCACGAGGACGCTGACAACAGAGCTTGATGTGACGGGCGCGCGTACAGCTGTGGCCGATTTTGTGGGGAAGCGCCGCCCTGCGCTCATTCTGGTGAATGACTTCGATTATGCCTATGGGAAGTTCCGGATGGATCCAGAATCTCTGGCATATGCGGTAGAACATCTGGGCGCTTTCCGGGCGGAAGACCACCTGGCCCGTACCAGTGTGTTGCTTTCGGCGTGGGATATGTGCCGTGACGGCTTGATGACGGCCAGCTCTTATGTGCGCATTGCGCTCAAGGCTCTGCGCGACGAGACGGACGGCACCGTGCTCCGCTACACAATTAGCCAGTTGGCGACGGCGTCGCACCTTTATTCGGCGCTGGAGAATCGTGATCGCTTAGAACGAGAGGCCGCCGACGGAGTGTTTGAGATCCTGGAGAATTCGGCGCCGGGATCCGATCATCAACTCCAGATTGCGGGCGCCGCGATGCGCCTGGCCGTGACAGATACACAGCTTGATCGTATTGCCGGCTGGCTGCAGGGCCATGATGTTCCCGCGGGCTTCACCGTGGATGCGGAGCAACGTTGGTTGATCGTGGTGGCTTTGGCAGCGGCGGGCCGAATTGGTGAGAAGGAAATCGCGGAGGAGTTTGCACGCGACACCACGAGTTACGGCCAAATTTATTCCTCGCAGGCGCGCGGTGCGCTTCCAGAAGCCGCGGAACGCGAAGCGGTGTGGCGTGACATCACCGGTGGGAAAGTCTCGAACACAGTGCAGCGCAACCTCTGCCTGGGGATGGCCCGGGCACAGGCGGAATCGCTTGTACCTTATGGTGTGGAGTATTTCGAAGCGGCGCAGGCACAGTGGGATAACAATACGGTAGAGATGGCACGGAACATGCTGGAGTACGCGTTCCCGCTTTCTCTTGCGGGGCGCACGGACCTAGGCGTTGACATCGTGGCGCTCGGGCATGAGTGGCTGGATACCCATGAGGCCGCGGCCCCCGCCTGCCGGCGCCTTGTCGCCGAATCGGTGGACCGGGCCGAGCGCGCCGTGCGCGCGCAAGCGGCTGATCGCGGATGAATCAGATATAGATAGCCGGATCGATCCAAAACTGAGTGATCGATGGCTCGCGGTTCACGGCTGGTACGCCAACCGCGGTAGCGTGCGGGGGAACATCCCGGACGACGACGGCGTTCGCTCCAATGCGGGCGCCGTCGCCGATCATGATGGGGCCGAGGACTTTTGCCCCAGCCCCGACGACGACGTCGTTGCCAAGAGTGGGGTGGCGCTTGCGTTTCTCAAGTGACGTCCCGCCCAAGGTCACTCCGTGGTACAACATGCAATCGGCGCCGATTTCCGCGGTTTCACCGATCACGACTCCCATGCCGTGATCGATGAAAAGCCTCGGTCCGATGCGTGCACCGGGATGAATTTCGATGCCTGTAAGATTGCGCACGAGCTGCGACAGAAGGCGTGCTGGTAGCCGCAAGAGCGGGGAACGGTGCCAGAGTGCGTGAGCGAGCCGGTACCCCCAGACCGCGTGGACGCCTGGATAGGCAAGCGCCACCTCGATGGAGCTGCGAGCAGCTGGATCGTGATCTTTCGCGGCTTGTAAATCGTCGCGTAGGGTCCGCGTGAATCTCCGCAGACGTTCGCTCATATATACTCCCTTTGCACGCCGGTGTTTGTGCAGCTGTGAAAGAGTATATGCTCTCAGTCCAGCAACCCAGCGAACAAAGGTGTGGAAAGGTAGCGCTCACCGAAGTCGGGCACGATCGCCACGATCGTTTTACCCGCTGCTTCCGGCCGCTGGGCGATGTCAAGTGCCGCTTTGATGGCGGCTCCCGCGGAAATGCCCACGAGCAGGCCTTCAGCTGTGGCGCTGCGGCGTGCGGTCTCGATCGCATCGTCAGATGGAACTGCGATCACTTCGTTGTACAGATGAGTGTCCAAGACCTCGGGTACAAAGTTCGCGCCGATACCTTGAATCTTGTGCGGCCCGGCCTTGCCTTCGGAGAGCAACGGCGATTCGGCGGGCTCAACGGCGATAATCTGGACGTTTGGATTGTGTTTGCGCAGTGCGCGGCCGCTTCCAGTCAAGGTTCCACCAGTTCCAACGCCTGCGACAAAGTAATCGACATGGCCGTCCGTGTCCGCCCAGACTTCTTCGCCTGTTGTCTTCTCATGGATCGCTGGATTGGCCTCATTCGCGAACTGTGAGGCGAGGATCGCGCCGGGGGTCTGAGCCACTATTTCGTTAGCTTTGTCCACGGCGCCTTTCATCCCTGCTGCGGGCTCGGTAAGAACCAGTTGTGCACCGAACGCGCGCAGTAGTGCGCGGCGTTCCTTTGACATGGAGGAGGGCATGGTCAAAATGACTTTGTATCCGCGCACGGCGCCCACCCATGCCAGACCAATGCCGGTATTGCCGGAGGTAGCCTCGACGATGGTGCCTCCCTGAGGAAGTGCCCCGGACTTCTCGGCCGCATCGACGATGGCGACTGCGATGCGATCTTTCACGGAGTTAGCTGGATTGTAGTATTCGAGTTTCGCCAGCACGGTGGCGGAATTCGTGCCGGGAAGCTTGTTGAGTTTGACGAGCGGTGTGTGGCCAACAAGCTGTGTGGCATCTGTGTAAATCGCGGACATAGAGAAGCTCCTCAGTCAGTCAATTGAATCCAACAGAACTAACCAACCACATTGGTGGGAATTAGTCTAGTGTGTGGGTGACGAATCACATATCACCGCTTGCCCATCGCGTATGATTCCGCACGGTTGGTCGATAGTCTCATCGCCCAGATATTCGGCGCTGATCGATCCGGAGGAGAGCGCGGCGATGCGTGCAGCAACGTCGTCGCGCGTACTCACTGTGACCGTGACAAAGCTGGAGCTGTATTCGGGCGAGGCGTCCCACCCCAATGCGGCGAAATGTGCAAGATAACGCCCGGCAATGGCGTGAGGGAACCGCATAACGTAGCGAGGAACGGCTAGCCGGATGGCAAGGTGTGCTCCTTCGATGCACGTGCGCACGGCGTCCGAGTAGGCACGGACCAAGCCGCCCGTACCCAGCAGTGTCCCACCGAAGTATCGGGTGACAACAGCTACCGTGTCAGTAAGGGGAACTCCTGTGAGCGTGTCGAGTATTGGACGTCCCGCTGTACCGGCAGGCTCGCCATCATCCGATGAATGAAGAATCGGCTGTGCGTGTGGAACTGATACAACGAAGGCTGCGCAGTGATGCCGCGCATCGGGATAGCGTTCACATTCGGCAGCGACGATCCCACGTGCATCTGCTGCGCTCGTGACGCGTTCCACGCGGGCCAAAAAACGTGAGCGTTTGATCTCTATCTGCGCGTGCAATGTTGCTGTGCTGGCGAGCACGTAGCCCGACGGGGAGGGATCCATGGCTCTATTCTCGCTGAAGAGAGCGGTGTGACCAACTACTCTGGCTTCATCCCAGCTACTTGCCATTCGGGGTTAGCGCCTGTTCACGGCATCGGGTAAAGTAGATGCTTGTGCGCATTGGCTTGGGGCCAGTGCTTGAAGACCGAGGGCCGCAGCGGCGGCCACCACAAGTGAGAGGAGCGGCATCATGGCAGTACCTAAGCGCAAGATGTCTCGCAGCAACACTCGCTCTCGCCGTTCCCAGTGGAAGGCCGAGCTCACAGAGCTTCAGACCATCCGCGTTCAGGGCCGCGACGTGCGTATCCCGCGTAGGCTTGCGAAGGCCTATCAGACGGGCTTGCTGTCTGACTGACGCATCTATAAAAACTTCACATGCCCCGCTCACCTTCGGTGGGCGGGGCATGTGCGATCTTGACGATCGCATGTGTCCTCGCTGAGGATGAACAGTACCCTGATGAGGGGGAGCTCATGGAAAGAGGAGGAGCTCATGGGTGGTGTTGTGAAAGTGGCGCTTGGTAGCGTGTCGGACGTGGCCGGCGAGACACGTCCTGACGTGCCCGAGCTTGTCGATTCGTTTGGGCGAGTAGCTCGCGATCTGCGTGTCTCACTCACCGACCGCTGCAATCTGCGCTGTCAATACTGCATGCCAGCTGAGGGGGTGCAGTTATTGCCGTCTCCTACTCTTTTGACTATGGGATTGTGAACAATGCGGAGACGACAGCGAAGCTGAAGGCGATCGCAAATCCAGTGCGCCGGAAGCTGCTTGATGCGCTTGTGCGCCGTCGGTTCGCGCGCGCAACTGATTTGGCCGCTGATCTAGGTATTCCAGCGAATAAGGTGAGTTTTCATCTTCGCGTGTTGGCGGATGCTGGGTTCATCGAGGACGATGCGGGCCGTGCGCGCGATAAGCGTGATCGCGTGTGGAAGCTGACAGGCGTGAACCTGCGGCTTGGGGATATAGCGTTGTCGGGTGACGGTCGACGTTTAGCCGGTGCGGTGGTGGATGAGTTGTTTACGGACCATCAGGATCTCGTGCGGCGTGTGGCTCTTCACGCTGGCGAGCGCTTCGCACGCGGGCGTGATACAGAAGTGGGAGCTGCGAGCTCTCAGCGTGGTGTAGATGGTGACATCCCGGGAACGCTTTCGAAAGCCGCCGCTACTGATGCTACAGGAGACGACCATGTGTACTTTTCACATGCGCGTGTACTTCTGACGGCGCAACAGATGGACGACGCCCTCGAACAGTTTCGGGCAACCATAGAGGCATGTGATGCACGGAACAAGCCTGATATGCCGAACGTGTCAGTATGGGACGTTGACCTACTCGCGGCCGACGACCAGGTCCGGAGTTAAGGGTTGGCTCAATCCTCACGAACTATTGCCGCACCGCGCACGATGCCATGATCGAGCGTGCGGCCGATCGTACAGTAGCGTTCAATGGCGGCCAATGCCTTTTCGCGCAGCTCGGTTTCCATTTCTGGTGTCATGTCGCCAAATTTGGGCACGAGTTCCACATCGAGTTCGGAGATCCTGTTTTCATCCTTCAGGTAGGTGCTGGCGACTCGGCCGGTCATTTCGAAGTTTTCGCCCAGCCCGTGCTCCAGCCGGGCCTCGGCCGAAAGCGCATTGCAGCCGATGAGTGCGGCCTTGAGTAAATCGCCTGGGCTCCAAAGGCCGGGGCCGTGCCCTATTTCGAGCGTTGCACCAGCAGCATTCTCTGCATGATAGGTGCGATGCCCTGTGCGGACGACGCGGACATCCGGTTTCTCTGCTGCATTTTCTGACATGGTGGACCTCCCTCTCACCTGTGGATTCTATCTCTTCTGCGGGTGGCCCCGGAGCCAGGAGTTAAGCGGCTCCGAAGTGAGGAGTTAAGTGGTTCCGGCCCGCAGACCAGGAGACCAATCCATCTGCGGGCCGGATATTCACATCACGAGAAGTGCAGTACGCGGAAGGGAAGAAACACGCATGCACCACATTCCGTTCCCTTGCGGGAACATTCTTTAACGTAGGCATGGTAGCTGGGCAAACAAGCCTCAATGCCTGGGAAAACTCTGACCGATACGCCCTGCGAATGCCTTTTCTAGCTGAAACCGGCAAATGCGCAGGAACGAGTGCCAGCTGGGCCGGTTTCAGCTAGAAAAAGTTGCAAAGTTGCGCAGCGGTGCGGTGGGAAGGTTGCGGGCGACGGCGTCGTTATGCGAGGAAGGCGACGTCGCCGTGCGAAGAAGTCGGGGCATTATGAGGCACGCCGTCGGGACGCTGCTAAACAAGACGCCGGGGCACTGGTCACCGGCGCCCCGGCACGTGGAGCGAACGACGGGAATCGAACCCGCGTAATCTGCTTGGAAGGCAGAGGCTCTACCATTGAGCTACGTTCGCATGCCTAACGAGAATACCAGGAATTCGCGGCGAGTTTCACGCCGAAGGGCTGTGATGTGCATAGCGCGAGTATTTCGCCTAAGATAACAAGGTCCACAGTGAACGGGGTATGGCGCAGTTGGTAGCGCGCCCGCTTTGGGAGCGGGAGGCCGTGGGTTCAAGTCCCGCTACCCCGACGAAATCCGAGAGCAATCGAGCTCGCTCGTATTGCCGAGGATGAGGAGTGGGTCGGAGGTGTGCCGAATACCCCGACGAAATCCGAGCCGCGTAAAGAAGTTTGCATAGGCGGTGTGTTGCGCGCGACGGCGTCGCCGTCGGATCGGCTGCCAGGTAACGGTGTATCGAATAGCGGCTCGCTTGCGCGAGTAAATGTAAGCGCATACACTGGCTGAGTTGGCGGGCATCAACCACGGGGTGCGTGGCTATGAGTGCCGCTTGTCGATCACGAAGGAGTGATTCAAATGAGACAATGGGGAAAGAAAAGAAGGGCACAAGTTGCGGCGCTCGCTGTAATTTCTTGCGTGGCGGTAGGCCTGACGGGTTGCTCCAGTTCGGATTCTGGTGCCACCTCTAGTGCGGGAAGTTCCGCGGGGAGCGGATCTACCACGGCGGGGCCGTTGCTCGTGGCGGCGGATAACGGTTCGCCAAATTTCGAGCGGAATTTCAATCCGTATTCGGGTACGAAGCGCACAATGGCAACGGTGATTTATGAGCCGCTCTTTGTGCTCAATTCTATGAAGGGCGAACTGGTGCCGTTCCTAGGAGTGTCCTACGAGCAGCCCGATGCAAAGACGATCGTTGTGACGTTACGCGATAGCGCGACATGGTCGGATGACGAAGCCTTCAGCGCGGACGATGTCACCTTCACATATGACCTTCTGAAGAAGTTCCCGGCGTTGGATACCACGGGCGTGTGGCAGTATATCGACACTGTCAGTGCAGCGGGCAACAAGGTCACGATTACCTTGAAGGAAGCTGATGTGCCGGCCGCGAATATCGTGCTCACAGTTCCAATCGTCCCGAAGCACATCTGGGAGGACGTGTCTGATCCCACCACGTACAAGGACGAAAATCCAGTGGGAACAGGTCCATACGTGCTGGATAAGTTCACCGCTACGCAGTACACGATGAAGAAGAACGAAACGTACTATCAGGCGGATAAGGTTGCCGCTCCGGAACTAACCCTTCCTGCATCAAATACGCAGCTTGAAGTTGTGAACAACAATTATGACTGGGCGTATGCCTACATCTCGGATGTCGAGAATACCTGGGTAAAGGCTCACGAGGGAAACACGTACTGGTTCCCGCCGGGCGGCACGGTAGCCATCATGCCCAACCTGACGAAGGCGCCTTTTGATAATGCGGACTTCCGCCGCGGCCTATCGGCGGCTCTGGATCGTGAGAAGATTGCGGACACGGCTGAAGAAGGCTATGTGGATGCCGCTGGCCAAACTGGACTGTTGTTGCCCAACCAAGATGAATGGCTCGATAGCTCAATCCCAGACAAGGGTGCGATTACTCAAGACCTTGACAAGGCAAAAGAGTATTTCGAGAAGGCGGGCTATACGTATGACGGCGACAAATTGGTGGATTCTTCCGGGCAGCAAGTCTCTATGTCCTTGACTACTCCTAACGGCTGGACCGATTGGTTGCGGGGAGCTCAGGAAGTCCAAAAGGAACTAACGGCTGCTGGAATTGACGTGAAGCTCAATCAGCCGCAGCCGGCAGCGTACTATCAGGCGCAGCAGAACGGCGATTTCGACCTTCTGCTTTCTTCCTTCGGAGGCACGGGTTCCATATACACGGACTTTAACAACCTTCTCAGCAGTTCGTTCTACCAGCCAATCGGCACTGCTACTCAAGCGAACTTTGAGCGGTACAAGGATTCGGACGTCGATGCGACGTTAGACAAGCTGAAGTCTGCAACTGATGTGGACGAGCAAAAGCAGCTGGGCTATGCGCTGCAACAGAAGATGTACGACGACGTCCCCGTGATCGGTTTGTTCTATGGCGGGCTTTGGGGGTTGTTCTCCGAGCGCCAGTATACGGGTTGGCCAAGCGCGGATAACCCATATGCTTCGCCCGCAACATGGGGTTCGAATCCGCTGCTGATTCTGACCAATATTACTGCTAAGTGAGTGGTCCGGCACGCTATCCCGGGGAGGACATAGTGCCCCCCGGGATACCCGGAGAGAAGAACGATTGTGAGATACGTACTGCGAAAGCTTGGACTGTTCCTCCTCACTCTATGGGCAGCAGTCACGCTAAATTTCCTGTTGCCGCGGCTCATGCCGGGATCCCCAACGGATGCGGCACTCGCGAAACTTGCACAAAACGGGCCTGTTTCTCCCGCCACCAAGGCGGCTATTGAAGCGCAGCTCGGTGTGCCCGGAGGAAGTGTGTGGAGCCAGTATGTGGACTACTTGAACCAAGTTGTTCACTTGAACTTCGGTGATTCCTACACATACGCGGAAAAAGTGAGCACATTGGTGGGACAGGCCCTACCGTGGACTCTGGTCATGGTGGGCATCGTGACGATTCTCGCCTTTGTAGTGGGCACGCTTCTGGGCGTTTTTGCCGCATGGCACCGTGGTACATGGATGGATGCGCTGCCCACATTGGCGGGCACATTTCTTTCCGCCTTCCCCTACTTTTGGACGGCGCTGCTTCTCGTGTATTTCTTGGGTTACCAGGCGAAACTTTTTCCCACCACCGGCGCATACGCGGCCGGAACAGTTCCGAATGCATCGGGTTCGTTCTTGGGCGATGCTTTGATGCATGCGCTGCTACCTGCCTTGACCATCTTTATCACCTCGCTTGGCGGTTGGATTTCCGGGATGAGGAACTCGATGATCAACACGCTGGGAGACGATTACATAGTCTTCGCTGAGGCGAATGGGTTGCACAGCAGAACCGTTGCGATGAGATACGCCGCACGCAACGCCATTCTTCCCAATCTGACCAGCTTTGGCCTCGCGTTAGGCGGCGTGGTTGGCGGATCACTCCTCGTCGAGCAGGTCTATTCATATCCCGGCGTGGGCTACTTGCTGTACAACGCGGTGACCAATCAGGACTATCCGCTGATGCAAGCGCTCTTCCTGATGATTACGGTGAGCGTTTTGTTGGCCAATTTTGTGGTGGACATCCTGTATGGATTCCTGGATCCGAGGACGCGGAAATGACAACGATACAGAACGGTACAGGTGCCACGGTGGACACACGACCACATAAGAGGCGCATACATCCATGGACGCGATCCTTTCGAACATTCGGGCGTGGCTTCGTCACCGTGTGGGCCAGCGGTAAGGCGCGTGTTGGCCTTGTGATTTTGGGTGTTTTTGTCATCATGGCAGTTTTCGCTCCATGGATTGCGCCATACAGTCCCACCGATAATTCATTCGGCCGTAGGCTCGCACCCGGCGCAGCACACTGGTTCGGCACCACTTCCGCGGGTGAAGACGTACTTTCGCAGGTCATCTTCGGTTCCCGTATTTCCCTCGTTGTTGGATTGGTAGCAGGCGGGTTGGCCACCATTGTTGCTCTGATCGTGGGAATGTCATGGGGCTACACAAAAGGCAAGGTTGGCGATGTACTCAACTTCATTGTCAATCTGTTTCTGGTGATCCCAGCTCTGCCGCTCATGATCATTATCGCCGCATACCTCCAAAACGGAGGTCTGCCGATGATCATATTGGTAGTGGTGATTACTGGATGGGCGTGGGGCGCACGCGTGCTGCGTAGCCAGACTCAATCGTTGCGTGGCCGCGATTTTGTTACCGCTGCTCAATTTTCTGGCGATTCCGGTTGGCGGATCATCTTCCACGAGATTCTCCCGAATATGACATCGATCGTGGCAGGAAGCTTCTTCGGGGCGGCAACATCAGCTGTTCTCTCGGAGGCGGGTCTGTCCTTCTTAGGGATCGGCGATTCTACAACAGTGAGCTGGGGTTCAATGCTCTATTGGGCCCAGAATTCTAACGCTTTGTTGCTCGGACAATGGGTGCTTTTGCTGGTGCCTGGATTGTGTATTGCGTTGCTGTCGCTTTCGCTCACTCTGATCAATTTCGGTGTTGATGGATTGTCTAATCCGCGTTTGCGCGAAGGAGCATCACGATGAGCCTATTGACGGTTGAAAACCTGTCTGTTGTGTATGAGCCACGCGGTTCATTACCAACGAAAGCCGTGCGCAACGTCTCTCTGCGTTTGGAGCAAGGCGAGTTTGTAGGAATCGTTGGCGAATCGGGTTCCGGTAAGTCCACATTGGGTTTTGCAATTACACGTTTATTGCGCAATCCGGCGCGTATCGAGAGTGGAAAGATCATTTTCGATGGCAAAGATATCGCCGGGATGACGCGCGAGCAGCTGCGGGAACAGCGTCAGGGTGGTTTTGCGATGGTCTTGCAAGCCGGAATGAACGCGCTCAATCCGGTTCGAACCATCGGGAAGCACTTTGACGATATCTTCAGAGCACATGGGCATATCGACCGCAAAGATTTTGCCGCGCGCGCAGCTGAGCTTGTACAGAAAGTTCGCCTGGATCCACAAGTGTTGGGAAGTTATCCCGGAGAACTCTCTGGTGGCATGCGCCAGCGGGTGGCTATCTCCTTGGCCCTTGCGTTGGAACCTCGGCTGATGATTTTTGACGAACCGACAACGGCCCTCGACGTATTAGTCCAGCATGCCGTGATGGATACGATTCAAGAGCTGCAACGTTCGGAGAATTTCACTGCCATTCTGATCAGCCATGATGTGGGTCTCGTAATGGAGGCGACCGAGCGCATTCTCGTGATGCACGAGGGTGAGATCGTCGAGGACTCGCCGTCGCACACAATTGCCACACATCCGAAAGATGCCTATACGCGGATGCTGTTGAGTCACTATGCAGATCCACGGCAGGAGAACATCGATCTTCCGGGGCTGTCTGTTCACGGCGAACGCATCTACACGCATGGCACGCAGCATGTGGCACCACAGCGTGACCTGGGGGCGACCGAAGCATTTTCTGTTGAGCATGTGACGAAGGTGTATCCGGCGCCTAAACGTGGGGAACAACAGGTGCACGCCGTTGACGACGTGTCCTTCGTGATTCAACCGGGAGAGGCGCTGGCACTTGTGGGCCAAAGCGGCTCCGGCAAGAGCACGATCGCGAAGATGATGACAGGTGTTGAGAAGCCTTCCTCCGGCCGTATCTTATTTGGTGCTTCAGACGTGTCCACGTTGAACCGCCGTGGCCTGAAGGAGCTGCACCGGCAGGTGCAGATGGTGTTCCAAGATCCGTATGCCGCCTTGAATCCGATGCACACTGTGGAATATATCTTGTCCCGGCCGCTTGCGAACTACCTTGGGCTGAGAGGAGATGTGGCACATCAACGTGTGCTCGAACTACTCGACATGGTAGGGCTCACCCCAGCCGAGGAATACGCGGCGAAATTGCCCCACCAGCTGTCTGGAGGGCAACGGCAGCGTGTGGTGATTGCTCGCGCATTAGCGTCTAATCCGCAGGTTATCGTGGCCGACGAACCGGTATCGATGCTTGACGTCTCCTTGCGCGCCGGGGTTTTGGGCCTGATTGCTGATTTGCGAGAACACTACGGAGTCTCTGTTTTGTACATCACCCACGACCTCTTGTCCGCCCGAATGGTAACCAACACAATCCTTGTTCTGCACAACGGCCGTGTAGTGGAAAGGGGATCTACGCACGACGTCATGCAGCACCCTCATGATCGGTACACGAAGCAACTGCTGGATGCGATTCCGCACGTCAGCACGCAAGCGTAGGGAGTTACGAGATGACACGCATTTCCTTTCCGGCTGATTTCTACTGGGGTGCTGCCACAGCTGCTCACCAGATTGAGGGAGGCAACACAACGTCCGACTGGTGGTACAAGGAGCACCTGCAGCCGCCACGTGTTGAGACACCGAGCGGCGATGCGTGCGACAGCTATCACAGGTATCGGGAGGACATGAAGCTTCTTGCAGATGCTGGGCTCACCATGTATCGCTTCTCAATTGAATGGGCACGTGTGGAACCAGCGCCAGGCGAATACTCTTTCGCGCAACGCGCCCACTATGGCCGCATGATCGAGGCTGCACGGGAGTATGGGCTTGAACCCATGGTGACATTGCACCATTTCACGTTGCCGCAATGGCTAGAAAGGGCGGGCGGATGGCTGGCCCCAGGGGCGATTGATCGATTCGAAGCGTATGTGGCGTTCTGTTTGCCGATATTGGACAACGTGACATGGATCTGTACGATCAACGAACCGAACATGATGGCAATCATGGCGCGGATGGATGCGGATCGGGCGGCAGGGAACGTTGATCTGCGTGCAGCTGGACTGCCGGAGCCCAGTGTGCCCGTGGCACGGGTGCTTCGCGCAGCTCACGAAAGGGTGGTCGATCTGTTGCATTCTCGCTCGTCTAGCAGACAAAAACAGGTTGGATGGAGTGTCGCAACACAAGCATTCCAGGCTCTGCCAGGGGCGGAAGAAGCCACGCGTTCATACGGCTATCCGCGCGACGCGTGGTTTATTGAACAGGCGGCACGCGATGATTGGATTGGCATCCAAGCTTACACACGAACCCAGGTTGGTGTGGATGGGCCGCTTCCTGTACCCGAGAGCGCGGAAAAGACGTTGACAGGGTGGGAATACTACCCACACGCTCTCGCTGAAGGCATTCAACTGAGTGCGACATATGCACCCGGCGTCCCCATCTTCGTCACTGAGAACGGAATAGCGACGGACGATGACAACCGCAGAATCGACTATGTTATGGAGGCGCTGCGCGGATTAGCGCAGGCTCGGCGTGCAGGGATCGTCATCCTGGGGTACCTGTATTGGAGCCTGTTGGACAATTACGAGTGGGGAAGTTACCGCCCCACATTCGGTCTTGTTGGTGTTGACCGGCAGACGTTCGAACGCATCCCACGCCCCAGCTTGGAATGGCTTGGATCCATAGCGCAGACGGGTGGGTTTGACGCGTGAGTTCGTGTGATCGAGAGCTTTTGATACAGAACGATGAGCTCACCATCGAGTTTGCGCCTTCGGGGGAAATAGATACGATCACCTTTTCAGATATGGCGGTGAATCAGTATCGCGCAGGTATCCACGACGTCGCGGCGGGATTCGTTGCGTTGCGAGCGCACGATGGTTCTTCGCTTTACCTGATGGGCGCGCGCAGTAATGCGACGTTTGGCATCAACCGAGACTCTGCCACGTGGTGCGGGGAAGCCTCCGGGGTCCGGTGGACTGTCACTTTGTCGCTTTCGCAGGGTGAAGCTGGCTGGTGCTGGCGCATTCGATTGTCCGACGATGTTCCCGGACGTACGTGGCAGCTTGTTGCAGCTCAAGACGTGGCGCTTGCACCGGTTGCCTTGGCGGATTCTTCGGAACCGTTCGTCTCGCAGTATGTGGCGCATCGTATTGTGCAGTCGCCCAGATGCGGTTCAACAATCGTTTCTCGGCAGACTATGGCCTATGCGCCGCGGATGCCAGAGTTGAGATTCCTCTTTGTGGAGGGTGCCACGTGGTATGCGACAGACGGATTCGACGTTTACGGGGTGGCAGCACGTGCTGACGCCGCTGTGCATGGGCTAGACGGCCCTCCACGAGTGTTGCAGTACGAGATGGCTATGCCGGCCCTTATGTCACAACCTTTTTCGGCGTTTGGGGGGTGTACGCGCCACATCGTGTGCATACTTCACGATGACTCTCCGAATTCAGAGGGAGTGGAGGACGACTACAGAGAAGCCGAAAAGATGTGCGCTGCGGCGGATGCGCTGCAGCCAGCGCCAACGGCTGTTGCTCCGGTTTCGCTTCTCGCCCGCGCACCATTCCTCAGCGCCCGATTTCTGAACGCCGATGAACTTGTTGTGCGCACGGGAGGAAAGCTATTCCCCGAATACGACGAGCATGGCGAGCTCGCTTCTGTTTTCGCGCCGGATTCCACCCATGGAGTCTCAGGTGCCAAAGAGCTGTACGTTGAGCGTTCGCATGGCATGGTGATTCGCTCTGGTGCTCCTCAGCACGGTGACATACTTTCGGCAACCGTCTATGCGCCAGGCGTCTTCCTCTCGCACCTCGCGTTGGGGAATACGAACCTGAACCGCCTCGTATCCGTATATAAGAACACTCTTGGGATCCAGCGGAACGCCGGGCTGCGATTGTTTATACGGGAAAAGGATGGCCAATGGCGTCTGCTCGGTGTTCCATCCGCGTTCATCATGAGCCCGGGTAGCGCGCAATGGGTGTACACGTGGGGTGGCGGCACCGTCGTCGTCCGGACTGTCACCGATCCGGAATCTCCCAGAGTGCGTATCCGTATCGAATCGTCGAAGCCTCTAGACATACTCGGAAGCGTGCGCGCAGAGACGAACACCCAATGGGATCTGGGCTGTGATCCCCACAGAATATCGCTGCGCCCGGCTGCCGATACCCCGGTTTCAAGCACGTATCCGCAGCTCCAGATTGCGTTCCATGCGGTCGGTGCCACGTGGGGAAGCGATGCGGCACTGTTCGACGACGGCGTTGCACGTGACCGGTACACGGTCTCCTTGTACGCTGCACAGACCACGCAGGTAGATCTCGCTGTGGCGGGGAGCCTGGCATCGAGCCAGCTTGATTCGATGATCGGCCAAACCTTTAGCGCGGACATAGAGCGCTGGCGTCAGTTGCATCGGGAGCAGATCTCAGAGTTCACGGCAGGTGCCCACATGAGCGGCACACCCCATTTCGATGAACTTCAGGTGCTCGTGCCATGGCTGGTAGACAACGCGCTCACTCACGTACTCACGCCGCATGGGTTAGAGCAGTATTCAGGTGCGGCCTGGGGAACTCGCGATGTGTGCCAGGGGCCACTGGAATTGGCGCTGGCGTACGGCCACACGGCATATGCGAAAGACATCGTGATGCGTGTGCTTGCACGCGAGACGCGAACAGGTGAACTACCCCAGTGGTTTATGCCGGATAAGTACGTAGATGTGTACCAGGCGGAAGCGCACGGGGATATCGTCATATGGCCACTTCTCGCAGTAGCCGAATACCTGGAGGTCTCTGGAGACACTGCGTTTTTGTCCGTTGAGGTCCCGTATTGGGACGCGAAGGGCGACAGTGCAACGGTGCGCGAGCACCTTGAAGCAATCGTGGAGCTTCTTGAGCGCCGTGTGGTTCCGGGGCGCCATCTGCCAGCGTATGACGGCGGAGACTGGGACGACTCTCTGCAGCCTGTACTACCAGAGTTGCCGCGATTGATGACATCGGCGTGGACGGCGGCGCTCGAGATACAGTCGCTTCGCATGCTTGCCGAACAGATCACTGAGGCCGCACCCCAATTAGCGCTCCGGTGCACAGCGCTCGCGGATCAGCTCGCAGCGGAGTTTCATGCGGATCTCATGCCAGATGGAGTGACGGCCGGCTTCGCGATTGCGCAAGGCGATGGGAATGGCCCGATGCGCCCCGTGATACACCCGCGTGATCGCGCCAGCCAGATGACGTACCGGCTGATTCCGATGACGCGTGGCATCATCGCCGGGATCTACACGCCGGAGGAGGCCGTTGCACACGAATCTATTATCGAGTATCACCTCCATTACTCAGACGGAGTGCGGCTTGAAGATCATCCGGCGCCGTGGGACGGGGGAGTCGCCCATTTCTTCCGCCGCGCAGAGCAGGCTGCCAACGTTGGCCGTGAGATTGGGCTGATGTACACGCATGCTCACCTACGCTACGTGGAAGCATTGACCGTGTTGGGGCGCGGGCGCGCCCTGGAACAGATACTTATAGCAAGTCCCGTGCAACCCAGCCGTGTAGCAGCAGCGCAACCACGGCAGCGGAATTGCTATTTCAGCTCTTCTGACGCGGGTTTCGAGACTCGCGATGAGGCCGCCGCGCGGTGGGAAGAGCTGCGCTCGGGAAATGTCCCTGTGCGCGGTGGGTGGAGAGTGTATTCCTCCGGCCCGGGGATTTTTGTGAAAATCCTGATGCAGGGCATTTTGGGGATCCGTGTAGGCGCTGATTCGGTCACCTTCGATCCCGTGCTTTCGGCCGACGATGACGGAGCAGTGTTTCGTTGCAGCCTGTTTGGGCGTGTTCGTGAGATTCACTATCACGTGAGCGAACGCGATACTCTGGACATCCGCGCTGGAGGGCAGCATCTCTGCGGCACACGGGTAGAAGGCCGCTACCGCGCTCGTGGGCTTCGGATTGCTGCCCATGATCTGCAGGATGCGAGCCGTATCGACATCGACGTGCCCGCGGCACACGATTGATCACCGCCGCCATGGCACAGTCAGCGGGTGGTGTCAGTTCTGTGGCAACCACACGACTCGCGGATAAGCACATCAACGCCTAGCATCACGCTTTGAGGTTCGCGGTCCGGTTCTGCCAGTCTCTTCAGCAGGAGATCCACAGCAGCCATGCCGAGCTGCGCAGTGGGCTGGTGCACGGTGGTCAACCGCGGAATTGAAAACTGCGTGGCCTCAATCCCATCGAAACCCGTCACGATGACGTCGTCTGGAACCCTTTTGCCGATGGCCCGTAGCACGTCAAGCGCTCCTAAGGCCATTTGGTCATTACCACATAACAGAGCACGTGGCAGCCGGTCCTGTTCGGCAAGGGCGCGCACCGCGTGTTGTCCGGAGGGGCGGGTGAAGTCGCCGCGCTCAAGCGGGCGCTCCGGGATGGGAAGTTGTGCGGAAGCAAGCGCGTCCTGAAATCCAGCGAAACGATCGACGTCGTCGGGAGAATCGGCGGGGCCGCCGAGGTAACCTACGTTGGTCACTCCATGAACCTGGAGCACATGGCAAGTCAATGCGGTCATTCCTGCACGATTATTCGTCGTGACGTGGTCGAATTGGTCGTCCGTCCGTCCGCCAGCTATTACGACAAGCGGAATTCTGCGCGAAATCTGGAGGAGCGCCTCTTCTCCAATAGAACGCGACATGGCGACCAATCCGTCAACGCTTCCGGCGATACTCACTAGGCGAGATGCCTCATCGATGGCAGCAGGTATTGCGATCATGATGGCGGTGTTGTTCTTCCACGCCGCGGTCAGTGCACCGCGCGTGAGGGCAGACATGTAGAGGTCTGCAGAAAGATCCGTCCTTCGCATGGAAGGATCGTCGTGGATAGTAATTCCTCCGTGCATCACCTGGGGATCGGGTTCTTCTACAGGATCAAATCCGGCAAAGTAGAGGCCAATCACGCCCGCGTGGCCAGCAGCGAGTCCCCGCGCTGACGCGCGTGGCGCATAACTCAGCTCATCAACGGCCGCCAAAACGGCCGCGCGGGTAGCTTCAGTAACGCGTTCTGGTTCTCGCAAAACGCGCGAGACGGTGGCGATGGACACGCCTGCTCGATTGGCTACGTCGTAAACGGTTGCTCCCCGCGACCTCTTCGCCCTGCGCCCACCACGTGCCATGCAAGCCATTCTACGTGACGGTGGTTCACTGAGAAATCCGCAGGCACGCCACGGTAGCGTTTCGCGCCCAGAAGAATCTGTCCGTGGCTTCGTCTAGCATTCACATGTGACGGCAAGGGCTACACGAAGGACGGAAGTGGCATGGGACTAGGCGAGACGCAGTGGGATCACAGTCAGAGTGCTGCACTTGACGCGTGCCGGCCAGGGTGCCGCGTCAGCATCGTAGGGGCAGCCGGCAGCGGGAAGACGAGTGTGGTGCAGGCGCTCGTGGAGAGGGAAATCGAGCGCGATTCCGCCCAGTCGATCGCGGTACTTACCACAGATCGGCGGGCTGCAGGGTTGCTGCGCAACCAGCTGGCCCAGTCTGTTGGCGGGCTAGGTGAAACAGTGCGCGTGATGTCCCTTGCCGCATTCTGTTTTTCTGTCATTCAAACCTATGCACAGGCGGTCGGAAGAGAGAACCCAGAGCTGATTCCGGGGCCCGATGAGGATGCGTTGCTCGCAGAGATTATTGTGGATGCGGCTTCAGAGATCCCGTTCCCGCAGTTCGTCACCGCGGATGTGCGTGCAATGCCGTCATTTCGGGCGCAGGTACGCGACCTCATCACGCGGGCGCGGGAATTGGACCTCAGGCCCGAGGAATTGGACGATCTCGGCACCCAACGAAACGAGCCGATGTGGTGCGCAGGAGCGCGCGTGATGCGTATCTACGACCGCGCCACAGAAGATAGAGACGCATTCGCGGGTACAGCCAGTGCTCCCGATCGCCTGGATCACGCACAGCTTGTCAGTGCTGCAGCCAACATCGTGGATGGGTGGGAGGAACATGTGGCTGCCGCGCCTGGAAACGGTGCACCTGTTGCGCGTCCGCGCTGGGATTGGGTCATCGTCGACGACGTGCAGAACGCACCGCGGTCCTTGCTTGCCTTGTTGCGCGTCATCGCGCACGCGAATGCCAGCATCGTTGTAACAGGGAATCCGGATGCTGCGGTCCAGGGTTTTCGTGGGGGTGTAGCTTCCCTACCTGGAGATATCTGCCGTGCTGAACCAGACGGGCTCGGTGCGATTGGTGTACGGCTGGACACGTGCCACAGGGGCGGCCCGCGGCTTCACACCACATCCGAACGCCTCGCGTCCTATATCAGAATTGCGGGTGGCAGCATCGGGCAACGCGGAAGCGCTCCGGGTGGTGTGGTTGACGAGGTGCACGGCCAGCGATACGTACATCGTGAAGAGGAGATCGCAGGAATTGCGCATCGCATCCGATACCTTCATCTTGTTCACCACGTACCGTATGCGCAGATCGCCATTATTACGCGTTCGCACAGTAGCCATTTGGCGATTCGCAGGTCTCTCGTGAGGCGGGGTGTGCCAGTTGAAGCGATAGCATCGGATCGTCCACTGCGCGAACAGCCCATCATCGCTTCATTGCTCGCCGTCATCATTACAGCGCTGGAGATAACACCTGGAGCGCACGCCGCACCTGAAGTCGCTGAGCGGTACACAGTGGATTCGCTTGATTCGATTCTCACGTCATCTCTCATAGGGATCGACCCTCTAGAACTGAGCCGGATGAAGCGGACGCTGCGTGGATTCGAACTCGCTTCAGGCGGGCAGCGATCAGCTGATGAGCTTGTTGAATGCGCCATTCGCGATCAAGAAGTGGCAGCGGAACTCGCCCCGCGCGGGGTGGAACCGCTGTTGCGCGTTGGCCACATCTTCGGCCGGATTCGCGAAGCTGCACGAACAACGGACAGACAGGCAGAACAAGTGCTCTGGGCGGCGTGGAATGCGGCTGGGCGTGCCGAGGAGTGGCGGCGAATAGCACTGCATGGTGGTGTGGAAGGCGATGCGATGGACGCTAATCTGGATGCTGTTATTCAGCTGCAACGTATCGCGCAACGCATGGCAGATCGCAATCCCTTCGTGACGATTGACGAATTCGTGGAGGAAGTGCTCTCCCAGGACCTGCCAGAAGATTCTATTGCCCGTTTAGGGGCCGAAAAGGATGCCGTTACGTTGACCACTCCTGCAGCTTCCCTGGGGCAATCGTGGCCCCACGTGATCATCGCTGGCCTACAGGATGGCGTGTGGCCGAATGTGACGCTCCGAGATGCTTTGACGCACACAACACGGCTTACCCAGATCGTGACGGGAAGGGAGGTCCCCGGCGCCACACCACAGATGGTTCGCCGTGAAGCGTACGAAGACGTATTGGATGATGAGTTGCGCCAGCTGCTTCACGCAGTCACGCGTGCTGAAGAAAGCCTCTTTCTAGCCTGTGTGGACAACGACGACGAAAAGCCGTCACGTTTCTTCGCCGCGATGGGCTTCGTTGCAGAAGATCCAGCTGAGAATTCCGAATCCGTGGGTGAAACGGCTGAGCTAAAGCGTTGGAGGCCCACATTGAAAGCGCCGCACCCTACGCCTCACGAACTTGAGGCAGTGGAGCTCGTTGGTATCCTTCGGCGTATAGCGCTGCAGGCTTCTCACAGCGCACCGCACGTGGCGGCTGCCGGGGCGCGGGCGCGCTCGCTGCTGGCTGATCTCAGCCACGCGGGGATTGAAAGTGCTGACGCATCTCGTTGGTTCGACAACCTTGCAGTGCCCGAATCAGCACCAGACCCAACAGCTGACGTGGCGGTATCGCCATCCGCTGTGGAGAATTATTTGGATTGTCCGTTGCGGGGCTTTCTCACAAGTATCGGTGGCGAAAGGCGCGATGGGGCAAATAACGCGGCAATTGGAACGTTTCTTCATTCTTTGGCGGAGGAACTGCCAAACGGACCGAGCGACACGATTGTTTCTGCATTCGAACAGGGCTGGGCTGCGCGTTTCGGCGATCCCACTGCAACCCTGGCGGACCACCATGAATACGTGCGGCGCCACGCACAAGCAGAGAACTTGGGCTTGTACGTCACCAAGCTGCCACGGCCTGTCGCAGTTGAGCAACGCGTTTACGTGCCTTTCGATGAACACACAGCTGTCACTGCGAAAATCGATCGCATCAGTGCCGATGAACACGGCAATCTGCACGTGTTTGACTTCAAGACAGGCAAGGCAATCCCGAAGAAGAACGTCCCAGACCACCCGCAGCTGCAGCTGTATCAATGGGCGCTAACCAAGCGCCACGAGATGGGGGAAGGCGCCCCATGTTCAAGCGCTGAGCTCATTTTCCTAGATAAGGCATGGATTGACGATCAGAGCAAACGATTCATCCAACGGCCTCTCACTGAACAGCAATACGAGCGAGCCGAAGAACGTGTCACCCAGACGGCACAGCTCCTGCGTGAAACCCAATTCGCAGCCCACCCAGAGAAACAGAAATGCCGAATGTGTCCCTTTGTCCGGATCTGTCCGGCTCAGCCTGAAGGAGCACTGTTCTCATGAGCGAATCATCGAAGCATGCGCCGTTGTATCACGCTGTTATGAGCGCGTTGCATCCGAATATCACACCCACGCCCGAGCAGCAGGCAGTCATCGTTTCTGAAGGGCCCGCAATCCTCGTGGTTGCAGGCGCCGGTTCCGGCGCCT
>JALCLX010000010.1 GCA_022648165.1 Ancrocorticia sp.
AGTGTGTTTGTTGTGCCCGAGAGGGCAAATACTGGGTGTGTGGGTGGACTTGTTGCGGGTGGGGTGTGTTTGTTGTGGCTGGGTGTGTCGATTTTGTTGTCTGGGGTGTAACAACGGGTGTTGGGGTGTAACAAGTGCGCTCAGAGAAGGGTTTGAGAGTCGCTTTCGTGTAACACGTTGGCTGGGGTGTAACAAGTGCGCCTGGGGGAAACATGTGCACTGGGCTGTCGATGCTGCGGGCGACGTCGTCGTCGGGACTTTTTCTTGCTGGGACTGGGTCTAGGTGGTACTTGGTCTTGGGGTTTTACCCGCTTCAGCTAGAAAAAGTATCACGGGGCGAATGGGCGGTGGGCAGGCGAGACGCATGATTCGAAGTAATGAAAAAGGTTTGGGGAAGTGCCAAAAGGCGCCTCCCCAAACCCTGTGATTCGCTTATTGAGATTGATTCTGATGCTGCCGCTTACCGCGCTAATTCAGCGGATGGCTCAACGAACGATGAGGCCCTTCGTCTTCTCGACTGCATTCGCGAGCCGGGCTGCAACATCTTCCCAATTGACGATGTTCCACACGGCCTTGACGTAATCGCCCTTGACGTTGAGGTAGTCGAGGTAGAATGCGTGCTCCCACATGTCGAGCATGAAGATGGGAGTCAGGCCGACGGGCACATTTGATTGCTGATCGAAGAGCTGGAAGATAACCAGGCGTTCCGAGATGGAATCATAGGCGAGTACAGCCCAGCCAGAGCCCTGGATTCCTGTGGCTGCCGCGGTGAAGTGCTTTTGGAACTTTTCGAAAGAACCAAAGGCGTCATCAATGGCTGCTGCGAGCTCGCCCTCTGGGCGCCCGCCGCCGTTGGGCGAAAGGTTCTTCCAGAAGACCGAGTGGTTCGTGTGGCCGCCAAGGTTGAATGCCAAATCTTTCGAGTACTGGTTGACCTTGGAGAGGTCGCCGGATTCGCGCGCCTCCTCGAGGTGTTCGAGGGCGGCGTTGGCGCCTGCTACGTATGCAGCATGGTGCTTGTCGTGGTGCAGCTCCATGATCTTCCCAGAGATGTGCGGCTCAAGAGCTGCGTAATCGTAGGGCAAGTCCGGCAAAGTGTAAATCGCCATTTTTCCTCCAATGGGTAGTTATCTCAGCTTCAAGTATAGGGACGATCGTCCCGGTTGGAAGAGTGATGTGGCAATTTCGCGATGAGCCGATAATGTGACTCGTGGCCAGTGAGACGCTCCTCGCGCGGCGTGGAGCTCTCACGACGCGGCCATGTCAGAGTACATTCGAGGCAAGCCGCTAGTATGGTGGAGTGCGGGAATATCGCTTCAAGAATCATGGAGGTTTGGATGGCTGAGGATATCGCTGTAGATCAGGATACCGTGAAGGTCCTGGTTTACTCTGATGACGCGAACACTCGCCGCGAAGTGTTGCAGGCAGTCGGGCACAAGGTGGGAAATAATCTTCCCGAAATCGCGTGGACCGAGGTCGCTACACCCGAGATGGCGGTGTTCAACGCGCAAGACACCACATATGACCTCATGATTCTTGACGGCGAGGCTCCGAAGCTGGGCGGAATGGGCCTTGGCAAGATGATACACGACGAAGTTGATCCCAAGATTCCCTTCATCGTGTTGCTGGGCCGTCCGCAAGACGAGTGGCTTTCCCGATGGTCTGGAGCAACAGCCGCCGTGTCATACCCAATCAATCCGCGCGAGCTTTCTGAAACTGTGGCACGCGCATTACAGGCGAGGAAGTAGAGACAATGCGTACATGGTCTGATCTCACATCGCGGGTGATTGCCCGCGAAGACCTGTCTTCTGAGGACACCGCCTGGGCTATGGACCAAGTGATGTCCGGTGTTACTTCACCTATCGTGCTTGCAGGGTTTTTGACGGCACTCGCCACGAAGGGGGAAACGGCCAGCGAGCTTCGCGGACTCGCGGATGCCATGCTGGAGCATGCGAAACCCATTCATATCGAGGGCGAGGCACTTGATATCGTCGGTACCGGCGGCGATCGGCTCCGCACGGTTAACATTTCCACGATGGCCGCATTGGTGATCGCCGCAGCCGGTACTCCTGTGGTGAAGCACGGTAACCGGGCGTCGTCGTCGGCTTCCGGATCAGCAGATTGCTTAGAAGCGCTGGGCGTGAACTTGACTTTGCCCGTAGAAGAAGTGGAGCGTAGCTTCCGCGATTTGGGCATCACATTTATCTTTGCGAACGTGTTCCATCCGTCGATGCGCTATGCGGCGCAGGCTCGCAAAGAGCTAGGTGTGCGCACCGCGTTCAATGTTCTTGGCCCGTTGACGAACCCGGCGCGTCCCCAGCATTCGGTTATTGGTGTGGCATCTGAGCAGCACGCGCCTATAGTCGCGGGCGTACTCGCGGAACGCGGCACCTCATCACTGGTTTTCCGGGGCGAGAACGGGATGGATGAATTGTCTGCGGTGACTCCCAACCAGGTCTGGTATGTCCATGAGGGTGCTGTTGAGTACGCCGATGTTGATGCGGTGAAGGATCTCGGTTTGGCACCTGCGACTGTCAATGATCTGTTGGGTGGGGATGCAGCCTTCAACGCTGAGGTGGCCAAACGAGTTTTGGCCGGGGAACCTGGCCCTGTCCGCGACGCCGTCGCGCTCAACGCCGCTGGTGCGTTTGTTGCTGAGGGAACGCGCGCAGGCATGCGTGCCTCAAATGGTTCAATTATTGAGCGGCTGGCTGCGGGCCTTGATGTGGCGTGCAATACGATCGACTCTGGTGCAGCTGAGGATTTGCTTCATCGCTGGGTGAAGTTCTCAGAAGATGCACAGCCGTCAGAGGCGAAATAGCAGCTCCGTGTACGAAAAATAAAAGCTCCGTGTACGAAATTAGACCGGGCATCCATTGAATGGATGCCCGGTCTTTCGTCAAGCATGGCACGCCGAGTGCTCCATCAGGCCATCTGGTGCCCGATTGAGGCAAGACCATGTGCCTAATCGGGGCAGACATGTGCCTAATCGAGGCCGATATGGAAGGCTTCATCAAGATCAGCTTGTGAGAAGGTCTGGAATGCGAGGTACGTGGTCATCCCAAGCACGCCTGGAACCTTGCCGATCTTGTCCGATATTACAGTGGCGAGGTCTTCGTGATTCTTTACTCGCACCATCGCGATGATGTCGATATCTCCGGTCACCGAAAAGACTTCATCGACTCCGGGGATACTGGCGACTTCGTTGGCAACTTCAGGAATCCGCGCGACGTCGGCGTCGATAAGTACGATTGCTGTGAACATAGGTTCTCCTCCGGTAGCTGAGCCGCGGACGGCAGTGGACGTGTGAAACGGCTCTAGTCTAGTTCACTTTGACTTTCCGCTCGGGGAAGTACATGAGACGCGGCACCGTGGCGGGGGACGGCGATGGGCAGTGCGCCGTCGTAGCTCAGCAGGCGAGTTTCTGGTTGCCATAGCCAGTGCGCGAGAATCTCTGTTTCCTCGACGGAAGCGTCGGCTCCCGCGTAGCGAGGTTCCTTTGGCTCTGGCGAGCTGTTGATGAGTGTTTGCGCGAGTTCAGGCACGTGGGCTCCGGAATCCGTGGTGGCGCTCGCGATGAGTTTTCCGTAGTGAATGAGTACCACTTCCCATCGTGTGGAGGCGTGCGAGGACGTTGTACGCTGCGCCGCCATGATCTGGCGCGCAGTGAGCAGAGGTAGGAGCTGTTCTCTTTTGCGGACGGCGCTGTGGACGGCCGCGAGACGGTCGCGGACCTCAGCTGCCTGTTCGAAGCGTTCGGAGCGGGCTAGGCTCCCGAGGTACTCCATAGTGTGATCCCACAGATCAGAGAATTCACCGGACAGAATGCGTGCCGCGTGAGCTGGCGCTGGATCAGATTCCGATGCCCGGGCGCAAGGAGCATAGCAGAGGCCCATCGTGTACAGATGGCATGGAGCGGCGTTGCTTCGCACTGTGGCGGGAAGCCGGGTTGTGCAGGTACGCAACTTTGCTTCGCGAGTGATGATCAGCATGGCTTGCTTCGCTGCTAAGGCCGATGAGAACGGGCCGAGAGTGGAGGTTAGCCGATCGAACGGCAGGCGCCGCACGATGGAGAGACGCGGGTGCGGCTCATCGGTCAGCTGAATCCAAGGCCGTGTTTGTGGGCGGCGTGAGCGCCGGTTGTACGGTGGATCGAACTGGCTAATATCGCGCAACTCGCGCACGCGGGCTTCGAGAACCGTTGCGGTAGGGATTGCCTCCACCCGCGTTGCCAAGTCCACCATTTCTGCAATGCGAGTGCGGCGTTCCGCAGCCGTGAAGTATTGACGAACCCGATGATAGAGATTTACCGAGGTGCCAACGTACATCACCTCTCCGCCGGGACCGATGAAATGATAGACGCCTGGACCTTGCGGCAATCCATCGGCAAGGACCGCTTTCTTGCGGCGCTGCAACGGCACGGGATCGCAGACTGTCACGAGATCCTCGCGATGAGTCACCCCAAGCGGTCCGAGCCTCCCGAGCATCACGTGCAGTACATCTACCGTGGCGCGTGCGTCGTCGAGCGCCCGGTGCGTTGGAGAGACCGTGGCGTGGCAGAGGGCAGCCAGTGTGGAAAGCTTGACGTTGGGAGCTTCGTCCTTCGTGAAAACACGCCGCGCCAGCTTTACTGTGTCAAGAACCATCACATGTGGCCATTCGTATCCCAGGCCCGCCGCTGCTGCCTTCAGATGCCCAACATCGAAGCGCGCGTTGTGAGCCACCAAAACTGTTTCCGGCCCGGCATTCATAAACTCCAGGAACGCGGGCAACACCGCAGCGATGTCGGGAGCCTTCATCACCATGGCTGTGTTAATGCCCGTCAGCGCGGTGATGAACGGGGGAATAGGCCCGCCAGGGTTGACGAGCGTGGCAAACTCCCCAAGCACCTCACCGCCGCGGACCTTCACCGCGCCGAATTCTGTGATGGAATGAGGCTCCGGGCGTGTGCCAGTGGTTTCAAGATCGACGACGACGAATGTGGTTTCGTACAGAGGCAGGCCCAGGTCCTCAAAAGAAAGTTGTCCCATCGCCCCATGACGCGGCGGAACGTCAATACGGGCGCCCGGTGGTGAGGCGAGAAGAGAAGTACGTGCCATGTTTATAGCCTATCTATCAGGTAGGACAGATTTTGAGACGGCTACGCACCGCGGTGTCCATCGCCCGCGGACGTGCAGAGCTGTGAGAGAATCTGACTGTGAAGCTCTACCGTGACGAGGCTCTTGTGCTGCGCACTCAAGATTTGGGTGAGGCGGATCGCATTATTACTCTTCTGACGCGCATGCACGGGAGAGTTCGCGCCGTTGCGCGTGGCGTGAGACGTACGAAATCGCGCTTTGGCGCGCGGCTTGAGCCATTTTCACTTGTCGATGCGCAATTGTACGAGGGGCGCGGGCTGGATACGATCACTGAGGTGGCAACGCTTGACCCCTACGGCATTGCGATCGGGCGGGATTTCGACGCGTATACGGCTGCGAGCACCATCGCGGAACTTGCTGAGCGGCTCACTGGCGAAGAACGAGAACCGGACCAGGGGCAGTACCTCCTGCTGCTGGGCGCGATCCATGCGATAGCGGCACATACGCATGCGTACGATTCGATCGTTGATTCATACGCGCTCAGGGCCATGGCACTTTCCGGCTGGGCGTTGGCGATTTGGGATTGTGCGCGTTGTGGCCGCCCGGGGCCTCACAGTGCATTTCATGTGGCATCTGGCGGGATGGTGTGCGAAAACTGCGTGCCGCGCGGTGCGGCGCATCCTCAGCCGGAAACGGTCCACTTGCTTGGGGCGCTGCTGTCCGGAGAATGGGCCGCGGTGGATTCGGCCCCCGAATTCGCGCGCAATGAGGCCTCTGGGCTGATCGCTGCATATGTGCAGTGGCATATTGAACGTACTATTCGCTCTCTGAAAGTGTTGAATCGCGCATGATCATTCCTCCTCCGCAGCATCCTTCTGGTGCGCGCCCACCGCATATCGACCGAAATAAACTGCCACACCATGTGGCTGTGGTAATGGATGGTAATGGACGCTGGGCTAATTCGCGTGGCTTACCCCGCGTTGAGGGGCATAGGGCCGGCGAAGCTACGCTCATGGATGTGATCGCCGGGGCGATCGAGCTAGGAATACCCGAGTTATCCGCCTACGCGTTCTCTACAGAGAATTGGAAGCGTTCTCCAGCAGAAGTGCATTTCATCATGGGATTCTCCCGGCGGATACTGCGCGAGCAACGCGATGACCTCAACGCGTGGGGCGTCAAAGTGCGCTGGGTGGGCCGAGTCCCACGGCTGTGGAAGTCAGTTCTGGCTGAACTGCGCGCGGCCGAAGAACTCACGAAGAACAATTCCACGTTGGTACTCAACATGTGCATCAATTATGGTGGCCGCGCTGAGATCGTCGATGCGACGCGCAGAATCGCCGAAGATGCCGCGGTGGGGAGAATCACTGCGCACGCAATCACCGAACGCACGATTGGGAAATATTTGTATGCGCCGGAAATGCCGGATGTGGACCTTTTCATCCGGACAGGTGGGGAGCAACGCACGAGCAACTTTCTCATGTGGGAATCCGCATATGCTGAACTTTACTTTTCTGATGTTGCATGGCCGGATTTCGACCGCCGTGAGCTGTGGAAAGCCTGCGAAGCATACGCTCGCCGGGAAAGGCGTTTTGGCGGAGCGGTGGATAAAGTGACCGAGGCGTAACACAGCCGGATGCGGCGCCTCGTGCCCAGACACTGGGCGGGGAGGGCTTCCCATCCAGATAAACCGTTATGCTGGCTTTATGCTTCAAAGAATCGATCTTCGCGGTGAATCCACGGTCCCGGCAGATGTGAAGGCGCGTTTGCCACGTGCACCCCTCAACGTAGAAAAGGCCATGGTAACGGTGCTTCCAATATTGGCTGATGTGCGCGAACGTGGCGCTCGCGCTCTGCGTGACCTTGCGGAGAAGTTCGACGGCGTCCGGCCCGAACACGTGCGAGTACCTTCAGAGGCGATCGCGAACGCGGTGGATTCTCTGCGTCCAGAGCTGCGCGCGGCTTTGGAAACTTCGATCGCACACAACCGCGCCGGCCACGAGGCACAGTTGCCGGTGGAACGGGTCACGGAGATCATCCCGGGAGGGATCATACGCCAGCGCTGGATCCCGGTAAATCGTGTGGGGCTTTACGTGCCTGGAGGGCTCGCTGTGTACCCGTCCTCCGTGATAATGAATACCGTTGCTGCACAGGTAGCGGGCGTGCGTCATATCGCCTTGGCGTCGCCACCCCAGGCCGCAAATAACGGTTTGCCACATCCTACGATCCTTGCCGCATGCGGGCTGCTCGGCATTACGGAAGTCTATGCTGTTGGGGGAGCTCAGGCGATCGGAATGTTCGCATATGGCGCCGCCGGCGAACCGGGTGTGGACCCTGAAATGCTCTGCGAAGCCGTGGACGTCATCACGGGACCAGGGAATATCTTTGTAGCTGCCGCGAAGCGCGCGGTCCGCGGCGTCGTCGGTATTGACGCAGAAGCGGGCACCACGGAAATTGCGATTGTGGCTGATGACGGAGCTAACCCGGAATATGTGGCCGCCGATCTCTTGTCTCAGGCCGAGCACGATCCGGCCGCCGCTTCTGTTCTCATTACGGATTCGGCAGAACTGGCGGACCAAGTGGACGCGGCGCTTGAGCGCCGCGCAGCGGCAACCAAGCACGCGGAGCGAGTGGCCAAGGCGCTGAGCGGGCCACAATCGGGCATCGTGCTTGTCGATACGATCGATGGGGCGCTGGACGTAGCGAATGCATACGCTGCTGAACACTTAGAGATCCAGACGCGCAATGCACTCGCCGATGCACAGCGTATACACAACGCCGGAGCGATTTTTGTGGGCCCCTATAATCCGGTGCCGTTGGGCGATTATATGGCGGGCTCAAACCATGTCTTGCCGACGGGAGGCACGGCGGCTTTCGCGTCCGGGCTCAATGTTCACGCGTTCCTCAAGTCCGTGCAAGAAATTGAATATTCGAAAGACGCGATGGCGTCCATGTATGAACCGCTTCGCGCATTGGCTCTTGACGAGGATTTGCCCGCTCATGCGGAGGCACTCGCGGCGCGTCTGAATGGCTAGTCCGCGTGCCGTGAACGGCGGTGGCGCGCGGTGCCGGATATAGCCCCAGGCAGCCGGATATAGCCTCAGGCACGAGCGCGGTGGACTGATGTCTCCGTGAGGGCGCTGCCCCTGGCAATCAGTAACTAGGCGAAATGCCCGACGAGCAGCCCGATGCTGTACGTGACACCCATGGCCAGCAGTCCGCCGACGATGTTTCGTAGGGTTGCCCGTAGCTGAGGTGCCCCGCCGAGTCTCGCAGAGATAGAACCAGTGATCGCCAGGGCAATCGTCACGGCAGCGACGGTGATGGGCACTGCCACGGCTGCCGGTGTGGTGAGGATAGCGACGAACGGAATCAGCGCTCCACTCACAAAGGAAAGCATCGAGGCGAAGGCTGCGTGCCACGGATTGGTGTATGCGTCAGGATCGATACCGAAGCGCCAGATTGACTGGGCACGCACGGCATCCTTTTGTGTGAGTTGAAACGCTACCTCTCTCGAAAGAGAAGGTGTTACCCCACGCGATTCGATGACCTCTGAGAGTGCGCGGAGTTCATGCTCCGGCTTCTGGCTCAGGCGGATCTTCTCCGCATTGACGATGGCGCGTTCCGTATCACGCTGCGTCGATACGGACACGTATTCTCCTGCCGCCATCGAGATTGCGCCGGCGACGACGCCCGCAACACCAGATGCGAACAAGGCTGTAGTGGAAACAGCGGCGCCAGCAACCCCCACCACGATCCCTGCCGTGGAGACGATGCCGTCATTCGCGCCGAGCACGGCAGCCCGGAGCCAGTTGAGTTTGCTTGCTATTTCCTGGTCTTCGGTCAAATCCTCTGCAGTGGTGTGCGCTGCGACAGTCATATCGGAACTCCTGTGGCGGAACTGTGTCGCTGGAAATCTTCCAGGATGGAACAAGTTCACAATACGGCCTTATTTGGAAATATTCCAGAAAGGGTTGCCTAACATGACCTTGCTGGGCGTCTGCAAGGGGCGGCGTCGGTGAGATATCCGGAATCGCGACAGATTGTGGATAATCTGTGCCCTTTGAACATCGTGCTCGTCATTGAGCGCCAAGCCCGGTATGGTTGGATGTGACGGAGATCTCATGAGAGGAGTTCTGATGACCGACGTATTTCCAGTGGTCGCAGGGACTGATGGTTCTGCAAAGGCGAGTGCCGCAGTTGACGAAGCGGCTGCATTCGCGCAGATGAGAGGGCTTCCGCTCACTTTGCTCTACGGGTTTGCCCCCTTGTATGGATACGCGGGTTTCGATCCGACTCCTCCTGCTGAGATCTTGGACGCGTGCCAAAAGGTGGTGGACGGTGAGGTTGAGCGCGTACGCAGCGCTCATCCTGAGCTCGTTGTGAAAAGTGCGGTTCCGATCGCTGATCCGGCCATAGCTTTGGTGGATGCATCGGCTGATGCTAGCGCGGTGTTCGTTGGCGCACGAGGCCTGGGAGCTGTCAGAAGGCTCTTGCTCGGCTCGGTATCCACCAAGGTTGCGACATATGCGAAGTGCCCAACCTTTGTGGTGCGCGGTCCAGTCGGAGACCCACACGGGCCTGTGGTGATTGGAATCTCGCCCGAATACGGTTCGCCGGAGGCGCTGCATTTCGGTTTCGCATACGCGCGAGAGCGTGGCTTGGCCGTGCGTGTGATTCAAGCACAGCAGCATGTGGCGGCTAACTTTGATTATCTTCCTCCGGACGTGATGCGCGAAGTGATTGAGGACCAGATTCATGCTGCGGAAGAGCGCGCGCAACACGCTTTCGAAGCTGTTGCCGTCGATTATCCAGACGTCCACGCCAGCCTTGATATTCTTCCTGGACATGC
Organism: Ancrocorticia sp.; assembly: GCA_022648165.1. Classification (GTDB taxonomy): domain Bacteria; phylum Actinomycetota; class Actinomycetes; order Actinomycetales; family Actinomycetaceae; genus Changpingibacter. The sequence goes on from JALCLX010000010.1 coordinate 9,928, forward strand.
CGTGGACGCGTTGCTTGACGCTGCGAAGGAAGCGAGCCTCGTCGTCGTCGGCAAGCACGGCGCACACAACGTAGCAGCGCGCCTGCTCGGCTCCGTGACCCTAGGTGTGCTTGGCAGCGCGCCGTTTGTAGCGGTGATTCCAAGCGAGTGACAGCACCGTCCTGCGCCCGCCCTGTCGCTCATTCGGACTAGGATCGCGCAATGCGCGCAGCTCTCGTAGGCTTGTGGTGTGATCATTTTGCCGAAACGCCCCATTTTTGCGGGGGAGAGCCCCTACGGCGCACCGCAACTGAACGTGCCCGTGTGCCTGAATGTCAACGAGAATCCGTATGCCCCTTCGGAGAGCCTGGTGCAGGACATAGCGAACGCTGTGGCCGATGCAGCGAAGAGCTTGAACCGCTATCCCGACCGAGATTTCCCCGCTCTGCGGGATGATTTAGCGCACTACCTGGCAGACGAGGCCGGCGTTACAGTTGCGCCGGAGAATATCTGGGCAGCGAACGGATCCAACGAAGTGATGCTGCATTTGCTTCAAGCTTTCGCTGGACCAGGACGTACCGTAGTGTCATTCGCACCCACGTACTCGATGTATCCCGAGTATGCGCGCGATACCGATTCGACGTGGGTTGCTGCTCCGCGTGCAGAGGATTTTCAGCTGGACATGAGCATTGTTCGCTCCGTTTTAGAAAGGGAGCGCCCAGCTATCGTCTTGCTGGCAAGCCCGAATAATCCCACCGGAACGGCGTTGCCACAAGACCAGCTCGCGGAGATTCTTGAGATCGCCCAAGAAACTGGGCCGGATACCGGGACAGCAAGCATCATCGTTGTCGACGAGGCGTATGCGGAGTTTCGCCGTGTAGGAGTTCCTTCGGCACTCGAACTCTTGAACGCGAATCCACATCTGGTAGTTTCACGCACGATGTCGAAAGCATTTGGCGCGGCAGGTTTGCGCTTGGGGTACATGGCTGCCTCGCAGGAAATCGTTGATCAGGTTCGCATTGTTCGCCTGCCTTACCACCTTTCGGCACTAACTCAGGCTGCGGCGCGTGCGGCGCTGCGGCATCGTGCAGCACTGCGCGGCCAGATCGCAGAATTGCGCGCGAGCCGCGATCGGCTCGCAGCCGACCTGAGTGGACTAGGCTTAGCAGTGGCACCTTCGGACGCAAACTTCGTGCTTTTCGGAACATTCTCGGATCGGCACGCGGTGTGGCAAGGGCTATTGGACCGTGGCGTTTTGATCAGAGAAGTTGGGCCTAAAGGCTGGCTTCGGGTCAGCGTAGGCACGCCCGCAGAGAATGCCACCTTTATGGCAGCACTCAAGGAGGTTATGTGATGGAGCGAAAGGCGCGGATTGAACGGTCCACATCGGAAAGCACCGTGAAATTGGAGATCAATCTGGACGGCACGGGCGAATCTCATATTTCCACCGGCGTCCCTTTCTACAATCACATGCTGACAGCGCTTTCGCGGCATTCGCTGATCGATATATCTGTTGATGCGGTGGGAGATATCGATGTCGACGTGCATCACACCGTAGAAGATACTGCGATTTGCCTTGGGGAAGCCTTGAAACAGGCACTCGGCGACAAGCGCGGAATTCGGCGTTTCGGCGAGGCGACAGTCCCATTAGACGAATCCTTAGCGCGAGCAGTGGTCGATATTTCTGGGCGCCCTTATCTGATACACGAAGGAGAACCGGAAGGCCAGCAATACCACCTGATTGGTGGACATTTCACGGGGTCTATGACACGCCATGTCTTCGAAGCTATTGCGTATCACGCCGGAATTTGCTTGCATATCGACCTCATCCGTGGCCGGGATCCGCATCACATCGTCGAAGCGCAATTCAAGGCGCTTGCGCGTGCCTTGCGCATGGCTGTGGAACCAGATCCGCGTGTAACGGGCATACCATCGACCAAGGGGAGCCTGTAGGCCGTGGCGAAGATCAAAAGGTACGCTATCCTCACACCATTCGCGCGAGCGGATGTGGTGGCCGCGATCGCTGCGCTCCATCGCCTGGACGTCTACGTGCTTGCAACGAAATCGGGAGCACTTATTGTTCGCGAAATGCCGGTTGAACAGTACGACGAATGGGACATTCGCAATATCACGGGCCCAGATGAATCCGACGAGACACCGAAAGAGCCATCGGATGATGGGCATGCTGTGGCCGAGGTGTTTTCCAAGCTCTCCAAGTATGGTGTGGTGCTGATGATCGTGGATCTCTCCGATACCGAGGGGTTCGAAGAGGGCGTCTCCGGGCTGGTACGTGCCAGGAGGTATATGGCGGGAAAATCCGGTGAGGATATTCCCGCTGGCTTGCTGCTGAACGCAGTGGATCCGGTGATCGAACGGGTGATTTTGGGTGAAGTGAAGCCGCAGGATCAAGGTGCGATCTCCGCGATCGCACTCGAGGCAAACGACGTTGCTGATTTGTTAAATCTGTCCGGTGCGAACGGAGATTCGAAGAGTGGCGGCGCGGGAGAGAGCCACAAGAAGCGGCGATTTTTCGGGCGGAACAAGGGGAACGAGTGATGGCGAAAAAGGTGGCCGTGTTAGCGGCTGATACCGGCAACGTACGGTCCGTGGTACGGGCGCTCGAGAAAGTTGGCGCTGAGGTCGTGCTGACCGCGGAGGAGGGTGCGGTGATGAACGCGGATGGCCTGGTAGTTCCCGGCGTGGGTGCATTTGCGGCGGTGATGGAGAAGATCCGGCGGGTGAGGGCGGATCAATTCATTGAGCGCCGGATTGCTGGCGGCCGTGCTGTGCTCGGTATTTGCGTGGGTCTCCAAATCATGTTCGAGCAGGGAACGGAACACGGTGTGCATCGCGGACTCGGTGAATGGCCAGGATCTGTAGATCTTTTGCCAGCGGATATCGTTCCTCATATGGGATGGTCGCCGGTGCGGCCTGCCGAAGGCAGCCAACTATTTCGTGGTGTAGAAAATGAACGGTTCTACTTCGTCCATTCGTACGCCGCACAGACCGATCCGGCGCGGACGATCGGCGGATCTCATCCGCCACTTGTCACCTGGGCGGACCACGGTGCACCCTTCGTGGCGGCGGTGGAGAACGGGGTTCTCAATGCCACGCAATTCCATCCGGAAAAATCGGGAGATGCGGGCCAGCAGCTGCTGAAGAACTGGCTGGAGACTCTTGAATAACGCCCGTTGATAATGGGCAGGTAATGAATTGAAGGCGTTGCATGGACAGCGCAGCGGCGCCAAGGAGGAACGTATGGGTGACGCATTGGCATTGCAACTTCTGCCGGCGGTGGATGTAGTGAACGGGCAGGCCGTTCGCTTGATGCAAGGCGAAGCAGGAACAGAACAGTCATATGGAGCTCCAGAAGAGGCGGTGGAGCGCTTCATAGCTGAGGGCGCCACCTGGATCCATTTGGTCGATCTGGACGCAGCCTTCGGCAGAGGATCAAATCACGCGCTTTTGGCGCGCATTGTGGGATCGCTTTCCGTGAACGTTGAGCTATCTGGTGGTATCCGGGACGACGCGAGCTTGGAACAGGCACTCGAGGCTGGCGCAACCCGTGTGAATATCGGCACGGCTGCGCTGGAGAATCCCGAGTGGACTGCTCAGGTGATCGAAAAGTACGGTGACAAGGTAGCTGTGGGCTTGGATGTGCGGGGCGAGACGCTGGCTGCGCGTGGCTGGACAAAAGAGGGCGGGAACCTCTGGGATGTGTTGGCGCGTTTGGACGAGGCAGGTTGCTCACGGTACGTAGTCACGGATGTTACGAAAGATGGAACGTTACGTGGGCCGAACATTCAGCTTTTGAGCGCTGTGGCACAGCGCGCGCATGCGCCGGTCGTCGCTTCCGGCGGAGTTTCGTCTCTGGACGATCTGCGGGCGTTGCGGGCATTGGTGCCGCAGGGCGTGGATAGTGCAATAGTGGGTAAGGCTCTCTACGCTGGCGCCTTTACGCTCCGCGAGGCCATTGATGTGGCGGGAGAGCAGCGGTAGTGGACCCGTCGCTTTTACTCCGCCCGAACCCGTTTTCTGGAGACGACGGTTCGCTTGAACCTGCGATGGCGGAGGCGCTGGCACTAGAAGATCCCGGCAAGAGAGTTGAAGCGATCGTCGCTGCGCTTCACAAGGGCAGGGTGTTCGCCGCTGTGCGGCCTCACGCAAAAACCGACGAAGACCAACCAGGCGAGGGTACTGCGGAAGCCGCGGCGCAGCAGGCGAGCGACGACGTCGTTCCAGCGCCGGGAGGCCGGCAGGCGGTTCCCGTTTTTACATCAATGCGCGCGCTTGCGGCGTTTGCTGCCGACGCGCGGCCGCTTCCCGTCAAAGCGAAAGATATGGCCGCGTTGACTCTGACGAAGACAGGAATCCTGGCTCTTGATCCCCGTGTGGGGAGCGCTTCCGCCGAATGCTACATTGGACGCAGTGCGGTAGCTGCGATCGCATCGGGCGAGGAGTGGACTCCACCGTGGCATGACCCGGCTGTGTTGGAGCGCATTAAGGGAGCGATCGCTGAGGAGCGGGCCGCATACGGCGTGCGTATTCGCAGTACGCGCAAAGGGGTGGTACAAATCCTGGTGAACGTGTATTCATCGAGTATGCGCGGGGAGGTGGCGCGCGCAGTACAGACCTTGGTTGCACTTATCGCGCACGATCCCTATTTGAGCGCACGCTTCGATATGGTGGAAATAGTGCCCGTGCGGGTAGTTTGATCAGCCGGCGCAGCGTAATCTCCGCCAACGAAAGTACCGAATTCTCCGCCAACCAGAGCGCCGAATTCCGTGTAAACGAGAGGAAACACACACCGGACCGTGCCGTTTGGGGCCTTATCTATTGCGAAATGCGCACGCTGACGTGGTAGAGTACATGGCGACAAAACCGGCAGATGGCCGGTGTGCAAGCGGAGAAATCCCACCTCGTGCCCTCTGGGTGCCGGGTTCTTACGGCCGGACGGCTGTGTGCTCGTTGGGAGTACTCCGTGCGCATTGCATGTTGAGGAAACGAAGGAGCAGCCATTAACAACGAACCACGAGTCAATGAGCGCATTCTCGCCACGCAGGTACGCCTTGTGGGGCCAGGGGGCGAACAAGTAGGCGTTGTACGGGTTGACGACGCGCTGCGTTTGGCGGAGGAAGCGGGCTTGGACCTGGTTGAAGTCGCTCCGAACTCCAATCCGCCCGTAGCAAAGCTCATGGACTACGGAAAGTTCAAGTATGAATCCGCGCAAAAGGCTCGCGAGGCGCGCCGCAACCAGGCGAACATGGTGGTGAAGTCCATTCGCATCGGGTTGAAGATCGATGAGAACGATTACAACACGAAGAGAGCGCAGGCGGAACGCTTCCTCAACGGTGGAGACAAAGTCAAGTTTGATTTGCGCTTCAAGGGGCGCGAGCAGTCACGGCCGGAGATGGGCGTGAAGCTGCTTCGGGGCATCGCAGAAGACCTTTCTGAGGTGTCAACTATCGAAGCTGCACCGCGTGCCGAAGGCCGCAACATGTCGATGGTATTGGCTCCAGTTCGGAAGAAATCGGAGGCCAAGTCAGACCAGCGCCGGCGGCGCGAAGCCGAACGGGACCAGAGGCGTGCACGCGAAACCGAACGCGCGGCCAAAGTGAGTGGCGCTCACGGCGAATAGCACGAACGTTGCAGAGATCATGCTGGTGATGACCAGCGACTATAGAAACCGCCGCGCAATTGCGTGGCCCGAGTGAGGGGCTAGAAATGCCTAAGAACAAGACGCACTCTGGTGCGAAGAAGCGTTTTCGCGTAACTGGAAGTGGAAAGATTATGCGCGAGCAGGCGAACAAGCGCCACCTTCTGGAACACAAATCGTCGCGCCGCACCCGCAGGCTCTCTAAGGACCAGGTCCTTGATGGAGCGAACGCAAAACAGACTAAGACCCTTCTTGGGCTCTGAGAATTAGGGAGGAGCGTCGTTATGGCACGCGTCAAGCGTTCAGTCAACGCAAAGAAGAAGCGCCGGGTTGTTCTTGATCGGGCTTCCGGTTACCGCGGTCAGCGGTCTCGCCTGTACCGTAAGGCGAAGGAGCAGGTTACGCACTCGATGGTGTACAGCTATCGGGATCGCAAGGTTCGCAAAAGCGAATTCCGTAAGCTGTGGATCACGCGTATCAACGCCGGCTGCCGTGCGGAAGGCATGACGTACAACCGCTTCATCCAGGGTCTGAACCTGGCTGGCGTCGAGGTCAACCGCAAGCAGCTCGCCGAAATGGCCGTGAACGATCCCACCGCATTCAAGGCAGTAGTGGATATCGCGAAGAAAGCGCTTCCTGAGGATGTCAACGCACCTAAGGCTGCGTGACATCTGATCTGGCTGAAGGGCCCGGAACACACGTTCCGGGCCCTTCTTCTTCCTGCACGGCGTCACGTGTTGGAGCAATCGGGCTGATGGCCCTAGGGTTGAGGGCATGACTATGAGGATCAAGCCCGCTACTCGCGCCGCCCTGGGACGCGCACAGAACCTTCACCGCCGGGAGGCTCGCACACGCTACAAGCAGTTCCTGGTGGAGGGGCCGCAGGCGGTCCGTGAGATCCTCACTTACCAACCGCGGCTGGTTCGCGATCTCTTTGCCGAAGAGAACGCACTGCGTGCCCACGCGGATATTCGCTCTCTCGCAGATGAACACAGCGTCTGGACGCACGTCGCGGATCCGGACGATTTCCGTGAGCTTTCGTCAAATGCTCAGGGTGTTCTGGTGGTCGCAGACGTGCCCAACCAGCCGAGTATTCGGGACCTTTTGCCCTCTGCTCGGATCGTGCTTGCAACTGCCGCAGTCTCCGATCCTGGCAATGTTGGGACTATTGTCCGTTCTGCGGACGCCGCTGGCGCTGATGCCGTTTTTCTTGGTCAAGGAAGCGCGGAGGCCTTTTCGCCCAAGGTTGTTCGTTCCACAGTAGGGTCTCTATTCCATCTGCCTTGTGTAACGGGGGTGGATTTCACGGATCTCGTGGAAGCTGCGCACGAGGCCGGGCTGCAAGTCTTGATAGCCGATGCCCAAGGCGACTGGGAGCTGACTCGGCTTATCGAAGCGGCTGGTGAGAGGCGGTTTTTGGGAGTCAGGGCCGACGCTCCAGATCTCACGCGGCCAACCGTGTGGGTGGTGGGAAATGAGGCTCATGGCTTCCAGGGACTGGATGTGAGTGCGGCTGACGCGAGTGTCTCGATCCCGATCTTTGGTAAAGCGGAGTCCTTGAATGTTTCTATGGCGGCGGCTCTGTGTGTGTACATTTCTCGCCTGATACGGCCGGGGGACGACGTCGCCCGGTAGGGACGATAGTCCCAAATTCGGCCGATATATTCGCGCGAGTGTTGTTTCCAAATCTGGGGCGCTTGTTTTCTCACACGGATTTGGGGAGTTCGCGAACGCGGGAGGCTTAACCTGGAGGCATGGTCGAAGTACGCATTCATGGACGAGGCGGGCAAGGCGTCGTCACCGCGGCTGATATGGTCGCGATGGCTGCATTCGCTGAAGGCCGCCACGCACAGGCATTTCCATCGTTCGGCTCCGAGCGCACGGGCGCGCCGGTGGTCGCATACGCACGTATTCGAGACGAGGTGATCCGAACCCGCGAACCCGTAGAAGAACCTGACATCGTAATCGTGCAGGACCCGACTCTGCTTCCAATTATTAATGTTTTTCAGGGTATGACAAAGGACGGTTACGCCCTTATCAATTCCACGAAGAGCATGGAGGAACTGGGGCTTACTCACCTTGTCGAGTCACACGCGCCAGGCCACGTTGTTACCGTCCCCGCAACCGATCTTGCCCGGCAGTACACGGGCCGCACCGTACCCAATGCTGTTTTGCTTGGGGCGACGGCGGCGCTGGCCAAGCCTTTCCGCTTTGAATCGGTTGCACATGCGATTAAAGAGCGTTTCCCGGGCAAGGTTGGCGAAAAGAACGTCGCGGCGGCACAGGCCGCATACGATCTGGTGCTCTCAACAAAGGAAGGCGCACATGCTCGAGCAAATTGAAGGATCGAAAGCGATCGCGCACACCGTTGCCGCGTGCCACCCGCAGGTAGTTTCCGCGTATCCGATCTCACCTCAAACGCACATCGTTGAGGAACTTTCCCGCATGGTGAAATCGGGCGAACTTGAACATTGCGAATACGTCAATGTGGAATCTGAGTTCTCCGCAATGTCGGCATGTATTGGTGCTTCTGCCGTGGGTGCACGCGCTTACACAGCCACGGCATCCCAAGGACTGCTGTTCATGGTGGAAGCCGTGTACAACGCTTCTGGGCTTGGCTTACCGATCGTCATGACGGTGGCTAACCGCGCTATCGGTGGTCCGATCAACATCTGGAACGATCATTCGGACGCCATGTCGCAGCGCGATTCAGGCTGGCTGCAGCTCTACGCGATGGACAACCAAGAGGCCGCAGACCTGCACGTTCAGGCATTCCGGATTGCAGAGGAGCTTTCTCTTCCCGTCATGGTGTGCATGGACGGTTTCATTCTGACGCACGCTGTGGAACAAGTAGACGTGCCCAGTGAAGAAGACGTGGCAAAGTTCCTGCCGCCGTACGAACCTCGCGTGGTGTTGGATCCCGAGGATCCGATCTCAATCGGCGCAATGGTGGGGCCGGAAGCCTTTACTGAGGTCAAGTACTTGGCGCACCACAAGCAGATGCAGGCGCTTGAGCTCATTCCGCAAGTTCAGGCGGAGTTCAAAGCAGTGTTCGGCCGCGATTCTGGCGGTCTGCTTCACGAATACAAGACTGAAGACGCGGATACGGTTGTGGTGTGCCTCGGATCGGTGACCGGCACGTTGCGTGACGTCATTGATTCCCGGCGCGCGAAGGGCGAGAAGATCGGCGTGCTCTCGCTGGTTTCCTTCCGTCCGTTCCCACGCCAGGCAGTTCGTAAGGCCCTGATGAACGCAACGACCGTCGTGGTATTGGAGAAGGCGTTCTCTGTGGGTATCGGAGGCATCGTGGCATCGCACGTGCGCACCGCCCTGATGGGGCTGGATATCGCCCATTATGAACTGATCGCAGGGCTTGGCGGGCGTGACATCACCCAAGCGTCCTTGAACGACTACTTGGATAAGGTCAACCGCCGCGAGATGAAGCACTTCAAGTTCCTGGATCTGAACCGCGAACTCGTGGATCGCGAGCTGGAACGCGAGAAGCAGATTCGGCGCTCTGGTTCTATCGGCGACAACATGATCCGAGACATCACCGAGATGGTCACCACGCAGGAGGCGGCACGATGACACAGGTTTCGATTCCTCAAACTGGCCATGAGATTCCTGAAACGGAGATCCCTTCGCGCGAGGAAATCAAGTACTACCAGGTCGGTTCATTCGCTGTTGGCAACAGGCTAGTCCCTGAGGCCTTGCGGTCAGTTCAATCTGAAGTCAATCGCTTCAACTCGCTGACGTCGGGGCACCGCGCGTGCCAGGGATGTGGCGAGGCGCTGGGTGCGCGCTACGCCGTGGATGCCGCGATGAACGCTGCGCACAACGACCTGATCGCTATCAACGCCACCGGATGCTTGGAGGTATTCTCCACGCCGTACCCGGAGACATCGTGGAACCTGCCGTGGATGCACTCCCTCTTTGGCAACGCGCCAGCTGTAGCCTCAGGCGCGGCCGCTGGCCTGCGTGCTATGGGCAAGAAGACGCGCGTTCTGGCACAGGGCGGCGACGGCGGCACTGTGGACATCGGCATGGGCGCAATCTCCGGCATGTTCGAACGCAATGACGACGTGTTATACGTGTGCTACGACAATGAGGCGTACATGAACACCGGCGTGCAACGCTCAGGTGCAACGCCTCCTACTGCTCGTACCGCCACCACGCAGCCTGTGGGCAAGGAGCCTGGCAACGTGTGGGGCCAAGGCAAAGACATGGCCCGCATCGCGATGGCCCACGAGATCCCCTACGTCGCCACTGCCACGGTAGCGGATCTGCGCGATCTGGAATACAAAGTCAATAAGGCGATGGGGTTCCACGGCGCTCGTTACATCCACGTGCTGGTGCCATGCCCGCTCGGCTGGGGGGCGCCGTCGAATATCACTGTCAAACTGGCCCGGCTCGCAACGCAATCTGGGTTGTTCCCGGTATTCGAAGCTGAACATGGCGAAGTGACGTCTGTTCAGAAGATCCGGCGTCCAGTGCGCGTGGAGGAGTACCTGAAGCTGCAGCGGCGCTTTGCGCACCTCTTCAAGAAGGGCGCGGATCCTGCGGTGATCGAGCGCCTGCAGCAACTCGCGAACCGGAATATTCGCCGCTACGACTTGATTGATGACGATTCGCTTGACCTTCTGGTGAAGCACGAAGAAACGGAGGCGTGACATGACCGCGACTGAGGAGAGGTCTACAGGTTCTGAGAAGAAGAAAGATCTTCCATTCGCCGTCATTCTCAACGTGGGTTCTTCGGCAGAGAACCACACGGGTTCGTGGCGCACGGAGCGCCCGGTGTATGTGGATCTTTTGCCTCCCTGTAACAAGGCGTGCCCAGCGGGAGAGAACATCCAGCAATGGTTGCACTACGCCGAGGAAGGCAACTATGAGGCCGCATGGCGTGAGATCATGGTGAACAACCCGCTGCCCGCAGTAATGGGGCGCGTGTGCTACCACGATTGCCAGACCGCATGCAATCGGGCCCAAGTTGACGAGGCCGTTGGAATTAATGCGATCGAACGGTTCTTGGGAGACAAGGCGCTGGAGGAAGGCTGGTCGGTCAAGCCGCTTGGCCCGGCCTCAGGCAAATCGGTACTGGTGGTGGGCGCAGGCCCATCGGGTATTTCCGCGGCGTACCATCTGGCACGCCTAGGCCATTCGGTGACAGTGCGCGACGATGGCGAAAAGCCTGGTGGCATGATGCGCTATGGCATTCCGTCCTATCGGCTACCGCGTGGAATCCTTGACCAGGAGATCGACCGTATCGCAAACATGGGCGTGAAATTCGAAATGAACACGAAGGTCACAGACCTGAAGAGTGCTCTCGATGAATTTGACGCAGTCTTCCTGGCGGTAGGTGCTCAAATCGGGCGCCATACGAACATCCCAGCTGGCTCGGCTTCTCACGTGATGGACGCAGTATCCATGCTCCGCGACGTAGAGGAAGAAGGCGAGGCAACGGATGGCGATAAACCACTACTGGGCCGGCGCGTCGTCGTCTACGGCGGAGGTAATACCGCAATTGATGCGGCACGCACCGCGAAACGGCTGGGCGCAACCGACTCCGTGATCGTGTATCGCCGGACCCGTGACAGGATGCCAGCCCACGATTCCGAAGTGCAGGAAGCCGAAGAGGAAGGCATCAAGCTGCGCTGGCTTTCCACCATCAAGCACATTGATGAGGGCGAGCTCATGATCGAAAAGATGAAGCTCGACGAGAACGGATTCCCGCAACCTACGGGAGAGTTCGAGAAGCTCGAAGCCGATTCCGTAGTGATGGCTCTGGGGCAGGAGTCCGATCTTGGACTTCTCAACGGGCTCGACGACGTCGAAGTAGACCACGGCGTGGTTAAGGTCAATTCTCAGATGATGACCGGCCATGAGGGGCTGTTCGCCGGCGGAGACATGGTGCCGTCGCAGAAGAACGTGACTGTTGCGATTGGGCACGGCAAGAAGGCGGCGCGGTACATCGATGCGTATCTGCGCGGCGCCGAATATACCCCGGCGCCCAAGCATGCAGATGCAACCTTGGATCGCATGGAGACGTGGTACTACTCCGACGCGCCGCACCAGGTTCGTGAGAAGCTGGAAGGTGCGCGCCGGGCGTCCACCTTTGCGGAAGTCGTGCAGGGCCTCGACGAATCCTCCGCGCTGTTTGAGGCGCGCCGGTGCATGAGCTGCGGTAATTGCTTCGGATGCGACAACTGCTTCGGGGTGTGCCCCGATAACGCAGTGACCAAGCTGGAGCCGGGCAGCTACGAGTTCAAGTACGATTATTGCAAGGGCTGCGGCATTTGCGCCGAGGAGTGCCCATGCGGTGCTATTTCGATGGTTCCGGAGGAAATCTAGTTCCGAAGGCTACCGGGGAGCTGGTTCTCAAGGCTGCCGGGTAGACCGGTTCCGCCCGGGGGAACTGGTTCCGACCGGGGAAACTGTGAGTTTGCGGAGCCGAATCAGCAGAACCGAGCTACCTAGCTCTCAGGACGGAACTGAAGGTTCGGCTGGCACGTGAAAGGCCGGGGTGGTTGAGCTGCCCCGGCCTTTTCGTGTGTTGTTCTTTGTTGCTTCGCTGTGCGGCGTGCCTGGGTGGACTTAGGTTTTCTGGGTGTGTGCGGACTTGTTGTGCGTGGGTTGGTCTGTTGTGCGTGGTGTAGCGAAATTTGTTGATTCGGGCGTAACAACTGTGATTGAGGCGTAACAAGTCCGCAGAAGCGGCGGTTGCCAGGGCGCCGTCGTGCAACAAGTCCGCACTCGCGTAATAACGTGGCGGTGCCGGGGCAATCCCGAGTGGCGGTGCCTGGAGGAGCATCTGTGTTGTGGCTGTAAACTCGTCCGCGCCTATGAGCTGCGCGGGCGCCACCGGGTAAGAGTAGGGCGCCACTATTACTGCTCTGTGGCGTCGTAAAGTTGTGCGAGTTCTTCCACCCATCCCAGTGCGCCCGCATGGCGTACGGACATCGTGGCTAGCTGCGCGGCCGAAGCCAGCGAAGCCATGGCGTCATGCCCGGCGCCAAGCGCGGAAGTGAAGGCTCCGTGAAGGACGTCGCCGGCACCGAGTGTGTCCGCAATTTCTTCGGGCGGAACGGCTTCGATTGGCAGACGGTAATACTTCTGATCGACGAGGGCCTCCAGAGCGCCGCTACCATTGGTGCGCGCGACAAATGGAACGCCATACGCTGCGACGGTGGCCAGTTCGGTGACGGCATCGGGTTCTGGCGCTGTTGTGGGGAAGTGGAAGTCTGCCGAGAGCACGGCGTGCGTGACGTGAGGAAGAAGTGATTCGATCCCAGGTTTGTACGAACCTCCATCGAGCACAACAGGGATGTTGGCGCCCTCCGCAGTGCGCGCCAGCGCGATTTGAACGTCGAGGAGATGGCCGTCTACCAGGAGGGCCGTGGCCCCGTCAAGCACGTCAGCCGCCGGGTATCCGTGTGCACGGCCCGTGTTGTTTGTGGAAACAACTGTACGGTTTCCGGCGGAATCAATTGTTACAGAGGAGATCGCGGGATCACCTTCGGTGGCCAGATCGACGACGGCGACCCCACTGTCCGCGAGCCACTGTGCCGCGAGTTTTCCGAAAACTCCCGTTCCGATAGGGGAGGTGAGTGTGGGTTGAGCGCCCAGGGCTCCGGCCGTGCGGGCGGCATTTGCTGCTGGACCTCCTACGTCAAGCAGCGCCTCCTCAGATGTGACTTTTTGGTTCTCGCCCGGGATGTGTGCAACGTGTTGGATTAGATCGATGGTAGTGAGGCCGCAGAAGACAGTTCGCATAGACTCAGCTTACTGAGGCTCAGCTGCCGTGGAGCCATGAGATTGAGCGCAGTATTGTGGCGCAGAAAAAACGCGCCGGCGGAAACAACTAGAATCGTCTAGTCAGATACCCGTCAGAAAGGCAGTTATGTCTGAGGAAGCCACCGGGCTGAGCCCCCTCGATGAGGAAGGCATCGCAGCCGCGGTCGAGGAAGCCAAGGCAGCGTTTGCTGCGGCAGGCAGCCTCGACGAATTGAAGAGTGCCAGGATTGCTCACAGCGGCGATAATGCACCGATCTCCCACGCTAACACGCTTATCCGCACGCTCGATCCTGCCGACAAACCAAAGGCCGGCAAACTGCTGGGCGCAGCGCGCAAGGAAGTACAGGCAGCTTTAGCGCAGGCGACGGCGCGCCTCGAGGCGGAGGCCGAGGCTCGCATGCTATCCGAGGAACGCGTAGACGTCACATTGCCAACGCGGCGCGCGCCGAAGGGCGCACGCCACCCGCTGACTGTCCTTGTGGAAGATGTTGCCGATTTCTTCGTATCGATGGGATGGGATATCGCCGAAGGCCCGGAAGTGGAACACGAATGGTTCAACTTCGACGCGTTGAACTTTGGCCCCGATCATCCGGCCCGGCAGATGCAAGATACTTTCTATGTGCAGGGCATTGAACACGCAGGGGATGCAGATCTGACTGCCGTACAAGGGCTGGTACTGCGCACCCATACCTCGCCGGTGCAATCCCATTCGATGCTGGAACGCGGCGCTCCCCTCTACATCGCTTGCCCCGGAAAGGTATTCCGTACTGACGCGTTGGACGCAACGCACACACCTGTGTTCCATCAGGTAGAGGGCTTGGCGGTTGATAAGGGCCTCACAATGGCCCACCTGAAGGGCACGCTTGATCACTTCGCCCGCGCAATGTTTGGCCCGGAGACAAAAACGCGGCTGCGGCCGTCATTTTTCCCATTCACCGAGCCTTCTGCAGAGATGGATTTGTGGTTCCCATTGAAAAAAGGTGGCCCCGGTTGGATCGAATGGGGTGGCTGCGGCATGGTGAATCCCGAGGTGCTGCGAAATGCCGGCATTGATCCTGAGGAGTATTCGGGTTTCGCTTTCGGTATGGGAATTGAACGCACTCTCATGTTGCGCCACTCGATCGCGGATATGCGCGACATGGTGGAAGGCGATGTGCGTTTCTCGCTGCAATTCGGAACCACAGGAAGAGGTAATTGACATGCCACTGATTCCGATCGATTGGCTCAGTAGCCATGTTGACGTACCGGAGGATCTGACGCCAGAGCAGCTGGCGGCGGCTCTGGTAAAAGTTGGGTTGGAAGAGGAGACGATTCACGAGCCAGAAGTAACGGGACCGGTTGTGGTGGGTCACGTACTCACCCGAATCGCGAAGAAACAATCGAACGGCAAAGTGATCAACTATTGCCGCGTGGACGTGGGCGAATTCAACGATGCGCCGGGTAGCGGCAAAGAACCGTCGGATCTCCCTTCACGCGGAATCATATGCGGTGCGCACAATTTTGAGGCGGGCGACTACGTGGTGGTGTCGCTGCCGGGCGCGGTTCTTCCTGGAGGATTCGAGATCGCGGCGCGCAAGACATATGGGCACATTTCCGACGGCATGATCTGTTCTGCGCGTGAACTGGGTGTTGGCACGGATCATTCAGGAATTATCGTGTTGGCAAAGGCGGGCGATACGGACGCCATTGCGGCGTTGCCCCCCGTTGGATCGGACGCGCGGCCGCTGCTCGGGATCGGCGGGCGCACACTCGAAATCAACATCACGCCAGACCGTGGCTACTGCTTTGCTATGCGTGGTGTTGCGCGGGAGTACCACCATTCCACGGGAGCGCGGTTTGTGGATCCGGCCCTTCCAGAGAACCTGGATACTCCGCTGCCGGAGCCAACGCCGGATGGGTTCCCAGTGATAGTAGAAGACCAGGGGCCAATCCATGGGCAGATCGGCTGTGACCGTTTTGTGACGCGCATTGTGCGTGGTGTGGACCCGAACGCACAGTCCCCACAATGGCTGCAAGACCGCCTTTCAGAGGCAGGGATGCGGCCAATATCGCTAGCAGTTGACGCCACGAATTACGTGATGCTGGATCTAGGGCAGCCGCTGCACGCCTACGATTTGGACAAAGTCGTAGCACCTATAGTGGTGCGCCGCGCGCACCCAGGCGAGCGGTTGCGTACTTTGGACCAAGTGGATCGCGAACTCGGGCCTGAGGATCTTCTTATCACGGATAGCCAAGGCGGACACGGCGCTCGTGTGTTGGGGTTGGCAGGCACGATGGGTGGATTCGACACAGAGATTACGGATACCACCACGAATGTGCTGGTGGAAGCAGCACACTTTGATCCTGTTTCTGTGGCACGCATGTCGCGGCGCCACAAGATTCCCTCGGAAGCTGCTAAGCGTTTCGAGCGCAGTGTGGATCCGGAGCTTCCCGCCGTGGCTGCTCAGGCCGTGGTGGACCTATTGGTGAAGTACGGCGGCGGCACCGCAGGCCCGGAGGTTTTTGATCTGAATGAAACGCAGCCGGCCGAGCCTATTGCGTTCCCATTGGCCGAAGTAGAGCGCCTCACAGGCCTCTCGGTCCCGGCGGAAAAGATCATGGCGGTGCTGGAAGATATCGGCTGCACCGTGGAAGGCTCGGGCGCTGTGGTGAAAGTGACGGCACCGAGTTGGCGGCCGGATTTGGTTGGCCCGGCGCATTTCGTCGAGGAAGTGGCACGGCTTGTGGGATACAATGAGATCCCCTTTGTGGTTCCGCACGCATCCGCGGGGCACGGCTTGACTCCGGCACAGCGGCAGCGCAGGGACGTGTTGCGCGCATTGGCCGAACAAGGTTGGGTACAAGTCCTCTCTTATCCGTTTGTCTCCACCGCGGCGTTCGACAAACAGGGAATCCCGCAGGCCGATGAGCGGAGGTTTACAATTCGGCTAGTCAATCCATTGCAGGACGAGGCTCCGTTCCTTCGGACGTCGGTTCTGGATACGCTGTTGGAGACTGCGCGGTTGAACGTGGCGCGGGGCAACTCAGAGGTAGCTATCTACGAGGAGAGCCTGGTGACGCGTCCGAAGGGCATCGTGTCGACGGCGGGCCCAGGGGTTGGCAAGCGCCCGAGTGACGATGAGCTCGCTGCCTTGTATCGTGCAATTCCCGTGCAACCGCATCATGTGGCAGGTGTGGCCTGTGGCCAGGCTGTTCCAGCGCAGGCCGGGTTGCTACAGACGTCATGGGACTGGCGCGATGCGATTGAAGCTGTGCGAACGATGGGAAGGACCATTGGTGTTGACCTCGCAGCGCACGCTGTTGAACGCGCGCCCTGGCATCCAGGCAGGGGCGCGGAGTTGCGCGCGGGCGACGTCGTCGTCGGGTATGCGGGCGAGCTCGCACCCGCCGTTTGCCGCGCCTTCGAGCTTCCGAAGCGTTCGATTGCATTCGAAGTAGATACCGATGCGCTGTTCGTTGCGCGTGGTAGCGCTCCGGCGGATGTCAAGCCAGTGCTCACGTACCCGGCGGCCAAAGAGGATATCGCCTTGGTGGTGGATGAATCTGTGACGGCTGCGCAGGTTGAAGCTGTGATTCGGCACGCTGGGGGAGACGCGCTAGAAGAGGTGCGCCTATTCGATGTCTACACGGGAGAGCAGGTGGCGCCCGGAAAGAAATCGCTTGCGTACGCGTTGCGGTTCCGAGCGGATCACACGCTCACCGCGGAGGAGGTAGCAGGTTTGCGAAAGCGGATCGTGAAGCAGGCGCGCAAGAGGCTCGGAGCTGAACTCCGTGCTTGATCCCGCGCGCCGCATACTAGTAATCGGGGCATCCCGCGGCATCGGGCGCGCGTTGGCTGAGGGCTTCGCGCGCCCAGGCAGGGAGCTGGTACTGATTGCGCGCCGGCTCGAGGCACTGGCCGACGTAGCACAGGCGTGTACCGATGCCGGAGCCGAGGTCTGTACGCTCAGTTGCGATGTGGCACGAGTGGATGCGATTGAACAGATGCTCCGAATTGTGGTTGCCGACGGTGTGCCGGACATGATCGTGAACTGTGCGGGCGTGATGGGCGAAGAGGTACCACCCTGGGAAGCTGACCCACAGAAGTGGTGGACAACGCAGCGCGTCAACCTGCGCGCTCCGTTCCTCATTGCCAGGGGAATCGTGCCTGGCATGCTGCGCAAAGGCGGTGGCCGAATCCTGGACCTTTCTTCTGGCGCGGCCGTGACAGACACTTCGGTTGCCTCAGACTACTGGGTGTCCAAAACCGCGTTATTCCGCTTAGGTTCGTCCTGGCATCGGGCCGGATACGACAAGGGTTTGCGGGTGCTCGAATTGGCGCCTGGCGTTGTTGCAACGGACATGACACGGGCAATGAAAATGCATCAGGGCCGCACCGAATGGACCGATATTGCGGACGTAGTGGAGATCGCGGGTGCCTTCGCTGACGGCCTGCTCGATGGCATCTCGGGCACCCAGGTGCGCGCCGGCACGGACCGTCTCGCGGATTTGATCGAACGATCCCGCACCGGCGTTGCGACCGACGCACGCAGGTTGCGCCTCACAGACTGGTAGAGAAGCCCCCGCAGACGGGTAGAGAATCCCAGGGGAGGGAACCTTACCGCTCGGGGAGGGGAGTTCTACCGCTCGCGGCGGCCGCCCCAGCGGTCTTCTCTGCCCCATTTCCCGTGGCTGAATCCGCGTTCGTTGCGCCGTTCTTCGTGATACCGCTTATCGCGGTCTCCTACATATCCCTTGCCGCGGCCAGAATGGTCCGAATGTGAAGAGCGGAAACCGTGGTCCTCCCGGCCACGCCGATCGCGTGCTCCTGGGCCGTGATCTTCGGAGATACGCAGCTGGCGCCCGGAAACCGTGGCTTCGGAGATACGCTTGCGTGCCTCAGCAGACAGCGGAACGCCGATCTCCACCAGTGAGAAGGTGGGGAAGATGTCAATATGGCCCAGGTCGGAACCATTCAAGCCGCCTTCGTGTGTGAGCGCACCAACGATAGCGCCTGGCTTCACGCGGTCCTTGTGGCCCACTTCGAGCCGGTAGCGGATCGCACCTTCCATGCGGCTGCGCGTTTGGCGTTCACGCCCGCCGCGGTCACGGCCCCGAGATTCACGCCCGCGTTCGTCAATGTCTACGGTGAGTTTTTCTGGCTCTTCGCCAGCAACCGGACCCGGATCACGAACGCCCAGGGCGATGAGAGACATCAGCAGTTCGTCGCGCGTCATGGGAGTTTCGGCTTCGGCTTGTTGTGCGTCAAATTGCTTGAGGACCTCGTCGTAGACGCCAAGGCGGCCGTTCGCAAAGCGCGCCTGAGCGCTGGCGATCAGCTTGGCGGCCCTGAAACGCGAAACTTCTGCAGGGGTGGGCAACTCCACCTGTTCGATGTGCGAGTTGGTCATCTTTTCGATGCGGCGCAGGCGTGCGCGCTCCTTGGGTGTGACGAAGGTCAGTGATGTGCCTTCGCGCCCGGCGCGTCCCGTGCGGCCGATGCGGTGGGTGTACGTATCCGCTTCCCGGGGAACATCGAAATTCACTACGAGCCCAATGCGGTCAACGTCCAGCCCGCGCGCGGCGACATCGGTGGCAACGAGCACGTCCAGCGTTCCCTCGCGCAAGCGCTGTACCAGCCGTTCGCGGTCCTTCTGGGCGACGTCGCCGGAGAGCGCGGAGGTGGCGACCCCGCGTATGGACAGTTCGATCGCCAAATCTTCGGCCGTTGCGCGGGTGCGGACGAAAACCAGTGCAGCGTCGGCCTCGGAAACCGCCAACACGCGGGCCAGCGCGCCAATTTTGTGACGTTCGGGCACAACCGCAAACGTTTGATGAACCGTAGCAACGGTGGAGGCCGGCCGCGAAATTGTGACTTCGGCAGGATTGTCCAAGTACTGTTCTGCGATGCGGCGGATTGCGGGTGGCATCGTCGCAGAAAAAAGCGCGGAGATGCGTTCGCTGGGAAGCCTGGCTGCGATTGTTTCGACGTCGTCGGCGAATCCCATGCGCAGCATCTCGTCAGCTTCGTCAAGAACGAAGTAGTGGACGTGATCCAGGCTGAGAGCGCCACGGTCCATCAGATCCATGATGCGCCCAGGGGTACCGACCACTACCTGCGCGCCCTGACTGAGCGCACGGAGTTGCGGCCCGTAGGGGGAGCCTCCGTACACGGGGACTACTGTGAGCCCATGGCAGCGTGCAGCGAATGATTCGATGGCTTCGGCGCCTTGCATCGCGAGTTCACGGGTTGGCGCGAGTACGAGTGCCTGCACATCCTTTTCATCCGGGCGGACGTGAGCGATCAACGGCAGACCGAAGGCGGCAGTTTTCCCGGTGCCGGTTTGCGCAACTCCCACCACGTCGGAGCCTTCAAGCAGAAGGGGAATCGACTGCGCTTGGATGGCGGTGGGATGCTCGTATCCCATGTCTGTGACTGCTGTGAGAAGGTCGTCGGGAAGCCCGAGACCGGCAAAGGTGAGGTCGGTTGCGTTGACGTCGCGCTCTGGCGCGGCAAATTCAGACATTTCTACCTTGTCTAGTGATAAATCCAGCGCGCGCAACCACAATACGTTATGTAATCCGTTGAAGCTGAGCCCTGTGGACTCCGCGCACACTGCGCGCCTGCCACACACACTAGGCAGAAAGCTGGGGCGCCCTTTGCGCCTCAAGCATACTAATCGCTCAATGGCGAGAGATGGAAGGATATCGCAGGGTGACATCCCTCTCTGTTGGTCTAGTAAGCCTCTCTGTTGGCCCAGTTAGCCTCTTTTCTCCGGGCTCACGATGCTGCCAATTGCTGTGCTTCTTCAGAGCCGGGGAGGGGAGATATTCGATGAACGACGGCGGTGCCGCCGGCCATTACGAAGGCCATGAGAGCGATCGCGCCGGCGAAGGCTACGTGTGGGTTCCCTTGGAGCAATGCGTAGACGATCCCGGCGAAGGCGACGCACAACGCGGCGCCCAGGGTGTCCGCAAGTTGTAATGCGGAGGAGGTGCGCCCGTGGAATTCGGGCGCTGTCATCCCGAGCGCATGCACCGTCATCGTGGGATAGAGCAGGCCGATTCCGAAGCCGGAGAGCGTCCAGCCTATGACGACGACGCCGCCGGTGACGTGCGGCTGCGTGCCGAGCAGCGCGATGAGGATTCCGAGAAGTTGGACAAAAGCACCCGTGATGGGGAGTTGTGCACGTTGGTGCGCAAGCGTGATACGGCCGGCAATGCCAGAACCGATTGCCCAGGTCACCGAGCCGACTGTGAGCACGATGCCCGCCTGTGTAGGATTCCATCCATGTATCTCTTGAAGTAGCAGTGGCAAGAAGGTCTCCACCCCCACAAACGTGCCATTGGTGATGCCTCTGACCAGGATGGTTGCAGGAAGGCCGCGGCCAGCCGTGAGTGTGTGGTGCGGTAAGAGTGGCCGGATCAGCGCCACCGTTGCCGCTCCGGCAAGCGCAATCAGAACGAAGGTGAGTGGCGTGAAGTGCTCATCGGTACCGGAAAGCACCTGAAGAGCGCCCACAGAGCAGCCTGCGCCGATGGCGAGCAATGAGCGCTTGCCCGCTGCGGGAGCCAGCGCAGCGCGGGGAAGGTGTGGAAGTTTTCTGGTGGCCACCACGAGTGATGGAAATGCCAGGACGAGTAGCGCGGGGACGATGCCAAAAACGTATCGCCACGATGCGTGGGCCACGATGAGGCCGGCGATCGCCGGGCCGACGAGCGCAGGAAGCACCCATGCTGCAGCGAAGGCGGCGAAAAAGGAGGGTTGGCGTTCGGGCTGGATGTGGTTACCAATGAGTGTGTAAAGCGGGACAACACAGAGCCCACCGCCCAGGCCTTGAATTGTTCTGCCAAGCACAAAGGACTCCATCGTGGGGGAGAACGTGGCAATGAGTAGGCCTGCGGCGAAGAGGATGACACCGGTGTAGAGGCACGATTGTGGCCCGCGCGAATCAGACCACGGGCCGGCGATCACAGTTGTCATCAGTTGGGCGGCCATCACCACGCCCATAGCCAGCGCGTAAAGGTTCTCGCCACGGAGCGCATGAACCACCGTGGGCATTGCCGTAGCCACCGCTAATGTCTCAAACGCGATGAGTGAGATAAGGCCCACTGAAAGCCATCTGAGAGACCTCTCTTCTCGCTGTGACACGTAGCGGCTTTCCACCCGTGGTACTCCCTTCATTGCAGAGCCGGCGCGGCATCGGGGCCGCGATGTCTGCTAGCAAGAGTACTCGAGTCGCCCATGCCACAGCGGCCAGGTTCGTTCTGTGCTATGGCAGGGCCGTAGGATGGAGTGCGGCTACTACTCGTCTGGTAGGGCCCAGATCCCGCTCGTCTCGCGGGTGAAACGACGTAGAAAGAGGAACATCCGTGCTTCGAACAAGAAATGCAGGATCCCTACGCAGCAGCGATATCGGTTCCACAGTGACGCTTGCAGGTTGGGTGGATAGGCGCCGGGACCACGGCGGCATCGCTTTCATCGACTTGCGCGACGCTTCGGGCATCGCCCAAGTGACAATCCGCGAGGAGATCGCCCACGAACTGCGCAGCGAGTACTGCATCCAGGTGACGGGAGTTGTCAACGAACGCCCGGAAGGCAATGCCAACCCGGCCCTGGCGACTGGTGATATTGAAGTGGAAGCCCACGACGTGGAAATTCTGAGCTCGTCGGCGCCACTGCCTTTTCAGGTTTCGGATCACGCGGAGGAATCTGGCCAGGTCAGCGAGGAAGTCCGCTTAAAGTATCGCTATCTGGATTTGCGGCGCAGCCCCGAGCAGAAGGCGATCCGTTTGCGCGCGAAAGTCTCGCAGGCGGCACGGCGTGTGCTCGATTCGCACGATTTTGTTGAGATTGAAACACCTACACTCACCCGCTCAACGCCCGAAGGTGCGCGTGATTTCTTGGTGCCGGCACGATTAAATCCGGGAACGTGGTATGCGTTGCCGCAATCGCCACAGCTGTTCAAACAGCTTCTGATGGTGGCCGGCATGGAACGCTACTATCAGATCGCACGCTGCTACCGGGATGAAGATTTCCGCGCGGACAGGCAACCGGAGTTCACACAGCTGGACGTGGAGATGTCCTTTGTTGACCAAGACGATGTGATCGCGGTTGCGGAAGATGTATTGAAGGCCATTTGGGCACTCATTGGCTACGATCTTCACACGCCAATTCCGCGCATGACCTTCAAAGACGCCATGGAACGCTTTGGTTCGGATAAGCCTGATCTGCGTTTCGGCTACGAATTGATTGACCTCACTGAGTACTTCGCACACACGCCATTTAGGGTGTTCCAGAATCCGTACGTCGGGGCCGTTGTGATGCCCGGCGGCGCCTCACAGCCGCGGCGGACATTTGACAAGTGGCAGGAATGGGCCAAGGCCAGGGGGGCCCACGGGCTCGCATACGTAACGGTGAGCGACGACGGAACATTAGGTGGCCCGGTCGCAAAGAATATCTCGGAAGAAGAAAGAAGCGGTCTGGTTGCTGCAACCGGTGCAAAGCCAGGCGACTGCATCTTCTTCGCCGCTGGTGAGCCGACGGCCTCACGCGAGCTCTTGGGAGCAGCGCGGCTTGAGATTGGCAAGCGCTGCGGGCTGATCGATCCCAATGCGTGGGCTTTCACATGGGTTGTGGACGCGCCGCTGTTCAAGCCTTCGTCTGAGGCGAAAGCCGAGGGAGATGTGGCGGTGGGCCACTCCGCATGGACCGCAGTTCACCACGCATTCACTTCCCCCAAGCCGGAATGCATGGACACCTTCGATACGGATCCAGGTAGCGCGCTTGCTTACGCCTACGACATCGTATGCAATGGCAACGAAATCGGCGGTGGCTCCATCCGTATCCATCGCCGCGATATTCAGCAGCGCGTGTTCAACGTGATGGGATTGAGTGACGAGGAGGCGCAGGAGAAGTTCGGATTCTTGCTAGAAGCCTTCAAATTCGGCGCTCCGCCGCATGGCGGCATCGCCTTTGGTTGGGATCGCATCGTCGCTCTGTTGACCAATGCGCCCTCCATCCGCGACGTGATTGCGTTCCCGAAGATTGGAAATGGTTGGGATCCTCTCACAGATGCGCCAGCGCCAATTACGGCAGCCCAGCGCAAGGAAGCGGGAGTGGATGCCAAACCGAAGAAGAAAACGGTAGAGGGAGTCCCGGTCGGCGACGGCGCGCCAGCAAAGCACGCCTAGAATCGATCTATGGATCTCTTTGAATCGCGCGTAACAGACGAGGCCGGACTCCCCCTGGGGGAGTCCGGCCCGTTGGCTGCTCGGATGCGCCCACGCACTCTTGAGGAAGTAGTGGGACAGGCCGAATTGCTGGCGCCGGGATCCCCATTGCGCCGGCTCATCGATTCGAGCAGTGGTGCGCCGTCGTCGGTGTTCCTGTGGGGTCCGCCGGGCGTTGGGAAAACCACTCTGGCGTATCTGATTGCACGCGCCGGAAATCGCCACTTCGAGGAGATTTCCGCGGTTTCTGCGGGCGTGAAAGATATTCGCGCAGTGATATCGGCTGCTCGCCATCGTCTTGTGAGCTCAGGGCGCGAAACTATTTTGTTCATCGACGAAGTCCATCGATTCTCAAAGACGCAGCAGGATGCGCTGTTACCCGCCGTCGAAAACGGCTGGGTCATACTGGTGGCCGCGACTACCGAAAATCCGGCATTCTCCGTAGTGGCACCGTTGCTTTCGCGCTCATTGGTGGTCACTCTCAAGGGCCTGACATCAAACGATCTGCGCACGCTGGTTGAGCGTGCGTTGACGGACGAACGCGGTCTAAAGGGCGCACTCACTATTGGCGAAGACGCGGAGGCGAATATCGTTCGCCTGGCGGGGCACGATGGTAGACGGGCTCTCACTCTCCTGGAGGCGGCGGCAGATGGAGCCACGCTCCGCTCCTCACAGACGATCGAACTGGCGGACGTGGCGCAGGCCGCAAACGGTGCGACAGTCCATTATGACCGCGATGGCGAAGAACACTACGACGTCATATCGGCGTTCATCAAATCAATACGCGGGTCACACGTGGACGCGGCATTGCACTATCTGGCACGCATGCTGGAGGCGGGCGAGGATCCCCGGTTCATTGCGCGGCGGTTGATGATCTCCGCCGCCGAGGATGTGGGTATGGCAGACCCTTCCGCGCTCCAAACAGCGGTGGCGGCTGCACAGGCAGTTGCCTTGGTAGGTATGCCCGAGGCGCGAATCATCTTGGCAGAGGCGGTAGTTCATTTGGCTACAGCGCCTAAATCGAATCGCGCATACCAGGCGATCAATGCGGCTATTGCCGACGTGCGCGCGGGCAAGGCCGGGCCAGTTCCTCTTCGCCTGCGCAATGCGGCATTCAAGGGAGCGCGTGAACAGGGATACGGGGAAGGATATCAGTATGCGCACGACTTCCCCGAGGGCGTGGCACCTTTGGAATGCATGCCTGAAGGCCTAGAAGGCACGCACTACTATGAGCCGACTGGACGGGGATACGAAGCCAATATCACACCTCGGCTTGCCCATATACGTTCGATACTCGAGAGAGATGGCTGATACCATAGTCGAGTTGTCTGTGAGTCGTTCGCGGCACACAGCCCTGGGGTCTTAGCCATTCGGAGTTGGCCCCGCACCGCACCATAGAACGGTGTGGTGTGCAATTAATTCGACAGGAGAAGAATGTCTACACATCGCAGCCGCAAGCAGGTGCGCCAATCGCGCGCCTTGGGAATCGCGCTCACACCGAAGGCAGAACGCTACATGCAACGCCGCCCATATCGCCCAGGCGAGCACGGCCGCGGCCGCACCAAGGATTCTGATTACTCGGTGCGTCTGAAGGAGAAGCAGCGCCTGCGCGCCCAGTACGGCATCCGAGAGGCGCAGATGCGCCGCGTATGGGACGAGGCGCGCCGCCAAGAGGGCTTGGCCGGCGAGAACCTGGTTGAACTTTTGGAAATGCGGCTCGACGCACTGGTACTGCGCTCTGGAATCGCGCGTACTACGGCTATGGCACGGCAGTTTGTCACCCACCGTCATATTCTGGTAGACGGCAAGATCGTGGACCGTCCATCGTATCGTGTCAAGCCTGGCCAGGTAGTTCAGGTGAAGCCGCGCTCGCAGGCAAATCCCACCTTCCTGGCTGCCGCCGGTGGCGCAAATCGCGATGTCTTGCCCAAGGTCCCGGAATACCTTGATGTGGATCTGGAAAAGCTGAAGTTCACACTCGTTCGGCGCCCGAAGCGCGCAGAGATTCCCGTCCAGTGCGACGTCCAGATGGTCGTCGAGCACTACTCGCGGTAAAACTTTACGAAGAACGCGCCCTCCGGGGCGCGTTCTTGCTACCCACCTGGAGGAAAAGTGGAGATCACACTCGGCGGAATTGCTGGGCTCATCGCGGCGCTCGCGCTCGTCGTACTGGTTATTGCCCTCATCCGGCCCATCGGGAAACTTTCGGGAGTACTAGACGGCCTGGCTGACGCCGTCAAAGAGATGACGGAGCACACGTTGCCCACGCTCGATGAGGCAGCCAGAACAGTTCGTGACGCGAACGCACAGATTGAGCGCATTGATTCCGTGACGGCGGCGGCGTCGCGCACCGCAGAAGATATCTCCGCGATGACCACATTAGTGACGTCCACGGTCTCTGCTCCATTCCTTGCCGTGCGCAAGGGCGCAGAGAAATTGAAGGACGCATTCGGATCACGAACTGATCCGGTTACGCCGGATACAGAAGACAAGAAGGATGCAGATTAAGAGCATGCGCACAGCAGAGATTCGCCAGCGGTGGCTGGACTATTTCGCACAGCACAATCATCACATTGCGCCGTCAGTTCCGCTGGTATCCCCGGATCCTTCGATCTTGTTCACCATCGCGGGCATGGTGCCATTCATTCCCTACATCGTGGGAACGGAACAAGCCCCGTATCCTCGCATTGCATCGGTGCAAAAGTGCATCCGCACTAACGATATCGAGAACGTGGGCAAAACAACTCGGCACGGCACGTTCTTCCAGATGTGCGGGAACTTTTCGTTCGGAGATTACTTCAAGGAAGGCGCGATCGACCTTGCGTGGGGCCTACTGACGTCCTCAGTTGCCGAGGGCGGCTACGGGCTTGACGGCGACCGGATCTGGGTGACGATATGGGAAAAGGACGACGTCACATACAACGCGTGGACCAAGCGGGTGGGCTTGGATCCGCGGCACATCGTTAAACTTCCACGCGAGCAGATCTTTTGGTCCACTGGCCAACCGGGACCGGCCGGTCCGTGCGCGGAGATTCACTACGATCGCGGCCCTGAATACGGCCCCGAAGCTGTTGGTGGGACGGTAGATCCAGGGGGGGATCGCTACCTGGAAGTGTGGAATCTGGTTTTCGATCAATACCTGCGCGGCGAGGGCGAGGGCAAGGACTTCCCGATCCTGGGAAACCTTGACCAGACCGCCATCGACACCGGCGCGGGGCTGGAACGCATCGCTTTCCTCCTGCAGGATAAGCCGAACATGTACGAAACGGACCAGGTGTTCCCGGTAATCGCTTCAGCGGAGGAGATCACAGGTAAGAAGTACGGTCAGAATCACGACGACGACGTGAGAATGCGCGTAGTGGCTGATCACATCCGTTCGTCGATGATGCTCATTGGCGACGGTGTGCGCCCCGGAAATGACGGACGTGGCTATGTACTGCGGCGCCTGCTGCGCCGTGCGATACGTTCAATGAAGCTGCTGGGGGTGGACGAGGTGGTCGTTCCCACCCTCATCACCGCGTCGAAAGATGCGATGAAGGAATCGTCTCCCGAACTTGAGGAAGAATTTCCGCAGATTCTGCAGGTAGCCAGCCAAGAAGAAGAAGCGTTTCGGCGTACGCTCACCGCGGGCACGCAGATTTTCGATGTGGCAGTGAGCAACGCAAAATCCGGGATCATTACCGGGAAAGATGCCTTTACCCTTCATGACACGTACGGTTTCCCGATCGATTTGACGCTTGAGATGGCGGCGGAGAAGGGCGTCAAGGTAGACGAGAAGGGCTTCAGGGCCCTTATGCAGGAGCAGAAGGATCGGGCGCGCGCCGACGCTCAGGCGAAAAAGACCGGGCATGTGGATGCTCACGTCTACCACGAGATCCTTGCAAAGCAAGGTGGCCCAACGCATTTCGTCGGGTACACGGACAACACAGCTGAGGCGCACGTGGTGGGCCTGCTGCGCGATGGACAGCCAGTACCCGCCGTGACTGCTCCGGCGGAAGTTGACGTGATCTTGGACCAGACGCCATTTTATGCTGAGATGGGTGGCCAGCTGGCAGATCACGGAGCAATTAGCGTGCAAGGCGGCGGCCTGGTCAATGTGGACGATGTACAAGCTCCCATCAAGGGGCTGCATGTGCATCGGGGCACGCTGACAGAAGGGACAATTGCTCTGGGTGACAGCGTTGTAGCCTCCATTGATACGGACCGTCGGATCCAAATCGCGCGATCGCACACCTCCACTCATATGGTTCACAAGGCGCTGCACGAATTCCTGGGAGAACAGGCCACCCAGGCAGGATCGGAGAATGCTCCAAGCCGGCTTCGCTTTGATTTCCGGCACGGGCAACAAGTGCCTCCTAGCGTCTTGAACGATATCGAGGCGCGGGTCAATGAACGCCTGCAGGACAACCTGGAGGTGACCGATCAACAGATGCCAATTGACCAGGCGAAGGCTTCCGGTGCAATGGCACTGTTCGGCGAGAAATACGGGAAGATCGTCCGCGTGGTTTCCATCGGTGGAGACTGGTCGAAGGAACTCTGCGCCGGTACACACGTCAAGGAAACGGGCGAAATTGGACTTGTGACCGTGCTTGGCGAATCCTCAGTGGGATCAGGTGTGCGCAGAATTGAGGCGCTTGTGGGCGAGGGCGCATATGCCCAAGGCGCCGTGGAACGCGCGTTGGTATCCCAGTTGTCTTCTATGCTGGGAGCACGGCCAGACGAACTGGCGGACCGGGTGGATTCACTGATGACTCGCGTGAAGAACGCGGAGAAGGAGATCGCCGCACTGCGCCACGAGAAGCTCACGGCGGGCATCGACGCGATCCTGGCGAACGGATCAACGCACGGCCCGGTTCGGGTGTTTACATCGGATTTGGGCGAAGTGGCAGGCGCGGATGACGTCCGTACACTGGCAAACGAGGTGCGCAGCCGGTTGTCCGACGGCGAGCCAAGCGTGGTAGTGGTAACCGGTATTGCGAAGGGCAGGCCATCAGTGGTGGTTGCGACGACGGCCGCCGCACGCGATAAAGGTGTAAAAGCCGGTAACCTGGTCAAGGTAGCTGCGGCGGCGCTCGGCGGTGGCGGCGGCGGGAAGCCAGACATGGCCCAGGGCGGCGGAAGCGATGTGAGTGCCGTGCCTGCGGCGCACCGAGCAATCGAAACCGAGCTTGACCGAATCTGATGAGACGGGGACGGCGCTTCGGCATTGATGTCGGACATGTGCGCGTCGGGGTTGCGACCTGCGACCCCGACGGCCTTGTCGCGACGCCCGTCACCACCTTGCGACGCGGTGAAGAGGACGTCGCAGAAGTAGCGCGGCTGGTTGAAGAAAGTGGAGCGATCGAGGTGATCGTTGGGCTTCCGCTCCATATGAATGGCACCGAGGGCGATTCGGCGCACTATGCGCGGGAATGGGCCACAGCATTGGCTCACAAAGTAGATGTGCCGATCCGGATGGTGGACGAACGGTTGTCCACAGTGTCTGCGCATGCCCAGCTGCGGGCGGCAGGGCGCGATACCCGTACGCATCGTTCCGTGGTGGATCAGGCGGCGGCTATGGTAATCCTAGAAACGGCGCTGGAAACAGAGAGACGCACTGGGCATGCCGCTGGTGAGCTGGTGGACACAGGAAGGAACTCATGAGCGATTTCTTCGACGAAATGGGGGCAAGTGAGAACACTGGCGTTCGCCGCACCCGCGTGCGCCGCAGTGCAGAGGCGGTAAAAGTCCGTAAGAAGCAGCGTGTCCGTACGGCAATCATTTCCAGTATTTTGGTGATGATTTTGACGGCCATCGGAGTGGTGGTTGTACCGGAGTTTTTCGACGGTGAGAAGACTGTGTCAGATTACGAAGGCCCGGGGCATGGCAGTGTGACGGTGGTGATTCCCGACGGCGCCACGGGAACAGACATGGGCCAGATCCTTGCGAAAAGCGGCGTGGTGGCGACGTCGAAGGCATTCGTGGATGCGTACAAGGCGGATTCCCGTGCGAGCGGTATCCAACCGGGCACATATTCGCTGCGTTTAGAAATGTCCGCAGCGGGAGCGGTGACCGCGTTGCTCGATCCTTCGAATAAGGCGGAGATCAAAGTGACGATCCCCGAAGGATTTACGACGTGGCAGGTGTACGCTCGCCTTGAGAACGCGCTTGGTGTCTCTCTGACAGACGTGGAAGAGGCGGCAAAAGGCGATATCGGTTTGCCCGATGAGGCCGGAGGTTCACCCGAAGGCTGGTACGCGCCATTGACGTACACGTTTGAGCCAGACACGACGCCGGCGGAAGCCTTGTCCGAGATGGTTGCGAAGCGTGTGGAGCAATTGAAGCAGCTCGGCATTGCGCAAGACGAATGGGAGAAGACGCTGACAATCGCTTCCATCGTGGAACGTGAAGGCAACTCCACCGATTACGCCAAAGTGGCTCGTGTGATTCTCAATCGCTTGGACGAATCGAGTGAATCGGTTGGGTTGCTTCAAATGGATTCTACGGTGCTGTACGGCTTGGGCATTGCCGGCGGAGTTCCCACGCAGGATCAGCTTGACCAGGATACGCCGTACAATACGTATCTCCACAAGGGCTTGCCGCCAACGCCGATCGGTTCGCCCGGAGAAGAGGCGATCGAAGCGGCTGTGTCACCCGCGGATGGAGATTGGCTTTATTTCGTGACCGTCAATCTGGACACCGGCGAGACACTTTTTGCAACTACCCTGGACGAACAGAACAAGAACGTGGAAAAGTTCAAACAGTGGTGCTCCGATAATCCGGGTTCATGCGACTGACAACAATCGCGTGGGTGGGTGAATCCGACGCGCTCGAACGCCGCCTACTGGAAGCCGGTGGGGGAGGGCGCGTGCAGGTGGTGGTTCTCCCATCCTTCGATGAAGTGGCACGCTGCCGTGGCTTGAGCGCTGCCGTTGTCCCATTGAATGAGGGCGTCCCTGCGCTCCAACGGGCGTATTTAGCTGATGGCCTCGCGAAAGCCGTGGGATGTGCCGATACGTTGGCATACACGGAGGCACTCCCGGAGGCCTTTGGTTTTCTTGCCACTGTGGGCGCACTGGTGGCAGCGGTGCGGGAAACCGTGGGCTCGGAGTATATGGAAGGGGGCGCCCGTATCGCGGCCAGAGGGCCAGGCGCATGGAGCGCGCTCGCCGCTTTGACCCAATTGCGGTGCGCTCCGATTGACGGCGGTGCCGACCCGATGCTCGGCGCCATCGCGCACCGCCTGGGTGTCACATTGGCTCCAGTGCGAGATCCGTTGGTCACCGTGGCCACGGCGGAGCATGGAATCCCCGAAGTACAGGGCAAGTTTACCGTGCAGGCGGACGTGGTCCGATTACACACGGTAGCCGCGCAGCTACGGCTCGCGTGCGCACGAGAGCCCGATATAGGAGCCATGCGCGCCGCAATTGGATGTGGATAAGTATCCGGCCTGACGCCGCCGGCATGGTCTCATGGCCGCATGACCTTACACAGACTGCGCCGCTGGGCGCATGCCTTCTTTCGCTCAGTCTTCGCTGCGCACGAGGTGTTCATTATTGGATTGGTGAGCCTCGGTGCGTCGGTGGCGTTTGCGCCCGAACCGTGGCGCTCGTTACCAGTTCCCTGGCTGGTCATGGCCGCAGGGGTGGACGCGGCGATCATGATCTTGCCGAATCCTTTGCTGTTGGCTGCGAGTCTGAGTGCGATCGGAGGCTGGATATTGAGTGATTCCAGCGCGTTCGGAGCACTTGCTACGGGGATCGGTGCTGGTCTCATCGGGTGGGTCATGGCGCGCGCGCACTGGTGGGGGATGGGAGATGCGAAGCTGATGATCGCGGTTGGAATGTGGCTCGGCCATCCCATGTCGGTAGCATTAGCGCTGATGGTGGGCACATTGGCCGCTTGCGCTGGGGCGATATTAACGAAGGCGCGCTGGAACACGCCTGTACCCCTTGGGCCAGGAATTGTGGCGGGTGCATGGACTGTTTTCGCCATTGGCTGGTGAGCGTGAGAGAATCGGGGATATGTTCTCGTGGAGTACGGCGGGCGAATCGCACGGTCAGGCACTCATAGCGTTCGTGGAGGGCGCCCCAGCGGGCGTCACAATTCAAACAGCGGATGTGGCAGCTGCGTTGGCGCGGCGTCGGCTAGGGTACGGTAGGGGTTCGCGGCAGAAATTCGAACGCGATGAGGTCACAGTGTTATCGGGCGTGCGCCACGGCCGCACGATCGGCTCACCGGTGGCCATACTGATCCGGAACTCTGAATGGCCGAAATGGCAGACTGTCATGTCGCCTGACCCGGTTGATCCAGCCGCATTGCTGGTGGATGCAGGCACAGGCGACGAACGGGAGATTGCTCGCAACAGGCCTTTGACCGCGCCTCGTCCCGGCCATGCGGATCTGGTTGGCATGAACAAATTTGGTTTTGAGGAGGCCCGCCCAGTGCTCGAACGCGCCTCCGCGCGCGAGACTGCGGCACGCGTGGCGGCGGGCGCTCTCGCGGCTGCGATCAATGCACAGGTGGCCGGAATCCGCGTGGTTTCGCGCGTCGTGGCTATTGGCGAGGCCGAGGATACGTGCGGAGAGCCACTGAACCCAGAAGACGCGGCAGCGCTGGATGCTTCGCCTGTGCGCTGTGTGAATGAGGAAGCTGAACGCGCCATGATCGCCGCTGTGGACGCAGCACGGCGCGATGGGGACACGCTGGGCGGGATCGCCGAGGTTGGGATCTTCGGAGTTCCACAGGGCCTCGGAAGCTACACCACGCCTCTGGGGCGCTTGGATGCCAAACTTGCGGCGGCAATGATGTCAATCCAGTCTGTGAAGGGCGTGGAAATCGGGGACGGCTTTACGACGGCGCGGCGGAGAGGCTCGGTGGCACACGACGAGATCGTACGACGTGGTGGCCGAATCCGCCGGCTGACAAACCGCGCGGGCGGCATTGAGGGGGGAATGTCCAACGGAGAGCCGATCCGCGTGCGGGTGGCGTTCAAACCTATTTCTACCGTGCCGCATGCCTTGCGAACGGTGGATACGCGAACTGGCGAGCCAACTACTGCTCTCCACCAACGTTCGGACACGACTGCCGTGGTACCCGGTGCTGTGGTCGCTGAGGCCATGGCAAGTTTGGTGCTGACCGAAGTATTGACGGAAAAATTTGGTGGCGACACAGTGGCCGGCATGCGCGCAGATCTGCGCGCGTACCTCGAGTCAATTCCCGAGGTGCGCCGGTGAGCGTCGTCGCGGTTATGATGGGTATGCCGGGGTCCGGGAAAACTACAGTGGGTACTCTGGTTGCGCAGTCGCTCGCTCTGCCATTCGCAGATTCGGACAAGCTGATCGAAGAGCACACGCAGCGGACCATACCGGACATTTTCGCCAGCGACGGCGAACGTGGCTTTCGCGCCCTTGAGGCGCGGGTGATCGCGGACGCGCTGGAGCACTTCGACGGTGTGCTTTCGCTGGGTGGCGGTGCGATAACGCGCAGTGGTACTCGGGAACTGCTCAGGCAGCATCCCGTTTTTATGATTGAGGTGCCATACGCGGAACTAGTGCGGCGAATCCGAAAATCGTCTACCGTGCGCCCCCTGCTCGCGGAACACCCCGAGGAAGCAATCGCGCGGTTGCTGGAACAGCGCGCTCCACTCTATCGGGAAGCGGCGCGTTATGTGGTTTCTTCCACCCAAGCGCCGGTGCAGAATGTTGCGCGCCAAGTTTTGGATCTTTTGGGCTTTCGGGACGTACCGGTGATCAATATGAAGGCGGAGAAATGAGTTTGTTGGTGCTCATCGGACCACCCGGCGCATTAGTGGCGGATGTGACGCGTCTCCTCTCTCAGGAGCGCGGTGTGCCTGCGGCATCAACCGACAGCGCGGTGAGCGCACTCCTGGGTGAGAGTTTGGACCAGATCGCGATCGAACACGATCAATCTGAAATCCGGCGCCTCGAACGCGACGTCGCCGTCGCCTTTCTGCGTGACGCTGCACAAAGCGAGGATGCGCGTGTGCTCGCGTTAGGCTCAGGATGCCTTGGCGATTCGGCAGACGATCCGTTCTTCGCTCCAGTTCGCGCAGAACTCGCGGCGCGGCGGGCGGAAGGCGGCCTCGTCGTCGAGCTGACGGGAGATTTTCATACTCTGGTACACCGGACGCACCTCGATGGCCCACGTCTGGCCGCAGTGTTTTCTCCGCGCAAGATTTTCTATGACCAGCTGCAGGTGCGGGAAACCGTGTATCGGGCAGTTGCTGATCACGTGATCGACACGAGCGGCAAGACAGCCGTTGACGTTGCGCGGCACGTCGGGACATTGTGGTGATGGGCGGCGCTGCGGCGCTCCGGGTATCATAGGGCCCATGAAGATTGCCCCATTGTCCGGCTTCCCGGAATGGCTTCCCGAAGGCCGCATCGTTGAACAACAGATTCTTGACACACTGCGCTCCACATTCGAGTTGCACGGTTTTTCCGGCATCGAGACGCGCGCTGTGGAACCGCTTGATCAACTTCTCCGCAAAGGTGAAACGTCAAAAGAGGTGTATACGCTTCATCGCCTTCAAGGTGGGGATTCTCAGGACGCTGAACTGGGCTTGCACTTCGATCTGACCGTTCCATTGGCGCGCTACGTACTGGAGAACTCAGGGAAGCTGGATTTCCCGTTCAAGCGTTATCAGATCCAGAAGGTCTGGCGTGGGGAACGGCCACAAGACGGCAGGTTCCGTGAGTTTATGCAGGCGGATGTGGACGTGGTCGGCTCTGGAACGCTCGCATTTCACCACGATATTGAGCTCCCGCTTGTCATGGTGGACGCGCTGTCGAAGCTGCCGTGCCCGCGCGTTGTTGTCCGCGCATCAAATCGTAAGGTGGCGCAGGGTTTCTACGAGGCGATCGGGCTTGGCGATGTGGTGGAGACGCTGCGGATCGTGGACAAACTGGACAAGGTAGGGCCACAGATCGTAGCGGAGATGCTGCATGAGCACGTGGGCGCCACTGATGAGCAGGCGCGCTTGGCTCTTGCGCTGGCGGATATTACGGGTTCGGACGCCTCGGTGGCGGATGCGGTGCGCGCGCTGGGAGCGTCGTCCGCTCTGCTGGATGAAGGCTTGGAGGAATTAGTGGAGCTGATCGAGGGCGCAAATGAATTGATTCCAGGCTCCGTTGTTGCTGATTTGAAGATCGCCCGCGGACTAGATTATTACACTGGGTCCGTGTTCGAATCCACGATGATTGGGCATGAGGACTTGGGCTCGGTGTGTTCCGGTGGCCGCTACGACTCGCTGGTTGCGGACGGCAAGAAGACATATCCGGGGGTGGGCCTATCCATTGGCGTGTCGCGGATCATCTCACGGCTCATCTCGCGTGGTCTTGTTGTTCCCAGCCGCCGCGTTCCGACGTGTGTGCTCGTGGCGGTGAACGACGAGACGGAGCGGCGCCACGCGGAGAAGACCGCGATGACGTTGCGCAAGCGGGGAATCCCTGCAGATGTTTCGCCTGGCAGCCAGAAGTTCGGCAAGCAGATTCGTTTCGCGGATCGGCGCGGGATCCCGTACGTCTGGTTTACAACCGATGAAGGGGAGCAGGTGAAGGATATCCGCAGTGGCGAGCAAACGCCGGCGGACCCCGCGACGTGGGAGCCCGCCGCAGAAGACCTCCGTCCGGTGTTGAGTGAGGCATCATGAGTGGGTCACCCGCAGTCCAGACGTCGCTTGAAACTCTGCGGCGCGAGCTTGCGGGTGCATCGTTCCCTTTAACGACGCCTCACTCCGCCTCGGGAGCGGAGCTCAGCGCCGATCTTTCGCATCAGCTCAGTGACTACATCGTGCCGCGTTACCGCACACTGGATGCGCCACTGTTGGCCGTGGTGGGCGGCTCTACCGGATCCGGCAAGTCCACGTTAGTCAATTCCCTCGTGGGGAAAACCGTCTCTGCTGCCAGCGCGATCCGGCCGACAACGCGGCGCCCGGTATTGGTGTGCCACCGCGGTGAAAAGGCTTGGTTTGAGGGAGATCGTATTTTGCCGCGCTTGGCGCGTGTTGCGCGCGAAGGCGAATCTTCGGGCAGTGGCGACGTCACGGAATTGGAGCTGGTGGAATCCGAGGCGCTACCACAGGGGATAGCGTTACTCGATTCGCCTGATATCGATTCGGTTGTTGAGGAGAACCGCCGCTTGGCCTCCGAGCTTCTGGCCGCCGCGGATTTATGGATATTTGTGACGACGGCGGCGCGCTATGCGGATGCGATTCCCTGGGCTTTGCTGGATGAAGCGGCGGCGCGCAACATCGTGATAGCAGTGGTGCTCAATCGTGTTCCTTCGGGAGTTGGGCCTCAGATCCGTCCGGATCTGGCGGCTCGGCTGAAAGAGCGTGGCTTGGAACGCGCACCGCTTTTCGTCATCAGTGAGGCGATCGATTCTGATGGGTTCATTCCGGCAGAGAACGTGGCGGCACTGAAAGGTTGGCTCGATGGGCTGACGCGTGACGCGGCGGCGCGTGCCTCAGTAGCACGGCAAACTCTCAACGGCGCGGTACACAATCTGTTTACCGGCGTGCGCCAGGTTGCGGATGCGCTCGAGGAACAAAATCGGGAATATGAGGCCATGTCGGCGGGCATCAGCGAGGCGGTGACTGGGGCGCGAGGCGCGGTGGCCTATGCTCTGGACGACGGAACGTTGTTGCGCGGGGAAGTACTAGCACGCTGGCAAGAGATCGTCGGTACAGGCGAATGGATGAAGCGCCTCGAATCCGGAGTCTCGTCTGTCCGGGATCGTGTGAGTGCGTGGTTCCATGGCCGCGCCCGGGCCGTGGAGGCGGATCGAATGGAGGCGAGTGTCGAGGAAAGCGTCAGCGCACTGTTGCTGTCTGAAGGGGAGATGTGTGTGGGGACTGTGAGGCGTTCATGGCAGCTCCATCCCTCAGGAAGCACTCTGCTGGCCGCCGTTGATATTTCGGAACAACGAGATCCGAATGCGCGTGCGGCTGCCGCAACGGACGCCGTGCGCGCGTGGCAACGAGAGCTCGTGGACCTCATAGCATCCGAGGGCAAGGGGAAACGTGCCACGGCGCGTATGGTGAGCGTAGGCGTGAACTTATTGGGAGTGGCGCTGATGATTGCCGTTTTTGCATCAACCGCAGGGCTGACAGGCAGTGAGATGGCCATTGCTGGCGGGACCGCAGTGCTCGCACAACGCATACTGGAGGCCGTATTCGGAGATGACGCGGTGCGCCGGATGGTCACGCAGGCCCAAGATTCGCTGCTGGATCGCGCCGCGCATTTTCTGGATGACGACGTGGAACCATACCGGCGCATCCTCGCCGGTCTGGGGGTGGATACGGGGTCCCCAGAGCGGCTGGCGGCTGCGCTTTCTGACAGCACACGCGCGCTCCGTGAGGAGGCGCAGGCGTGAAGCTACAAGAGTCTCTTGACGAATTGCCTGCGGTGCTCGATTCGCTTGCCACTCACGTGGACGCTGCTGCGATCACCCGCGCCCGCGAGGTTGCGCAGCGTGCGGAAGAACGCCGCGGGCAGGAAATGGAAGCGACCGTCATCGCGTTCGCCGGTGCCACCGGATCGGGCAAATCGTCGCTCATCAACGCTTTGGTGGGACACAGTGTGGCCCGGGTGGCAGCTCAGCGTCCGACTACCGCGGCGCCACTTGCCGTTGGCGCGGCGGCCAACAACATCGTGGGGATGCTCAACATTCCACAACGGGTGCAGACATCTGCGAATCCGCTGGGATGCGAGGGAGGCGCAAGCGTTGTACTTGTGGATCTTCCCGACATTGATTCGATTGAAGCGGCACATCGGAGCGTGGCGTCGCAGCTGATCGCGCGGGCCGATGTGCTGGTCTGGGTGGCGGATCCGCAGAAGTACGCTGATGCGATACTCCATGAGGATTATCTGCGCCACATGGGGGAACACGCTGACATTATGGTCGCCGTGCTCAATCAAGCGGACAAGTTGTCACCTTCAGACCGGCCGGGCGTGGTCCGTGATTTCTCCCGCTTGCTTGAGGCCGATGGCGTGTCTCGGCGAGTTTTCGTGACATCCGCAGCCACGGGGGAGGGAATCGCGGAATTGCGTTCAGCGCTGTGCTCAATAGCGCAGGGCCGGCACGCGGCCGCTCTGCGGATGGCAGCGGACATACGCACGGCGGCGCGCGATGTCATGTCTGCCATAGAGAGTGACGGAGGAAGTGCTGACTTTTCCTCGTCCGATGCAGCGAGCAGTGGCCGCAGCCGTGTTGTGCACGACGTGATGAAGGCCGCCGGCGCCGGCGTGGCATCCGAGGCGGCTGCGGGTTCATATCGTGTCCGGGCGCGGCGTGCGACAGGCTGGCCCCCGGCACGGCTGATCAGGCGGGTGGATCCGTTACAGCGATTGCACCTGATGAGCGGGAACAATACGCGCCCCGCCGCTGCCGTGGGAGCAAGCAATATTCGCACCGCACCGGCGGTTCACGTACAGGCGGAGGCCAGTATGGTGCGCTACGCGGTGCGCGTGAGTGCTGCCCTTCCCGTCACGTGGCGCATGGCGCTTGAAAATGATGTTCGCAAGGAAATGTCCGCTGTGCTCGCATCCTGTGACCAGGCCATTGCGGGCGTCGACGTCGAGTCACAGCGCAGACCGCACTGGTGGGCTTTGCTGAATGCGTTACAATGGGTCTCTTTCGGCGTAGGTATGGCCGGGGCCCTATGGTTGCTTGGGCTGTGGATCGCGGATGCGGTGCGCTGGCCGACAGGAGAGATTCCCACGTGGGGTGTGCTTCCTGTCCCTACGGTGCTGCTCATGGCGGGTGTGGTATCGGGGATTGTGTGGTCCATACTCAGCCGCTTGGGTGTGGCGCATGGTGCGCGGTTCGTGTCGCGCCGTGTGGCAGCGACTCTGGAACGCGATATAGCGCGGCTGCTTGACCAGAAGTTTTTTGCAAAGATCGATTCCCAGATATCGCTGTATCGCACGTGCCGTGGCACGCTGCGCGAATTAGCGCAGACAACCGTCTGATCGCGTTGCGGACATCACGTTCTGCCAGTACCGATTGTTCATGCATGCGCGCGTATAGTTATGCATATGACATTCACTGTAGCAGTTGCTGGGGCAACAGGTTACGCGGGTGGAGAGGTATTGCGCGTTGTGGCAGGCCATCCGCAGCTTGAGGTCACCGCGGTTTGTGCCGGACATTCGGAAGGGCACCTGGGAGACTATCAACCGCACCTGGGTGCATACCGCGATCTGGAGCTTCGTCCCACGGATCCTGCTATCTTGGCGGATGCGGACGTGGCGGTGCTTGGGCTACCGCATGGTACATCCGCGCCTATCACTGCGGCGATTCGTTCACGAAATCCGCAGTGCACGATCGTTGATTTAGGAGCCGATCATCGGCTGGAAGCTGCCGGCGACTGGGAACAGTACTACGGCACGCCTGCAGCTGAACCATGGACATACGGTATGCCGGAGCTGCTTCGGCCAACTGGCGTTGCGTCACAGCGCGTTCGCTTGGCGCATACGCAGCTGATAGCCGCTCCGGGATGCAATGCCTCCGCGGTGACATTCGCCGCGCAGCCTGCTGTTGCAGCGGGGCTCACTGATGGGAACGATATTGTTGCAGTGCTCGCCGTCGGCTATTCCGGGGCCGGAAAGGGAATGAAGCCACATCTGATGGCGTCGGAGGCTTTTGGTGCAGCTGTGCCCTACAGTGTGGGCGGGATTCACCGGCATATCCCGGAGATAGCGCAGAACCTCCGCGCCGCAGGTGGTGCTACGAAGACTCTCTCCTTCACTCCCGTACTTGTTCCAATGGCGCGCGGCATACTGGCCACGGTGTCTATTCCCGTGCACGAAGGCGTAACGGAGGACGACGTCGTCGCCGCGTACACGTCCGCATATGCGAATGAAACTTTCGTGCGTTTCCAGGAGGGATTTCCGAGTTCCGCTTCAGTGACTGGGGCGAACACGGCGCTTGTGGGAGCTGTGCTGGACAAGAATGGCACGCGCATCACCGCGGTGTGCGCCATTGACAATCTTATGAAGGGCACGGCGGGTGCGGCGGTGCAATCGCTCAACCTCGCCTTGGGCCTGCCTGAAGGCACCGGATTGACAGTGAATGGAGTGGCTCCGTGAGTGTGACATCGGCACAGGGATTCGTCGCGTCGGGCGTGGCATGCGGTCTGAAATCCGGAGGCGGTAAGGACCTTGCGCTTGTGGTGAACCAAGGCCCAGAATATACGGCTGCGGCGGTGACGACCTCGAATCGAGTTTGTGCGGCCCCTGTGGAATGGACGCGTCAGGCCGTGTCTGATGGCACGCTGCACGCTGTGGTATTGAATTCGGGAGGCGCTAACGCGTGTACCGGTGACGGCGGATTCGAAGATACTGTAGCGACTGCGCATCTGGTGGCGCGCGGACTCCATTTGGCGCCGGGGGATATCGCGGTGTGCTCCACAGGGCTTATCGGTGAACGGCTGGACATGGTGGCAATCCGCACCGGGATCGAGCTCGCAATCGGCGCGGCCAGCAGGAGCGGCGGTGAGGATGCAGCCGAGGCCATCATGACCACGGATACGGTGGCAAAAACCGCCGCGCGCACGCTTGAATCGGGCGTCACGATCGGCGGCATGGCAAAGGGTGCGGGAATGCTGGCCCCGCAACTTGCCACCATGTTGGTGGTGATAACAACGGATGCTTCGCTCACTGGATCGCAGGCGCGCGAGGCTCTCGCCCACGCGGTTGAATACTCATTCAACCGCATAGATTCGGATGGCTGCATGTCCACAAACGACACGGTGGTGCTGCTCGCATCGGGTGCCGCTGGGGTGAGCCCCGATCTGGCGGAATTCACGGAGGGACTAACTGTGGTAGCGAAGGACCTGGCCGCGCAACTCATCGGCGATGCGGAAGGGGCTTCGCACGACATCGCGGTAGAGGTTATCGGGGCATCCTCCCAGCGCGCGGGCGTGGAAGTGGCACGATCGGTAGCGCGCTCCAACTTACTCAAGGCGGCGATTTTTGGTAACGATCCCAATTGGGGCCGCATTCTTTCATCGATCGGCACGGTTCCGGAAGTGGTGGCACCATTCGATCCGCACGCGGTGGACGTGGCAATCAACGGAGTTCTGGTCTGCAAAAATGGGGGAATTGGGGAGCCGCGCGAATCCGTGGACATGACTCCGCGTCAATGCACCATCACAATCGATCTGAAGGCAGGCCCAGAAGCCGTGACCTTGCTGACCAACGACCTGACCTACGACTACGTGACTGAGAATTCGGCGTATTCCTCATGAGCGATATATTGGGGCGGCTGCAGAAGGCACAGGATAAGGCGGCTGTGCTGGTAGAGGCGATTCCGTGGATTCGGGAATTCGCTGGAACCACATTCGTCGTCAAATATGGCGGCAATGCAATGATCTCGGATCAACTGCGAATAGCCTTTGCACAAGACGTCGTCTTCCTGCACCACATGGGTATCCGCGTGGTCGTCGTACACGGCGGTGGCCCACAGATCAACACGATGCTGGAGCGCGTGGGAATTCGCTCGGAGTTCCGCGGAGGACTGCGAGTGACCACTCGCGACACGATGGATATCGTGCGCATGGTGCTCACTGGAAAGGTACAGCGCGAATTGGTTTCGCTGATCAACGCCAACGCTCCGTACGCCGTAGGGCTCTCAGGTGAAGACGCCGGAATGCTGAAGGCGCGCAGGCGTAGCCTCCAGGTAGACGGTCACGCCGTTGACATTGGCTACGTGGGTGACGTAGTGGAGGTTGACCCCACATCGATAACGGATCTCCTAGATGCCGGGCGCATCCCCGTGATCTCCACGATAGCCGTGGACGTCGCGAAGCCAACGGATGTGTTGAATGTGAACGCGGATACGGCCGCCGCAGCGATCGCCGCGGCGCTCGGCGCGAAGAAGCTGTTGATGCTGACGGACGTTGAGGGCCTCTACCTGAATTGGCCGGACAAGTCCTCGCTTGTGGGGCAGATCTCCGCGTCGGACTTGCGTGCGTTGTTGCCATCATTGGATCACGGTATGGCGCCAAAGATGGAGGCCGCATTGCGTGCCGTGGATAGAGGCGTGGAGCAGGCTCACGTAATCGACGGCCGAATGGCGCACTCAATGCTGCTAGAAGTTTTCACGGATGAAGGAATTGGGACACTGGTGACGTGGAGCGGCCCGGAACACCATGACGTGGTGAAATCAACGGATCCAGATTGGATGGTGGAGTCATGACCAGCTCGGCGGAATGGAAACGGCGGTACAGTGCCACGTTTATGAACACGTTTGGCGTGCCGTCACTAGCGCTTGTTCGCGGAGAAGGTGTTCATGTCTGGGACGCCGACGGGCGCGAATACCTGGATCTGTTAGGCGGTATCGCTGTCAACGCGCTCGGTTACGCGCATCCAGCACTTACGGTTGCAATCGAGGCGCAGCTTCAGACAATCGGACACGTTTCGAACTTCTTCACCACACCCATCCAAGTCACCTTGGGGGAGAAGATCGCGCAGATCTTCAAAGAGTCTGGTTACAGCGCACCCGTGCGGATATTCCTGGCTAATTCGGGAACTGAGGCAAATGAGGCTGCCGTCAAACTGACTCGCCTCCATAAACCTGGGGGCAGGCTCCTGGCGTTCACTCATGCATTCCACGGACGCACACTCGGAGCTCTCTCTGTGACGGCGAAGGCGGTGATTCGGGAACCCTTCGAACCACTACCGGGCAATGTGGAGTTCGTGGAACCCACGGTGGAGGCGCTGCGGCAGGCGTTCAGCGACGACGTCGCCGGAATCTTCATGGAGCCGATCCAAGGGGAGGCGGGCGTACTGCCGCTCGATCCCGCTGTGATGCGCGAGGCGAGGAGCCTGTGTGATCGCTTTGGCGCGCTGTTAGTGATTGACGAAGTCCAAACCGGTATTGGGCGCACGGGCAGCTGGCTCGCATCGGCGGATACGGTCAAAGCCGATGTGGTCACGCTCGCCAAGGCACTGGGGGGCGGATTCCCAATCAGCGCTTGTGTGGGAGTTGGAGCCGCGGGAGAGCTTTTTACGCCAGGAAGCCACGGCTCCACATTCGGGGGTAATCCACTTGCGTGTGCCGCTTCGGCCGCCACACTGGACCAGGTGGGCCCACTGCTGGGACACGTGCGCGAAGTGGGAGAATGGCTCGCGGGGCAACTCCAAGATGCGGGATACGCCGTGCGCGGCAAGGGATTGTTGCGCGGCGTTGCCGTAGCGGATGCGCCAGTGGCGGTCAGCGCACTACTTGACCGGGGCATTATCGTCAATGCCCCCAATCCGCAGACCTTGCGGCTCGCACCACCGCTGACCATCACGGATGCAGACTTGGTTCCGTTCATTCAAGCGATGCGCGATCTAGCGCCCGATCAGGCGATGGGGTAAGGCAATGGAAGAACCATTCATACCCGTTACTCGGACAGCCCGCCAGGCGCTCATTCAACATCTCCTTGCCACCGAATCGATCAGTTCGCAACACGAGTTGCGTGAACGTTTGCAAGAGGAGGGCATCCGAGTAACACAAGCGACGCTTTCCCGGGATCTTGACGATCTGGGCGCATACAAGGCCAAGGCGCCGGACGGCAGGCAGGTGTACAAGGTGGAGCCCGATGGACCGCAAACTGCGGCGCCTTCAGTACTTGAACGGTGGGGTATTGAGGTACTCCAAAGCGTCCAGCAGGCGGGAAACCAACTGGTTCTCCGCACGCCTCCCGGAGCTGCGCAACTCTTGGCGCTGGGAATCGATCGGGCCAGGATCGATGGCATCCTCGGGTCGATCGCCGGAGACGACACTGTGCTTGTCATAGCGCGTGACGAGGCGGCGGCCAGCGCATTTCGTGCGAGTCTGCGTGACCTTAAATGACGGCGGGCACTCAGACCAACTGATCAGGATCGTGTAACAAACCTAGAAAAGGAGCAACACATGGCGCAGCATAAGGATCGTGTGATCCTCGCCTACTCAGGCGGATTGGACACCTCGGTCGCAATCGGGTGGATCGCGGAACAAACGGGAATGGATGTTATTACCGTGGCCGTGGATCTGGGCCAAGGCGGCGAGGATCTGGAAA
Organism: Ancrocorticia sp.; assembly: GCA_022648165.1. Taxonomy (GTDB): domain Bacteria; phylum Actinomycetota; class Actinomycetes; order Actinomycetales; family Actinomycetaceae; genus Changpingibacter. The sequence continues at coordinate 53,616 of JALCLX010000010.1, forward strand.
CAATACGTCAACGCGCGCTTGATTGCGGCGCTGTCGAAGCGTACGTGGCAGACGCCCGCGACGAGTTTGCGAACGAATACTGCATGCCCGAACTGCAGGCAGGCGGGCTGTACATGGATGCCTATCCGCTGATTTCTGCCATCTCGCGCCCTGCGATCGTGAAGCACCTTGTCATGGCTGCTCGTGAATTCGGAGCAACTACCGTGGCACACGGTTGCACGGGCAAAGGCAACGATCAGGTGCGTTTCGAAAACGGCATCACGTCGTTAGCGCCCGATCTGAAGTGCCTTTCGCCAGTCCGTGATTTGGCGATGACGCGCGAATTTTCTATCAACTACGCAAATGAGCACAATCTTCCGATCGAGACCACTCACCATAACCCGTTCTCCATCGATCAAAACGTGTGGGGCCGCGCCATTGAGACCGGGTTCCTGGAGGATATTTGGAACGCACCCACAAAAGACGTGTACAACTACACTGATGATCCGACGTATCCGCCTCTGCCCGATGAAGTGATTATCACTTTCGAGAAGGGCATCCCGGTTGCCATCGATGGGCGCACCGTTACTCCGCTGGAAGCGATTCAAGAGATGAATCGCCGTGCTGGGGCGCAGGGGATCGGGCGCATCGACATCGTGGAGGATCGTCTTGTGGGAATCAAGTCGCGTGAAATCTACGAGGCTCCCGGCGCGATGGCGTTGCTCGCTGCTCACAAGGAGCTCGAGAACGTCACGATGGATCGCGACCAGGCGCGTTTCAAGCGGACCGTGGTGGATCAGTGGACAAACCTCGTGTACGAGGGCCAATGGTTCTCGCCACTCAAGCGCTCGCTGGATGCGTTCATTCTGGATACGCAGGAGTACGTGTCTGGAGATATTCGGATGACGCTGCATGGCGGACGCGCAACCGTGACGGGACGGCGCTCGGATACCTCGCTCTACGACTTCAATTTGGCCACCTACGACGAGGGCGATTCGTACGATCAGTCGAATGCGAAGGGATTCATTCACATCTTCGGTATGCCGGCGCAACTTGCTGCTGCACGTGATGTTCGTTTCGGCAAGGGCGTAGCGATGGGAAAGGCGAACGTCTACTAATCGTCTGAGCGGCGCCAGAATATGATGGCGAGTGTGAGGGCAGCCGATACGAACAACGCGATCACTGCCAGGCTGCAACTGTAGCCGGTGTACCAACCATCAATTGTGACGCCGCCGCCGTACATAGCGAAAAGTACGCCCGTGATCAGGGCATTGCCTATGGCGGTGGTGATGCGTTGACTGGTCTGTTGCACGCCACCTGCAGTGCCGCCGTGCGCTGGAGGAACGTGCATCATGGATTGAGTCTGGTTAGCTGCACCCATGCACCCCGCACCGAAACCGAGCGGCAACAACGGTATCGCCATCAGGGCGATCGGCCAGTTGGCCCGGGCAACGCCCGCAGAAAAGCCGATGAGTAAAAGCACAGACACAACGATCAACGAGAGCGCCATGACCTGAATCTGTTTTCCCTTTTCGATTGCGCGTTTTCCAGACCATACTGCTGCATATCCGGAAAGCAACGCGTTCGGCAAACCGATTAAGCCCACTGCGAGTGCGCTCACTCCCATCCCATCCTGCAGAAAAAGTGCCATGGCTACGAAGATTGTGGTGCTCCCGAGGAACTGCAGTGCCGATATGCCGGTGCAGTAGCTAAATGAGCGGATCTTGAATAGCGACAGATCAACCATTGGGAAATGACCGTGCTGCGCATACGATTTCTCCCACATCACCCAGACGGGTATCAGCAGGAAGCCGCACGCTAGCACATACCAGCGCCACGCCACGCCGTGCAGCATGAACGGAAGCATGATGCACAAAACTGCGAGTGCGAGGAGGGCCATCCCAATTGGGTCCAGATCAACGCGTTGGTGCGCAGAACGTGGCGATCGGCCTTGGGTGCGCATGGCGTCATCATATTCTTCTCGCGTGAGCTGGGCATGGGGCCCAAGCGCGCGGCGCTCTTTCGAAAACGGAAGAAAACGGATTGCGGCAAATGCGCCGATAATGCCGATAGGCACATTGAGGAAGAAGCTGTAACGCCAGCCAGGATCGGGCGAGAATACTGCGACCAGGCTTCCGGAGATAAGAGGCCCGAGTGCAACTGACATTGAGACGACGAGGCCCATGAAGCCGAATGCCCGTGCCCGGGCCGGACCTTGAAAGTACTGTTGAATAAGTCCGGTGACTTGAGGCGAATAGAAACCCGCGCCGATACCCTGGAGCACCCGCATCATGTTGAGATGAATGATTGAGTCTGACAGGCCGCAGCCGAGTGAAGCCAGTGTAAAAATCACGAGTCCGATCACCCAGAGGCTTGAGCGTCCGAAAATATCACCCAAACGGCCTGCTGGCACAAGAATGATCCCAACGGCTAGTGCGTATCCAGACAGAACCATCTGGATGGAGCCCTCGCTCGCCTGCATCGAGTTCTCGATCGATGGGAGCAAGTTGTTGACCGAGCTCACCTGGAGTAGCGACAACATGAGTGAGATCAACAGAACGGCCAGCATCCAGTTTCGATCGTATTTACGTGAGGATCCAGGAACTGTGAAGTACCGCGAGTTATTCATGGAGACCTTTCGACCTAGTAACACTAGTCTGTGGGCGTGGCCCGCGGAAGATTCTGAGGCAGAGGTGTACACCACCCTGGAAAGCGTAAGATCGCCCCATGGACCTCCTCAATTCTACGATTGACACACAGTTGCGGCACCGAACTATCCGCCAATTTACAGGCGATCCGCTCCCTGATGACGTTTTCCGTACGCTCATGGACGTAGCGCAACGCACAGCGTCGTCACGCGGTATGCAGCACGCATCGATCATTCGAGTGGTCGATGCGCAACTGCGCAGTGTGCTGGCGGACGTGGGGCATCAGGCGTATATGGGCCAGGCGCCGGAGATGCTGGTCTTCATCGTGGACACACACCGTAACCAGGTGATACTTGATGAACGAGGGGCTGCAGGCTATGGCGCACGCTCGATGGACTCTTTCTTCGAAGGGTGGACCGATGCCTGTTTGATGGCGCAGAACATCGTGGTTGCGGCCGAATCACTCGGATTAGGAACCAACTATTTTGGAAACGTGTTGAATTCTCCGAGCCGCGTCATCGAATTGCTGCGTTTGCCGGCGCTGACATTTCCCGTTGTGGGGCTCACGCTGGGGTATCCCGCGCAGGATCCGCAACTGAAACCGCGAATGCCGATGAGTTTGCGAGTGATGACAAATGGATACACGGAACCGCCGTCTGTGGTGGATGCATTGCGCGATTACGATGCCGTGATGCAGACGTACTACGACCTGAGGGAACACGGACGGCGCTCTGATACCTTCACCGATCAGGTGGTCTCCAAGCTGAACGCTGTTCTCCCGGAACGCCACCACATTGTGCAGGCTATTCGTTCGCAAGGTTGGGATCTTGCCCTTGCGGATTGAGCGGACGGCCGCGTAAATCGATTCCCAGCCTGCGGTAGGCGGGTTTGATGAGGAGAGCAACCCAGATAGCCCCGCCGATTCCGATGCCCGCTGTTGCCCACAAGCTCGCAGCAACACCGATAGCGTGGGTCATCCCGGATGCGATAAACGGGCCAGCTGCCGTCCCGATACTGACGATAGCCTGCCACAGCCCGAGGAAGTTCGCACGGTTGTGGACGGGCGAAAGATCGGCTCCGGTGGTCATGACCACGCCGGCACCAAAACCATTCCCAAATCCCAAGACGCATGCGCCGATCACGAAGCCGGGCACCGTGGGCCATGCGAGCATGATAATGATCCCGGCTGGCATGACGGTGAGCGAAGGAATCAGCGCGGCTAATCTACCGTGCTTGTCCATGAGGCCGCCCGAGACCACGAACATCACCGAATCCACCAAAGCAGACACTGCGAAGGTGGCAGTGATGATTCGTTCATCAACACCGAGGTACGTCCCCCACAACGGGACTATGACGTTGCGGTTAGAACGGAGTATCGAGATCGCGTTCAGGCCCACGCCCATGATCACTGTGGCGAAGACGGAGCGAACAGTCTTTTCAGCGGCTGCTTGCTCGCCTCGCATGGGCTGCGGGGACGGCTTCTTTCCGAGATTCTGCGCAACCACGGTGGGAGGCTCAGCTGGCACGAGGAAAACGACGATCATGAGCGTGGCGATCGCTGAGAGCACGAACGCAAACCAAAACGGCGAACCGAGGAACCACAGTCCCAGTAATGCGGTTGAAACCGCAGGGCCGATCAGTTGCCCAAGGCGATTCATGCCGCCCAGTGTGGACAATCCTCGCGCCCGCCACGCAGGATCGATGTTTTCGGCCACATACGCCTGCCTTCCGAGCTGCCAGATGTTGGCACCCAGCGCGATCAGGACGAGCGCGATGACGAAGGATGAACGCGCAAAAAGAGTTGTCCCCACGACCAGCGCACCGACGGACAGGAGCAGTGCCAAACACGTGACAATGCCAGCCGAGATGAGGGCCGCGCGATCGCCTATTCGGGAGATGAAACGTCCAAGCGGAGGCGATGCGATAACACCGATCAGGCCAAATACGCCAACGACGGCCGAAGATTCGGCCTCGTTGAAACCGATGTCCAAAGCCGCTAACACGAGCACGGGCGTAATAGCGCCGGTCCCTATCGCATAGATAAGAGCGGGGATATAGACGGGCAGCACCAGAGGACCCAATGGGTTCTTGTGGATGCCCCCAGCGTTCGTCTTATGCTTCATCGCTGGAGGAAGGCGACCAGAACAGCCTTGATGGTGTGGAGGCGGTTCTCAGCCTGATCGAAAACTACTGATTGAGGCCCATTGAAGACGTCGTCGGAGACTTCGAGTGCGGAAAGGCCCGTGAGTTCGAAGACTTTTCGGCCGATGCTCGTTTCGAGGTCGTGGAATGACGGCAGGCAGTGCATGAACACGGCATCGGGATTATTGGTCAGTGCCATAGTGTGTGCGTTCACCTGGTAGTCACGCAGTTCTGCCACTCGTTGCGTCCAGGCCTCTTTGGGCTCACCCATGGAAACCCAAATATCGGTGGAAACGACGTCGGCGCCGCGCACGCCGGTTTCGACGTCGTCCGTTATCGTGATTCGCGCGCCGGTGCGATCCGCGTACGCCTGTGCAATTGTGCGTGCCTGTGGGTCGGGCTGGAACTTGGGCGGAGCGACGATGCGCACATCCATCCCGAGCATCGCGGAGGAGACTAATAAGGATCGCCCAGTATTGAAGCGCGCATCGCCCAGATACGCGTGTGCGACGTCGGTAAACGGCTTCTTGACGTGTTCGCGAATGGTGAGTGCGTCCGCCAGCATTTGGGTGGGATGCCACTGGTCCGTCAGCCCGTTGAATACTGGCACGCCCGAGAACTCGGCAAGTGCCTCCGCGTCGGTCTGCGCGGTGCCGCGGAACTCGATGCCGTCGAACATTCTGCCCAGCACACGCGCAGTATCGGCGATCGATTCTTTGTGGCCCAGTTGGGAACCGGACGGATCGAGGTACGTCGTGTGCGCGCCCTGCTGGAAGGCGGCAACTTCAAACGCGCACCGCGTGCGTGTGGACGTCTTTTCAAAGATGAGAGCAATGGCTTTGCCCGCAAGCCGCTGCACCTCCGTGCCGTTTTTGTGCTCCGCCTTGAGCTGTGCGGCAAGGTCAATGAGTGTGAGCCATTGTTCAGGCGAAAAATCACACTCCTTGAGGAAAGAACGCGGCCACGGAGCAGACGACAAAGGCAAAGAACTCATGGGCCTAGTGTAGCGACCACGTGGTATGCACGGTGCTCGGTCCGCGGGCGCAAGCGGCCGAGCTACTACAGGATCGGTATGATGGGGACCATGACTGAGAGCATCGCGCTGTGGGGTGGCCGGTTTACTGGCGGCCCGGCTCAGGCGCTCACGGAACTTTCTCGTTCAACTCAATTCGATTGGCGTTTGGCGCATTACGATATCGCCGGCTCGGGCGCGCATGCGCGCGCGCTCTTTGCCGCCGGGCTTTTGACCCGCGATGAGCTGGACCGCATGGAGGACGCCCTGCGGCGGTTGGATGAGGACGTCACTTCGGGCGTTTTCGCACCTACGCCGGAGGATGAGGACGTCCATACGGCCTTGGAACGCGGGCTGCTGGAGCGCGCCGGTACGGAACTGGGCGGAAAGCTACGGGCAGGCAGATCGCGCAACGACCAGATAGCGACGTTGATCCGGATGTATCTGCGCGACGAGGCGCGCGCGATCGGCGGAAGAATCCTGGACGTGGCTGATGCCCTGATCGGGCAGGCAGATCGCGCCGGAGACGCCGTGATGCCCGGACGAACGCACATGCAACATGCGCAACCAATTCTTGTAGCCCACCAACTTTTGGCCCACGCGTGGCCGCTGATACGGGATCTGGATCGCCTAGAGGATTGGGATCGGCGCGCGGCGGTAAGTCCGTATGGATCTGGTGCATTGGCGGGCAACACGCTCGGCTTGGATCCCGCGGCGGTGGCAGAAGAGCTCGGCTTCCGCGGTGTTGTAGAGAATTCGATCGACGGAACCGCTGCGCGCGACGTCGTCGCCGAGTTCGCTTACGTGATGGCACAAGTTGGTATTGATATTTCGCGGCTCGCCGAAGAAATCATCATCTGGAATACGAAAGAGTTCGATTACGTCACGCTAGACGACGCGTATTCCACCGGGTCCTCAATCATGCCTCAGAAAAAGAATCCCGATGTTGCGGAACTCGCTCGGGGTAAAGCGGGCCGCATGATCGGCGATCTGGCGGGCTTACTGGCAACGCTCAAGGGCTTGCCCTTGGCGTACGACCGCGATCTGCAAGAGGACAAAGAACCGGTATTCGATCAGATCGATACGTTAGACGTGTTGCTTCCGGCTGTTGCCGGAATGGTGGACACCATGAAACTCCACTTTGAGCGAATGGCAGCGCTAGCGCCGCTTGGATTCTCATTGGCAACGGACATTGCTGAGTGGCTCGTGCGCCAGGGCGTGCCATTTCGAGAGGCACACGAGATCTCAGGTGCATGTGTGAGGGAATGCGAATCGCGTGGCATAGAACTGTGGGATCTGAGTGATCAGGATCTTCAGCGCATCGATCAGCGGCTCACACCAGGCGTTCGCGGTGTTTTGAGTGTGGAAGGCGCGGTCAATGCGCGAACCGGCAAAGGTGGAACCGCCCCTCAGCGGGTGCACGAACAGCTCAGCGCGGCGCGCGCGGCAGTAGCGAAACGACGCACTTTTACAAACACTGCATCGGGCCTAAAGAGCCACGAGTGAATCGTGGTGTAGGTGCCCAGCGCGTGGTGTGGGCGCCCAGCAACCAAGAGACAGAACGAAAGGAAGATTCGTGACAGACGTCATCGACGAATTGCAGTGGCGCGGCCTCATTGCGCAATCCACTGATATGGATGCTTTGCGGCGTTCGTTGGCGGAAGGGCCTGTGACGTTCTATTGCGGTTTTGATCCCACGGCGCCTTCCCTGCATCATGGGCATCTCGTAGCGGTGAAAGTGATGCGCCATCTTCAGATGGCCGGGCATCACCCGATCGCGCTGATCGGAGGCGCTACTGGCCTTATCGGCGATCCGCGGCCCAGCGGAGAAAGGACTCTCAATACCCGTGATGTGGTGGCCCAATGGGCCGGCTCGCTGCGCGCACAACTGGAGTCCTTGCTGGATTTCTCGGGTAAGAATCCCGCACGAATCGTCAATAATCTTGACTGGACGGGCAAGCTGAGCGCCATTGATTTTCTGCGGGACATTGGCAAACATTTCCGAATGGGAACGATGCTGAGCAAGGATATCGTTGCGCGGCGCTTGGATTCTGAGGAGGGAATCTCGTTCACGGAGTTTAGCTATCAGATTCTGCAAGCCAACGATTACCTTGAGCTATACCGCCGGTACGGGTGCACACTGGAGGTCGGCGGCAACGATCAGTGGGGCAACCTGGTGGGCGGGATGGATCTTATCCGCAAAGTTGAAGGAAAGAACGTCCACGTCCTCACGAATCCCCTCATTACGAAGTCCGATGGAACCAAATTCGGCAAGACCGAGGGCGGGGCGATTTGGCTGAACCCGCAGATGCTGAGCCCCTACAAGTTTTACCAGTTCTGGCTCAATACGGCAGACGACGACGTGGTGCGCATGCTCAAAGTTTTTACGTTCCGCTCACGTGAGGAGATCGAGGAGCTGGAACGCGCGGTTGCGCAGCGGCCGCAGGGGCGGGAGGCGCAACGGGCGCTCGCCTCGGACGTGACCATATGGGTGCACGGTGCGCAGGCAACACGGCGTGTTATTGCAGCTTCGCAGGCGCTTTTCGGAGGCGCAGAGTTGAAGGACATCGACCAGGGCACCCTGCACGATGCCGTCGCGGAGCTGCCGTCCACAGAAGGGCGTGTGGGCCAGCCGATTGTCGAATTGTTTGTTGGAACGAAGCTGGAACGCGGTGTGGGGGCCGCACGCCGCACTCTCGCCTCGGGAGGGCTGAATGTCAATAACGTCAAGGTGCGAGATCCCGAACGGACGCTCGAAGTAGGAGACGTGCTGCCTGGAGGCGTGGTCGTGCTGCGCAAGGGTAAAAAGAATCTGGCAGTAGTGCGCGTCACTATGCCGTGATTTGACCCGAGGGTGTTGGATCCGTAAGATAAATACCTGTTGCCGGGCGGCAGAGCGGAACTGCGAAAGTGGTTCCATCACGAAAGCCGCAGGTAACAAGGACTTTTGAGTCCTCATCTCCATGCGCTTGACCAACGTGGTCCGCGCTGGTAGATTAAATTTCCGCCTCTCCTGTGGGTCCTTTTTAGGGGTTTGTGGGGTGTGGGTGTGGTGGTTGGTTGTCTGATAGTGTGTTGGATGTTTTTGGTTTGTGGCATTTGATGGGTGGCTTGCTGCTGCTGTTGTGTGGTGGTGGGTTGTTTGTTGGGTGTTTT
>JALCLX010000011.1 GCA_022648165.1 Ancrocorticia sp.
TGATGGTGGTCATAGTGGTCGGGAAACGCCCGGTCCCATTCCGAACCCGGAAGCTAAGCCGACTAACGCCGATGGTACTGCACTCGTCAGGGTGTGGGAGAGCAGGACACCGCCATCAACCCCTTTTTCGTGTGGGGCCGGTCATCAAGACCGGCCCCACACACATTTAAACCACACACACCACACGGTAGGGCTAAGCTGGCACAGGTTAAGCTGGTATCGATTATCGCGAAGCAGAGAACGAGGGCCACACATGCTAGAGCGCAATGGGAAGGCGTACGGTTTTGACGGCCAAGATAAGGGTAAACGCCGCTGCGGCCTTTTCGGGCGCATTGAGAATCCGGAACGGTATCTGACGGATCGGTATGGAGCCCACGAGATTGAGCGCGTGGCCTCGCAACGCTTGGTAGTGGATATGTTCCCCATGAGTGATTTCGGGGGTCGCAATGACTGCGTTCCTGTGGCGATCACGCGGGTGTTCGACTATTACCGTGGCCGGGGCTATGGGATGATACCTGCGCGCGAGGAGTTGTATGAGGATGCAGTGCGCTTGGCGCGCCGCCGTGGCTATACGCGATTGTGGGGCACCGTTCCAGTTTTCATCGCGGGCATGATGCGCACGATGGCCGCTTCGTATGGATATACGCACACAGAGGCTCGCGGAGTGTATGCGTGGTCGTGGCGCAGGACAGTGATTCCGGAGATTGACGCTGGACGCCCTTTGATTCTGAATATGGTGCGCGGTTCGTACGGTTCGCACACGGTCACAGTTATCGGGTATGAAACGTTTACGTATGCGGTTGCGTCTCACGGTCCCCACGTGCTTGCTTCGCCGGCGCGGCGTACGAAACGTATGGTTGTAGTTGCGGATGGTTGGATGGCCGCGCCACGGTGGATTGACTTCGACGCACTTGCTTACGACGTCGTAGGCGCTGGGCTCGCGTCCTGCAACACAATGGCGCTGGCATACTGAAGGTGGCGTAGTGGTTCTAGTTGAGCCATTCATTGCCGCGGATGCGCCGATACATAGTGGCGGCGCGAGCCCCCATGAAGACGACCGCATAAGCAATCCACAGGAATATCTGTGCGGTTGAGCCGGAACCCCACCACATGATCCCCAACGCACACGGTGCAAAAGCGGCCAGTGCGACGACCATGTAGAGCGCGAGCTTGCGGGTGTCGCCTGCGCCGATGAGGACGCCGTCAAGCATGTAGGCGATAGATGCAAGCGGTAAGGCGAGCGCGGTCACCCACAGGCAATGAGTGGCAAGGCCGCGCACCGCCGAATCCGTACTGATGAGGCGCGGAAGGATCCAACTGAGGGCGAAAAGTGCGCCACCCAGCCACGCGCCATAGACCAGGCCACGATTGAGGCAACGGCCCAAGACTTCCCGTACGCGTTCGTGATCGTGTGAACCCAGGCTTTGGCCAACCAGGATTTGGGCTGCCGTTGCGAGCGCGTCAAGCCCGTATGCTGCAAAATTCCAAAATGTCATAGTGATTTGGTTTGACGCCAACGCAATTGTTCCCAGGCTGGTTGATGCGGCGATTTGCAGAAGGATCGCCGCCCGGAGCGAGATTGTGCGGATGATGAGCGGAACTGCGTCGCGCAACGATCGAAGTACTCCCGCGCCAGTAGGCCAGAAAGCGACAGCCTCACTCCGCGCGTGAACATCGATTTTGCCAACGAGCCAGAGTCCCATGAGTGTCTGTGCTGTGGCCGTGCCGGCTCCGGCGCCAGCGATTCCCCAATGGGCAACGTAGATTAAGACGAAGTTCAGCGGCGCGTTGATGATAGCGCCGGCGGTTGTGGCGTAGAACGGAGTTATTGTATCTCCGAAGCCGCGTAACGTCCCGGTGGCGGCCAGCACCGTTAACATACCAGGTAACCCCCAGGCGGATGCGCGTATATACGCCAGCGCCTGCACTAGAACGGCAGAATCGGGGTGGAATGCGGCTAATAGTGAAGGAGAAAAAACGTAGAGCAGCACGCCGAGCAGGGATCCGAGTCCGAATCCCAACCACACGCCGTCAAGTCCTTGGCGTAATGCCGAGGCAATATTCCCGGCGCCCACGGCCCGGGCGGCTGCCGCCGTGGTGGCGTACGCCAAAAAGATGCAGAGCCCAACGATTGTGGTGAGGATGGTAGAGGCCAGCGAAAGCCCAGCTAGTGAGGTGGTTCCCAAATGGCCAACCATTGCAGAATCAATGGCGATCAGAAGCGGTTCGGCCAGGAGTGCTCCCAATGCCGGAAGCGCGAGCTTGCGAATATCGTGATCTATAGGGTTCTTCATCATTGCCAAGCCTATCGTCACATTTCGATCACGTGCGTGAGAGGGAGTCTGCAGACGCATCGGGAACGTCGTGACAGGTGAACCCCTATTGTCAAAACTCAAGTTGAACTTGAGGTGGAGCTCTTCATATAGACTGGATTTATTCCAATATATCGAGTACGGTTATCCACCATTGTGGACAAAACTGGGGATGAAATCCCGCAGAATTCGAGCTGTCAATCCACAAGTGCGGCGATAACCACCGGACACTGGGGATAAGTCGATAACTTATCCCCAGAATTATGCAAGGTCTGTGCACAGTGTCGCCGGCGTGTTTCCACAGAACAGATGTTCGAGCATTTGCGTTTTTGGAACAACATGGTAAGAGTGAGTGAAGTTCCAGCGTTGAATAGAGGGGGATACGCTATGCCTATCGTGAGTGAGGGCGCGCGCGGGGGATCCTCATTTGAGCGCACGCCACCGCAGAGTATCGAGGCTGAGATGTCTGTACTCGGCGGCATGATGCTCTCCAAGGACGCAATTGCAGACGTCGTCGAAATACTGGATGCGGCGGATTTCTACCGCCCGCAGCACGCGACCATTTATTCCGTCATCGTGGAGTTGTTTTCACGCGGTGAACCAGCCGATGCCATCACGGTGGGGGCAGAACTCCGCAAGAACGGCAAGCTTGACTTCGTCGGCGGGCTTCCCCAGCTTCACACACTTGTGTCGAGCGTTCCAACGGCCGCGAATGCAGCGTATTACGCGCACATCGTGCGCGAACAGGCACAATTGCGCGCTTTGGTAGAAGCGGGAACCCGCATTGCGCAGCTCGGATACACCACGGACGGAGCGGATGTTGAGTCTTTGATTAACATCGCGCAATCGGAAGTTTTCTCCATTACGGAACGCAAGGATGCAACGGACTATGCAAGTCTGGAGGAAATCGTTCCGGGACTTACAGAGGAACTGCAAGCGAACGAGAACCGCGACGGCAAGATGAAGGGAGTTCCCACGGGATTCCCGGAGCTGGATGCCAAGTTAAACGGTTTGCGGCCAGGCCAGATGATCATTATTGCTGCACGTCCTGGCGCTGGAAAGTCCACGCTGGCGATGGATATTTGCAGATCTGCGGCCATCAGGAACAACATTCCGGTGGTTTACTATTCGCTTGAGATGAGCCGCAACGAACTGGCGATGCGCCTACTTTCGGCTGAATCAGACGTTTTCTTGAACAAGATGATTCAAGGAACCATGGATCAGCGCGATTGGGACAAGGTGGTCGATACGCTAGACCGCATATCCACGGCGCCACTGTATGTGGACGACTCGCCGAACATGACAATGGCGGAGATCCGCGCGAAGAGCCGGCGATTGCGCCAGCTGCGAGAGAACCCTATCGAATTGATCGTGATCGATTACTTACAACTGTTAACGTCCGGGGGGCGTGCTGTTGAGTCGCGCCAGCAAGAGGTCTCCGAGTTTTCGCGGTCCATCAAGCTGTTGGCCAAGGAGCTCGATATCCCGATCATTGCTGTTGCCCAGCTGAACCGCGATGCGGAGAAGCGTGACAACAAGCGCCCGCAGGTAGCAGATTTGCGTGAATCCGGCTCACTGGAACAGGATGCAGACGTCGTGATGCTGATCCATCGTGAGGACTTGTATTTGCCAACGGAACAGCACACGGGGCTTGCGGAGATCATCATTGGCAAGCAGCGCTCTGGGCCTACCGGGAAGGTGGAACTCAATTTCCAGGGGAACAGGGCACGATTCGCCGCATATGCATCCGATGCGGAGGGCGATTACGGCACGCCGCAATATAGCTAGGCGGCCACGCAACACGCGCTGCAGTACCGCCGAGCGGTGCGCCCCGGTGCGCCGGCCGCACAGTACTTGTCCGTACGGCCGGTTCCCTGCGGCGTGTTATTTCGTGTAAGCGCCTTGCCACACGGTGTCAAAAGGAGTGTGTGCGCTCACGCGGGCTTTAATGCCGGTGGTGACCATGTCCTTTGCGGTCTTGACCGCGTCGTGGATGTCCGCGCCCTTGGCAAGCTCGGCAGTAATGGCCGCAGCGAGCGTGCAGCCTGCACCGGACACGCGTTCCTGGCCAATCTTAGGTTCGGAGTAGACGGTTGCTTTTTCGCCATCCCAGAGCACGTCGATGGCATCTGGCCCGGGGAAGTCGATTCCGCCCTTCACGATGACGTACTTTGGCCCCTGCGTGGCGATGCGCTTTCCTGCCTCAGTGAGGTCGTCAACGGTTTTCAGTGCCGTCATGCCGGAGAGCGTACACGCCTCGAAATAGTTTGGAGTTGCGACTGTTGCGAGCGGCAGAATCTTCTGGCGCAGAGCGGTGTCTGTATCGAGTGCCGCACCCGGTTCTTGGCCCTTGCAAATCAATACTGGGTCTAGAACGATATTCTTCCAGCTCTGGGAACGAAGTCCCTGCGCGACGGCGTCGATCGTATCAGGATGCCCGAGCATCCCGATTTTCACGGTGTCGATATCCTGAGATGACAGTGCCGCCTCCATTTGATCATGGATGATCTGGGGGGCGATGGGGACAAAACGGTGGGCCCAGTTATTCTTCGGATCGAATGAAACGATGCATGTCAACGTGCCCATGCCATACACGCCGAGCTGTTGGAACGTCTTGAGATCCACCTGGAATCCGGCTCCGCCAGTCGCTTCAGAACCAGCGATTGTGTACGCAAACTTGACCATGTTCCCTCATTTCTGTGACTGCGACGCAGTGAAACCGAAAGCGGATTCACTAGTTACTCCATCGTATGCCGGCGATAATGGTGCCGCTAGAGCGTCCCATCGCCCCACAGAACGGCTCACACAGAACGGCCCACCGTGATCAACCCTGATAGCGCTGCATTGTGTCCGGGTTGCGCCCGGTGCGCCCCGCCTCACCGCGGTCGAGTTCATTGATTCGTTCCACTTCGTTCACCGTCAGATTGACGTTGAGCGCCCCGAGGTTTTCCACAATTCGGCTGTGCGTGACCGATTTGGGGAAGACGACGTGCCCTTTGGCGATGTGCCAGGCGAGTGCGACTTGCGCAGGCGTACAGTTGTGAACCGCAGCGATGCGTTCGAGTAGAGGTTCTTTGACGATGGCGCCGCGTGCCAACGGTGACCATGCTTCAACAACAATCCTATTCTCTCTGCAGAACTCCGCCACTCCCACGTTCTGGAAGTACGGGTGCAATTCGATCTGATCCACCGCGGGAACGGTTTCAGAATCCTGGATCAGGCGTTCGAGGTGATGTTGCTGGAAGTTGGACACGCCAATGGAGCGGGCCCGCCCGTCTGCTTTAAACTCCTCAAGCACCTTCCAGGTGCTCAGGTAGTCGCCACCATATTGTTGTGGAAGTGGCCAGTGGATCAGGAATAAATCAACGTAATCGGTTCCGAGCTTTTCCAGGGATTCGGCGAAGGTGCGCCGCGCAACTGCCGGTTCGTGGTTGGGGTTGTCCAGCTTCGTTGTCACGAAGATTTCTTCACGAGGCACTCCGGAGGCTGCGATCGCGCGCCCTACCGCTGCTTCGTTGTGGTACATCTGCGCGGTATCGATGTGGCGGTAGCCCTCCCGCAATGCGAACGTGACGGCGTGGGCGACGTCGTCGTCCGTCATCTTGTACGTACCGAAACCAAATTGTGGAATGCGCTTGCCATCATTCAGAGGAATTCGAGTGCTCATCATGATGACCATTCTCCCCTGATAATAGGGAGGACGGGAGTACTTTGGCGCGTAAACTCACACTTTTTCTTTTTTGCCCACAACGCCGCGGACATTAACCTGGAACTATGTATACGGAAACCCACGATCTCGATGGCTGCACCATGCTCGAGCATTGGTTGGAAGTGCCGCTCGATTACCTGGGGATCCAGACGCTCCTCACGGATTCGAACACGCCCAACAGTTTCCCGCGGCGCATTACGCTCTTTGCGCGGGAATACGTGAGGCCCGGGCGCGAGAAGGCTCCGCGGCTTCTATTCTTTCAGGGCGGGCCCGGTTCGGCGGGTCCGCGTATGGCTCCAATCGGATCGTGGCTGGACGCGGCGCTCAACGAGTTTCGGGTAGTCCTGATCGACGAGCGCGGCACAGGTAGTTCATTTCCTATTGATGCCCAGACGGTGACAAGCGTGGGTGACGCCCGTGCGCAAGCTGCTTTTTTGGCGTGTTTCCGCCAAGATTCGATTGTGCGCGACGCGGAGGCATTGCGCCAGGAACTCCAGGGAGATGAGCCCTGGGCAGTGCTTGGCCAATCATTCGGCGGGTTTATCGTGACAAGCTATCTTTCACATCATCCAGAAGGCCTTTCGCACGCGTTTATCACGGCCGGCTTGCCATCTATTGACCAGGGCGCGGACGCTGTGTATTCGCGTACGTACCCCGCAACGGCCCGCCGCAACGACGCCTATTTTGCGGGCTATCCCAAAGATGAGGAGACGGCGTGGTTCATCAGCACGCATCTGGCGGATGTGGAAGAATATCTGCCCACGGGTGAAAGGCTCACTCCGGGGCGTTTCCGCCAGCTCGGGTTGGTGCTGGGATATTCGTACGGTCCGGATTTGTTGCATTTTCTTTTGGAAGATCCTGTCTGGGTACACAATGCGCAACGGCGACTGCGGCCGCAATTCTTGGCGCGCGTGGCGGAGCACCTCTCATTTGCGAAGAATCCTCTGTACGGTGTGCTTCAAGAGGCGATTTACGCACAGCGTTCCACCGGGGCGACGGCGTGGAGTGCGCAGCGCATGCGCAGCGCGTTCCCAGAATTTACGTTGCCCCCATTGGCTGCAGGAGGGTCCGGAGAACTGGATCTGCGCCGGCAAGGCTACCGTTTTCGCTTTACAGGAGAGCATGTGTACCCCTGGCAGATTGCGAGCGATCCGGCGCTAGCGCCCTTGGCGGATGCTGCAGAAGAGCTCGCATACGCTACAAACTGGTCCGAGCTCTATTCGGCGGCGACCTTGGCGGAGAATACTGTGCCTACCGTCGCATGGATATATACGCAGGATATGTTCGTGCCTTTTGAACTATCGATGCAAACTGCGCACGCCATCCGTGGTTTGATCCCACTGGTTTCGGAGACATACCATCACGATGCGTTGCGCACGTATGGAAGCAGCGTGATCAGCTCATTGCTCAAAGCTGCTCATCATCAGTAGTTCGGCAGCAATAACACCAAGAATGCCCGGCCATGCTGCGGCATTCTTGGCGCCGCGGGCGAGCTATTTTAAGTCAATCCCCTCAAGCAGCCATTCGCGGGCGGCCGGATCGTCCTCGGCGCGCAAACGTGGGACACTGGTGTTCTGGGGTTTGAAGCCCACCTTGCCATCGTAGAAAGCGCGAATGCGATTCATATCCGCCGTGACGTCGCCAGTCATGTGCAGATTCCCAGCCCAACCGTAGGTGTGGGTTTTTCTATTGATGAAACCAAGCTGTACGGGCAGCCCCGTCTCTAAGGCGATCCGATAGAAACCGGACTTCCAGTACTTGCGAGCACTGCGCGTTCCCTTGGGGGCGATGATCACGGTGAATGTTGGGTTCACGCGCGCTTGATGGACCAAGGATCCCACAACACCATTCGAATGGGAGCGATCGATTGAAATGCCACCCACCCAGCGGATGATCGGACCGATGACCGGTGCATTAACTGCCGAATCTTTCACAAGAAATCGGAATGGACGCCCAACTTTCCAAAATGCCATTACCATGAGCCATCCGTCCCAATATGAGGTGTGTGGCGCACCAATGACAACTGCTTTTGGTGGCATATCCTCATAGACAAAATGCCACCGGGAAAAAGTCATGAACGTGGAAGCAATGGCTTTTTTGATACCCATCAATATCCGATCTGTTGTGTGCAATTCTCCGCGAATCCCATCCGGGTGCGGCTTTATGAGAATACTGTTACAGAAGGAAAGAGAACGCGGGGGAATCGGGCTCCAGTTTTTGGATCGCCAGCGGAGATGCGTCCATGCGTTCCAATAATGCTGGTAATGCCTCCTTTTCCTCAACTTCGATACCGACCAGAGCTGGCCCTGTTTCTCGGTTATTCTTCTTCGTATATTCAAACAGAATAATGTCGTCACCCGGCCCAAGCACATCGTCAAGGAAGTGCCGCAGCGCGCCCGGCTCCTGAGGGAACGTCACCAGGAAGTAGTGGCGCAAGCCTTCGTAGACGAGCGAGCGTTCGACGACGTCGTCGTATCGCGACACGTCGTTGTTTCCTCCGGATACGATGCACGCGATCGGACCGTCCGGCAGGTCCGGAAGGAAACGCGCTGCTGCGGCACTCGCGAGCGCCCCGGCTGGCTCCGCGATGATGCCTTCCACTTGATAGAGGTCAAGCATTTCGGTGCAAATTGCGCCTTCGGGAATGGAAATGACTTCGTCCACCATGGTGCTGGCGATGCGGTACGTCAGGTCGCCCACGCGAGCGACCGCGGTGCCGTCCGCAAAGGCATCGATATGAGGAAGCGTCACGGGCCCTCCGGTCTGAAGCGCGGCAGCCATGGATGCGGCGCCTTCTGGTTCCACGCCTACGATGTGGACGTTGGGATGAAATGCGCGCAGCCAGATCGCGGTGCCGGCGAGGAGTCCGCCGCCGCCTACCGGAACAACAACGGTTGTGGGAAGTTCGGAGGCTTGTTCGAAGATTTCTTTGACTACTGTGCCTTGGCCTGCGATGGTGCGAGCCGAATCGAACGGATGCACATAGGTAGCCCCATGTTCCGCGGCGTATGCCTGAGCGGACGCCGATGCCTCGTCAAATGTCGCGCCGCCGATGACCTGTTCGATCCATGGGCCACCGATATCGCGGATGCGGGCGCGTTTTTGACGCGGCGTGGTAGAGGGAAGGAATACCTTGCCGTGAATCTTGAGCTGCCGACACGCGAATGCGACGCCCTGGGCATGATTCCCGGCAGACGCGCACACCACCCCTGCTGCGCGTTCAGATTCGGAGAGTGAAGAAACGAAATTGTACGCTCCGCGCACTTTATAGGAGCGGCCCACTTGGAGGTCTTCCCGTTTGAGGAGGACAGGTTGGTGGCGCAGCCCAGAGAGGCGAAGCGAGAGATCTAGCGGCGTGTGCCGCACAGTATTTCCGAGGGTCTGTGCGGCGACCACCACATCGGCCCCGCTTGGAATTTCGCGTGTCATTCTTCTAGTGTGCCGTTCAATCCTTTTCTCCTGCCACTTTTTGCTGCGTGATCTTCCGCAAGAATCTCAGTATTTCGTATGGTTGAGCTATGAGTGAGTATGCGGACGGCATCCCCCATGGGGATGAAGCACTCCATTTCGAATTTGAGCGAAAGTTCTTCGTGGAAGTTCTACCAGAGGATGTGGTGAGGCACGGTTCGTGCCAGGTAATTGTGCAGGCTTATCTGTTTGCTGTGGACGGGTATGCGGTACGGGTGAGGATTACATTCCCGGATAGGGTTGCTGGCATGCGGCCGTTTGACGACGCCGTCGATTTCTTAGGTGCGTACGAACGGCGCGAGTTGGGTGATTTGTTGGCCGCCGCCAGGGATGATGGTGGCGAAGTCCATGCGACAATAGCCGTAAAATCTCCCGGCGGAATGGGTGAACGCTACGAGATGGAGACGGAACTCGATACGGATGTGGCTGTGCAGATCGTGCGCCGTTCGCCTCATGTCATCCTGAAGACGCGGTATTCCATGTGGTATGACGAAGACGGGTGGGAATTTGACGTTTTTGGTGGGCAAAATGAGGGGCTCATTATCGCCGAATGTGAAAGATTAGCGCCGGTGGTGGGGTTGAAAATCCCTGCGTTCTGCCTGACGGAAGTAACAGAGGACCTACGTTTTTCGAACGATTATCTTTCCAAAGAGCCATGGCGACAATGGAACAATACGTATCGCACCGAACTTGCGGCGCGGGGCCCGCACTTCATGGATATGGAGTAGCGCGCGCTAGTTGAGCGTGTGCATGAACGTGTGAAGCGCATCTCAGCGTGACGTTGATGAGGGACTTGGCAAGGCGCCGATGCTGTGGATATAGTGGTTCTCAGCGGCGGGGATCCATGTGAATTCCTGTTGTACTCACAATTCAATAGCTTGCGCCGTCTGGTGGACGTGCGCATGTGGTAGGCAGCTCCATTTCATCTGAGGTGAGCGGATGTCTTGTTTGAGCGCCTGCCAAACACTGAGTGGTGCGAGAATGCTGCTGTCGTCTCGCACCACTCAGCTTATGAGATGGTGTGTAGTGGAGTTAGTGCAGCGTATCCCTTCCGAAAGGTGAAGATTCTATGAGCGCAGAGCTCCCCGTTTCCGCCATCCACCCGCAGGCCCCGGAATTCCTGTCCGTCGCAGCCTTATATAGGGCTCCGATCGACGTGGAAGCGGCGTTGGCGCGTATGAAAGAACTGTGGAACGAGCCGGTTTCACCAGTGTGGGAGGAAGTCCCTGCCGGATCGCCGGGCACGGGTACGGAGGCTGGGCGCCTATTGCGGTTTAGCATCGATGGCGTTCTGGTGATGATGACACCAATATCGGGATCGCTAGAGGTGCAACGCGGGCACCTTCCCGACCATACGTTCTATATAGCAGTCACTACTTATTCTCCCGTGCGTGAACAGGATCTGGCTGAAGCTGCTCACCGTACGGGTAGCGTGAACGGCGTGAAGCCGGGCGACGTTCCACCGGCCGATGCACTGCCTTTGGCGCGGCGGCGGCGCATGGTCAGCGCTCATATTGTGCTCACGGAAGTGCTGGATGTTCTGATGCGCGAAGAGGCAGCGGTGGGGGTGTACCGCAGTGAATTGGGCGTGGTTCAGCCGCCGGAGATGGTCACGGAGTTGGCGGATTCGTTGACGCGCGGTCAAGCCCCTGTGCCACTGTGGGTGAGTGTGCGTCTGGTGCATCCGGACTTGGTGTATGGCAGGACGCTCGGATTGGCGCTCTTCGGCCACCTGGATCTTGAGGTTGTGGAGTCAATGAAGTCCGAAGAAGAGGTGTATGCAATGTTGGCCAATACTGCCGATTACATCGTCTCATCTGATTTCTATCTACTGCCGGGCCAGACTGTGGGGTATCGCGAGGGCGAGGAGTTACAGATAACTGAGGCGACGTCGCCCACAGACGGTACTGCGGTGCTGCGAATTCAGTTTTAGCTATATACTCGGAAAGTCCGTGTGGTGGCAGCACCGGGCTTTTAGCGCGGCCCACGAAACTGTGGGATTTTGTGCGTGACGTGCGCGGAAAGCGTGCATGCAATCAGACGAATACATGTGGGACAAGAGAGACATGACTGCCGGAAACATCGCATTTAAGAAGGTTGATCGAGGACTGTACGACGTAGTGGCCGTGTGCTTTGTCGCTTTCCTCTTGTTATCGAATATCGCTGCAACGAAACTCATTGAAATTGGTGTGGGTCCGTTGACTCTCATTTTTGATGGTGGGGCGATTCTATTTCCGCTCACATACATTCTGGGAGATGTGCTCTCCGAAGTGTATGGTTTCCGTTCTGCGAAGCGCGTGATTCTGATGGGTTTTGCCATCCAGATGATTGCTTCCCTGACCTTTTGGTTGGTGCAGGTTGCCCCACCGGCTGCGGATTACGCGAATCAAGATGCCTTTGAGGCCGTTTTGGGAGTGGTGCCACGCTTCGTTTTGGCGTCGCTGTGCGGATACTTGGCGGGCCAGTTGCTCAACTCGATCGTGTTAGTGCGCATTAAGGAGCGCTTTGGAGAGAATCACCTGTGGGTTCGTTTGCTTGGATCCACAGTTGTGGGCGAAGCGGCAGATACTACGCTGTTCTGCATTGTCGCATGGGCGAGTGTGGTACCGGCTGCGACAATAGCGAACCTTGCGATAACGGGTTTTGTTTACAAGGTGAGTGTTGAAGCAGTATTTCTGCCGGTGACGTATGTGGTAATTCACTGGGTGAAGAAGCGTGAGTTCGCAGATGTCGCGGCACACGATAGCGTGGTGGTCAATGGCTGATCGCTTCACGATCACCTCGAGGCTTGAAGCTGGTGCGAGGGATTCACACACGGGCGAACCATTGGGGCGCACAGGCGTGATTCACACTCCGCATGGCGATATCCACACCCCGGCTTTTATTCCTGTGGGTACGAAGGCCACAGTTAAAGCCGTGCTGCCGGAATCGATTGCACAGGTCGGCGCGCAGGCTGTTCTGGCGAATGCGTATCATCTGTACCTCCAACCGGGACCAGATATCGTGGATCAGGCGGGTGGCCTTGCACGATTCATGAACTGGAAGGGCCCCACATACACGGATTCCGGGGGCTTCCAGGTGCTCTCGCTCGGTTCCGGCTTTAAAAAGGTGCTTTCGCAGGAGTTTTCCGGTACCGGACGCGCTGACACAGAAGTGGCGAAATCCAAGGAACGCTTGGCAAATGTGGACGACGACGGCGTGTGGTTCCGTTCGCACCTGGACGGTTCGCGGCATCGTTTCACCCCGGAGATTTCTATGGGGATCCAGCATGAATTAGGAGCGGACATTATGTTCGCGTTTGACGAACTGACGACGCTGTTGAATTCCCGCGCCTACCAGGAAGAAGCACTGGAGCGGACCCGCAGGTGGGCGGAGCGGTGCCTCGTTGCTCACCGGGAGCTGACTGAGAAACGGAAAGGCAAACCGTACCAGCAGCTTTTCGGAGTAATTCAGGGCGCACAGTATGAGGACTTGCGGCGAAAAGCGGCCCGCGACCTGGGCGCAATGGAGATGGATGGGCAGACATTTGACGGATTTGGAATTGGTGGCGCGTTAGAAAAGGAGCATTTGGGAACGATTGTCGGCTGGGTTGCCGAAGAATTGCCGGATGATCGGGCACGCCACCTGCTGGGAATTTCTGAGCCCGACGATCTTTTCGCGGCCGTGGAGGCAGGTGCAGACACGTTCGACTGTGTAAATCCATCACGCGTGGCCCGCAATGCGGCGATTTATTCGCCGGATGGGCGCTTCAATGTGACCCGCGCGGAGTTCAAGCGCGATTTTGGCCCTCTTGTGCCTGGGTGTGAGTGTTACACGTGTACGCATTATTCGCGCGCGTATCTGCATCACGCGTTCAAGGCGAAGGAAATGATCGCGTCCACTTTGGCGACGATTCACAACGAATACTTCACGGTGCATCTTGTGGATTTGATTCGCCATGCGATGATTGCGGGCGATTATGTGGAGCTGAAGAAGGAATTCTTGGGGCGGTTTTACGCGCCTAGTGCGTAGCGAGGAGCTTTTCGATCCGCTTGGCGCTCACTTTTCCATGCGTTCCAAGCTGCTGAGCGAACAGCGAAACTCGAAACTCTTCCAGCATCCAGCGTGCCTGATCAAGCGTGCGCGCGGTGACGGGATCATAGGCGTGCGTGGCCGCATCGGCGCGCGCACGAGCGATCTGCTGGGCCACATTCTGTACCTGCCACGCCAGTGCGTCATCCGCTGCGGGGTTGCTTTGTGCCTTCGTGAGACGCAGCCGTGCGGCCTGGATGTAACGGGGTAGATGCGGCAACTGATCCTGGGCAGTGGTGGCAATGAATCCAGCAGAGGCCAGCTGGTCCAACTGGCGAGTGATATCAGAGACCGTTGCGAGGAGCGCAATGGAGCTCGCAGCCTTCACCTCGTGCAGGGTGGCGGCACGTTCAGTGCATATCTGCGCGGTCAGTTGGGCGAGCGAAAACACTTCGTCCTCGTGGCGTTCGCGAGACCAGCGAAGCAGATCTTCCCAGGCTGCGCGGTCTCGCAATTCGCCCAACGGGACATGCCCGGTTGCCCAGTTATCGGCAACATTTCGGGCGGCTGCGAGCTGAAGATCGGCAACAAGTGCGGAGGTATTTGGATAGGGGCCGCCTGCGAGCGCAAGCGCCATCGCGCCACTCCACCGGGTGGTGATCCGCGTTTCCGGCAATGCGATGGCGTGCGCGAGCAGATGAATGATCCCGATTCGGTGATCGCGCGTCTGTTCTGCGGGTGCGGCGACGACGCCAAGATGGACGGGCCGCGCCCCGAACTGTGGCGATTGTGCGGTAAGTAGAGCCGGATAGCCCCGCACCACCATGTGGTGTGGGCCAACAGTTTCCACTGAGGCGGGAATGGCATCGGCAACCGTGGGCCAGCCAGTCAGTGTTTCAGATGTGCGCGTAGGAAGTTTCGCCGCCGCTTCGTCCAGCGCTTGTACGACGGCGCCCTTGACTACGTTGTGCACTGCTTTCTGAACGCGTGGCGCAAGGGATTGCTGCAGTGCTTCGAGGCTGAAACCCTCATCAAGCACGGCGCCGCGTTCACTGCGCACGCGGAAGCGCATCCGCAAATGCGGCGGGAGTGTGCATTCATCCCAGGCCGCGCTGTCGATGCGAAAGCCACGTAGACGCTCCACAGCGTCCGTGAACGCTTCGCGGAACGATGGCGCATTCGCTGGCACAGTGTCCGATTCTTGGGGGGAAAACGATGGCAGCAGGGGTACGATGCTGCGCGCCGCATCGGGTGCTGGCACTAGTTGACGGCGGATTCGCTTGGGCAACGCATGGATGGTGCCAGCGACGAGATCCTCGCGCATCCCGGGTACCAGCCAATCGAAGCCATGTGGCTGGACTTGAGGCAGCAGCGTCACGGGGATGGTCACTGTGACTCCGTCGTCGAATGCTCCCGGGCTGAAGGAGTACTGCAGGGGCAGTGCCAGATCGCCTTGGATCCATTCGGCGGGAAAATCCTGTGACGAAGCGTTCTGCCCCCCCAGCAAGAACTCCTGCGTGAAATCTAGGCGATGTGGGTTATGTTGTTTTTCCTTCTTCCACCACGCGTCAAAGTGCCGCGCGGAGGTCACAGTTTCTGGAATGCGTGCGGCGTAAAAGGCGGCGAGCGCGTCGTCGTCGGCAACGAGGCCACGGCGGCGCAGCTTGCTTTCCGTTATTCTTGCTTCCTCCAGCGCCTCTTCATTGTGGCGGACAAATGCGTGGTTTGTTCGCCACTGGCCCTCAACTAATGCACGCCGAATAAAGAGTTCGTGTGCCAGATCGCGCGCGGAAGCGGTGCCGATGCTGGAAAGGAGGATCAAGCGGTCGGCCACAACCGTCAAGCCGTAGAGCGTGACCCGTTCTTTGCACATCGCGGCGCCGTTCTTCACACTCCAGATCGGTTCTGAGTACGAGCGTTTGACGAGATGAGCAGCTAATGGTTCTATCCAGCGCGGATCAATCTGTGCCACCGTACGGGCGAACAGGCGTGAGGTTTCCACCAGCTCGGCCGCCATCACCCAGGCCGGCGTCTGGCGAATGCCCGATCCTGGCCATATCACGAAATGTGTTCCCCTAGCTCCCACGTAGTCGTGTGTCCGTTCGCTCCAATTGCCCACGTTGGAAAGCAAGCCAACAAGGAGAGACCGGTGGATTGAATCGGCTTCCGGAGTATCCGCGCTACGCCCAAGCTCCCGGCACGCTGCGGCCACGGCCGCCGAATCAGGACTTCCGCCACACGGGGTAACACCCTTCCGAGCTGCCGCGATGTCCTGCGGTGTCGGTAAAGCAAGGGGACGAACAGTGAGGCCGAGCGGACGCGCCATCTGATGGAGTTGCGTCACCACATCCGCCCATTCGCGGTATCGCAGATAATTCACAAACTCTGTACGGCACATGCGCCGAAAAGCGGAACCAGACAATTCCCGTTGTTGGGTGTGAAGATAGCGCCACAGCGTCAGATATGCCAAGAAATCCGAGGTGCGGGCAGTGAAGCGGGCGTGCAGCTGATCGGCCTGGGGCCGCTTCTCTGCAGGGCGCTCGCGGACATCCTGGACGGAGAGGGCAGCTACCACAACCATCACTTCGGAGGCGCACCCGTTCTTTTCTGCCTCTATGAGCATGCGGCCTAGCCGGGGGTCAATGGGAAGCCGCGCAAGTTGCCGCCCAATACGGGTCAGGCGTGGCACACGGTGGGCGTGTCCGGGCTGAACCGCCCCAATTTCCTCCAGCAACTGCATACCTGCACGCACAGCCCGCGGATCTGGCGGATCGATGAATGGGAAAGCTGCGATATCACCGAGCCCCAATGAAACCATCTGGAGAATCACAGACGCAAGTGACGTGCGCTGGATTTCCGGTTGTGTGAATTCGTCACGGTTGCGGAAGTCCTGTTCAGAATACAACCGGATGCAGATGCCATCCTGCACGCGCCCGCAACGGCCCGCTCGCTGGTTCGCGCTCGCCTGCGATATCGGCTCAATGGGAAGGCGCTGCACTTTCGTCTTATTCGAATACCGCGAAATGCGTGCCGTACCAGGATCAACAACGTAACGAATACCCGGAACAGTCAACGATGTCTCCGCGATATTTGTGGCCAGAATGATTCTCCGATGCCGGTGGGATTCGAAAATCCGGTGTTGTTCGGCGGAAGAAAGCCGCGCAAACAAAGGCAGAACTTCCACGGCCTGGGGAACATGCGATTCTGCGCCCGGCTCGATGTATCGCGACGTGAGTTCATCGCGCAAAGCAGCCGCCGTATCGCGAATCTCCCCTTCACCAGAAAGAAAAACGAGGATGTCACCCGGCCCCTGTGCCATGAGCTCATTACATGCGTCGATGATTCCTGTCACCTGATCAATCGCCTCTGCGCGCCCAGGCGTGGCGGGTTTAGCTGGGGTGCTATCGGCCGTATCCTCCAGCAGCGGCCGATAGAGGATCTCCACCGGATAGGTACGTCCGGAGACCTTGATGACGGGGCATTCCTCACCCGGATGGCCACCTGCCCGATGTTGTCCGAAGTGCCGCGCAAACCGTTCCGTGTCAATTGTTGCGGAGGTGATGATCACTTTGAGGTCGGGGCGGCGCGGCAAAAGCTGCGCTAAGTAGCCCAACAAGAAATCGATGTTGAGAGAGCGTTCGTGGGCTTCGTCAATGATGATCGTGTCATATCGCGTCAGGTCAGGATCGTTTTGGATTTCGGCCAAGAGAATCCCATCCGTCATCAGTTTGACGAGCGTCAACGGCCCCACATGGTCCGTGAAACGCACCTGATAGCCGATCGCACCGCCAAGTTCTATGCCCAGTTCTACACAAATCCGTTCAGCGACGGATCGGGCAGCGATACGGCGGGGCTGGGTATGCCCGATGAGGCCCGTGATACCTCGCCCCAATTCCAGGCAGATTTTGGGCAACTGCGTAGTTTTCCCCGAGCCAGTCTCCCCAGCGATGACGACAACCTGGTTATGTTCGATCGCATCTTTGATATCCGAACGGCGCTGCGATACCGGCAAGTTCTCCGGATACACGATGTGTGGTACGGCCGCACGCCGCGCCTCTATCTCCTCACGGCTATAAGGCTTTGGTCGGCGTGGAGCAGCACGCCGTTGCGTGCCAGTGGTACCGTTCGCGCTACGAGAATTTCGGGGATGTGACATACTCTCCTATTCTCCCACTCAGCGGGCCTACCGGCGAATTCTACCGGCACACCAACCAGACCTCACAGCATCTGTGAGGCGCGGGCGCTATGCTGCAAACCAGTGTTACCAACGCAAAGGAGGAGCCACGTGAAAGTGGTGTGGTCAATTGTGACAGCGCTGCTCGCCGCCGCAGCTCTGATCACAGTCAAACCAGAGATACTCCCGCAGAGTGCGGAACTTGTGCTCACGATGCCATGGTCTCAGATCATTGCCTTGCGTGGGTGGTTGGTGGTTGCGTTCGCGCTCGCGGCTCTTTTCATGATGATTGTGGCAATCATTCGCCGTGTCACTCTCCACCGCGGCGGCTTCGCATTTCTTATTGCGCTGGTGTTCTTGGTGACTGCTGGCTTGCATGGCGCCACGATGTATTCACGCGGCCTCGCTAACCCAGGTTCGCTTGGGCCCGATCCGGGGATAACGGTTGCGGGTACAGGAAACGGTGCGATCACCGTTTTGGAATACAACACTTTGGGTGGGGCGACGACTCCCGCAGAGATCGTTGAACTGATCGCAGCTAACGGCGTTGACGTGGTCACCTTGCCGGAAACCTCTTCGGATATGGGTAAGCAAATCGTGCAAGAGCTGGCAAATCGCGGCCTGAATTTTCAGCAATTTGACACGGGGACAGCGGACACTGAGGCGGATTATGATTCCACGGTGCTCTTGATCTCGAATGCGCTCGGGAATTACACGGCAGCCGCCGCGTTTGACAACACAGACGGCGCGCCTGCAGCAGTCCGCGCGGTATCGTCGGATGGTTCCGGCCCGGATTTCATTGCGGTCCACCCGATAGCGCCCACCAAAGGCAACATGGTGGAATGGCGCCAACAGATCGAGGCTGCATACGGACTGTGTGCTGCTTATCCGGATGCGATCATCGCCGGAGACTTCAATTCCACGGTTGATCACCAGAAGGCAGCAGGATTCGATTGTTATGACGGCGCTGCGCAGGCCGGAAGTGGTGCCGTCGGCACGTGGTCTGCGTCCTTGCCAACATTCTTCGCGTCCCCAATCGATCGGGTGCTTCCGCCACAAAGTTACGAAGGAACGGATTCAGCCATCGTAGAGGTAGGAGGATCGGACCATAGGGGCCTCTTGGTGCGGTTGACTCCGAAGTCGTGACAGGAGCCCGGATTTAATCTGGCTCGGTTGGCTCCGGCGAATCGAGGCCATAGGTCACTACTCTGGCAAGTGCGTTCACGGCAGTTCTCCAGAAAGCAAGCGTTTCCGGAATGTCGGCGGCCGATGGCAAATGTGCATGGGTCACGTCGATTCGGGTTCGCGGCTCATTGCTGACGCGTGGTGGAAGTTGATGGAGCGAGATAGTGATGTGGGATCCGTCTGCCGCCCGCATGCGCAGGGATTTCAGAGGAGTGCGTGCCCGGATGTCGAATTCACAATCGAGCCAACTGCGCCGCGCCTCGTCGTCGTCCACATATGGCCAAATTTCTGTGGCCTCCCGATGGATTGTCTTAGATACGTTTGCCGAATACAAACCGTCTGAACGCTCTCCAGGCATCCGCAGTCCGCGCGCCCGGATATACTCCACTGCCACGGACTGTGCCCACCAGGCGTCGACGTCGTGCCTCCCACCCAACCAGCGCGCGATACGGCCGTGATCCCATTGCTGCCCGCCAGCCGTGTCGAGAGCGTTGAACCACTCTTCACGGGTGCGGCCGGTTGCGTCCGCCAATACAGCGTCGTCGATGAGTGGCCGATATTTTGCGCGATGCACCGCCGTTCCCTCCCCCTGAGCCCCATCACTCTCAACCAGTCTATGCCACGAGCAATGGCGAGGGGAGCGATTCAATCGCCATAGGCGGAGCGGAGATTTCCTACAACTGTCGATTCTGGCCCCGCATGCCGCGTACGCTAGTCAAGAAAGCGAGTGAGGAGAAGAATATGAGCCTGAAGTCATTGCTCGTTGGAGGCATGATCGGATACGTGCTCGGAGCCAAGGCAGGCCGTGAGCGTTACGAACAGATTGTTTCTGTATCCTCAAAGATTTGGCATTCGAAGCCTGTGGAAGGCGGCAAAAACAAGGCCCGCGCGGCTGCCGGCAATGCATTCGCCGATGCGAAAGATCGCGTGGCGAGCGCAATCCACCGCACGCAGGGAGATGAGGCACTCAACGTCGAAGTGGTGGACTTGTAGCGCTCGCGGAGCGGCTAATCGGAGGGGAGAACTCTGCGTTGCGTTTCTCGCACGATCTTTTCGCCGAGATCCGCGTATTCGGTGGCGGTCATGCCCGGCCAACCATGGACTACCGACACCCACTCTGCTGGTACTGATGAGGCACCGTGAGCCGCACCCAGGAGTGAGCCGGCGATAGAGGCAACGGTGTCTGTATCGGATCCGAGCCGAATCGCACCAACAATTCCTTCGCGAATGGCCGCTTCGCCGGAAAGCCCCCGGGCTCCCCACACGGCCTGCCAGGCGCACGCCAGCGCGTTGACAGTGAAACCATTCTGGTGAGCATTGGCCTTCCCGGCTTCCGCATCGTCGATTACGGCGCTCCAGTACGCAGCCGAATCAGGGTTGAGGAGATCCAGTCCAGGCCGAATTGCGATCTCCCCCGTCATCACAGCGTGGCGAATTGCCTCTGACCACAACACGCACGAATCGTCCACGAGGGGATCTGCATGGGTCAGGCGAGCCACGGCGATCGCCGCGCGGGCGGTTGTTTCCCGTGATCCTAAAGAGACAAGACCTACGGGTGCAGTGCGCATAAGTGCGCCATTGCCTGCGCCGCGGCCCGATTGCGCTGCATAATCGCGGGCGGCTTGAGTGAGCCGATCGGAGATATCCCCGCGGCCCATCTCTTGTGCAGCTTCGAGCACGGCACGCGTTTGGATTCCGACATCAAGCGCGCCATCGCGCAGCCAGTCAAGGAAGTTTGCGCCAATTCTATCCGGTGCATTCCCGCCTGTAAGCGGGAGGCCAGTGGCGGCCACTTTTGCAACGCAGATAGACATCTCCGTATCGTCAGACCATTGCCCCGGGGCATAGGGCCCAAGTCCGCCGCCGATCATCTGAGGATTAGATTCCCTGCGCGGATCGAATTCGTAGGGGACCCCTAAGGCATCGCCGCAGGCCGCCGCTAACAGCGTGCCGCGCGCACGATCCAGAATTTCTGGGGTAAGTTCAACGGGTTCAGGAGCAGGGAACTGCGCGGGAGCTGGAATATTCATCGGCAAAACTCCTTCGAGATGGTCACAGCGGCGAGTGGATCCGGCCGTGTTCCCTATTCTATGTGTTCTGCCTCACTGCGGCGAGATGTGGCGAATTCTGGGATGGCGCACTATTTGCGGCGTTGTTCGCGTTTCATCGTGACAGAGCGCGATCGAAGGCTTTGCGGAGAGGTCTCCCGCTCAGTCGCGGGTTTCGCGTGTGCCGCTTCATGCGCCTTGATGTATTCGGCGAAAGACATGCGGACGCGGTCAGCCGCTTCAACGAGTGGAAAATGGGTGTGCGGTGGCAGCTGCCAGCGATACCACCGTGCCGCAATACAGAGGCCGGCACCCAGGACTGTGGCCACAAGTGTGCCCACGCTTGGAAAGCCGAGCTCCCAGAATACGATCGCGGGAACGGTGGCTGCCAAGGCCGCTGTGGCGTAGAGGGTGTTACCTCCGAAAATTGCGGGGATGCGGCACACTGCAATATCGCGGATAGCACCACCTCCCACCGCAGTGATAACGCCCAACATGACGGCGGGAAGGATACCTAGTCCGGCTTGGAGGGTTTTGAGGGCACCGACGGCCGACCACGCGCCGATCACGAACGCATCGGCCACGATGAAGAAGCGGTTCCACCATTTCCCCGTGAGCCGCAGAGAGAATGCGATGAGTGCGCCCACGATTGCAGCGCCCAGATAATAGGGGTCAGTCAACGCAACGGGTGGGCCCTGCTGTAGTAAGACATCGCGGACCATTCCGCCGCCCAGGGCGGCAAGAATCGCAAGAACGGAGAAACCAACGATGTCAAAATGCTTTTCGCGTGCCACCATCCCGCCAAGAATTCCGGACACGA
Organism: Ancrocorticia sp.; assembly: GCA_022648165.1. Classification (GTDB taxonomy): domain Bacteria; phylum Actinomycetota; class Actinomycetes; order Actinomycetales; family Actinomycetaceae; genus Changpingibacter. The sequence goes on from JALCLX010000011.1 coordinate 21,728, forward strand.
GCACCCCGCACACGTCAAAGAGGCGCAACACAGAAGGGAAGATATCCGCCAAATCCACGCGGAAAATTGTACGCTGAACCGACTGTTTTGCCGCTATCGAGTGCCGAACTCCGCTAAGGTGTGAGCGTGGCACTTGCAGACTGGGCGCGGGCACTGGACAACAGTATCAATCGGCGGGGCATCGTGAAGCGCCGCCACCAAGGATGGATTCCACGGATTCTGCCTTACACCGGATACGGTTCGATGCGCGACCTTCACGTGCTGGCGCGTGCAATAATGGCTGATCCGAAGGCAGACGCGCGCCCGGCCGCGTTTCGCCTGCCAGGATCGGCGCATGGCACCATGCAACAGCGCTCGCTTCGGCAGATGTGGGAAGCATCCAATCCCTTCGATGCTGCGAACGACATCGTAGACCTGGTTGTGGAAAGTGCCCAGGAAGCGCAGCGCGGATGGCGCCAGTTCTTTACGACACAGGTGGGCAATCTCCCGGTTACGATCACTATTGGGGACCAAAGTGTTGAGACGCGCACGGATTCGAATGGGTACATCGACCTGCTGGTCTCAGGCCACGGTTTAGCACCAGGCTGGCACGAAGTGCGCATCAAACCCGCGGTGGGTGAAGAGGTACGGGCACCCGTGGTGGTAGTGGATCCTGCCGCCACAACCGGGCTGATTTCAGACATCGACGATACGATCGTGATCACATGGCTTCCGCGCATGTTCATTGCGGCATGGAATGCGTTTTTCCTTCGAACGGACGCCCGCAAACCTGTTCCCGGCATGGCCGATTTTTACCATGAGGCGCTTGCCAGCGCCCCTAATGCCCCCGTGTTTTACCTTTCAACCGGTGCGTGGAATACTTTGCCGGCGATGCAGGAGTTCATTAATACGCATGGGCTCCCTGCTGGGCCGCTACTTATGACCGATTGGGGGCCAACTTCCACGGGCTTGTTCCGCTCCGGCCAAGAGCACAAACGCACCCAGCTGCGCAACCTATTGATCACTTTCCCCAATATCTCATGGATTCTGGTGGGTGACGACGGCCAGTATGATCCGTTGATCTATGACGAACTCGCGCGCGAATTTCCCTCTCGGGTCAAACTGATCGCTTTGCGTCTGCTCAACCCGGTGGAGCAAGTGCTGGCACACGGCTACGCGACGCCACGCGATGGAAAGTACATTCCGCCACGAATTCGGCCCGCCACGATCCCATTGATTACGGGCCGAGACGGGCGCGAACTGCGCATACAGCTGCGCGCGGTTCGCGCGCAGCTCGGTCTGTAGCTACGCCTGCTGCTCCTCGCTGCGATCAGCACTCCACAGTGTGTGGAAGACGCCCGCACGATCTACGCGCTTATATGTATGAGCGCCGAAGAAGTCCCGTTGTGCTTGGATCAGATTGGCGGGTAGGCGATCGGCACGGACGCCATCGTAATACGCCAACGACGAAGCGAAGGCGGGGATCGGTATTCCCGACGACGCCGCAAACGTGACGACCGTACGCCACGCCGGAATTGCGCGGGAGATTTCCTCTTGGAAGTATTCATCGGCCAACAGTAACGGCAAGCGGGGATCGCGTTCATACGCTTCGGTGATCCGGTTGAGGAAGGCGGCACGGATGATGCACCCACCACGCCAGATTCGTGCCATCGCGCCGAGATCCACATTCCAACCAAATTCGTCTGAAGCGGCAGCGATCAACTCGAAACCTTGAGAATATGCCACCATCTTGGACGCGTAGAGGGCCAGCCGAATGGACTCGATGAATGATTCTTTCTCCGGATCTTTCACATCGAGGATCTCCGCTGGAAGTGTAGCGCGCGCGGCTTCACGCTGCGGAATTGAGCCTGAAAGCGAGCGCGCGAAGGTGGCCTCCGCGATGCCCGTGACAGGAACGCCAAAGGCGGCGCCGTTTTGTACTGTCCACGCACCGGTCCCCTTTTGAGCTGCTTGATCAAGCACCACGTCCACAAATGGGCGGCTGGTGGCTGCATCGGTATGTTGCAATACGTCGGCTGTGATTTCAATTAGGTATGAATTGAGCTCGGTGCTGTTCCACTTTTCAAATACGCGGCCGATCTGCGGGGCCGACATCCCAAGAGCCTTTCGCATCAGATCATATGCTTCAGCAATCAGTTGCATATCTGCATACTCGATGCCGTTGTGAACCATCTTGACGAAGTGCCCCGCGCCGTCGGGACCTACGTGAGTGCAGCAGGGTACCCCGTCCACGTGTGCGGAGATCGTTTCAAACATTGGTCCCAAGCGTGCATATGATTCATCCGTACCGCCTGGCATGATCGACGGTCCACGCAGAGCTCCCTCTTCGCCACCGGAAACGCCAGCACCCACGAAATGCAGCCCACGCGCCCGGATCGCAGCTTCGCGGCGCCGCGTGTCCATAAAGTTTGAGTTGCCGCAATCCACAATAATGTCGCCCGGCTCCATCAGATCGGCGAGTTCATTAATCACCGCATCGGTGGCGCTACCGGCCTTGACCATGATAATTGCCACCCGTGGCCGGGAAAGCGATGCAACAAAGTCCGCCATTGATTCTGCGGGATAGAAAGTCCCCTCAGAACCGTGCTGTGCGTACACCTTTTCCGTCTTTGATACGGAACGGTTGTGGATCGCAACTTTATATCCCTTATGGGCGAAGTTCCTGGCCAGATTCGATCCCATCACGGCCATGCCTGTGACACCCAAATCTGCAACGCCAATAGGTGGAGTGGGGAGGCTCATCTAGTGCCCCTTTCTAGTAAAAGTGACGAGGCGCGTCTACGTTTGAACGTAGACGCGCCTCGCTGAGCTTGTCAATTGTCTAGTCCCCCAATGCGGCGGAGACGACGGCACGCGCGGCATCCTGCACTGCAGCAAGATGCTCCGGTCCCTTGAAGGATTCGGCGTAAATCTTATACACGTCCTCTGTTCCGGAAGGCCGAGCTGCGAACCATGCGTCGTTGGTCACAACCTTCAGCCCGCCAATAGGTGCGCCATTGCCCGGAGCATTCACGAGCTTGTCTGTGATCGGTTCGCCTGCAAGTTCGGATGCGGCCACGTCGGCGGGGGCAAGCTGAGCCAATTTGGCTTTTTGAGCTTTCGAAGCGGGCGCATCGATACGTGCATATGCCGAGTTGCCGTACTTACTCACCTGTTCTTCGTGAAGCTGTGATGGGCTTTTCCCAGTGACGGCCAGGATTTCTGATGCGAGGAGGTCCATGATTAAGCCGTCTTTATCCGTAGTCCACACGGTGCCATCCTTGCGGAGGAAAGATCCGCCGGCCGATTCTTCGCCGCCGAAGCCGATAGAACCGTCCAATAGCCCGGGCACGAACCACTTGAAGCCAACAGGCACTTCTACAAGCTTTTTGTTGATGCCGGCCACAACCCTGTTAATGAGGGACGAGGAAACGAGTGTTTTTCCCACGCCAGCTTCGGCATTCCACCCAGGCCGGTGTGTAAACAAGTATTCGATGGCCACAGCAAGGTAATGGTTAGGATTCATCAGGCCCCCATCGGGGGTCACAATGCCGTGACGATCTGAATCGGCATCGTTGCCAGTGGCGATGTCGAAGGGCACATTGCCATCAGAGTCGGGCGTCATCCGCTTGCGGAGCGACGCCATTGCGTAGGGAGAGGAGCAATCCATGCGAATCTTTCCGTCCCAATCCAAGGTCATGAACGGCCAGCGCGGATCCACCTCCGGATTCACCACAGTGAGTTTAATGTCGTAACGCTTTGCGATCTCTGGCCAGTATTCGGCAGAAGCGCCTCCCATCGGATCAGCGCCAATACGCACGCCAGCCTTTCTGATCGCATCGAAATCGATGATCGTTTCTAGCGAAGAAACGTAGAGTTCACGAAAATCGAAACCCTGTGTGTGTTTGACAGCTTCTTCGTATGGGATGCGAGGGATCTTCTTCCAACCAAGGCGCAGCAGCTCATTGGCGCGGGCCGCGATTACTTTCGTGGCGTCCGTATCCGCAGGGCCGCCCGTTGGTGGATTGTATTTGAAACCTCCGTCGCGGGGCGGATTGTGCGACGGCGTAATCACAATGCCGTCCGCAAGCCCCGGGCCTGAGGTACGCACGGTGCCCTCGGAGCCATTAGCTACGAGGATCGCGAGGGAAACAGCAGGTGTGGGGGTCCACGAATTCCGGGAATCCACCCGGATATCCATGCCGTTCGCCGCTAGTACCTCAACGGCAGTCTTTTCGGCAGGTAGCGAGAGTCCATGAGTGTCGCGTCCGATAAACAGCGGACCGTCATAACCTTGCGAGCGCCGATAATCCACAATTGCCTGCGTGGTGGCGGCGATGTGTGCCTCATTGAAGGCGCCGTCAAAACTGGACCCGCGGTGTCCGGACGTTCCGAATACAACGGCTTGGAGCGGGTTCGAAGGGTCCGGCTCAATCCGGTAATACGCATCAATAAGTGCATCGATATCGATTAGATCTTCTGGGAGTGCGGGAAGCCCTGCGCGTTTGTCCATGGTTCCGATTCTGTCATGTGGTTGTGGCGCGTGTGCGCCGATTTAGGCAAGTGGAGAAAAATGGTCCTTTCCTCCCAGGTAGGGGCGGAGAGCTTCTGGAATGTAGAGCGAACCATCGGGTTGCTGATGATTCTCGAACATCGCAACAAGCCACCGTGTTGTAGCTAGCGTGCCATTGAGCGTGGCGCAGATCCGGTTTTCGCCCTCTACGCGCTCCCGGATATTCAGCCGGCGCGCCTGATATGTTGTGCAATTGGAGGTGGACGTCACCTCCATGTAACGATTCTGGGTTGGGAGCCACGCCTCGCAGTCGAATTTCTGTGCGGCGGAACTGCCCAGATCTCCAGCCGCAGTGTTGATCACACGGTACGGGAGTTCTACCTTGTGCAGCATCTCTTCTTCCCAGGCGAGGAAGCGGCGGTGTTCTGCCTTAGCTTCTTCGGGGCGGCAGTAGGAGAACATTTCCACTTTGTTAAACTGATGCACGCGGATGATGCCACGCGTGTCTTTACCGTATGATCCGGCTTCGCGCCGGTAGCACGAAGACCAACCAGCGTACCGGATCGGCCCTTGGGACAGATCCAGGATTTCGTCCTTGTGGTATCCCGCGAGCGGCACTTCCGAAGTTCCAACCAGGTACTGGTTGTCCGCCGGCAGGTAATAGATTTCGTCGGAGTGAGCCCCGAGGAATCCGGTGCCTGCCATGATGTCTGGATTCACCAGGGTAGGCGTGATCATCAGCGTGAAGCCGTTTTCTTCGGCTTGATCTGCTGCCATCGTGAGCAGTGCCAGTTCCAGGCGCGCGCCGACGCCCTTCAAATAGTAGAAGCGCGAACCGGAGACCTTCGTGCCGCGCGCCATATCCAATGCGCCGAGTCCTTCAGCCACGTCCAGGTGATCCTTGGGTTGAAAACCTTCTGCAGCGAAATCGCGCGGCGTGCCTACGTGCCGCACGACCTCATAATCGTCCTCACCACCAGCGGGTACGCCTTCGAGCACGATGTTTTGAATGGCGTGATTCGCATCTTCATACGCCTGGTCTGCAGCGTTTGCCGCGGCTTCGAGTTCCTTGACGCGTTCAGAGAGCTCCTTTGCGCGCGCCAGAATAGCGGGGCGCTCTTGCGCGCTGGCCTTTCCGATTGAGCGGGAGATTTCCTTTTGTGCCGCGCGTGCCGCCTCGAATTCTTGCAGAGCGCTGCGCCGAGCATCATCTGCCGCAAGCAGTGCATCAACGGTTGATTCATCGTTTCCCCGGCGCCGTTGCGATTCGCGCACAGCATCAGGATTCTCACGGACAAAACGCATATCGATCATGTCCACAAGTTTACGTTGCTTCATGCGCCCAGCGGAAAAGACTCCAGGAATACGGCACCTCAACGTATCATGGTCACCATGAATTGGTCTGATTGGGTTGCCCTTATCGCGCTCATCATCGCGTGCGCCGCTGGAATTATCGTGATTCTGGAACGGCGCGACATCGTGACCATGCGCCATACTATCGCTACACTCGCTGCCTCGCTCAACCAATCGGTGACGGTGGCAGAATCGCGGGGCGACGTCGTCGTCGTTTATAACCCTTCCAAGCAGGCCGATTTTGACGAACTCAAGCAGATTCTCAAGGAGACGGCCGGGGATGCGGGCTTACCTGAACCGGTGTGGGTGGAGACAACGCCGGAAGATTCGGGCTGGGGGCAGACCCGCGAGGCGCTGAAACGCAAACCGTCCGTGGTGATCGCCGCGGGTGGTGACGGAACGGTCCGTATGGTGGCGGGCGCGTTGGCGGGCAGCGGCGTGCCGATGGGGCTAATCCCGGTAGGCACCGGCAACTTGTTGGCCCGCAACGTGGGGCTTCCGCTGGATTCGCCGCGAAACATGGCATCCATCGCACTCACGGGGCGCACGCGGCGCGTGGATATTGGGTGGATCGAAGCGCCGGAGGAGACTCCGGAGCTTCGCGCGGCCGTGAATGTGATAGCTCCGGATGCGGAAATCTATTCGGGAAGCCAACCATTTATTGTGATTGCCGGCATGGGTTTTGATGCACAGGTTATGGATGATACTGATCCCACGCTCAAGCGTGTCATGGGGTGGCCTGCTTACGTGGTGTCCGGAATGAAGCACCTGGATTCGCAGCGCGTAAACGCGCATCTGGTTACAGGTGAAGGCGATCATCGGAACGAAAAGGACATTGAGGCGCGCTCAATCATGTTCGCGAATTGCGGCACGCTCACGGGAGGTTTAGTACTGGCTCCGGACGCGCGCATTGACGACGGATGGCTTGACATCGCGGTGTTGGATACGAAGGCGGGAATCTTCGGTTGGACGGATCTTGCGCGTCGCATCGGTTTGCGGCAGTTCGGCATGAGGGACCGTGTGCTCCCGGAGACGGGGTCCATTGAATTTCGGCGTACCAAGAACGCCGTGATCACCGCTGCCGAACCGGAGTTAATACAAGCCGATGGCGACGCGCTGGGGTGGGCTGCTGAGGTCACTGCGCGCATCGAAATGGGCGGTGTGTTGCTCCGCGTTGGATAGACGCGTACCAGCCGCGCGAGAATCTGCCGTGTAGGCGCCGAAATGCCGCGTGGGCGGCCGGATCAGCTCTTTCCCAACAGGTGGCGGACCCAGGCGCGGCCAGCCACGAAATCCGCATCGGATGTTCCAGGGCGCGGCCGCACGCGCTTGCCATTTGCCGCGGGATACGAACCGAGGAAATCGACGTGGGGGCACACGCGATGTAGCCCGACCAGGACGGCCTGCATCCGCTCATCTTCCACGTGGCCTTCTGCATCGATCGAGAAGGCATAGCGCCCCAGAGCATCTCCGATGGGACGTGATTCGATGCGTGAAAGATTCACTCCGCGTACTGAGAATTGCTCCAACATTGTCAGAAGTGCGCCCGCCTCGTCGGAGGGGAGCTGAACCATCAGTGTGGTTTTGTCCGCTCCGGTGCGCTCCGGTTGCGGACCGGGCAGCGAACACATGATGAAACGCGTGACTGCGTTCGGATTGTCCGCAACAGCGTCCGATAACACGGTGAGCCCGTATTCGATTGCCGATGGGACAGGACAGAGGGCCGCATCAAAGCCGGGATTATCTGCTGTGGAGGCAAGAATTTGAGCCCCGGCCGCGGTGGAGGTGGCCGGAATATGGATCGCGTCATTCAAGTGTTCGGCGATCCAGCCGCGGCATTGCGCCCACGCATGTGGGTGAGTGGCGATGCGCTTCACGTCCTTGAGCTGGGTGCCGGGGCGGGCGGCGAGCGCGAAGGTGATAGGTACTAACATCTCCGCTTTTATTTCGAGGCGCCCGTGGTACGTGAGGGAATCGAGCGTGGCGTTGACCCCGCCCTCCACTGAGTTTTCTATGGGGACCACAGCGTAATCCACGTCGCCGTTGCGCACCATGCGCAAGGCGCTAGGGACATCAATTGCCGGAATGAGTTGGTCCATATCATTGGCTACTTGAAGTACCGCAGCGTGGCAGAATGTGCCACGCGGTCCAAGGAAGGAAAATCGGAGGCCACCTTCTTGGCGTTCCGTGCTGTTGTTGTGCGCTACTTCTGGGCGCGCAGCTTCCATCGTGGCCTCCTCTCCTAGTTTGAGTGCATTCTTCGCGTTGTGAGGGTGCTACTGCGCCGTGTCCGACGCGGTTCCAAAAGGCGAACGAAACGCATTGTATGGGGCGAAATCCTCAATAGGCCCGCGAGTCCGCAGATGTTTCGGCACGCGAATACCGCGCAAACGCCGCGCATCAACGGCCAAGCGAACATCCTTGTACTGATTGGCACGGTGGAGATAGCCAGCAAGATTGTTCGATGTGGCTCGATGATGCAAATCGCATGGGACTTCTTGAAGCGTGAATCCTGCTACCAGCAGATCGATAGTCATGCCTACTTCTACGCCCCAGCCCGATGCGAGCGGGCGCGCTGCATCGAAAGCCTCGCGGGTGAGGCACCTTTGCCCGGAAAGTGGCTGGCGTGGCCGCCAACCGGTGGCATGTTCGATAGCTTTGCGGCCCAAACCGGTAACGAAACCCATCCCGCCAGCTCCAGCCTGTGGCGGCAATGCTGCGATGGTGCAGTCCGCCTCACCACGAAGCACAGGACCGGTGAGTGGCGTGGTTTCCACGGCAGTGTCACCTAAATCCGCATCGATGAATAGCAACACACGCGCCGGATTGCCAGCTACATCGCGCATGGCCGCCACGGAGGCGCCCGTTTCCATAGCGGAAGCTTTACCTCTATTGACCGAGTGACGAATCACCGTTGCGCCCGCAGCGCGGGCGATATTCTGTGTGTCGTCACCCGATCCGTCGTCGACCACGATGACCAAATCGACACGCGGGATTGCGCGGGCGGCCCTGATAGTGGAGGAGATTCTCTCTTCCTCATCTTTTGCGGGAATAATGACAGCAACCCGCTGGTCGTTTTCGGTCACGTTACTAGCTTATAGCCTCAGTGGAAGAATTCCCGCCGCGAATTTGAGTAATGTATCATGATGCTTTCATTACCGGAGCGTTACCTGCCGCGATACGATACCTGCACGGGCGCGTTTTTCCTCCGGATTCAACGGTTCCGTGGATGCTATGGCTGCGTCTAGTACTGGCGCAAAGGTCGCTAGAGGTTTTTCTAATTCTTCCGCTTCTGTACCGAGAGCCAGTTCCCATACCGGGATGGAGAGTCCTTGCGCGCGGAAAGCGCCAACAAACCGCGCGTCGTCAAAAGTCTTTCCTCTCACACGCAAGCGAGCGAGTCCATCGAGCACGCGGTCTTTGTTCTCTGGGCGCACCCAGCGCACGAATTCACGCGACATGCGGCACCAATAGGCGCCGGGCACGCCTCCGATTGACGCGGTCGGAATGAGCTGCTCACGGGAGGCGGCAAGCGCGTCGCTATTTTCGGGTTGTGCCGCTTCTGCGGGAGTCATCCAAAAGACTGGCTCGTCAAAGAGCTGCGCGGCCTGAAGACTTTCGGAATCGAGCACGTCCTGGAGCACCGGGCCGGGTTCCGGAAGCTCAGAGACCTCAAGCACTTCCCCGGGTTTGAGGTTGATGCCATCGATGAGGCGCGCCGCAATGTCGCGCGACGCGTTGCCAGAGCTTGTAACGGTCTGCATAGCAACGAGGAGTACGCCATCGGTACGGCGCAACGCACCCGCCATCGAAGGAAGGATGGTAGCCAGTTGTATGTCGTGATTTCCGTATTTTGCCGTGGTGCGGGCGGCAAGCGTGGCAAGGGGAAGAATCTCACGCATGGCGACGAGTTCGGATTCGTGAGGCAGTCCTTCAAATGGGCGCTCAACAAACGGAACTGGTTTCCGCCGGACCTTGGCTGGACGGTCCTTCCGGTTCTTCTTGGACATGAGCATCCTCTCTGGGCTTTAGCACGTTCGAAACCAAGCGGTTACATCGTGTGCCGTTGTGATCGCCGCAACCTAGAGTACTATCCACGGCGAGAAACTCCTATCTGAGATACTGTAAACCACATGGCTAGTCTTGTCGCATCGCATCAACTCGCCTCTGTGGCCGTTGCAGCCGTTGAGGCAGCGGATATTCAGAATGTTGCGTTCATCCGCGGTTTTGGCATTGTGGTGGTGGTGTTTGGTGTGGGAATTATTCTGTGGCGGCATTGGAGAGGCGAGTAGCCCGCACCTCCCGAACTGTGGCGAAGGCCGTGGGTGCTACAGCGTGACGTGGTGGAGCAATTCGTCCACTGCGTTAGTGAAAATCCCGCTTGCACCCTTTGCGAGGAGGTGGCGTGCACGCCCCGGGTTATCAACGGTCCATACGTTGACACCATAACCGGCCTTGAGCGGCAGAGAGATCAGATCGTCTAGTTCCGGCGTATCTTCCATGTGAATGTATTGGGCGCCACACCACTCAAGAATTGTGCGCCAATCGTATCGAATGGTGCTCTTCTCAAAGAGGACTCCGATGGCATAGCCGGGTGCGCGCCGGTGGAACTCCGCCAACTGCAGCGGGCTGAACGAAGAGATAATGATTTGACGTTCCGGATCCAAGCGCTCTAATTCTTCTATCACAGTGTCAATGAGGTGGAGTGCCGGTTCTTTGCCCGCTTCATTGCCTTTGAGCTCTACGTTCGCGTTCATTCCGGAATCGTTTAGAAAATCGATGAATTCGTGAAACGTGGGAATACGCTGCCCGGCGAATTGAGGGCTGAAAGAGGAACCCGCATCAATCGATGGCAGATCTGCTGCTGTGATCGAATACATGGATCCATGGTGATCTGTAGTGCGATCCAAGGAGGAATCGTGAAGCACCACCGGAGTTCCATCGCCCAGAATGTCCACGTCCATTTCCAACCACGTGGCGCCGGCATCAGCCGCAGCACGGAAGGCGGCCATTGTGTTTTCTGGCGCACGGGCTGCGAGGCCACGGTGAGCGAAGAGGAATCGGGATTCGGTGGGAACGTGGACGGAGGGTGCGGGGATAGCGTGCTGTACGGTTGCGATTGAGAATTGTTTGTCCATAAGTATCCTTTGAGATCAGTTCCTGTGAGATTGCGCAGTGCGAATTCTTTCTGCCCGTGCTGCCTTCTTTGCCTCGCCTTCGATGCGCCGTTGGGCACGCTGAGCTTCACGCTCCGCCCTTGGTGTCCACAACGGCTTCCTTTCGCCCGTCAACGCGCCGAGCACCCACCACACGATTTCGATCAGCGCAGCCCCAATCAAACCCGCTGCGATGCCAAAATGCATGAAACCCGCGTTAGAGGAATCAAGCATGAAGTATTTTTGTGTAATGTCCAGCGTGAAGATAAGGTAATAACCCACGAGCGGGAGTAGAACCAATGCTACTTTCCACCATTCATATGGGCGGGCCACTGTGGCGAGCACCCAGGTGGAGGCGATGATCAGCGCAATAAGCGCAGCGGTTGAAGCCTGTGTTGCCGCAGCTGCAGAGCCGTTTGGCACCCGCACACTGATATACGTGATAAACGTTGCCGCGGCAACGATGGCACCTGCAGGAAATCCGAACCGCATCACCCGGCGAACGAATCCATCGCGTGCGCGTTCGTTATTGGGGGGTAGGGAAAGAAGAAATGCGGGAATGCCGATTGTGAACCAACCCGTGATGGTGACGTGAATCGGTTGGAAAGGGAAGGGCAAGGAGAATAGCAGAACAAGGATCGCCAGGATGGACGAATAGACCGTTTTCGTGAGGAAGAGGTTTGCCACGCGTTCGATATTTCCAAGCACGCGGCGGCCCTCTGCGACGACGTAGGGCAATGTGGCGAATTTGTCGTCCAAGAGCACGATTTTGGCCACCGAACGGGTGGCTGGCGTTCCTGAACCCATTGCGACACCCAGATCCGCGTCTTTGAGCGCGAGCACGTCATTGACGCCGTCGCCCGTCATTGCGACCACGTGGCCTTTGTTTTGCAACGCGGAGACCATCGCCCTTTTTTGAGCGGGCGTAACCCTTCCGAATACGTGCGAGGAGGCGACGACGTCGTCGAAACGAACAGGATCAATGGATCTGGCATCCACCGGAGCGCCAGAATCCATTCCAAGTGAACGCGTTACGGCACCCACTGAATCAGCGTTGTCCCCAGAGATAACCTTCACTTCCACGCCTTGGCTGTGAAAGTATTCGAGTGTTGCGGCTGCATCGGGGCGAATGCGTTGTTCCAAGATCACGAGTGCGAGCGGTGTTACTGTTCCGGGGGCTTTGCTGCTGGTGACAGGTTCGGAGCAGGAGCCGAGCAGCAATACTCGCAGGCCAGTTGCCGCGATAGCATGCGATTCTTGGCCGGCAGGAGTGTCTGCTCCAACCAATACGTCGGGAGCTCCCAGAACCCAATTGCCGTGTTCGGCGAAGCTGACGCCAGACCATTTCTTTGCCGATGTAAACGGCTGACTTTCGGTGACAGGCCAAGGCGTATCGGATACTCCGATTCCGTCAATGATCGCCTGCATGGAGGAATTAGGAGTGGGGTCTGCGGCCCCGAGCTGTTGGAGGATCTCGTACGCATCGGATTGTGCCCGGGTGGAATCAAGCATGCGAAGTTCACTCAACGTCATCGCGTTCTCGGTAAGCGTCCCGGTTTTATCGGCACACACCACGTCCACGCGGGCGAGTCCTTCGATCGCCGGCAGTTCGTTCACAAGGCAGTTTCTTTGCCCCAGGCGTATCACACCCAATGCGAACGCTGTTGACGTGATGAGCACCAGGCCCTCGGGGATCATGGGAACGAGCGCGCCGGTCACGGACAGGATGATGGACTGCCAATCGTCTTCGCCAATGCGTATTTGCCCCACGATCGTGAGTATGCCTACGGGGACCAGGATCCAGGTGATGATCTTGAGGATCCAGTTGATGCCGGCCTGAAGTTCTGAATGTACCAGCGAAAACTTGGCTGCCTCCGCAGTTAACTGAGTGGCGTACGAATCCTTTCCAACATGTGTGGCCTGGTAAGAGCCCATTCCGGATGCGACAAAGCTGCCCGACATGATCGGATCTCCGGGTTTCTTGGGAACGGGATCGGATTCTCCGGTCAGAAGTGATTCATCCATCTCCAGGTATGACGCTTCCCTGACAACGCCGTCGACGACGATTTGATCACCCGGCGCGACCACCACGATGTCGCCTAGCACCACCGCTTCTTGATCTATCTGCTGTTCGATGCCGTCGCGGCGCACCGTAGGGTGAGCCTCGCCGATTACAGCGAGGGAATCCAGTGTGTGTTTGGCCCTGAGCTCCTGGATAATTCCGATGATCGAATTGGCGATGATCAGTAGGCCGAAAGCGCCGTTGATCCACGATCCGGTGAGCATGACAAATACAAATAACACGCCGAGCAGGGCATTGATACGGGTGAACACGTTGTCGCGGACGATCTGCCAGGTGGTGCGGCCAGAACGTGGTGGGAGCTCATTTGTTTGGTGCGTTGCAATGCGCTCTGAGACGCCACGTGCGGTCAAACCGGTGAGCGCCGTGGGCGCAACTTCGGCAGTGGAGATCTGCGCGGCAGGGCTTGTGCTCGTGGCCGAATCAGTCATAGGACAGACGGTATCACTTGGCATGTGCGGAAAGCTGCTCCCTTCGTAGACAGCGAACGAACATACGGCCTGCGTTCGCTAGGCTAAGAAACACGCAGATGTGTGCTGGAGGAGCTATGGAGACCACAGAATTTCGTATCGAATTAGTGCGGAGGGTTGACGAATCGTATCCGGTCATCGTGGGGCGCGGTATCGAATCCGCCGTACTGGACGTCGCATCGCGTCCGGGGCTCACGGAAAGGCGCGCCGTGTTGATCACGGATTCAACGGTTGGCGCGCTTGTTGCCGCTCCTTTGGTGCGAACCTTTGAACGTGGTGGCCGAAAGCTGGATGTACTCACATTCCCGGAAGGAGAGCAGCACAAGACCCGCGCTACGAAAGAACGCATTGAAGACGAGCTGATTGCACGCGATTTCGGCCGCGATACGCTCATTATCGCAGCAGGTGGCGGAGTGGTAACTGATCTTGCGGGATTCGTTGCGGCAACATTTACTCGAGGGGTTCCCTACATATCGGTCAGCACCACGCTGCTTGGGGCAGCAGACGCCGCGGTGGGAGGGAAAACCGCCGTGGATACGCCCGCTGCCACAAACCTCATTGGGGCATTCCACCAGCCCAGTGCTGTGGTGATCGACCTGGATCGGTGGAAGACCTTGAGCACGGCCCAGATCCAGGACGGCATGGGCGAGACCGTAAAGCACGCCTGCCTGGCTGATGTGAGTTTTTTTGAGGAGCTCGAACGCGCCTTCGTAGAGCGCCACATGAGCCCGGAAGAATTTGTGCGTGATGATGCGCTTGCAGAACTCACCGTGCGGCGTAATTGCGAGATCAAACGGGATTTCGTGATGTCCGACGTTTTTGAAGGCAACCGAAGAATGGGCCTGAACTTGGGCCACACAATCGGCCGTGCATTAGAGGCGGCGATGGGATACACGATGAGCCATGGAGCCTGCGTGGCCGTGGGGCTCAACATGCAGGCGCAATGGGGCGTTCAATTCGGTTACGTCACGCGGGAGGAACAGCAACGATTGGAAGCGCTTTTGTTGGCGATCGGGCTGCCAATCGCGTTGCCTGCAGAAGTGAGCGTGGATGCGATCATGAACGCGATGGTGCACGACAAAAAAGCTAAGGGGGGCGCCATTCGTTTTGTATTTCAACGTGGGATTGGCGACTTGATGGTGTTCGACGGCGGATCGTACGCCCGGCCCATACCAGTGCAGGACATCCGCGCGTTCCTCACGCAAAGTTTGGCGTGAGGAACGCGTTCGCCAGAGGTGCTTTATTTCAGGTAATCCTTGCCAAAAGTGAAGGCGCGCACCAGAGCGAAGATCCCTGTGACGAGTAGTGATATACCCATAAACACGATGAGGAACATCGCTGACCACGCCGGAGATAGCAGAACGATGACGCCCGCGATGATGGAGAGAACTCCGAAGGCGATCGTCCAGCCTTGGCTTGTGGAATGTCCTGATTCGATCAGCGCGATAATGCCCTCGAAGATCCAGGTGAAACCGACGACGAACACCACGATGATCACGAGCGCGGCAGCTGCGGCAGCCGTGTTTCGCAGCATGAACACGCCACCCAAAAGCAGCAGAAGTGCAATCACTAGGTCAAGCACGCGCCATCCTGTGGGTAAGTCACGAGCGGTGATGCCCGTGATCAGGCGCATGATGGCAACAGCGATGATGTAAATACTCAGTAGTACTGCGGCGACCTTCAAAGAACGGCTTGGCCACACCAACAACACGATGCCCAAAGCGATTGCAATGACGCCGGTGAAAGCGAAGAAAGAACGGAAGAGTTTGATAGTGGACCGCGCCATCCGGTCTGCGGATAAGGCGAGTGCGTCAAAACCGAAATCGTCCGATGTGCTCATGGGTACTCCCTTTGGTTGAGGCCACAGATGCACAACGCATCCACGTGTCAGTCTAGTGGCACACGGAGCATAGTGGTCCAGTCGCGATAGCGGACTCAAGTGGCGCGCAGGTAGCTGACTCAAGTGGCGCAGAACTGTGACACACTAGCGGCATGCAAGAAAATGAGCAGGTCTGGATACGCCGGGCACTCATCGCGGCGGAACACGCTGGTAGTAGAGGAGACGTTCCTGTTGGCGCCGTCGTCGTACACGACAATACGATGCAGCTTGCCGGCGTGGGATGGAATATGCGCGAAGCGGCGCAGGATCCCACCGGGCATGCAGAGATCATGGCATTGCGCGATGCTGCGAGGACGCTTGGGCGATGGCGGCTGGACGATTGCACGTTGTATGTGACGCTTGAACCCTGCACGATGTGTGCCGGTGCGATAGTTGCAGCCCGGATCCGGCGCCTTGTGTTCGGCGCATGGGATCCGAAGGCAGGAGCAGCTGGATCCATACGCGACGTGGTACGCGATGCCAGGGTGAACCACCAAGTGGAAGTAATCGGCGGTGTGTGCGAGGCCGAGTGCTCGCGGAAGCTCCTCGAATTCTTTGCGGAGCAGCGCTAGCGGGCTGAAGCATTGCGTCTTTACCCAATTCCGTCATAAGCCCAATCCCTTCATGAGATTGAGCACTCAATTCGCCAACGCAGTGGCGATTCTGTACGATTATCCGCGGTAGCGTGTCCGAGCGGCCGAAGGTGCAGCACTCGAAATGCTGTGTGGTGTCACAGCCACCGCGGGTTCAAATCCCGCCGCTACCGCTGTCAAGCCCCGGAACCCTTGAGATTCCGGGGTTTTTCGTTGGAATTTCCACCATGATGAGCCACAGCGGCAGTGCAACAATTAATCCCACGGCCGGTACAACGATTCCCGAATCATTGATGAAGAACCCAATTGCCAGGGCGGCCACCAGCGAGATCACACTGTTGCGTAAAACGGCGTCTCTGTGCCATATGTCGGCCAGGCCGTGGCTCGTGTGCCGGTGGGTCAGCAAGCGCGCATACCGGCCCCACAGCACGGCAACCGTGATGGTGATCACGGCAAGAATCACGGCAACAACAAACCACGGGAGGCCAAAGAAAGACTGCGAAAGTTTGCGGGTGATCACGTTCATGCCTCCGCCGTTTAAGAGGCTTTGAATGAAGCGCCCAAGATGTGACCGGTCTTGGGCAGGCTTGAGGTAGTCCAAAACCGCGAATCCCAGGGATACCAAGATTGACGCGAAAAGAATTCCAAGTACTCGCATTCGCGTGAGCGGGAAACGCATCATGAGCACCGCAAGGAAGCCAAAACCGACGATGAGTGCGGGTGGGCCCCCGAAATCGGCACCGAAGCGTGCAGATCCGTCAACGTATACGGCAACAATGCCAACAAGTAGCACGGCGGCTGTGGCAAAGCGGGGCCCGCGGCGGCGTGCAATCCGTTCGCCGCCGCTCGCCGAAACTAGCAAGAGCCCCGCAGCGAAAACGGCAAATGTGGCGTTGTTGAGCCCATAAAAACGTCCGCCCACCTGCGGTTGCGTTCCCAGAAGAGAGGCGAGTTGAAGTGGGTACTGCGGGATCACGGAATCGAGGAGGACGTCAAGCAGTAGTGTCCCGGCACTGATCCCTCCCACGATGAGCGCAGGCGTGTGCGCCGGATCGCGCCAGCCCTTTCGTGTAGCCAACCACGCAATCATCGCAGCGATCAGCATGATGCCGCCGAAAACTCCCAGGCCGGGATTGTTGAACTGCCACCATGGCACCAGGTTGATGAGCAGCGAGGATACGGGCAATGCGGCAACCCATGCGCAAAACTGTGGGAAGCTGTCAGCGCGCCGCGTAGTTTTCTTGCCCGAATGGCGCACGATCCCCATCACGGCTACTGCCACGGCTGCGGCGATCATTGCGATGTAGAAAGGTCCGACGAGTGGGCGTACTGCTTGCGATCTGCGCTGATCATCCACCAGCCTTTGGATCAGAGACGTTCCACTCGTCGCAGAGCCGCCAGGTTCGATAGTTGAACCTACCAAGTCGTCTTGATCCGCGGTGGCATCCGTTGCAGTGAGGAGTGTTGGCGTGATATCGGTCAACTGGACTAGCCCGAGTTGCCGTGTTGCTTCCGACGTCGCAAGCGTGGATTGTGCCTGATCGCCTGAACCGGACAGAGTGGTTGCGTCCGCTCTTGATTCCGAGAAAAACCCCAATTGCGCGGTCTCAGTTTGGCTATCGCCCACCGATGTTGCGATCACGGTGGCATTCGGCGTAGTTTCCTGGATTGATTCCAACAGCTTTCCGAAACGTTCGTCGAGTGCCGTGATCTGTTGCCGCACCGATTGTGGTGATTCAGGTGCAGCCTGGAATGCCGAACGCAACTTGTCCCAAATTCCCACGTGAGCGACGCCGTCGTCCACTGAGGTCAGGAGTGCATCCGGGTAACGCACGGATCCGAGATCGACGACGACAAGGCTGCGCCCGCTCGCTTGATTCCGGTAGGCATCGGCAGCGGCGGAGATCCCAGTGTCTGTAGTGCTTGTGGACGAGAGTGTGGTGGATCCGGGGAGCGCGGGCACGTCCGCGTATTGGGCGTTGAGCGTCCCGTGTGAGTTTGAGAGCGCGAGTGCCGCACCAGGCCCAATAGCGAGCAGCGATGTGCCGGCGAGAGAGTCACCTAGTAATCCCAAATGCGGTGAGTAAGAATTGTGCTCATTCATCGTTTCAAAGCGGTCCCATAGCGGGATCGTGTAGGAACCGGTGGTCGCCTGAGGGCTCTCAATGATGCGGCAATCTGCAGCTGAATCCACAACGCGCTGGCCCGCACTGATTGTGAGCCAGCCTTCGCTTGGGCACGTGGTTTCGCCCACCGTTCGCACTACAATATTGGCCCCGGCGGCATGCTGAACAAATGCGTAGAGGTGAGGAGTTGCCTCTTCAGAGATGTCGTCCCACAGTAGACCAGAGAATCCGACCACCACAATAGGCGCTTCGGTGCTTGTAGTTGATTGCCCGGATTGATTTTGTGCGGCGGATGCGCTGGGGATTAGCGCACAGCACAGCCACAGACACGTGAAGAAGGAGGCTATGAGCCTTCGATGTGCCGTGTGACTGGTCATAACATCAGACTACCGCCCGGAGGTGAGCTGAACGTGTACACTCAATTTGCGGTAAAGCGTGGTGCCAATCTAGTTGCCTAGCCGTTTGTGTACATCGTTGAAACCCGGGGTAGGGGAGTGTGTTCGCTTGGGCAAACGTGTGACAGCTGCGGACGTGGCGAGGTCTTTGGGGGTATCCCGTGCAACCGTGGGCTTTGTGCTCAATAACACTCCTGGCCAGAGCATCTCGGCCGCCACAAGAGAGCGCGTTATTGCTGAAGCGAGGCGCCTGGGCTACAGACCGCACAAGGCAGCGCAAGCTTTGGCGCGCGGGCAGAGCAATATCGTATTGCTGGTTCTTCCCGATTGGCCCATCGACTTCAACATGCGCGTGAATATCGATGAGGCGGGTTCGATCTTGGATCAGGCTGGCCTGTCACTTGTGACGATGACGCGCCGGCCCCAGATGAAAGCGCGCCCGTTGTGGGAAACATTGAGCCCCGACGTGGTGATGAGCATGGTTCCGCTCACGCCGGACGAGATCTCAGACATTCGGGCTTGTGGCGTTCGCAAAGTAATTTCGGGTGCGCCTGGAGACGATTCAGACGAAGTGCCGCGGATGAGTTTCACTGAGGGGCCGCACGTTCAGGTTGAGGCACTGATCAACCGAGGCGTTGATCGGTTACTCTTCGCGGATACGTCTGATACTCGTCTCTACGATTTGGCAACGGCGAGGTACGAGATGGCACGGCAGGTATGTGCTGAACGAACTGGCCTGGATTTGGAAAGGGCCGTGGTTACTGCAGAGAATGCCCGCGATTTGGTGGCACGATGGCGCAGTGAGGGGATTCGCGGAGTTGTGGCGTACAACGATGAAACTGCTGCCGAAGTAGTAGGAGCAGCCATTCGTTTGGGCGTGCGCATACCGCAGGAACTTTCCGTGGTAGGACATGATGACGCACCAATCGCTTCGCTAATGGTGCCGAGCATAACCACAGTTCGAGTGGATAATGTGGGCATAGGGCGCTATATGGGCGAACTCGCAAAGTTTGCCTACGCAGATGACGGAGACCCGCGGGATATACAGCAACCTGCTACACAGGTTTCTCTGATCGAAAGGGAAACTTTGGCTCCGGCGCCAACCCCGGATGCTGCCAACAATCCATCCTAGATGGCATGTGCCGCCAGGATGAACCGCCCATACCGGGTGAGGCGCGGTGTGCCATTATCGGCCACCTCAACGATCACATGGAGAGTTCCAGGCTGGGACAGGGCGTCAAGATGCACTGTGGCGGTTGGGGCGAAGGCGCCGTCGATGTGAATGTCACACCCTGAAGCAGTTCCGGCTTCCGGATACACAAACCACCGGAAAGACAGTTCGTCTCCGTCTGGGTCGGCACTGTGTGCCGCGCTTAAGGTTACTGAATCTCCCGGGTGGAGCGTGGAAGAGCCGCTCGCCATGAGGTTCACGATGGGCGGATGATTTGCGGCGCCGTATGTGGCGGCCGTTGTCCATTGCATTCGTGCAGCGAAGTCGTTCTGCATCGCCTCACGCCAGCGCCAAATTGTGGCTTGAGGGCTTGTATGAGTGCGTCCGTCGATTCCATGAACCGTGTCGGCGCAGCCTATCCAGAGGGGATACTTTTCTTGTTCACGCCCGGCGCGATGCTTCGGAAAACCGAAAGCATACCGGCCTCCCCATCCTCCCCAATCGGGGTGCTCCGGGTCGCTGAGGCCGTTGGGAATGAGATTCAAATAGGAGGGAGTATCGCCTTCCATAATGAATAGGTGGATAGGGTATTTCTTTCCATACGGTCTGTGATTGCGGATATTCTTCAGAAGCCAGCGGCGGGAAACCAGATCGCGTGGAGCTCCTAGGAAGCCTCCGCCACTGATGCCGTCCTCACTTCCGTGAGTGAATGTATCCGCAGAAATTCCTGGCCATGTGGCGTACTTGTAATCGTTACCGCCTTCGGGGCTGGAAGGCGCTCCGATGAAGAATATGCGGTCACCGTGGCGCTTTCGTATCCATGCCACTGCGTGATCCTGATCTGATATGGCGTGAATGCGGACCTTCGCAAGTATGTGGTTGAAATCGGCTTCCGGATACTGCGTCTCCGCCTGCCATAGGGCCTGGGCCAGCGTATTTCCTCCGCCCCACAGCGCAAACCACAGTGGTCTGGTTTCGTTGCGCGTCAGGGCATCCAGAATGATACGGACACCGGTCACGCCGGTGAAGCGTTCCTCATTGAAACCATTTCCGGCTGCGGCACCATATTCGGTGATACCGCTTGCCGCGATGGAATGGAGGTAGGACGGGGAGGGATACCCGATTGCGTGGACGTTGAGACGGGAAACAATCTGGCCATATGTTGCAATCACTGAGTGGATGATACGAAGATCCCTGGCGGTGGATTTCTTGTGCCAACATGACGTGCAGGCGATGAGCCCTTCAATGTCAATCTCGTTGGAGTAAAGAAGCAATCGGACGAGCGACTGGATATCATCCACCTCACGGCCGTGATTGATGTCCGTGAGTACTATGAGGCGAGTTCTTATTGGCACGTATTTTCTTTCGCTGAGGCCCGCGGCATGTGGTATGCAACGAAGATACGTCCCAACGCTAGCGCGCACAAGTATACGTGCGGTGGACGCGCACAAGTATACGTGCGGTGGAATGGTATGCCGGGCGGATCGATTGCAGTGGTCTGCCAGGCGTTCTGGGACACATAACGTTGCGGTGCCTGCAGCCGTTTCGTTAAGTTTGGAGGGACGAAAGGCCCAAATCCAATGTTGAGGAGAAATACGTGGCTTTCCTGAGTGACGAACTGTTAGCAACCATTCATGGACGGGCAGCCGAGATCGACGCGCAGAACCGTTTTCCGTTCGAGGATCTGGCAGACTTGAAGGAGGCGGGCTACTTCAGTGCTTTCGTACCGCGCGAATATGGCGGCGGTGGCCTCAGCCTGGAGGAGATCGCCGCGGAGCAAACGCGTTTAGCAAAAGCAGCGCCCGGGACGGCCCTGGGTATCAATATGCATCAGATCATCGTGGGCTTGGGCGCCTACTTGGTGGCGCATGGCAATCCGCGCGGCGAATTGATTTTGCACAGCGCAGTGGCGGGCGAGCTCTTCGGTTTCGGCATTTCCGAACCTGGCAATGACTTGGTGTTGTTCGGTTCTATCTCAGAAGCTATTCCCGATGGTAATGGGGGATATTCGTTCAATGGTGTAAAGATTTTCAATTCGCTGGCACCGGCCTGGACGCGGCTGTTGACGTTTGGGCGTGACGATTCTGGCGACGACGGCCCCCATTCAGTCTTCGCGATTCTGGATCGTGCCGATGGGGGCTTTGAATTCAAAGACGATTGGGACACAGTGGGTATGCGGGCGACTCAATCGCAGACACTGCTCCTCAAGGGAGCTCACGCTCCCGAGGCGCAGATTCTCACCCGCACTATTCCAGGACCGTCCAAGGATCCGGTGGTGTTTGGCATCTTCTCCCATTTTGAGATTCTGCTTGCAGCTACCTATGCGGGCGTGGGAGAGCGTGCGGTGGAGATCGCTGTGGAGCACGTCAAAACGCGCAAATCGGTGAAGAACAACACGGTGTACGCGAATGATCCCGATATCCGGTGGCGCATAGCAGAAGCGGCGTTGATCATGAACAGCGTAGGGCCGCAGATACGTGAGCTTGCGCGCGACGTGGATAACGGTGTTGATCGCGGCTCTGCCTGGATGCCGCAGCTTTCCGCAGTGAAGAACGCAGCGGCGGAAGCCTCCCTTCGTGCCGTTGAGCAGGCAATTCGTGCATGTGGGGGTTCCTCCTATTTCAACCGGAATGAACTTTCGCGTTTGTATCGCGACGTCGTCGCCGGGATTTTCCAGCCGTCTGACCAAGAATCGCTCCACGGAGCATGGGCGAATCTGCTCCTTGGCCCAGTGCGCGATGCCTGAAACGCATCCAGCGTGAGCGAGTGTAGCTGGTAGGCAACGATACGTAGCACGCGTGCGTTGGATGGTGTGGCTTCCTTCCCTTTACGGTAGTGCCTGAGACCGGCGGTGTACTACGTGCACTGTGGATGAAACGTGGCCAGATGTGGAGGATGGGACGGTGATACCGTGACGTGCGGTGAACGTATTCGAAAAGCTCGGATTGATGCGGGATTGACTCAGGCTGAACTCGCTGCGCGCTTGTGCGTGTCGCGTTAGGCGGTCACAAAATGGAGGCCGGCCGTGGGATCCCTGATATAGAGAATTTGAAAGCACTGGCAGATGCTTTGGGCGTGAGTGTGGATTACCTTTTGGGTGCGGCCGAAGCGCGCGAGGGGCGCAGCACGATACGAATGCCGCTTCCAGCAGTGCCAACGGATGCTGGTGCCGGGCAACACGCTGTGATCGCACATGCTTTCCCGAACGCGCAGCAGATATTCCCGTTGATGCGCGTTAACAATCGGGTCCAAGAAATATGGGAATGGGTGCTAGCGTTCGTATGTGATGCGCCGTTTGGCGTCTTTCAACTGGGCGGGGAACTGCGTGATAGGGCCGTGTTCTATTTGGTTGAGGAGCCAAACAGACAACTGCTCGCCCGCCTGGGCAATGAACTGATTGAAGCGCATGAAGTGGCCGTGACAGGCAAGCGTTTCACCCGGTACCGCCGCCGTCCTGCGCTCAAGACGAGCAGCAGTTCGATGTGAATGGAGGAGCGGGGTTGATGCTGATTCAACCCCGCCCCTCTTGCCGCCTGCGGCGCACGGTTACAGCGGCCTGCGGTTACAACCGATCTTGGTTTGGCGCCGTCGATTTGGCGATGCCGCGCTGCCGATTTATGCGCGCGCAAGTGATCCCATGGGATCCCACGCCGGCAGCACGATAGGTTCGGTATCCAGCACGGCAAGCAGCTGCGCCGAAAGCTTGCTTTTGTGAATGGCGACTTCGAAAACATGCTGGTCAAACCAGGAATCATTCATGGTGAAGAAGCCCTTGTCAGCGATCTGATCGCCCCACGAGTTTTCGATCCGCCACCGCCGCGGCTTGCCATTGACAAGGTCTACGCCGGTGAACACCATTGCGTGAGTCATCATGGCCTGGCCATATTGGAGTTCTTCGGCCTTCGTCATGTCCAGATCAATACCGTATGTTCCATCGAAATCGTAGAGGTGCTCATCCCAGATTCCCAGGTCACGGTTGCATTGCTTTCCAGTATCGCAGCCCATCCAGACCGCGTGCCCTTCTTCCAGCGTGGCCTGAGTGAGGTCACGAATCACCTGGATTGGGACGTTGAGGTACGTGACGGGCTTGGCGCCGACCACGTTTCCCAGCCGATCAACAGTGAAGAGGTGGTTATACGGAGAAGATTCGCGCGGATCGTTGACAAGGCACACGTAATCGTTCAGATCGCCCACGTACTTCGCAGCGAATTCGAGCGGAGTGAACTCCCCTTCCCGGTGGAATTCGTGATCCTTATCTTCCCATTGCCACAGGAACTTCTGCGGCGGAGTTCCCAGGTGAATGTTGAGCACGCGGTACACTTGCTCCATGATGGACCGTTTTGTTCCAGCAACATCGCCACCATTTCGCACAGCGGCGCGCACATCGCGGGCGCCGCGGCGCAGCAGGTTCTCCAGAGTGGAGTTCATTTCCCGGGTGTTCGATGAGGATTCGGTTTCCGGCATCGCATACTTGGGAACCACGCCGTACTTCTGTACCAGAGCAACGAACATGTTCCACTGGCCGCCGTCGCCGATGGGATCGTGGAGGAGGTAGTGGACTGTGCGATCATCGATATCGCGATCTGCGAGGTCCATCATTGAGGTGAGAAAGAAATTCGCCTTTTCCAGCTTGTCCCAGAAGTGCATGTAGTTCTGGGAGAATTCGAAGTTGGCGAGCTTCGTTTCCTCATAAACTGCCGGTTTGAGGGAGTTGAGCCCGGAGAATAACCAGCAGCGGCCCGATTTCTTTTGGTTGGTGTTGGGCCATCGATCAACTTTGACTGACATTGATGGATCGATCGACGTGACGATCTTTCGGTCCATCGCCACCTTGGTGATAGGCGTTTCAGTGACGGCATTCTGTACGATGCGGGCCGTTCTATCCGCAGCGAAATCGTCAGCAAATTGGGTCAGCAGCTCGCTGGTCAGCGATTCGTTTGTCATATCATCTCCCTTTCACGACCCATCCATAGTACGCGCATCCCACTGCAACTGAGCAGGCGATGCGTTATGCGAAGGGCCGTGACGCGCGATCGAGCAATTCCACGTGCTCCACTGACAATTCGAGACCAGTGGCTGCGATCAGGCTGGGCAACTGGTCCACTACACGGGCCGAAGCGATCGGAGAGGTCACTCCCTTGGCGATCTGCCATGCGATCGCCACGGTGGCGGACGACACGCCGCGTTCTTCGGCCACCTTCTCCAGTGCGGCGACTACGGCGAAACCGGAATCGGTGAGATACTTCTTTACGCTGTCGTAGCGGGCGGCCCCGTTCGCATCGTCGGGCGTGCGGTACTTTCCGGTCAGGAATCCCGCGGCGAGAGCCCAATAGCTTTCCGTGGCCAGGCCATATTGAGCGGCCAGTGGAGCGTAGGACCCCTCAAATGTTGCCCGTTCCACTAAGTTGTAGTGCTGTTGCACAATCTTGGGCGTGTGCAGCTGATGTTCGCGCGCGTAATCCAGCCATTCGCGCATCCGGATGGGCGAGAAATTCGACAGACCGATCACACGAACCTTGCCAGCATCGACAAGGCCTGAGAATGTTTCCGCCATCGCCCCGATTTCCTGGCTGGGATCGTCGTAATGCGCAAAGTAGATATCCACATAATTGAGTCCGAGCCGCGTGAGTGATGCGTCAAGTGCCTTCGTGACGTTGAGCGCGCTCAACCCCCGGTAATCGGGATGCTGTGAGACTTTGGTGGCGACGACGACGTCGTCCCGCCGCGAACCAGCGAACCCGCGATCCGCCAGCCACGCCCCGAGGATGGTTTCAGATTCGCCGCCCTTGTTTCCGGGCGCCCACGCGGAATAGGAATCGGCTGTATCGATGGAATTGCCGCCGGCGGCGACGAAGGCATCGAGTACGGCAAACGATTCGTCCTTGGTGGATGTCCACCCGAACGTGTTACCGCCAAGCGTGAGGCGGGAGATTTCAAGGCCGCTATCCGCGAGCGGTGCGCGTGTCAGTGTACTCATGCGCCTAGTTTAGAGTGCGGGTGGGACGCAAAAAAGGGCTGCGAGTTCGGCCTGTGTGGCAATACCCGGTAGCTCACGGATTGGGTGGTTTCCGCCAGGAGCGAAGCGCCAGCGGCGAGCCCACCCGCCGTCAGTTTAATTCGACGACGACGGGGACGTGGTCGGAGGCGCCCTTACCTTTGCGTTCGTTCCGATCGATGTGTGCGGCAATCACCCGTTGGGCAAGCCGAGGGGAAGCCCACGCAAAGTCGATACGCATACCCTCATTTCGGGGGAAACGAAGTTTTTGGTAATCCCAGAATGTGTAGGTTGCGCCGTCAGCTTCTCGCGTGACCTCGGTGAAGCCGCCATCTGCGATGCTGGCGAAGGCGGCGCGTTCAGGTTCCGTCACGTAAATGTTGCCTTCGAATGCCTGCATATCCCACACGTCGCCATCGCGCGGTGCCACATTCCAATCGCCGCCCAACAGGATTTGCGCGCCAGGATCAGCGGCAAGCCATCCGGCGGCGGCTGTACCTAGTGCCTTCAAGAACGTGAGTTTGTACGCATAGTGTGGATCACCGATAGCGCGGCCGTTTGGCACGTAGACGCTCCACACGTCGACGTCGCCGCAGCGCGCCCCCAGGGCGCGAGCTTCAAGCGGAGGCGTGCTGGAGGTGCTGTCTTTAGAGAAACCGGGTTGCCCGGGAAAACTTGTTCGCACATCGGCAATCCCAACGCGCGAGATGATTGCGACGCCGTTCCACTGGTTGAGCCCGTGCGCGGCCACTTCGTACCCTGCGGCCTCGAAAGGCGCCGTGGGAAATTGTTCCGGCCTGCATTTGGTTTCTTGGAGCAGTAACACGTCCAAGTCCCATCGTTCTAGAACCCCTACCGCGCGTTCGGCGCGGGCTCTCACGGAATTGATGTTCCACGTGGCAATCTTCATGGACCCTAGCCTAGCGGGACGGCCGCATTCGTGAGGGGTGTGCTGCGCGTTAGGCTAGGCGCATGGGTAGTGCACTCGTCACCGGAGCGACCTCCGGAATCGGTTTGGAATTCGCATGGGAATTGGCGGCAGAACGCAACGATCTTGTGCTTGTAGCGCGCAATGAAAAGCGCTTGGCCACCGTTGCGGAGAACATTCGGCAGGTTGCGAATGTACAAGTGGAGGTGCTCCCTGCCGATCTGGCCACGGAATCGGGTGCGCGGGCGGTTGCCGAGCGCGTCTCAGCCGAAGAGCGCCCCATTGGATTGCTGATCAACAATGCCGGGTTCGGCTTGGGGCAGGAATTCATTGGCGGCAGTTTGGAACGCGAACTGGAAGCACTGGACGCGATGGTGCGGGCTGTGCTCATCACCAGCCACGCAGCCACGCAGACCATGGTGGGCCGCGGGTATGGTGCGATTCTCAACGTCGCTTCAATTGCGTCCTGGAGTTTGAATGGCACATATTCTGCGCACAAGGCATGGGTGCGCACGTTTACGGAGGGCCTGGCGGCAAGCCTGAAAGGTACGGGCGTTTCTGCGACAGCACTCTGCCCAGGCCTGGTACGCACGGAGTTTCATGAGCGTGCGCATATCGACGCGGACGCGTGGTTTCGTTTCGCCTTTAGCTCCCCACGAACGGTGGCGCGCATCGGTTTGGATGCGTGCCGCAAGGGGCAGCCAATCGTGACCCCAACATTGCTGTACAAAGCGGCGGAGTTGGGGCTGCGTTTGGCACCTCGGCCGGTGGTGACGCTGGTAGCTGGGCCGAACGTCACGAAGTTAGCCGGCGCGCCGCAGTAGTGCTCAGCTGAGCGCGAAGATGCGATCCACCCGGTATTGAATGAGCGGCGCGATGTCGTGAATCAGCCGCTCACGGGGCATGGAGGCGATCGGTTCCAATTTGACGATGTAGCGCATCGTGACAATTCCGTACATGGTGGCCATCGCCAACTCGATTTCTTCCGAGATTCGGTCGGGATGGCGGGTGCCTTCTGCTATTTTCCCGAACACATCATTGCGCATATACGTGCGGAAGCGTTGGCTGGTCACGGCATCTGTAATCAGCGCTCGCATCAGAGCCTGCATGGTGTCCGCTGT
Source organism: Ancrocorticia sp. (assembly GCA_022648165.1). Classification (GTDB taxonomy): domain Bacteria; phylum Actinomycetota; class Actinomycetes; order Actinomycetales; family Actinomycetaceae; genus Changpingibacter. The sequence continues at coordinate 49,487 of JALCLX010000011.1, forward strand.
CAGGTGCTCTTCGTAAAGCCACAGAGAGTGGCGCGCGAGCCGTTCGCCAGCGCCGTTTGGCCCGGGAGCGAGTTCCTGAAGCACTTCCTGGGCGGGGTCCAGTGGAAGGTTGAAGCATTCGCGAAACAACAGTTGCTTTGAACCGAAGTAATAGGAGACAAGCGCATTGTCACACTGCGCCACGCGGGCAATCTCCCGAATGGTGGCGCCGTCGTACCCCTTCGCAATGAACTCATCCCGTGCCACCTCAAGGATGCGAGCGCGCACGGTTCCACGTTTGGCCTGAGGCCCGCGTTTGCCGCTCTTTTCGTCGTGCGCCATGTAGTAGTCCTTAAGTCCTGGCGAATGCTGTTCCGAGTTTTTCGTGGTATGACGCGAAATTCGGTGTTTCTTTTGTGCGATTCCAATCCTAATTTCAACAGTGTAGAAACTCTAGACGGACTTTCATACGATAAATCGGGAGAAACGTATCCACAGGAGGGCTGCATGGACTCGCTCATGGAGGAACCTGATTCCAGTGCGCCGCAATCGGGGCGCGCCACTGCGGGAGAACCTGCCGCGAAAGAGGTGAAACAGGGCTGGCACGCCCTGCATCTGGGAATTGATGTCGGTTCCACTACGGTGAAGGCCGTCATGATGGACGGGCGCCATGTGGTGTTCTCCACTTATCGGCGCCACAATGCGGACGTGCGCGGTGAAATGACTCGGCTGCTTCACGAGGTGGCGCAGCAGTTTCCGGGTATTCGCGTGTATGCAGCTATCACGGGCTCCGGCGGCCTCTCCGCCGCGAAGGCAATGCGGATCCCATTTATCCAGGAAGTGATCGCCGGAACGGAGGCAACTCGGCGCCTGCATCCGGAAGTTGATGTGGTAATCGAGCTGGGTGGCGAAGATGCGAAAATCACCTATCTGCATCCAACCCCGGAGCAACGCATGAATGGGACGTGCGCAGGTGGTACCGGGGCCTTTATAGACCAGATGGCTACTCTGTTGCACACGGATGCTTCAGGTTTGAACGATTTGGCTTCCTGCCATCAGCAGTTGTATCCCATCGCTTCGCGGTGTGGCGTGTTTGCCAAATCGGATCTGCAGCCATTGATCAACCAGGGTGCGGCACACGAAGATTTGGCGGCGTCAATCTTCACCGCGGTGGCAACACAAACGATCGCAGGTTTGGCGAACGGGCGGCCCATTCGTGGCACCGTGATGTTTTTGGGCGGGCCGCTCCATTTCTTGCCTGAGCTCCGTAAGGCGTATCAGGCGCTACTCCCCAAAGTTGAATCGTTTGTCACCCCGGAAAACGCACAGTTGTATGTGGCAGTTGGCGCAGCTCTGCTTGCAGAGAATCCGATTAAGGAGGGCGAGCCTGTCTCCGCACGCACAGTGGATGATCTGGTGCACGCCTTGGAGACTGGCCACGTGGTAGCGGAGACGCATCGTATGCGGCCGCTTTTCGCGAACGAAGAAGAGTGTAGGGAGTTCTATGAGCGCCACAATGCGGAGGTGATTCCTGCTGCGCCGCTGTCCGAGGCTCACGGACGGTGTTGGCTGGGCATTGACGCGGGTTCCACAACAATCAAGGCCGTCCTGATCGATGAGCATGACCAGATCGTGTTCACACACTACGCATCCAATGAGGGCGATCCGGTGGCGGCGGCTGTTGCAATCGTGCGCCGGCTGCGCACAGAGCTGCCAGAAGGTACAGTTATCGGGCGTTCGTGCTCCACAGGATATGGAGAAGGGCTGGTTGCCACTGCGTTGCAGATGGATGAGGGTGAAGTGGAGACGATGGCTCACTTCCGCGCTGCCGAGCATATCCTTCCGGGCGTCACCTCGGTGATCGACATTGGTGGGCAGGACATGAAGTATCTGCGGATCCGCGATCACGCCGTGGATTCGATATCCGTTAACGAAGCCTGTTCTTCCGGATGCGGCTCATTCCTGCAAACATTCGCCGAAACGATGGGGACGAACGTGCGCGATTTTGCTGCTGCGGCGATTTCTTCCACGTCTCCGGTAGATCTGGGCACGCGTTGCACGGTGTTTATGAACTCCTCAGTCAAGCAGGCGCAAAAGGAAGGCGCCCCAGTGGAAGACATCTCCGCAGGGCTTTCGTATTCCGTTGTGCGCAATGCGCTATACAAGGTGATCAAGCTAAAAGATCCGTCCGATCTGGGAGAGCGCGTGGTAGTGCAGGGCGGCACCTTCCTGAATGATTCTGTGTTGCGCGCGTTCGAGTTGTTGACCGGGCGCACAGTGGTTCGTCCGAATATCGCCGGTTTGATGGGTGCGTACGGCGCCGCGTTGACGGCGCGGATGCACGACGACGGCGTGGGGGAGTCCAGCTTGGCCCAGCTTTCGGATCTGGAGGATTTTCATGTGGAAACCACGCGGAAAACCTGCCGGCTGTGTCAGAACCACTGCCACATGACGATCTCCACGTTCTCCAACGGCGAGCGGCATGTGTCAGGCAACCGCTGCGAGCGTGGCGCGTCGCTGGAGCGGATACCCAAGAAATCCGAATTGCCGAATATGTACGACTGGAAATACAAGCGGATCTTCGGCTACCGGCGCCTAACGGAGCAGAAAGCGTTCCGTGGCGATATCGGTATTCCACGGGTCCTCAACATGTACGAAAACTACCCATTCTGGTTCACCATGTTGACCAAACTGGGCTTCCGCGTGATTCTTTCGGGGCGTTCTGACCACGATTTATTCGAGAAGGGAATGGAATCGATTCCTTCTGAGAATGTGTGCTACCCGGCCAAGTTGGTACATGGCCACATCGAATCCTTGCTAGACAAGGGAGTAAAGACCATCTTCTACCCGTGCATCAACTTTGAGACGCAGCAATTTGAGGGTGCGGACAACCACTTCAACTGCCCGGTCGTAGCCTCATACCCTGAGGTAATTCGCAACAACGTGGAACGGCTGGCGGATCCGGACGTGCGATTCATTTCCCCCTTCCTCAATTTGTCCAACCGCGAATACCTGCCGCACCGCTTGTGCGAGGTGTTTTCCGATTGGAATATCCCCGAGGCGGAGATGAAGGTGGCACTCGACGCGGCATGGGAAGAGGACGCCGCAGTCAAGCGTGACATCAAGGCGAAAGGCGAAGAATCACTCGCGTGGATGCGGGCCCACGGTGTACGCGGGATTGTCCTTGCGGGCCGGCCCTACCACTTGGATCCCGAGATTAACCATGGCATTCCCGAAGTAATCGTGGGGCTCGGCATGGGGGTGTTAACGGAGGATTCCGTTGCAGATGGCCGGCTGGGGCGTCCCTTGCGGGTGCGTGATCAGTGGGCCTACCATTCCCGCTTATATGAAGCGGCAGCTCGTGTGGGTGACGAGCCAGATTTGGAAATGGTGCAGCTCAATTCCTTTGGATGCGGCGTGGACGCGATTACGGCAGACCAGGTTCAAGAAATCCTGGAAGGCCGCGGTGACATCCACACGGTACTGAAGATTGACGAGGTCTCTAACCTCGGTGCCGCCCGCATCCGCCTGCGTTCGCTGGACGCCGCGGTTGCGGAGAGGACTACTATCGCGCGGCGCTTCGGGGCGAAGGCTCGCGGCAGCGAGGGCGAAGCGTTGCATCTGGATTCGAGCACGGTGCTGACGTATTCTACGGAGGACGGATCGAACGACGACGAGGCCGCTCCCGCGTTAGTAGATCCTGCTGCACGTGCAGCGGATCAGGAACAGCGCGAGGCAAAAGCGGGCCACATCCACGTCAATGAGAAGTTCACTAAGCAGATGCGAGACGAGGGTTGGGAGATCCTGGCTCCGCAGATGGCGCCGCTGCAGTTCCGGTTGATTGCACCCGTGCTGCGGAGTTTTGGTTACAACGTGCGGCTGTTGGAACACACCAACCGGCAGACGATGGAAACCGGCTTGAAGTACGTCAATAACGACGCGTGTTATCCGGCGATTGTGGTGATTGGGCAACTGCTCGATGAATTCGTCTCTGGCCGGGCGAATCCGGACCGTACCGCTGTAGTTATCACGCAGACGGGAGGCATGTGCCGTGCTACAAATTACGCGTCCTTGCTGCGAAAGGGATTGCGGGATGCCGGTTTCAGCCAAGTTCCCGTTATCGCGGCGTCAGTACAAGGCTTGGAGGATAATCCGGGCTTTGAGGTCAGCCCGGCTTTGGTGCATAAGGGCATTCGCGCAATCGTGTTGGGCGACATGCTTCAGACGATGGTGTTGCGGTTACGCCCGTATGAACAGACAGCGGGATCCACGATGGAGCTGTATAGGAAGTGGAACGCGATTTGCGAAGAGTGGCTCGTAGGGGGCGGATATTCCGCCACATGGGGTGGCAGGCTCACCTATCGCGGACTCGTGAAACACTGTGTGGAAGAATTTGACACTTTGCCGCTGCGGGATATTCCGCGCAAGCCGCGGGTGGGATTAGTGGGAGAAATCCTGGTGAAGTTCCATCCCGACGCGAATAATCATGCGGTGGACGTGATCGAGGCAGAGGGTTGCGAAGCCGAGTTGCCGGCACTGATGCAGTTCTTCCACAATGCAGCCGCCTCCGGCAAGTGGAACCAGGAGAACCTGGGTATCGGTGGCAAAGTGCGGTGGTTGAAGCAGGCCGCCTTGTGGGCGATGCAACGCTACGAAGATCCCGTGCGTGCAGCATTTGAGAAGACCCATGGCAAATTTGAACCACACCGCGATATTCGCGAGATGGCCGCTCGTTCTACAGACATTGCACAGATGGGAAATCAGGCGGGCGAAGGCTGGTATTTGACCTCCGAAATGGTGGACATGATTGAACACGGATGTCCCAACATCATCTGCGCACAACCCTTCGCGTGCCTCCCTAACCACATCGTGGGCAAGGGAATGTTCCACGCTTTGCGAAAGCGCTATCCACAGGCGAACATCGTTGCTGTGGATTACGATCCAGGTGCCTCTGAAGTCAACCAACTCAATCGCATCAAATTGATGCTGTCCACGGCGGTGCTGCACAAGGATGGAACAGTAGCAGAGGCCAGCGGAAACCCCGAAGAAATCGTGTGGGAGGACAGCGACGAGCCGGCAGCACCCGCTGCGTGCGGTTGCATTTTCGAAGGTGGCCCCGGCGAGGGCTCGCTTTCAATAGGCATACCGGATCGCGGTGGCCGCATGCCGCTGCCAATTGGCGCTATTCAATAACGCGTGGGCAGGCGGTCCACCGTTAGGCAGGGCGAACTGATGGAAAGCACTGCCGTTTCCGCCTGGCTCCACGCAACGTATCCGGCGCCCGATTCGTGGTGAATAATGACGTGTGGATTGCCTGCGCCGTCCGTGAACTCGGCATAGTGGCGATAACCAAGTTCGGCGGCGCGGCGTGCCACGATGCGGGTGGCCTCCTCCCAACGGTCCGAAGGAAGGCGTTCGAGTGCGTGCCCGAATGCGCCAACGCTTCCTGTTGTTACATCACCGGTCTGAGGGCATGAGGCTCCGCCAGGTGCGGCCGCTGGCGGAGAAACAATGGCGGCCCCCACCCGATCGGCAATCTCCTGCGTGATTGCGGCAGCTGCTGCCGCGTAATACTCTCCAGCCTCAGCGAAACTAGCGAATTGGGTCACGATTTCTATCTGCTCCTCTTCGAATGTGACTGGATCATCTTCGTATTCTGGGGAGGCTAGCGCCTGCTGCCGGGGTGAAGGGACGAGGATCGCACGTGGAGATGACTCACTGGCGTACGCCGAGGCTGATGCGGCGGGAGCCAGCGTGGCTGGAGTGTGGCGCGCCAGGGCGATTCCACCGCTGATGAGCACTGAAAGTCCCAGCAGAAAGAACACGGCGCGTGTGCGATGAGTGCTCATTGTTCACCCTGAGGATCCAGAACCATCGAACGCGTGTTGAGATCAAGGAGAGCGTCTCCCACGCCACTGTGATCGCGTGTGATGGCAACATCAGAGAGTCCTACACTGACCGCAGCAACGTTGAATTGGCTGGTAGAACGATCTTCTAGGTAGTTTGAGTGCGAAGTGATTCCGTGCCCACGTTCCGAATCACCGCTGGACAGTTGTACAACACCGTCCAACCCAGAAAGGTCAGGGCCGAAGTACTCCAGGTCATCAACGCCGTCAAAGGCTGCCTCGATATGGAAGATAGCTCCTTCATCTACGTACACAGGAACGGCAATTTCTCCATGAGTTAGCCCAAAAACGGCTTGAGCACCCTCCTGGATACCGCTGACAGCCGGCGCAATGGGACCGGCGAGCCGGGCAACAGCCTGCACCAATGTGCCACCTGTGGGCGAGAACGCGATGCTTTCCAGGACCCCCACATCGTGATCCAAGGATGGAAAACCTGGGCTGCCCATCGCAATCACCTGATCCGCACCGTGTCCTTCCTCCTGGATAGAGAGAAGAGTGACAACAGAGCCGTACGAATGCCCTATGAGGGAGATATTGGCCGTGGGGTTGTCGGTTGCGATTCCAGAAGTGAAAGCACGCAGACGTGACGCGCCGGTGCGTGCTGCGTCCACCCGAGTAACCGAGTTCGAATCAAACAGTTGGGTGATCTGCGGGGCATCGTAACCGAGCCAGGCCACGGAAGCGACGGATTCCGAGCGGCCGTATTCTCGCAGCACGTGAACGCTCACGCGATTGAGATTCCGCATCTCTTCGAAGTCTGCAGCAATGTCCCCACGAATTGTGGTTCCAATGCCGGGCACCGCAACCTGCACATGATCGGCGTGAGCGACATCTCCGTACGCTAATGCAGCTTTTACCTGCAAACCGCTTGTATCGAGGACGAGGAGATGCGTGGAAACCTCACCGCGCTCGCGAGCGTAGGCATCGGCACGAGCGAGCGTGGAATGCAGTGCGGCAAGGTCCTCGTACTCAGAGCTCCTTGTACCCGACGCGGGACCTGCTTGTGCGAGTGCAGTAAGCCGGTCCTCTAAATATTGGCGATTCAATCGGTCACGAATTTCCGCTGGAATACCGTCAAGATTGCGAAGCAGATGAGGGTACTGCGCGATAAGTAGTTCGCGGCGCCGTACCGGTAGCTGCGCAAACCATGAGGAAACTACCGCGGGTGGGCGCGACGCGAGCAACATTGAGCTCAAAGCCGCCATAGCGGGTGTGTGCATCAGTTGAGAGGCCAGTAGTGCCACGCTTGGAAGAGTGGAAACACCGGAATGGGCGGAGCCCGCCAACGCAAAGAGCTCACGCGTGTGTTTCACGAACGCGATTTCTCTTTCGAGGATGATCAGGTATTGCTGCAATGCGTGGATAACTTCGACGGCTTGCAAGGAGCCCCATGCGCACGCTTTAGTGAATTCTCCGAGTGCCTGATCAAGCGAGTGCGTTCGTGCCCGAGTTTGTGCACACAACGGTTCGGCCTGCACCTCGAACTGTTGCAGCGTTTCTATCCGAGCGGACGAGGTAGGAGTGTGCCCTACCTGCGAAAAACTGCCAGCGTTACGGGGCGCCAGTGCGCCGACCCTCACAACATAGGTAGGCGGCGTTATGGGGGAAGCACTCGTGCACACATTGAGAGTGTCTAGCCACGAACCAGCACCCCGGTTCCACACCTGCCCGGTGGGTGACAGGATGGGATCGTAGCGGCAGCCGCTTTGAGCGGCTGCCGCCCGGATCTCCTCGCGCCGCCTTTGTTCGGCGTGAGCGGCCGAAACGATCTCGCGGGCACATGTGGCGATGCGGCGTATCGCCGCAGCTAGCTCTGCTGTGTCTGCCTGGTCCGCTGTGCCATCGCGTTCGAACGCGATGGCCGAGGCACCGGAGAAATCGTCAAGTGCCCTCACGCGTGCAGTGTGCCGTTCCAGAGCTGCATCCTCCAAGAAACGGGCAAAAGCCGTGCACTCTTCGATGCAGCGGTTAGCTGCGGCTGTGCTACAGAGGACATCCTCATCGATCGTCATGACGTTCCTCAACGCGCTCCACCGGCAGCGAAGATGTTCTCCGCAATTGTGGAAAGCTGGGCACGCAGTTCGTCTAATCCCACCCGTGCGCGCTCCAGCGCGGCGCGCGTTTCTGGCCACGTAGAGTCCCTGAATTGCGCGGCCAAAGGGCCATCCCACACATTCGGATCAGACAGCACACGCCCCTGCACATCGAGTTGGTGCAGTTGCTCTGCAAAACCTCCATTGATAATTGCTTGCATTTGTGTGATGGCTGCCTGGGCGTTATCGCTTGAAAGTACTCTGGGCATAGTTCTCTCCTCTTATCGACGTAGTGATTGTGAAACTCCGCCACTCGCAGCGGCGTGGTGCGATCGTAAAGTGGCTCCGGGTAGCGCAGCAAACCCCCAGTTCGCTCCAGTAACTCAAAGGAGGGAAAGCGCATCAATGCAGGTCACAGCAGGTAAGGTGGCGGCGCCGTCGTCGTACATCCGTCAACTTATCCACAGGTCTCCGCCACGGTGGCAAAATGCGTGTCTGTCCACAGAACCAGCTACTCTAAAGATCCACAGAACCAGTTACTCTAAAGGGGTGAATGATTCTCAGCGCGAACGCCTCATTGAACTCGTCAACCAGCTCGCCATCAAACGCGGGCGTTTCACCCTTGCATCAGGCCGCGAATCGTCGTATTACGTTGACATGCGGCGGGCCACGCTCCACCATGAAGCCGGACCACTCATCGGCCACGTCATGCTTGACATGCTAGAAGAAGCAGGTTTTGGTCCCGATGATGTGGACGCCGTGGGGGGCCTCACCATGGGGGCAGATCCCGTTGCCACAGCCATCATGCACGCCGCCGCATCGCGTGGGTTGGACATCGACGCTTTCGTCGTTCGTAAAGAAGCCAAAGATCACGGCATGAAACGCCAAATCGAAGGGCCTGATATCGCGGGGCGCGACGTCGTCATTCTGGAAGATACGTCCACCACTGCCGGCTCACCGATTCAAGCGTTAGAAGCCGCACGTGCCGCAGGGGCGCACGTCCTCGCCGTCGCCGTCGTCGTGGATCGCGCCACGGGCGCCCGCGAACGCATCGAAGCATACGGTGTGCCCTATCTCGCCGCACTCCAGCTTGACGATCTCGGCCTAGAACCCCAGCTGTAAAGGTACGCCCGTGGCAGACGAAGGCCAATTGTTACCCATCGCGTATTACGTGCGCGATGCTGCAGACAGCACCAGTGCCGAACCCTATGAGGATGAAGCGTATGCGCCACGCCCTGGAGCTCGAATTGTTGGAGTTGGGCCGCATCCACAGCCGTGGCCGGACGATCCGCGGCTGGATCCCGTGCTGCTGGCCGAAGGCGACCATCGAAATGTGCTGGACAAATACCGCTATTGGAGCGTCGCCGCCATCAAGGCCGATCTTGAAACATCACGATCACGGCTTCACATCGCCATCGAGAACCTGGAACACGATCTCAATATCGGTTCCATCGTGCGATCCGGAAACGCTTTCAACGTGGGCGGGATTCACATCGTAGGCCGGCGGCGTTGGAACAAGCGCGGCGCACTTGTCACAGATCGCTACATGGATATCTATTACCATCCCGATGCTGCTGATCTTGCATCCTGGGCCCGCGATCACGATTACGCGCTGGTAGCTATTGACAATCCTCCGGACTCCGTTCCGATCGAGGATTCTCACTTGCCTGAGAACTGCATACTGGTTTTTGGGCAAGAATCTTCCGGGATTTCGCCGGAATTGCTGGCAGTGTGCGGTTCCGCTGTCCGCATCGAGCAATTCGGCTCAACCCGGTCACTCAACGTTGCCGCTGCTGCTGCGATCGCAATGCACTGGTGGATCGTGCAGCACCCAGGCAGAGGAGCGTCCAAATAGACGAGCACTCAGATAGAGGGACACTCAGATATGGGACGGCCGCAAACTGGTGCACTCGTGAAATGTGCCGTGAGTAACTCTCGCGGTGCCACAATTTAGGCCTTTTTGGGGAGCGGTTTCTCCCTGGAGAGTGCGAGAATAGAGAAGTCCTGGAACTAATCGAAGGAGAGTTTCTGTGCCTATCGCAACCCCTGAAGTCTATGCCGAGATGCTAGACCGCGCTAAAGCCGGCAAGTTTGCCTATCCTGCAATCAACGTGACCTCTTCCCAGACTTTAACCGCGGCGATTCGCGGCTTTGCTGACGCCGAATCCGATGGCATTTTGCAGGTGTCTGTTGGTGGCGCGGAATACTGGTCCGGCTCCACAATCAAGGATCGCATCGCAGGCTCGCTCGCCATGGCGGCATACGCTCGCGAAGTAGCGAAGAATTACGACGTCACGGTGGCGCTCCACACCGATCACTGCGCAAAGCAGAACCTCGCATCGTGGACCGAAACCTTGATGGAAATGGAAATCGAGGAAGTTAAGGCAGGTCGGCTTCCCTGGTACCAGTCCCACATGTGGGATGGTTCCGCCATTCCGTTGGATGAGAACCTGGAGATCGCAAAGCGTCTCTTGGAGAAAGCCGTGGCTTCACACACCGTACTGGAGATCGAAGTCGGTGCAGTTGGTGGCGAAGAAGACGGCGTGACCGGCGAAATCAACGACAAGCTGTACACTTCCACCGCCGATGGCATCAAGACGGTGGAGGCCCTTGGCCTCGGAGAAAAGGGCCGGTACCTCACGGCGCTCACATTCGGTAACGTTCATGGCGCATACAAGCCCGGCCACGTGAAGCTTCGTCCCGAAATTCTTGGCACGATCCAAGAAGAAGTTGGCGCAAAGTTCGGTGTTGGCGATCGCCCGTTCGACCTGGTCATGCACGGTGGCTCTGGTTCCACCGACAAGGAAATCGCAACGGCCGTAGCCAACGGCGTCATCAAGATGAACGTTGATACGGACACGCAGTACGCATTCACTCGCCCCGTTGCGGATTGGATGTACAAGAACTACGACGGCGTTCTCAAGATCGACGGCGAAGTGGGCAACAAGAAGCAGTACGATCCTCGTTCGTGGGGCAAGGCTGCTGAAGCCGGCATGGCTGCCCGCGTTGTGGAGGCGTGCGAGCGCCTCGGCTCCGTTGGCACCAAGATGAAGTAATCTTCACACGGATCTTCACTCATTGTGAGGTTACGTGAAGGGGCCCGCATGCTTAGGCATGCGGGCCCCTTCTGCATTTCGAGCTCGAAAGTTCCTGGCGCTGAGGTGTGGCCGCGGTTTCGTTGTGATGGGTGCGCGCGGGGCCGTTGTTCTTGGGCGTGGGCGCGTATGTGTAGCTTTTTCTGGCTGGATGGGGTTTGAGCTCACGTTGGGTAGAGGAAAACTTGGATTTGAGCAAGAAAAGGTTTCGC
>JALCLX010000012.1 GCA_022648165.1 Ancrocorticia sp.
CTCCACAAAAAACCATGAAAAGCCCAAAACCAGACCCAACAAAAAACACCCAACCAGCACAAAACCAGCCAGGCAAACAAAAAACACCCAACAAACAACCCACCACCACCACACAACAGCAGCAGCAAGCCACCCATCAAATGCCACAAACCAAAAACATCCAACACACTATCAGACAACCAACCACCACACCCACACCCCACAAACCCCCAAAAAGGACCCACAGGAGAGGCAGCTTGACTACTTTAGCACTGCTAACCGCAACAATCAAACGATTGCAACAGGCTAGCTGGCCCGCGGAGTAACGCGTGCCGCCGAGATTTCTATAAAGAAAATCTCCAGTTCCCAAGCCTGCCTTGCGGCGGGCCCGGTTACCGCGTGGACTCCGAATCGCTTCGGCGCCTCGCGGCGACAGGTAAAGACATTACTCAACGATCCGCAGCCACGCAAACCACGACGACGTGTCGGTAACCACACCGGTTATAAAGGGCATGGTCTCAACGATTTAAGGGCACTGTGACAAACGCCAAGCCAGCTCAATGTACTCTGGGCTGCTTCACATCGCAAGCCTCACGCGCTCGTCGAATACACCATGCGCTCGTCGAATGCACCAGACACGTCGAAGCCACCGAACGCTTCGAATGCACCGGACGCTTCGAATGCACCAGACGCTTCGAATGCACCACATTCTTGCCGAAACGCGTCTGGTGACTTTTTCTTGCTGAAACAGGCTCAAATGGCGCGAACGGCTGCCGGAATAAGCGTTTCGACTAGAAAAAGTATCTGCGAGGGAAAGACATGTGCGCTACTGGGCCGCGCGCGGCGGAGCCGTCGATTCGCGCACCACAAGTTCTGGAGCAAATCGGCGATGAATCACCTCATCTGAATCCGAGAGCAGGATGTCCGCCGCAGCCCAGCCCAGTTCTTCCATAGGTTGCCGCACCGTGGTCAGTGGCGTGGAAAGTTGTGAGGCAACCTCCGTATCGTCAAAACCCACAACTGAAACGTCGCGCGGTATCCGCACGCGGTGATCTTGCAGCACCTGGGTCACGCCCAACGCAATCTGGTCGTTCGCACAAAAGATCGCAGTAGGCAACTGCATGCGGTCAATCGTACCGTCCGCCTGCCTGGCATTCTCCAGCATCACCTCGGCTGCTAATCGTCCATCTTCTGCCGTGAAGCTATCGAGGTGAACCACATCCAGGGCGCTCCGGGCACGCCCACCCTTAACGCTCTCACCAGCCTTCAAACCAACGGCCTGCTCCACGCCCGCTTGGCGATCACGCGCCTGCCGCACGCGATCTGGCCCGTTGAAGAAAGCAATCCGCGTATGGCCAAGCCCAAGCAAGTGTTCGATTGCGAGCCGGGCGCCGCGTTTGTCGTCCACAGATACTGAAGAAACATCTTTCGGCGTCGCCGTCGTATCAAATAGAACTACCCGCGTGCCACGCGCTACCGTTTTGCGAACTTCCTTCATCGCCCCGTCCGTGGGCGTCAGGAGGATTCCCCGGACACCTTGGCCTGATAAAACACGAAGCACGTGGCTTTCAATCTCGGGATCAGAATGCGTGGACGTCAGCGCCATGATGCACGCATCCTCGGCCAACCTGCGCTCCATCCCGTCGGCGGCTTCCATAAAGAACGGATTGAGCAGATCGAGCACAGCAACCCCGACCAACGGAGAAACCCCTGTTCGCAATGCCTGCGCGTGCGGATTGCGCACGTATCCAAGTTTCCGAACTGCGCTTTTCACCCGTTCACGGGCTTCGGGGCTCACCTGGTCCGGCCTATTGAGCACGTTGGAAACCGTTCCAACCGAGACGCCCGCTTCCCGAGCCACATCTTTGACGCCCGCTCTCAAGGGAATTTGCATGCCACGTTCTGATGTACCCGCTCCACCTTCTGCCATACCGCCTCCATCTCCTTCGTCTAGGATATCCCGCCAGGCCGGATCAACTCGCACCGATACCCTTGCCGTTGACCACACACGATGCCGTGCTTCGCGCCGCCTTACCATCCACTCACGCACACATCTCGTTTCACTCACGCACACATCTCGTTTCACTCACGCACACACTCCGTTGGCATGCGTGAACTGCGCCACCACAAACTTGGTCCAACTCCTTGACGATTGAATCGTTTCAGGCTAGGCTAACAACCGTTTGAATCGATTCACATAGAAGTGGACCGGAAAACACCAACCAATGGAGGTTGTATGAATTCATCAGATAATGCGACAAAGTTGGACGAACTGCTCCAGAACACTACGCAGAAGTCTCCTCATCGTTGCTGCTTCTTGCTTCGTGTTCGTCAAGAAATGCTGCCTGAATACGTTGGAGCTCATCAACACGTATGGGACGAAATGCGCGAAGCGCTCAGCTCCTCTGGATGGCGAAATTATTCGCTCTTCCTTCAGCCGGAGACAGGTATGGTAGTGGGCTACTTCGAGTCGGATGACACAGATCAGGCCCAAAAGGCTATGGCTGCCACCGATGTCAACACTCGTTGGCAGGCGACAATGAGCAAGTACTTTGTTCAGCCCGACGGCGGTACCAACGAGATCTTGCCCCAGTACTTCTATCTGGCATAGATCAGCTTGCCCCGGCAGTTACGCGGAAAGCACTCGCCTGCTGTAGCGCCCGCAACACCGCGCACTGTCCTCTCTTCATAACCCATCGAAACCCTGCGCCTCGAATGGCAGGAGGGCTATCCCTTTCAGATGTCTGGAAATACAAAGGAGTCAATCCATGACAACCCATCACACCCATAAACGATTGACTGGGTGGAAGGCAACTGCCGCCGTATCGATGTCGAACTACATCGATTCAGGATCAATCATTGCGATTGCAACATCACTGGGCTTTTGGCAAGCCGCATACTTCCCGAATGACGACGGAACGATTGCAGGACTGCTCGCCGCATTCAGCTCTAACGCCTTTGGAGCGGCCATAGGCGCTCTGATCGGCGGACCACTGTGCGATAAAGTATGGGCGCAAATTCATCTACACGTACGATCTGCTGGTCTACTCCCTTGGTGGCCTCATCGTGGTATTCGCTGGCAACTTGGCAATGCTATTTGCGGGATTCGTCATTATCGGACTGGCCGTTGGCGCTTCAGTGCCGGCTGGCTGGACATACATCGCCGAATTCGCCCCCGCTGACCGGCGCGGACGCCATGTCGGAGCAACCCAGCTGGCATGGTCGGTTGGCCCATTCATCGGTTTCGGCCTTGCTGCAGCGCTCAGCCCACTCGGCCTTCTCGGTTCGCGCATCGTGTTCGCCCATTTGGTGGTCATTGCGCTGATTACGTGGTACATCCGGCAGGGACTTGACGAATCGAAGACGTGGTCCGATGCAAAGGGTGGCGTGAATGCGAAGCCGCCGTCGATGTGGAAGTCCTTCGCTCTGTTGTTCTCCAACAAGGCGAACATCACTGCTCTCATTTTCTTGGCTGCTATTTACACTTTCTGGAACCAAGCCGCCAGCCAGAATGGAATCTTCCTGCCGACGATCCTCGGATCCATGGGGTATAACACGATCCAATCGGATTTGTTCTCGATGCTCTCATGGGGCTTCGTTATCATTTCAACCATCATCTTCATGGCTTATGTCGATCGCATCCCGTACCGTATCTTCTACTTCGTTGGCGGTGCGCTGGCGATTCTGGCGTGGGTTATCTTGGTGTTCGGTTCATCCACAGCGGCAGCGACGGCGTTCGCGTACGCCATCATCTGGGGCCTGTCCGCTGGTCCTTCGGCTCAGGCCTTCTATTCGGTCTGGTCCCCCGAGCTGTTCGCAACGCCGTATCGCTCTGGAGCCCAAGGTATCGTGTTCTTCTTGGTTCGCCTTGCCTCCGGGCTGATCTCGTTGATCTTCCCCGTGATCTTGGCGAAAGAGAACGGCCTGCTGATCGATGGCCTCATCCTGATCGGCTTCCTCGTGGCATCCACGTTGATTGGCACTATTTGGACGCCAAAGACTCAGGGCAAGGAACTCCAAGAAATCGAAATCGAGCGTTATGGGCACATCGTTTCCACGGCGTCCGCTCCCTCAGCACCCGCAGCCGGAACAACTGCGGCTTCGTCCAACAAATAATCACGTTTCAGTTCAAGAAACATCTCAATTCAAAGGAAAAACTCATGGTTACACTGAATGACCTGACAGCAGAGCAACGCCGCCTGCTCGATGAACAAACAATCGAATTGCCAAGCTGGGCCTTCGGAAATTCGGGCACGCGATTCAAAGTATTCACCACCCCCGGTACTCCCCGTACCCCGTACGAGAAGATTGCGGACGCCGCACAGGTGAACAAATACACCGGCATCACCCCGCGCGTTTCGCTCCACATCCCGTGGGACGAAACGGAGGATTACGGAAAGCTGCGCTCCTACGCCGAGGAAAACGGAATCAAGCTCGGCAACGTCAATTCCAACGTATTCCAAGATGATGATTATAAGTTCGGTTCGCTAACCAATTCGGATCCAGCGATTCGCAAGAAGGCTATCGATGCCCACAAGCACTGCATCGATATCATGCACCAAACAGGATCGGACACTTTGAAGATTTGGCTTGGCGATGGCACCAATTACCCCGGCCAAGATTCTATGAATGCCCGGCAAGATCGGCTCCATGAATCCTTGAGTGAGATCTACGACTACATGAGTGACGACCAGAAGTTGCTACTCGAATACAAGTTCTTTGAACCGGCCTTCTACCACACGGATGTACCCGATTGGGGCACCGCCCTCCTCCAAGTGAGAGCTCTGGGAGATCGCGCGATGGTCTGCCTGGACACTGGACACCATGCGCCGAACACCAATGTCGAGTTCATCGTGATGCAGCTGCTGCGGGCAGGCCGCCTGGGTGCGTTTGATTTCAACTCGCGGTTCTACGCCGACGACGACCTTATGGTGGGCGCCGCCGATCCGTTCCAGTTGTTCCGGATCATGCACGAGATCGTCTCTCTCAACGCATTGGACAAGGACTCTGGCGTGAACTTCATGCTCGATCAGTGCCACAACCTGGAAGACAAGATTCTCGGAGAAATCCGCTCAGCACTGAACGTCCAAGAAATCACGGCCAAGGCGTTGATCGTGGACCATGAGGCCCTTGCCAAGGCGCAAGAAGAACACGACGTCCTTGGGGCGAACAACATCCTGATGGACGCTTTCTACACCGATGTTCGCCCGATGCTGGAGGAATGGCGCGTGGCACGCGGTTTGGATCCAGATCCCTACGGAGCGTATGCCCGTTCAGGTTACGGCGAAAAGGTAGCCGCAGAACGGGTGGGCGGCCAGCAGGCAAGCTGGGGCGCCTGATCAATCTTGTGGGGAGAGCAACTCACCAGCTCTCCCCACAACCTCATCACCCGAATGAAGATAATGTGAAAGGAGTGCCGCGATGCTGAGAGTTGCAGCTATCGATCTTGGGGCCTCAAGCGGACGGGTCCTCACAGGCGAATATGCTGCGGGTGAATTGACGATCACACCGGTCAATCGCTTTACGAACGGGCCCGTATTTGTTCCGCGCAGCGGGGGTACTGACCTCGTATGGGATATACTTTCGCTCTGGAACGGGATCCGGTGCGGACTGCTCGAGGCGTCGCATGCCGGACCGTTGGATTCGGTAGGTATCGACACGTGGGGCGTCGATTATGGCCTGCTGGATTCAGATGGCCGCATCATCTCCAACCCAGCGAGTTACCGTTCGGACCGAACATCGCCCGCGGTTGCTCACCTGCACAAATCTATCGCCCCAACGGCGCTTTATGCGGCAAACGGAATCCAATTCCAGCCTTTCAACACACTGTATCAGCTGCTAGCCGATCAATCGGAATCGTACAGTGCACGGGCTACTACGGTGTTGCTGCTGCCCGATTTGATCACATATTGGCTCACTGGACAGCAGATTTGCGAGGTGACGAACGCATCAACAACAGGACTGCTCGATCCGCGCACCCGCACCTGGAATCCGACGATACTTGAACTTCTCCAAAACCAAGGCGTCCGCGTACCACAGATACTCACGCACCTGACGGAACCGGGCGTCGCCGTCGGGCCGATCTCTGTTCCAGAATGCGACATCCGCACTGCGCAGGGAACACCCACTCCCCTCATCACAGTTGGCTCGCATGACACGGCATCGGCAGTCGTGGCCGTTCCAGCTCCGGGAGCTGTTGCAGCACGGCGCTCCAGCGGCGCATCATTCGGTTTTATCTCCTCCGGCACCTGGTCGCTGGTTGGCATCGAGTTAGACGCGCCAGTGCTGTCTGAGAAATCTCGGCAGGCCAACTTTACAAACGAACTCGGCGTTGACGGCACAGTCCGCTACCTCAAGAACATCATGGGTATGTGGGTACAACAAGAACTACTGCGCGAACTCCGGGAATGCGGCGAAGCCGAGGCCAGCTGGGAGGTACTGGACAGAGAAACGGAAGCGGCTCCAGCCTTCCGCAGTATGTTCGACATCAATGACCCATCTTTCGCGGCTCCTGGAGCTATGCGCGAACGTATCGATTCCGCATGCGTTTCTGCAGGGTTCCCCGTACCACGTTGCCGCGGAGAATATCTTCGTGCCATCACCGAATCTCTTGTCATCGCCTACCGCCGCGCGCTGCGCGAGGCGACGGATCTTTCCGGAACCAGTATCCAGACGGTGCACATCGTCGGCGGAGGATCGAAGAACCGCCTGCTCTGCCAGCTCACAGCTGATGCCGTGGACTTGCCCGTGGTTGCCGGGCCGGTTGAAGGCACCGCGATGGGCAACATGGTAGTCCAGCTGCGCGCATTAGGCGCCGTATCCGGCACGCTGGACGACCTGCGCGCAATTATCGCATGCTCGGTAACAACCACAACATACGAACCGCACACACGCACCAGCACATGGGATGAGGTGGAAGCCGCACTATTCAACCGCGCGTAGGAAAGCCACAGTTTTCCTTCTCCACGCACCTGTCATAAAACCGCACTAACGTTGAGTAACAATCTGAGGAGTAATCATGAACTATCCCACTACAGCGGCAGCGATCCTCGCATCTATGGGCAAGGCTGGCGCACGCCTGGACCACATGGGCGCCTGTGAAGCCGGCGCAGGCAATATCTCCGTATCAATCAAACAGACTCCTGCCGATCTCGCGGAATTCTTCCCTAATAAGGCCACTATTGAATTACCGGTAGACGTACCCGGCCTTGCAGGCTGGACGTTCTTCGTCACCGGTTCCGGATGCCGCCTGCGCGAAATTGGGGAGAATCCCCGTGCCAATGTGTCCGTCATTATCGTCGATCAGGGCGGCAAGACGGGCACGTGGCTCACCGCACCTGAGCGCGAATACGTCAAACCAACGTCCGAGTTCAACTCTCACTTGGGTGTACACGAAGATCAAGCGGTCCGCCGCGGTGTGCCGTTCCAGGCAGTACTTCACGCACAACCGCCCTACCTGGTTTCGCTTTCGCACATTGACGAATTACGCAGCGACGCCGCCTTCAACCGCGCGATTTTCCGTTGGGAACCGGAGACGATTGTCCAGGTCCCAGAGGGCATTAAGGTACTCGATTTCATGGTCCCCGGCGGAGAAGAACTGGGAGAGAACAACGTGCGGGCACTGCGCGATCATCAAATCGTTCTTTGGTCAAAGCACGGAATCATGGCGCGTTCCGATGTGTCACCGCTCTCCGCGGTAGACAAGGTGGAATACGTGGAAGCCGGCGCGATGTACGAATACCGCAACCGCACCATCGGGAACGCAGGGGCGGGGCTTCAGAGCTCAGAGCTCTCGCGCGTTATCGAAGCTTTTGGCGTGCCAACAACTATGTTTGAGTGATCACCCGTACGCAAAGTGATCAGCCGCACGCAGTGGGGGCTCGCGCATGACCGCGTGAGCCCCCACTGCGTTACTGGCCGCGAACGTTACTGGCAGCGTTCCATCACAATCTCGCGCACGCGCGCGGCATCGGCCTTACCGTGCGTGGCCTTCATAACCGCGCCAACTATAGCTCCCGCCGCCTTCACCTTGCCGGAACGGATCTTCTCTACAACGTCCGGATTGGCGGCCAGAGCCTCATCGACAGCCGCAACCAGGGCGCCGTCGTCGGACACCACTTCCAAGCCTCGGGCAGCCACAACCTCGGCCGCGCTACCTTCGCCCGCAAGCATGCCCTCAAGCGCTTGGCGCGCCAGCTTGTCATTCAGCGAACCCTTCTGGACCAGCAAGTCCAGCTCGGCCACGTCGCTGGGAGAGACGGGAACCTCCTCAAGCGCTTGCGCATTGTCTTTTGCGAAGCGCGAAATATCGCCCATCCACCATTTTCTAGCGCCTTGTGGGGTTGCACCGGCCGCTACCGTGGCCTCAACAAGATCAATTGCATCAGCGTTGATCAGGTCACGGAGTTCCTCAGCGGACAGCCCCCATTCCTCCTTGATGCGCTTACGGTGCGCCGCCGGCAGTTCCGGCAAACTTGCGCGCAGCTCTTCTACCCATTCGCGCGACGGCGCAAGCGGCACAAGATCCGGCTCTGGGAAATACCGATAGTCTTCCGAATCGGACTTCACGCGCCCAGCAGACGTGGTGCCGTCTTCTTCGTGGTAATGCCGCGTCTCCTGCACAACTTTCTTGCCCGAGGCCAGGATTGCCGCTTGCCGCTGGATTTCGTATCTCACAGCGTTTTCGATGCCGCGGAAGGAGTTCACATTCTTCGTTTCCGTGCGGGTCCCCATCGGAGCGTCAAGGCTTTCGCGCAGCGAAACGTTGACGTCTGCGCGAACGTTGCCGCGCTCCATTCGGGCCTCCGAAACACCTAGCGCACGGAAGATATCACGGAGAGTGCGCACATACGTTGCTGCGATTTCTGGCGCCTTCGCACCCACTCCGGTAGCAGGATGGGACACTATCTCCACCAAAGGCACGCCCGCCCGGTTGTAATCAACAAGCGAATACTTCGCACCCTGGATCCGGCCCGCGTCTCCACCTATGTGCGTATTCTTCCCCGCGTCTTCTTCCATGTGTGCTCGTTCGATCGGGAAACGATAGGTAGAACCGTCAGAAAGATCCAAATCCAAAAAGCCTTCGTACGCAATTGGCTCATCGGATTGGGAGATCTGAAACGCCTTCACAAGATCGGGATAGAAATAATTCTTCCGCGCGAACCGGCAGCTTTCCGCGATCGAACAATTGAGTGCCAGCCCAATCTTGATCGCATATTCCACGCCCTTCTTGTTGACCACCGGAAGCGAACCTGGCAACCCCAAGGAAACGGGTGTCACGTAAGTGTTCGGTTCCCCACCGAACGCATTTGGAGCGCCGTCGAACATTTTGGTGGCGGTGCCGAGCTCCACGTGTACTTCCAAACCAATCACCGGATCGAAGCGCGCAACGGCCTCGTCGTAATCCATCAGTTCGTCCATCACAGGACCTCCTCCCATTCTGCGGCCGGGCAGCGCGTGGCGAGCGAACCGCCCAAACCTGCCTCCAACGCTCCTGCAACGCGATACATTGTTGCGTCCTCATGCGCAGGTGCCAGGATCTGAAAACCGACCGGAAGGCCATCGTCGTCCGCTACACCCGCAGGCAAAGACATCGCGGGCACACCGGCCAAATTCGCCGGAATTGTGGCGATATCGCTCAAGTACATGGAAAGTGGATCATTCATCTTCTCGCCAAACTTGAAAGCGGTAGTGGGTGACGTGGGGGAAACCAGCACGTCAGCCTGGCCGAAGGCCGCTGCAAAGTCACGCTGTACCAAGGTGCGGACCTTCTGCGCGCTGCCATAATACGCGTCGTAATAACCGGCCGAAAGAACGTGCGTGCCCAAAATGATCCGCCGTTTCACTTCGTCGCCAAATCCCGCCTCACGCGTCGCAGCCATCACCGTCTCGGCTGTAACCGGCCCCTCTTTCGGCTCCACGCGAATGCCGTAGCGCATCCCGTCAAAGCGGGCCAGATTCGAGGATACTTCCGCGGGCATGATCAAATAGTAGGCCGCGAGCGCGTAATCGAAGGACGGACACGAAACTTCTACTATCTGCGCGCCACGCCCCTTCAATACCTCCACCGCATGCCGGAAGGAGGCCAACACGCCTGGTTGGTAACCCTCGCCGGAAAGCTCCTTAACGATGCCTACCCGCATGCCTTCAAGCCCATCGTGCGCGGCCTGAGTGGTGAGGCTCTCTAGCGCAGGAACCGGTTCATCAAGTGAAGTGGAATCCAGCGGGTCATGGCCGCCGATGATTTCCTGCAGGGCCGCCGCATCGGCCGCGGTCCGCGCCACCGGGCCGATCTGATCCAACGATGAGGCCATTGCCACAAGCCCATAACGCGACACAGCACCGTACGTGGGCTTCACGCCCACCGTTCCGGTAACCGCCGCAGGCTGGCGAATAGATCCACCGGTATCGCTTCCCAGCGCCAAAGGAACCATGAAAGAGCCGACCGCGGCAGCCGATCCGCCGCCCGATCCTCCGGGGATGCGCGTGGTGTCCCACGGATTGAGCGTGGGGCCAAAGGCGGAGTGCTCAGTAGAGGAACCCATCGCGAATTCATCCATATTGGTTTTTCCCACAACCGGCATGCCGGCCGCCGCGAGCTTCTGAATCACCGTGGCGTCATATGGCGGTAGCCATCCTTCGAGGATCTTCGAAGCGCAGGTAGTGGGCTTGCCTCGGGTAACCATATTGTCTTTGACGGCAATCGGAACCCCCGCCAAACGCCCCAGCTGCTCTCCGGCTGCGCGGCGTGCGTCAACATCGCGCGCGGTGGCCAGTGCACCTTCGTCGTCAATAAACAAGAAGGCGTTGATTTTGGGGTTAAGTGCGTGAATGCGTTGCAGTGCCGCCTGCGTTAATTCCTCGGACGTTATCTCGCCCGCGGCCAGCATGTCTGCCAACTCCAGCGCGGATTTCCTGAGAAGTTCGTTCATCATTCCTCCCCTAGAATCTGCGGGACCAAGAACTTCCCGTCTTCAGCTGCGGGAGCCTGAGCCAACACTTCGTTGCGGTCGAGTGTCGGGACGGCGACGTCGTCGCGTACCACGTTCGTTAGGGGGATCGGGTGGCTTGTGGCCGGTACATCGGGAGTGGCCACCTCAGAGACTTTCGCCACTGATTCGGCGATCAGTGCGAGCTCGCCGGCTAAACGGTCCACTTCCTCTTCGGTTAGGGCAATTCGTGCGAGGTCTGCGACTCGCCGCACCTCATCTTTAGAAATTGATGACATATGGTGATTCTACGTTCTTTCGATCGAGTGATGCCTATACGCCCACACTGGCAGGTAGTCTTATGCGTATGTCAGATCTTCCTGTGGCTCACCGCCAAGCCCTGCTCACGCTCGTAAAGTGGTCCACGCTAGGTGTTATGGCGGCACAAATCGGTGCCGTTGGCACCGTCGTCGCCATTGACCATGTGCGAAAGCGCCGCACGCCGCCAACTGGGCGGTTCCCCCGCTCGGCACCTCAGCACGTGCAAGTTGGCGAGGACGCCACCACACTGTACACGTTCGGTCAAGATCTCTATGACGACATGCTGGCCGACATCCGTTCAGCTACGAGTTTTATTTACTTTGAATGGTTCATCGTGAAGGCCGACGATACCGGGCAGCAGTTTCGGGACGCCCTGATCGATGCGGCGCGGCGCGGCGTAGAAACGTATGTCATTTTGGATACGTGGGGCAACTTCAACCAGGACCCCCGATTCAGGCATTTTCCACAGATGCCACACCTGTACTCTATGAATTTTCCCTTTGTCCGCACGGGTTTATTTACCGGGCGCAGCCGTGATAAGGGCCGAGATCACCGAAAGATCCTCGTGGTGGATGGCAACGTGGGCTACGCCGGTGGATATAACATCGGAACGCTCTACGCGCACCACTGGCGCGATACCCACATGCGCATCGCCGGGCCTGCCACGTGGGAGCTGGAAAACTCTTTCATCACAATGTGGAATGCTTACCGCAAACAGAACCTTCCGATCCTTCCCAGCGCTGGCACGCACGATTGGAATCCCGCAATCGGGGCTGTGGAGAACACTCCCGCACGGAACATATACCCGATTAGCGCGATCTATTACGGCGCTCTCGCACGCGCAGCAGATCACGCCTGGATCACGATGGGCTATTTCATTCCAGACGCTCCCATGATGGATGCACTCCTCGAGGCAGCACGCCGGGGTGTTGACGTCCGCGTGATCATCCCTGAGTATTCGAATCACATCTATGCAGATTGGGCGGGCCGGCCATACTATGAGGCGCTGCTCGGCTGCGGCGTTCGCATTTTCCTGTACCGCGAAGCCATGGTGCATGCGAAGACGATGACGGTTGACGGCAAATGGTCCACTGTGGGCACCGCGAACATTGATCGGCTCTCCCTGCGGGGGAACTTCGAAATCAACATGGAGATCTTCGACGAAGGCTTCGCACACGCCATGGAAAACGTCTTCCGCCGCGATCTGACTAATTGCCGTGAACTCACGCTTGATGAGTGGAAAAAGCGCGGGCAGCTTGCGCGCATCGGCGAACGCATCATCGGCTCACTTGCCCCGCTGTTGTGATGCCCTCCGCGGGCGAGCTATCGGCTATTCCGTGGGCCCCACGCGCAGGAGCTCCATGAACTGTTCCTCGTCTAACACTGGCACGCCCAAAGCCTCAGCTTTTTGCGCCTTGGATCCCGGATTCTCTCCGACGACGACGTAGCTAGTCTTCTTTGAGACCGAGCCGGCCGCTTTGCCCCCATGTGCTTCGATTGTCTCCTTTATTCCGTCGCGAGTGAAGTTCTGAAGACTTCCTGTAGCCACGATCGTCAGTCCCGATAAGGTTTGAGGAACATCGCGGTGGTCAGTGTGAGCGTCTTCAAACGTGACCCCCGCGGCGCGCCATCTGTCCACAATCTCTTGATGCCAGGGTTCGTCAAACCACGAGAGGAACGATTCGGCGATGATGTCACCCACTCCCTCCACTGCGGACAGATCCGCCAGGCTGGCGGATCGCAACGATTCAAGCGATCCGAATCGCGCGGCCAGCGCCTTCGCGGCTGTGGGGCCTACATGCCGAATAGACAGCGCAACGAGCTTGCGCCACAACTCTTTTGTCTTTGCGTTCTCGAGTTCCTCGAGCATGACAAGCAGTGCCTTGCCAGGTTCGGAGGGCGCCACTAGCACCGGGTCCTGCCCCCGGGGACGGCGCCAGCGCGGCTTCGTCCACGCTGCCCGGACGCGGCGATAATCGCCCGTCGGCTGCCCTTTGACCTTCTTCTCCTGCCACACCCACACATCGCGCACATCGTCGGCCGTGAGCTCGAACAGCCCCGCCTCCGTGTGGAGCACTGGCGTTTGGGGCGCGGGCAGATCCAACTCGCGCTGAAAACGTTCGGGGATGATCTCGGCAAACAGCGCGGTGCCCTCCTGATCCACGATCCCTCGTTCTTTAAGCCAGGCTTGTGAAGCGGTAATGCGCCGCACCTCTCCATGTTCCCCTTCTACCTCTACCGTGTGCCCAGTGATAAGCGCCGCCAACATGTCGGCGCGGCCCGCCTCGGGATCAGACAACCACAACGCAGTGACGTCGCCCAATGCCTCAATATCCAATGCGCCGCGAGAGCCAATGTGGCTGATCCGCTCCGTCAACTGGGCGGGGCACGATTTGGTGTTGGGACAGCGCACGTCAACCTCGCCCTCGCGTGCAGGGGCAATCGGCGCACCACAGGAGGGACAATGCGTGGGCATGGCCCAGGCGTGCTGTGTGCCATCGCGGTCTGCCACAACAGGGCCAACCACTTCCGGGATCACATCCCCTGCTTTGCGAATAATGACCGTGTCGCCGATCAGCACATTCTTCCTGGCAACTTCGCTCGGATTGTGTAAGGTGGCCCGCGACACTACTGAACCAGCTACCGTAACTGGTTCCATGACGGCGAAGGGCGTGACGCGTCCCGTGCGTCCCACCTGGGTCTGGATCGCGAGCAGTTTTGTCTCCACTTCTTCGGGAGGATACTTGTAGGCAACTGCCCACCGGGGAACGCGCGAGGTGTAGCCCATTTTTTGCTGTACGCCGCGATCATTCACTTTGAGGACGGCGCCATCGATGCCGTGGATCAGTGCATACCGCTTGCCGGCATACTTCGCGATGAATGCTTCGACATCCTCCCATCGATGCACGAGTTCCGTATAGGGAGAAACTGGTATCCCCCACTGCGCAAAGATGTGATAGACGCCTTGCTGCGTGGCTACGGCAGCGGCAACGACGCTGGGCACGCCACGCAACGCGCCAATTCCATGGGCAATGAAAGAAAGCGGCCTGCGCGCAGTGACACGCGGGTCCTTCTGTCGCAGCGAACCTGCCGCTGCGTTGCGCGGGTTCGCGAATTCTTTTTGTCCCGCAACAACAAGGGCCTTATTGAAGGCATCAAACTCCGCGAGCGGGAAAAATACCTCGCCACGTACCTCGATCAGTTCTGGGAAATCCGTCCCTTTGAGACGGTGCGGTATGGCCGCGATAGTGCGGGCATTGGGCGTGACGTCTTCTCCTGTGACGCCGTCACCACGCGTTGCCGCCAGCACCAGCTCGCCATTCTCATAGCGCAGGTTGAGCGCCAAGCCATCGATCTTAACCTCAGCCGTACATTCGGGAATCCTGTCTTCTTCCCGGGCAGCACCCGAATACCATTCGTGGAGCTCCTCAAGCGAAAAGACGTCCTGTAAGGAAAACAGCCGCTCGATATGGCGCACGGGTTCGAATCCCGTGGTTGGCAATGCGCCCACACCGCGCGTGGGTGAATCAGGAACTGCGAGCTCCGGGAATTGTGCCTCCAGCGCGCGCATCTCGTGAATCATGTGGTCATAGCTGTCATCAGTGATCTGCGCGAGTCCCGAATAGTAATCGTTCTGCGCTGCCCGCACCTTTGGCGCGAGCTCATTCCAGCGCGCTGCCGCAGCAGTGCGATCCGCAGGCACAGCGGAGGCTACAACTAAAGGATCGGCCGTGTGGCGCTCGTTCTTGCTCAATGCTCTTCTGCCAAATGGTTCCGCAATCGTGTGATCCTGTCTAGAACTTCAACCTTGCCCAGAATCGCCATCGAATCTACAACGGGTAACGAAACGTTTGTTCCGGTCATCGCCACGAACAACGGGCCATAGGCCAAGCGTGGCTTCAATCCCCTTTCT
Source organism: Ancrocorticia sp. (assembly GCA_022648165.1). GTDB lineage: Bacteria > Actinomycetota > Actinomycetes > Actinomycetales > Actinomycetaceae > Changpingibacter. Next base: position 15,142 of record JALCLX010000012.1, read on the forward strand.
TCAACAAGGGCGGCATCAATAGCACCTTTAATAGACGCCGCATCAAATGTGTCGAGCGCGCCAAGGGCCTTTGCTGCACCTTCAAGGGCGGTGCCCGCGGAATCCTTCAGCTTGGACACAGCCTTCGGGTCATACTCGATCGCCGTTCCCGGCACGAATAGAAAACGCATCAGATCTGGCGCCTCGCCCAGCAACTGCATCCGCGTCTGCGCCAAGGGCGCCGCTGCGTCCACAATAGTGCGTTCATCATCCCGCAACGCATCGTAGGACGCTGCAGACACCACGCCGGCGTCGTGCAAATACGGGATCAAGCGCGCCCCAAAATCCTTGACATCGAGCAAGCGGATGTGGTCCGCATTGATGGCAACGCACTTCTTGTCGTCAAAACGCGCAGGATTCGGGTTGACATCTGCAATATCAAAGGCGGCAATCATCTCGTCTTTGGAAAAGACATCATGGTCTGGGGCGATCGACCACCCAAGCAAGCCGAGATAGTTGAGCAGCCCCTCTGGGATCATGCCGCGCTTGCGGTGAAGTAACAAGTTGGATTCCGGATCACGTTTGGAAAGCTTTTTGTTGCCTTCACCCATAACGTACGGTAGGTGCCCAAAACGCGGCGTGAACTCAGCAATTCCCAGTTCCTCCAGCGCCCTGTATAGCACAATCTGCCGCGGAGTGGAGGAAAGCAGATCCTCGCCTCGCAATACATGCGTAATCTTCATCATCGCATCGTCAACGGGATTCGTGAGCGTATACAGAGGGTCTCCGTTCGCCCGAACAATCACGTAATCGGGAACTGAGCCCGCTTTGAAAGTGATCTCGCCACGCACCAAGTCATTGAACGTGATGTCCTCGTCGGGCATGCGGATGCGCAGCACGGGCATGCGGCCTTCGGCCCGATATGCTGCTTTCTGTTCCTCGCTCAGATCCCTATCGAAGCCGTCGTAACCCAGCTTCGGGTCCTCGCCCTTCGCCTTGTGGCGTTCCTCCACTTCAGCCGGCGTGGAAAACGATTCATACGCATAGCCGGCTGCGAGTAATGTGGCGGCGACGTCGCGGTAGATATCGCCACGTTCCGATTGCCGGTAAGGCCCATTCGGCCCACCTACACCGATGCCTTCGTCCCAATCCAGCCCCAGCCACTTCAGGGAATCGAGAATCGCATTGAAAGATTCTTCGGAATCACGCGCGGCATCCGTGTCTTCGATTCGGAAAACGAAAGTGCCACCCACGTGCCGGGCGTATGCGTAGTTAAAGAGGCACGTGCGCACCATTCCGACGTGCGGCGTGCCGGTGGGAGACGGACAAAAGCGAACGCGGATATCAGAACCCGCAGCAGTGGTAATAGCCATGATGAGCTAAGGATACCGCGAGTGCCCACGCAACGCCCACCTGCCTGATAGAGCTCTACCCGCATGCCGCATACACTGGTGGCATGACTTTTGATCTGGATTCACGTACGGTCGATTCGCTCAGCCGTGAGGGCTCGACCAAGTGGTCTCGTTTCCCCGGCACGATTGGTATGTGGGTTGCAGAGATGGACTTCGGGATTGCCCCAGAAATTCGCGATTATGTGATCAATGAGGCACGCAAAGGCACATTCGGTTATCTTCCCGCGGGTGACGCAGAGCGCGTCCTTGGACAGACAGCCGCGTGGTTTGCGGAGCATACAGGTTGGAAGCCGGAGGCACAGCACATGCTGTTGATTCCGGAGGTTTTGGCTGGCTTACGGGAAACGATCAAACATTTCACTCGGCCCGGCAGTGCTGTAGTGGTGCCTACACCGGCGTACATGCCGTTTCTCACTATCCCGAAGGAATTTGGACGCGACGTCGTCGAAGTACCCAGCCCACGGGACGCCGATGGCTCCTGGCACTTGGACGTTGACGCGATTGAGCACGCGCTTGCCGATGGCGCCGGCCTGGTAATCCTTTGCAACCCGTGGAATCCTACTGGACGGTGCCTCACGCGCGGCGAACTCGAGCGCCTATCGCAGATCGTCGAACAGCATGGAGCGCGTGTATTTGAGGATGCAATTCATGCGCCTTTGACTCTGGCCGGCAATTCCCACATTCCGTACGCCACGGTGAATAACGCCGCTGCGGCTCACACCATTACTGCAGTCGCGGCCTCGAAAGGTTGGAATATCCCCGGCCTGAAATGCGCGCAACTCGTGTTCAACAATGCCCCAGATTGGGAAGCTTTCAAACCGTATGCGCATGCAGTCAGCGAGCCAACATCAACACTGGGGGCACGCGCGGCCGGCGTGGCATTCACCCAGGCCGGGGCGTGGCTTGACGCCGTACGCGCCTATCTCCAGGAGAACGCAGATTATCTCACCCAACGCATCGCTTCCTGGGATGGCGTACGCATCGCTCCCGTGGAGGGGACGTACATTGGCTTCATTGATTTCAGCGAGCTGGCCAAGCAGGGCCGATTCGGCGAGCTCACGCCGGCCGCCTGGATCCGTGAGAATGCCAAGGTAAGTTTGACTGACGGATCCCTGTGCGGCCGCGATTACGGTTCTTTCGCTCGCATCATTTTTGCGACTCCTCGGGCAATCCTTAGTGAGGCACTCGACCGAATTGAAAGGGCCCTCCACAAGCCTCGCGCATAGCTTTCGCTAGTCTGCTGACTTTCGCTAGTCCGCCCGCTTTCGCTAGTCTTCGTCGCGCACCACACGGGTGTGGATCGAGCCGATGCCCTCGCACGCAACCTCTACCAGTTGCCCCGGCTGCCCTTCGGAGGAGACTGCCGCGCCCGTCATGATAATGTCCCCAGGTAGCAGGGTGCAGATTGACGAGACGTATGCTACTAATTCCGGCACAGAATACGTCAAATTGGAGAACGCCTGCGTACCGATTGGCGTGCCATCGATTCGCATCGTGACCTCTGCGGAGCTCGGATCGAAATCCGTGGTTATCACAGGACCAAGCGGACACGATGTGTCGAATACCTTCGCCCGATCGCCCACCACACCGCTCACAGTAATGTCGTTCGTCAAGGTGTAGCCAAAGATGACCTCGGGTGAGCGTTTTACGGTAACTTGTTTGGCAACCCGAGAGATAACCACCGCCAGCTCCGCTTCGTAGAGGAAACTCGGCGCCCACGTGGGGATGATCGCAGGGTCTTCCGGCCCAATCACAGAGGTGTTGGGCTTGAGGAAAAATGCCAGCTCGTCAAGGGATTTTGCGCCGTACGTGCCGCCGAGGCCCACTACTTTAGAGCGCGGCAGCATCGGAGCTACAGGGCGCCCCTCATCCAGTTCCAGCTTCTGTCCGGTGGGTTCGATCTGGCCAAACATCGGATCATCGGCGAGCACTATGTACTCCCCGCGCTGATCGTCCAGCACCGCAAATCGTGGCCCCTGAGTCATTCCCAAACGTGCGATCTTCATACTCACGAGCTTACCCCGCGCGCCACCGCACCCGGCGTTCCCAATTCCATGAGCGAACTAACCTACGGTAGAGTAACAACAAGTTACCCAAGCGTAGGTTATTGGAAGGTGCCACATGTCATTGCAACGCGGCCACCACGGCTCGTGGTCAGCCCCTACTCATGTTCCACTCGAACCCCACATGAGCGTGCCCTGGCTCTTCGAACAACGAGTGATATCTCGCCCAGACGATGTGTGCATTGAACGCAAGTCGCGATTCGGCTCCCGCTGGCTTCCCGTAACCGCCCGCGAGTTCGACGCCGCCGCCACGCGGATCGCGCGCGGACTCATTGGGTTGGGGCTCAAACCCGGCGACGCCGTCGCCATATTTTCCGCCACTAGCTATGAATGGAGCCTCCTGGACTTCGGAGCGCTCTACGCGGGCCTCGTCGTCGTGCCCATCTACGAATCCGATTCTGCAGAGCAAATTCAATGGATACTTGAGGATTCCGCAGTCAAACTGACGTTTGCGGACACGGCCGCACATGCACAACTGGTGGACTCCGTACGAACAGCCGAGCTGATGCGCAGCGTTGTCATTGACGACGCGGGGCTCACGGAACTCTACCGCGCAGGCGATACCGTGACCGCAGGCGCCGTCGCCACCCGCCGTGCGGCTCTTGGCGCCGACACGGTGGCCACCATTATTTACACATCGGGGACCACGGGAAAGCCCAAAGGTGTGGAACTCACCCACGGCAACATGGTGTTCTCCGCGCTCTCCATCTTTCAAAGCGAAAGCGCCATCATTGACCAGCCAGAGACCCGCATACTGCTTTTTCTTCCCCTTGCCCACATCATGGCACGCATCGTGTTCCTCTATGCGATCACCGGGAGCGGACGCATCGGGCATGTTCCAGACACCCGGAATCTCATCGCGGACTTAGCTAGCTTCAAGCCGACGGCGCTCCTGGTGGTACCGCGCGTGCTCGAGAAAATCTACAACGCCGCAGAAGCCAAAAGCGGCGGTGGCAGGAAACTCAAGGTGTTCCGGTGGGCGGCTCGGATTGCGGAAAAGAATTCGCGTGCGGCCTTCCACGGGCCGATCCTCCTGATACAGCGCACTATCGCGCGAAAACTTGTATGGGAAAAGATGACTGCCATACTTGGCAAAGACTGCCGATTTGCTGTCTCCGCCGGGGCACCACTCGGGAAACGGCTAGGACACGTGTTCCGCGGAATCGGGCTCACCGTGATCGAAGCATTCGGCTTGACGGAAAGCACTGGGCCAGCCACCGCGAACCGGCCTGATGAGTTCGTCATGGGCAGCGTGGGCCAGCCGATTCCCGGCACGTCCATTCGCATTGACGACGACGGCGAAGTGCTGTTACGCGGTCCCCACATTATGCGCGGCTACCACAACAATGACGGCGCCACTCGCGCAGTGATCGACTCGGCTGGATGGTTTCACACCGGCGATGTGGGCACGATAGACAAACACGGATTCTTGACAATCACCGGGCGGAAGAAGGATCTTATCGTCACTGCAGGCGGGAAGAACGTCGCTCCTGCTGTGCTCGAGGACCGGCTGGGAGGGCACCCGTTAATCTCGCATGTTGTGGTGGTAGGCGATAGAAAACCGTTTGTGGCGGCACTCATCACTCTGGACAGTGAGATGCTGCCCGGGTGGCTCAGCTCCCATGGACTGCCACCCATGGATGCTGCAGAAGCCATGAATAATCCCGCAATTCGCGCATCGTTGCAACGCGCGATCGACCGCACCAACAAGCAAGTGTCCCGCGCCGAATCAATCCGCACCTTCGAGATTCTCCCCGGAGACTTCACTCAAGATAATGGGCTGCTCACGCCGTCGTTGAAAGTGAAACGGGCCGCAGTACTTGCAGAATACGGGGACGCCGTCGCGCGCATCTATGGAAAGTGACTACTGCACGGAACCCGGCGAAATCGCCCGTGCCGCAACGAACGAGTAATCTGAGTGGCAGAGCAGCTCTCGATTCCAAACAATGAGGGAACGCAATGCCAGAACGCAGCACCGAGCCATTGGATCGCTCCACTGACGCCGAACGCGGCATCGTACCGCGCATTTCCGGACACACAAAACTGGCCATGCTGCTCGGTACGCCTGTTGCGCACTCGCTCTCCCCCGCTATCCACAACACGTCATTTGCGGCACTCGGGATCGACGCCGTGTATCTCGTCGCCGATGTGACCGCGCCCGCTCTCCCTGCAGCGCTCAGTGGCGCGCGGGTGCTTGGCATGCTCGGCTTGAACGTCACTATGCCGCACAAAGCCGCCGTAATTCCCTACCTGGACAGCGTGACTTCCGCAGCCGAATTCATGGGAGCGGTCAACACGATCGCAATAGAGAACGGCAAAATGATCGGCCACAATACTGACGGCGCCGGCTTGCTCCGTTCTATTTCCGAAGCAGGATTTCCTGTTCGCGGCTCCTCCGTCACTATTCTCGGCGCAGGCGGCGCAGCCACTGCCGCATTCACGCAGGCAGCGCTCGATGGTGCTTCCCGAGTGACAGTCTTCAACCATCGCAGCGCCCGCTTCGCCGCAGCGGAAGAACGGCTTGCTGCGCTGCACTCCCAGACTGGAGTTCCTTGCACCATCCACGATCTCGCCGACAACAATGCGCTTGCAGCCGCGGTGGCTGCTAGCGACATCGTCATCAATGCCACGCCCGCAGGTATGGCACCTCGCACAGACAGTTGTCTTGTTGACGAGGCTTGGCTACATGCCGGCCAGGCAGTTGCTGATACGGTCTACTTTCCAATTGACACAGTACTGCTCCAGAGGGCAGCGCACGCGGGCGCCACCCCAATCAACGGTCTGGGTATGCTGCTGTGGCAAGCCGCTATCGCCGAAGAGATCTGGACCGGCCAACACATGCCGGTGGACCTCATTCGGCAGACCGTGCTCGAACGCCTCTGAGAATCTTGAGAATTGCGTACGTTGGGGCTGGGGGCTGGGGGGTGCTGGCCAGCGTTACGCGTTGGGGCTGCCGGAATTACGCTGGGCTGGGGCTGGCCAGCATTACGTTGGGGGCTGGGGGCTGCCAGCGTTTCCTGGCCCACTCCGTTTTCACCGCGCGTATGCTTTTTCTTGCTCAGGCAGGTTCAGGCTTATACGTGTCCTGGTGTTTTACTGTTTTCAGCTAGAAAAAGTACCCAGGAACCATCCTGGACGACGACGACGTTACCCCCACCAGCGTGCACGTCGCCACTCCACCAGCGTGCACACAGTTGTCTCACGCGAGCGGACTTGTTACGCGACAGAAGACTTCCACCGGGCGCCTGCGCAGAGTTGTTTCACCCGGGCGCGGTTGTTACGCAGATAGTGTGACCCAGATGGTGTGACCCAGATGATGCGCCGCACATGATGCGGCCCAGCAGCACACTGATTTTTCCGCGACCGGACCGGTCCCACGCCCTCACGATGTGCCCGCAGGCTTTTTCTAACTGAGACAAAGTCAAGCTGGCACTAATCCTGAATATTTGCCGCATCCAGCTAGAAAAAGCACCAAAGACCAGGCGAGAAACACCAGCAACCCACCCAACACCGCCAACCCGCAGCACCTTTAGCCACGCGGCGTACCCGCCTACCGGCGTTTTCGGTCACGCGGCGTACCCGCCCGGCAGCACCCTTAGTTACACGGCACTCGGAAGCACAAAACCTTACCGCGCGCAGTACTCCTCCCACAAACACACGCGGGGGCCCATCCATAACGGACGGGCCCCCGCGAAACTCACAAAGCCTTACGCTTCAGCGATAAACGACTTCAGCGATTTGAGATTGAACACTGCGAATTTTGCCAACTGTAGCGGAATAAAATTCCTCGTGAACAGTGTGGTCTTGGTCGGAAGCGGTGCCTGCTCAATGCGGGCGCCTTCCTTGGGATCAAATTCTTGTGCGTCTTTGACTTCCATTGCGCTCTCCTTTCTTGAACAGCACTCTTTACTCTGGGATCAGCTGCCAGCCAGGCAAGGCGTTGGCCTTATAAACGAACAGGTAATGGATCATCAGCTTCTCCCAATGGCCGAACAAGCCGATCTCGCCACGGGTAGTCACTGGGTTGCGATGTCCAAGAGAATTTGGATACTTGCGCGGATTGGGAACAATAGGATCCATTACCATCGCGGCAGCAGTTCCATTGACCATGTTCTTGCCTGTAGATGCGATGCAGATGGCGCTCATCTCGGCCATCGATATCTCATTCAAAGGCGCATTCGGATCTTTAACGCGAGCCGCGATGGACTTCGCAACTTCACGCGCAATAGCACCCGATGGCATGCCCGTGCGCGGAGGCGCCGGAGTAATCACGGTCCCGTTCTTGTTCTTGCGTGGCTTCGAGATCTGATGCGGTGGTGCAAATGCGATACCTGCAGCAAAGATATTGTCGTAAACCGGCGATTGATAGGTCTTTGGCCAATCGTCCGGGCTCCACTCCTCGTACGGCTTCGGCGTGTAATCCGCATCAACCTTGAGGAAGCCCGCGGCATTGAACATTTTGTCGTGAATATCGTTGCCCTCGCGGTCGAACGCCTTGAGAGGTACGCCCTTGAACGGCGGAAGAAGCATCGCTACATCGTACGGCAGCTCTTTGACGTCGCCATCCAGGTTCTCGTACGTAATGACCTTGTTCTCGATCTTCGTTACGCCAGCGCCCACGATCGCCCGCACTCCGCGCTCGCGGAAAAGCGATTCAGTCCAAAGCCGGGAAGTCGTATCGTATCCGCGCTGTTTGAAGATCATGCCACCAACGCCAAAATCGCCAAGCTCGGCCTCATTCGTCAGGTAGACGATCTCCGCCATATCGCGAAGCCCTTCTTCGCGAAGCTCATGTTCCACGTTGAAGGTGTATTCGAAGGCTGCACCTTCACAGGTGCAGGTACCATGTCCTGTTCCAACAACGATGCGCTGATGTTCACCCCGGCGCATCTTTTCCTTGGCAGCATCCAGCGTGTTGCATGCTTCCACCGCATGCTCATCGGTGCACACGGATACGGTGTTGCCAAAATCTGGCCCAAGCCCTGGAGTTGCCGCAAAGTTGAGCAGTGGCCCCGTGGCATCGATCAGGTAGTCATATTCGACGCGTCCGGTCTGCCCGGCGTGTGCGCGGTCCGTGTAGGTGAATTCGACCTGCGGACGCGGATCTTCTTTGGTCCCCTCAGGGTAGATGGTCGTGGCGGCAGCCTGTCGGAAGTCAACCCCAATCCGCTTATATATGGGCGCCAACTTATAGACAACCTTCTTGTGGTCCATTTGGCCGGTACCTACCCAGATATTCGAAGGAATCCAGTTGTAGGTTGGCTTCGGACTAATGACGACGACGGAGTGACCGTCCTTCTTCTTCAGCAGCCGCGAAAGGTGCAGGGCGGCGGTATGCCCTGCGATCCCGGCTCCGAGTACAACGACCTGTGCCATTGCTTCTCCCTTGAAACTCAATGGGGCGGCAGCCGTAATGGTTGAAGGCCGCACGTCCCGTCCGTAAACCCAACATTAACACAATACCCCGGGGGGCATAGGTTTGTTAGCTATTTATGAACTGTTACTAGGATAATCTGGCAGGAACTTCGATGTGGCGATTTGCGTGAGCAGTATTTCCCGGCTGCGCCACGCCGCATTTCACTGTATCTTGGCATATGTGCGCTTAATGCTGCAAGGAGGATCATGAGCACTCGCGATCTCGCACGCATCACCGCCGCAGATCTGGCCGATCCGTCCCTCGACGAGACCGCACTGTACAAGATCGCCGGGGCCCGCCGCGATCTCTGGGCAGTTATCCTAGGACATCCGCACTGCTATGAATCGCTGGCGGATTACATTCGCCACTATTCGCCTGGTATCACACCGCAGTGGCCGCCCGCGGTCAGCACGCAGGCAGACGCCAGTGCCGTCTCTACAGAGTTGACTTCACACAATACGCCCGTACCAGCGGTGAACCAGGATTCAGCCACCGGCGACGGCGTGCCAGCAGTTGGTGGCGTGCCAGCAGTTGGTGGCGCACTCGCCGAACGTGACATGGCCGCAGAGCGCGGCAATACCGATCAATCCGATCACCCCAGACAACCCGAATGGGCCGAACACGCCAGTAACGCCCAGTCGCCCAGCCACACCGAACACGCCAGTAACGCGGGGCGGCGGGCATACGCGCACGGCCTACGCACGGCTCCACGATGGCCGCAGATAACGCTCATTGTGTCTGGAATTGTGGCTGCTATCAGTTTGTTTCTACCTGCCGTCTCCAGCTCGGCTTGGGGCTTCCACGTCACTGCAAGCTTTATGGATACTCGCGAAGGAGCTCTTCTTCTGGCACTGGTGCTCGCCACTATCGGTTTCGCAATCGCCTCGATCTACGTTCCCGCCGTGTGGGTAACCAATACCACCGCAGCAGTGGGCATAGCAACAGGGGGAATCGGAATTGCCGATTCTCTCATCACGTTGCTCAACACAGCCGATTCCCAGACCTCCGCTGGCATCGGACTGTATTCTCTGATAGTTGCGTTAGCAGCCATGGCCGGGATAGCAATAGTTCTCTTAACCCCGAAGTTCCGGAAGGGCTGAAGAGCTGCATCTTCCTTCGTTTGGCGTAACTACCGCCGCGCCAGATACACTGGTGTGGCTAGCGCGAGTGGCGAAATGGCAGACGCGCCAGATTTAGGTTCTGGTGCCTTCGGGCGTGGGGGTTCAAGTCCCCCCTCGCGCACAGTTCAAAAATAGCCCCTCACCAGGTATTTTACCATCCACCAGGTGGGGGGCTACTGCTCTACGCGTCAACATAATCAACGCAGTCCGAGCCGCAGGGGGACACACCAGCGCGCCATGATGTATCGAGCCGGGCTGCTATGCGTCGATGCCCAGTTCTTTGCGCAGACGCGCAACATGCCCTTTCGCTTTCACTGCGTACTTGGCAGAAACGATTCGGCCGTCCTTGCCTACCACAAACGTGGAGCGAATAACGCCTTTGATAAGCTTGCCGTAGTTCATCTTGTCGCCGTATGCCCCATACGCCTCCATGACATGCCGATCTGGATCGGAGGCAAGTGGGAAGTTCAATGAATCTCTGGCGGTGAATTTCTGCAACGATTCCGCCTTATCAGGGGAAATTCCAATAACCGTATAACCTGCACTTTTGAGAGAGTTCAAGGAATCACGAAAGTCGCAGGCTTCCGTGGTGCATCCCGGAGTCATTGCTCGCGGATAGAAGTAAACGATAACTCCCTTCTGCGCCTTGGCAAGTTCATCCTTCAGCGACACACTGCCATCGTACGTTGGCAATTCAAATTCCGGCGCCACAGCACCTTCTTCTAGTTTCATCTTTATCTGCCTTTCTCGATCGCCCTAGCACTGATGCCCTGGCTTCCTCAGCACTTCTGCGGTACACCAATCCGCGTCACGGTTCGTGGCGCGCCCATCCTTTCGTCCCTGTGTTCTCCACTTTCCTGGCGTAAACAAAGCCGAATACGATGATCAGCACAAACCCCACGAACATCGGGATCACACCCAAAGGTGTGGGACAGAACAACATGACTGCAGCAACGCCTGCACCCATTATCCAGGGATTTTGCCGCTTGTACCCAGTCAGTGCAATCCCAAACCCCACTGTGGCTACAACGGCGGAGATGACGTACTGCCGTGCAAATCCGCTCGATGCGATGGCCGCCCATCCAAGCGCCAGCATCAAAGCTGAGTACACCACACACGCTGTGGCTAGGATCCAGTTGAGCCGGTTTATCTTATGCACGCTCTCAGCCTACTCGGACATCGTGCCCGTACCACTAGAATTTCCCCGCTGGCAGTCGCAATCACTCAGCTGGTGGAGAAACACAGGCGTTCATACCCCACACGCATTCCCCGGCCTGGCACACTGGACCCATGAGCGAGATCGATTCTGCTGACATGGGGCCGTGGCTCTCACCTGAAGAGCTCAATTTTGTGCGCCGCAAAGTTCCCATGGTGTATGTGGAAGTTGTCCCCGTAAGGCTCGATGAGCTGGGACACGTGGAAGCAATCGGGATGCTGCTATGTGTGGACGATGACAAAATCGTGCGCGCTTTCCCCTCAGGCCGTGTCCTATTCCATGAAACGATCCGAGAAGCATTAGGCAGGCACATCGAGAAAGATCTTGGCCCCGTGGCACTGCCACAATTACCGGCGACGATCGCCCCCTTGACTGTTGGCGAGTACTTCCCCACGCCGGGCGCCGGCTTCTTCGACGAGAGGCAACACGCGGTGGCTCTTGCATACATCGTTCCAATGCAAGGCGATTGCAAGCCGGGCAGTGATTCACTGGAATTCACCTGGTTCACTCCTGGTGAGGCTCGCACACCCGAACTGCAGGCAGAGCTATCCCGAGGCCATGCGGCACTACTCCAGCAGGCTCTGTCGCTCACAGGTCAGTACTAACATAGCAGGGCAATACTTTATCGCACTCAATGCGTCCGCCCCGGACCACCCGTTCGCTGCGATGGGTGTGAGGAAATCTTCGCTGCGAAAAGCGCGAGGAACCATTCGCTGCGATGGGTGCGAGGAACTATGCGCAGAAAGGCGCGGTCGCCCCAGCTAGGAGCTCAGCTCAGCTTGTATCAGCGGCGCAAGTGCCCGGAAAGCCTTACCGCGGTGGGAAATCGCGTCCTTCTGCGCGGGGGATAGTTCAGCAGACGAGAGATCCGGATACTCTACCGGGGAAAAAATCGGATCGTAACCAAAGCCGTTCTCGCCTCGTGGTGCATACAGCAATGTCCCGAACATATCGCCTTCGCGCACATACTCCCGCCCATCCGGCGTCACAATCACGGCTGCGCAATGGAAGTGAGCTCCACGGTATTTCTCTGGGACGTCAGACAGTTGGTTAAGCAGTAGCTGCAAGTTCGCCTGGTCGTCGCCGTGGTGTCCGCACCACCGCGCGGAGAATACGCCCGGAGCTCCTCCCAGAGCATCTACGCACAGCCCAGAATCATCGGCAACCGCTAGCACTCCAGTTGCCCGCGCAATCTGGCGGGCCTTAAGCAGTGCATTCCCAGCAAAGGTGACCTCATCTTCCACCGGCTCAGGAAGATCGTAGGCGTTAGCACCAACAACATCATCTTGGTTAAGCCCCGGCAAAAGGGGCGCAAGGATGGCATGAAGCTCGCGCACTTTGTGGTCATTACGGGTGGCAAGAATGAGGCGAGGACTCATGCGCGCGAATCTCCCACAATATGTTCGTGGATCGGATCGGCACCGAAAAGTACCTGCCGCTGTAATGCGGCCAGTTCCGCATTGCCTTTTGCCGCCAAATCGAGCAGTGTTCCCAGCTCCGCACGATCGAAAGGCGCGTGCTCCGCTGTGCCCTGGATCTCAACAAACTTCCCGGAGCCAGTTGCAATCACGTTCATATCCGTATCCGCTCGGGAATCTTCCACATAAGGGAGATCCAACATGGGCTGGCCATCGATAATCCCCACGGAGATAGCGGAAATCGTATCTCGCACGATTGGATTGCCATGCTTCGGATGAATGACGCCTTTGTGTACGGCCCAATCAATAGCGTCGGCTAAGGCCACAAACGCTCCGGTGATGGATGCCGTACGCGTCCCTCCATCCGCCTGCAAGACGTCACAATCCAACACGATCGTGTTCTCTCCCAGCGCCGCCATATCTACGGCAGCACGGAGTGACCGCCCCACTAACCGCGAAATCTCATGTGTACGTCCGCCCAACTTGCCCCGCACGGATTCACGCTGCATACGTTCGTTAGTAGCGCGCGGCAGCATGGAATATTCGGCCGTCACCCAGCCGAGGCCCGAATCCTTTCGCCACCGCGGCACGCCCTCAGTAAACGAAGCGACACACAACACGGTCGTCTTCCCGAAGGAAACGAGCACGGAGCCTTCGCCCTGTTCAAGATAGTGGCGGCGGATATTTACTGGGCGCATCTCGTCATATGCGCGCCCATCGGATCGCAAATTACTCATACTTTGAGACTACCAGTACACCGGGCGCAACCCTGCGGCTCAATTGCGCAACCTTGCCGCTCAGTTGCGAGGCCTCTCCTGTCAGTTGCGAGGCCTTGCCTCTCAGCCGCGTGGTCCTGCCTGCGTGTGAGGCTTGACGCCCGCACCTGCAGATCACCGCTAGATCGAATATGTATCGCCAGCGGCCACAACCCGCACGGCACCGTCAAACGCCGCTTCCGCCGCTCTACGCACTTCATCGGGATCGTTCCACGGTTGCAAGTGTGTCAGAAGAAGATTCTTCGCATGGGCATGCGTTGCAAGCTGGCCGGCCCGTGTACCAGTCATATGGATGCCGCGCACTGAGTCTCGCCCATCGACAAACGCTGCCTCGGAGAGCAGCAAGTCCACGTCGCGCGCCATCTCGACTTCGGTATCACACAGATCCGTATCACCCGTGAACGCAAAAGTCGCATCTTTTCCGGGCTCAGCCTCCGATGGCCCCGTAACTCGAATGCCCACAGCGGGCACCGGATGAAGCGCCTCAAAGAACTCCACGTGGAATGGGCCGACGACGACGTCGGATCCCGGCGCGATTTGCACGAAATTGAAAGTCCCGTGGTACGTTTCTTCTTCCGGATCGCCACCTAGTTGCCGCGTGCGTACAAGTGCGTCGTCGGGAGCGTACACATTGATCGTGGGCAACTGGCCGGTGGGAAGCCACCGGCGATAAACGTACATGCCCACCAGATCTGCGCAATGATCCGCATGTAAATGGGAAAAGAACATCGCATCCAAATCCGCCGGATCGAGGTAGCGCAACAGCTGCCCCATTGTGCCTGGGCCGAAGTCGAGCGTCATTGAATATGTCCGCGGTTTCCCGGAATCGTCTACTCCATCAGCCTGCAGCAGGTATCCAGAAGCGGCGGAATCTCGTCCAGACATAGAGCCGGAACAACCAACGATCGTGAGCCTCATGCGTGTGTTTCCTTATACTGAGCGGTACCGAGTGACACCGGATCTCCTGTGAGTCCCTGCTCAGGCAACGAAATTCCAGTGTTCATGTGCTCTGCATGAGGCAGTTCTTTCGCGGATTCCACGAAACCAACTTCAGGTCCCAAGAATCTGCGTGCGAGCTTGCCAAAATGGGCCGGATCGCCAGTGGAATAGAACTTGCGCGATGGGTTCGTCTGATCGGACAGGAGCCCCTTCTGCGCTAGCTGGCGGTAAACGTCGCGTGCCGTCTCATCCGCTGAAGAAACCAATGTCACGTCCTCGCCCATGACCAAACCAATCACACCTGCGAGTAGCGGATAGTGGGTGCAACCGAGGACCAATGTGTCCACATTTGCCACCAGCATGGGCTCGAGGTATTCCTCAGCCACAGCCTGGACCTCCGGGCCTGCCGTCACGCCTGCCTCTACTAGTTCGACAAACCGCGGGCACGCTGCCATCGTCAACTTCACGTCGGTCGCGGCAGCGAACGCATCCGCATATGCTCCTGATCCGATCGTCGCTTGAGTTCCTATCACGCCGATGCGGCCTGTGCGAGTAGCTCGCACAGCCCTGCGAACCGCTGGCTGGATGACCTCTACAACGGGAATTCCATAACGTGCCTGGTACCGTTCGCGCGCGTCCGCAAGAACCGCAGCCGACGCAGAATTACACGCAATCACCAGCATCTTGACGCCAGAGGCCACCAGCTGATCCATGATTGCCAACGCGTATCGGCGCACATCCGCGATCGGTTGCGGGCCATAAGGTGCGTGAGCCGAGTCCCCAATGTACACGATCGATTCATTGGGCAGTTGATCAATAATGGCCCGGGCTACGGTCAGCCCGCCTACACCCGAATCAAAAATACCTATCGCACGACGGTCCATAGAACGGACTCTACTTGCGCCGTGCCTTATTTCCGATGGCGATCAAGAGTGACTCTTGCCACCAGGACAGCAAAGAGTAGAGAACTGCCAGTAAATCCTCGGTGTCTTCAACTTCGCGAGGTTCGTCACCCCCGCCGTGGCCCGTCATCTCAGAAGCTCTCCGATACACCTCCGATGCAGTCACGTCATCCACCACGCCCAAACGTGCCGCAAGGACCAAACGAATATCGTTGGCGGCTGCAAGCCACGCGCCGGCGTCGTCGTTCGCAACCCACACCCGGCCATCGACGTCCCCTAGGCTTTCGAAAAACGTCGCCAGGTTCTCTGCCTTCGCCATCGCCACAGAGTCCTGTGTTATATTTCGAAGCTCACGTGCCAATTCTGGTTCCTCGGACATGTCCGGAAGGAGACGGGCAATTGCCTCGTCCATCGGGATGCGCTTTCCATCATCCGCATGCCCGCCGATCGGAACATCACTGAGATCCGCACTCCACGCGCCCGTTCCCAAATGCTCTTCGAGATCGGCCAGATCCGCCAATTCAGCTGCGTAATCTGCTAGCGGATCAGCTAATCCGGGTTCCTCAGATTCGTGGTGGGCGCGTTCATTGCGTTGCTCAAGGATTTCCGAAATTGAGATACCGAGCATTGTCCCGACGTCGACGGCGAGCCCGCGCACCATCGTGCGCTCGGTTTCGTCCGCTTTGGCCGCATAGCCGCCACGTTCCGGGTGGAAAGCCCACACCATCGTCGCCCCCTAATCACCCAAATCCGGTTCTATCGTTGCCCATAGCCCGTACGTGTGCATCGCCTGCGCGTCCGCTTCCATCTGTTCCCTTTGTCCGTGAGACACGACAGCCCGCCCGTTCTGGTGCACCTGTAACATGAGGCGACGCGCGGTATCAGGATCGAAGCCAAAATATGTGGAAAAGACCCACTCCACGTAGGTCATCAAGTTCACCGGGTCATTGTGGACCACGGTGCGCCACACATGCGCGCGCTCAGATTCGGCACGCGTATTGGTGCCTTGTTCTGTCTCCGGCGTCGAATTCTGGCTAGTCACGTAGCTCAGTCTAGCCGGGGCACACAAACTGAGCACACAGGCGCTCAGGAACCTCGCCCCACTGCCTGACGTGCCGCCCACACACATCCCAGCCAGTTCAATGGGAAAAGATTCAGCCCGTGGCCTGGAACGCCACCTACAGCAGAGCACGCGGTAAAGTGAGCACATGCGAACGTCACTGTTAACTGACATGTACGAACTCACGATGGTAGACGCAGCCCGCGCCTCGGGAACTGCGGATCGCCAAAGCGTATTCGAAGTCTTCGCCCGCAGGCTCCCCGGGGGCCGGCGCTACGGCGTCGTCGCTGGAACATCGCGTGTGTTGGAGGCGATTCGCGATTTCCAATTCGACGACGACGAACTTGAGTACCTCCGTTCGCTCCACATTGTTTCCGATTCCACACTCGACTGGCTGTCCACCTATAAGTTCACTGGGGATCTCTATGGGTACCTTGAGGGCGAGTGCTACTTTCCCCACTCACCCATCGTCACTGTCACCGGCACGTTCGCGGAAACCTGTGTTCTAGAAACGGTGATCCTTTCCATCCTGAATCACGATTCGGCGGTTGCTACTGCGGCGTCGCGCATGACAATGGCGGCACACGGACGGCCGTGTGCCGAATTCGGTGCCCGGCGCACGCATGAGGGCGCAGCCGTCCACGCTGCCCGCGCCGCCGTCATCGCCGGCTTTTCCAGCACCTCCGATCTCGAAGCCGGCAGGCTCTACGGCCTCAAGGTGAGCGGTACCTCCGCGCACTCCTTCACTCTGGTCCACGACAGTGAAGAGGAAGCATTCGCCGCACAAATAGCCACCATGGGTACCAACACCGCAATTCTCGTAGATACCTATGACATCCCACAGGGGATCGAAAAAGCCGTTGCTGCCGCACGAGCAGCCGGAGGTGAACTCGGTGCAATTCGGATTGATTCTGGCGACCTCATCGCGCAAGCTTTCACCGCGCGGAAGCAGTTGAACGATCTCGGCGCCACTTCTACAAAGATCATCGTCACGTCCGACCTCGACGAATACGCGCTCGCCGCACTCAACGCCGCACCGGTTGATTCCTACGGTGTAGGCACGAAGGTAGTCACGGGCTCCGGTTATCCCACTGCAGAGATGGTCTACAAACTTGTTGCGCGCACCGGTTCGGACGGATTGATGCACGAAGTCGCCAAAGTCTCCGAAAACAAGAGGACAGTAGGCGGTTTCAAAGTCGCCGGCCGCGTTCCTGATAGCCAGGGGCATGCCGCACAAGAACTGATCGTCTCCGCAGAATCCTGGGAAGCCGGCCTAGATTACCTCGAACGTTCCGGGGCGCGGCCCCTTCAAGAAAAACTCATTTCCAACGGCGTGATCGACGAATCTCACATTGGGCCACAGGTTGTGCCGCAGGCGCAGGCGCGCCACATCGCTGCACGCGCCGAGCTTCCCTACGACGGTTGGAGGCTCTCCCCCGGCGACCCCGCCGTGCCCACCAAGATGATCGACATTTTCGAAGGCGATGACTAATCCGGTAACAGCCGGCTAACGCGGCACAAAGAACTATGCCGCACATGACTTTTTCTAGTCGAATAGGGCATTTCCCCAGGCGAAGATGCCACCTGCTCCCCTTTCCAACTAGAAAAAGTACGTCGCCCCTTCCGCGCGCGGAGACACACGCCGCCCCTTCCGCGCGGAAAAGCGCGCCATTTTCAGCCAATTTCTCCGGCTTCTGCAACCCTCCGCACACCCTTCGCCTTGAGTGAACTATACTCAAGTTTTCTTGACTCTGTTCCTGCAAGTATCTACCTTTATAGATATACGGAACGGCATCCCGTTACGATTAGAAAGGAGCATTTGTTATGGCAACATTTACTACTGACCCATTCCGCGAACTGGAGCGTCTGATGGTTGGCAATTTGCGGGCCCCTGCTTCTACGGCTATGCCTATGGACATCTATCGCAAGGGTGACACCTTCCTGGCACAGATTGACCTTCCAGGCGTCAACCCCGACAGCATTGACATCGACATTGACGACCGCACACTGACGGTGCGCGCAGAACGCACCCCCGCAAAAGATGACGACATCAAGTGGCTATCCCGCGAGCGCCCCGCTGGGACATTCGCGCGTCAGCTCACTTTGGGCTACGGGCTCGCCGCAGACCGCGTCGAGGCAGACTACAACGACGGCGTTCTGACTATCAAGATGCCTGTCAGCGAAGAGTCCAAGCCGCGGAAGGTGACCGTTGGGCACAGCAATACCGATCAGGTAATCGAGACCAACTCGGATGAGAAGGCCAAGGAAAAACCGGAGAAGTAACGCTGGCAGCCCAGCCTGCAGTATCGCACAGTCAGCACGATCGATAACTCGGCGGTATCACCGCAGCTGAGACGGCATCGTCAAAGGAGATGACATGCGAAGGGCGGTGACACAGTTATTGTGTCACCGCCCTTCACTACCCTCTCAGCACATTTTCATTGCTGCGCTTTTATCCCGAACGTGATTGGATGGGACACAAGGAAAGGAGAGCACGCATTATGACTACAATCAATTCGACACTACCTGCCGATACGCATGTTGCTAATCCGCCCTTTACAGCATCACCAAAGCTGGCGAGGGCATTGCAACAGCTCCACGTTGACCTGATCGACCTCCACATCGTTGGAAAACAGGTCCATTGGAACGTCGTCGGTTCCAACTTCCGCGATCTTCACCGTCAGCTAGACGAGGTGGTCGATGCAGCACGGGAATTCTCTGACACAGTTGCAGAACGCATGCGCGCCATCTACATCACGCCTGATGGCCGGGCAAAAACAGTGGCAGCTCAGAGCAGCCTCCCCGCACTCGACGCGGAGGAGATCAGTACGCACGACGCGGTGGACTACATCGTATCGGCCCTGTACGCAGTATCGAAGACCGCACGGTCGATCCACGACACAGTGGATGAAGAAGACCCCACGACCACGGACATTCTTCACGCGATCATTGAGCGCCTGGAACAGCTCGCATGGATGGTTGACGCGGAGAACCGCAAAGCTAACGAGTCATTCCCCGCTCAGCGAAATGTCTAATTTCCGGTGCGAATATTGCTGATCTGGGACGGCTAGCAACGCAATCAGTTCCGAAATCGGCAACAAACCAGTTCCGTAGCGGCTCCGGGCGCCTGCGTTCCGATGTGAACGCGGAGTTTACCGCACTCGGTGCCGCTACGGAATTGTCGTTAATACCTCGCATGATATATTCATCGAGAATCCGCGTGGAATGTGTATACGCTGGCGATTTTCAGATAGATTTTTCCGTGATGCCCCATCAGGGCACTGATAACCAACGATAACGAGAGGTATGGGTATGTCCCTGAACCGCACTGAACTTATTGCTAAGGTGGCTGAAAAGGCCGGCCTGACGAAGACCGAGTCCGATAAGGCCCTGTCGGCACTCCAGGATGTCCTGGTGGAGTCACTTGAAGCCGGCGAAACCGTGAAGATCACGGGTCTTATGGCGATTGAACGTACCGAACGCGCCGCCCGCAAGGGTCGCAATCCCCGTACAGGCGAGGAAATCGAGATTCCTGCTGGTTACGGAGTCAAGCTCACTGCCGGTTCAGCTTTGAAGAAGGCAGTATCCAAGTAGCACATATCCACTAGCAATGTGGTAATCGGTGCAAGGGCTCGGCAGCCATGCCGAGCCCTTGCTTGTAAGATAGAGAGTATGAGTACGTCGCTTCCTGAACCACCACGTGCACCGGCCGCTCCGAGCGGACCCGAAACTGCCCCTGCATCAGGCACAGAACTCCTGGAACGCACTGAGGAACAGCGCTCGCCAGGAGATGAGGAACGCTACGCTCACTATGTCCGCAAGGAGCGCATCACCGAATCAGCGATACTCGGTAAACCGGTAGTGGCTCTGTGCGGTAAGGTGTGGACGCCATCGAGGAACCCCGATCGGTATCCTATCTGCCCGGTATGCAAAGAGATCTTCGAAAAGATGGGCAACAACGGATCCGGATGGCCGTTCGGGCCGGATGTCCCTGGTAACGGTCAGTGACCGCGGGGCACGATAAGCCCCGCCAACGCCCACGCTCCGTATCGATCAACGCTGCGGAAAACCTCTCCCCCGCTTATCCTCAACGGGCGGCATGGGGGACTGCGGCTTCTTTGCGCGCGTGGCAGGCAGAGGCTCTCCAACGTTATCTGAGCACAGATCCACGCGACTTCCTGGCAGTGGCAACACCTGGAGCCGGTAAAACTACCTTCGCGCTGCGAGTGGCCGTAGAGCAGCTAGCCCGTGGAACAGTCCGAACGATCACCGTGGTGTGCCCCACCGAGCATCTCAAGTCCCAGTGGGCTCACGCCGCAGAACGCGTGGGCCTCCAGCTTGATCCCGATTTCACCAACGCGCAGCGGGAGGAGGGAAGCTTCTTCGACGGCGTCTGCGTCACCTACGCCCAGGTTGCCGCAAATCCTGAACTACACCGGGCGAGAACACGCCGCCGCCCTACCCTGGTTATCCTCGATGAAATCCACCACGGCGGTGATGCGCTTTCCTGGGGCGACGGCATCCGCACGGCGTTCGACGCCGCGACCCGCAGACTCTCTCTAACCGGGACACCATTTCGATCCGATACCGCTCCGATTCCCTTTGTGGAATATGCGCCGTCACGCGATGGCGTCCGGCGTTCCCGTGCGGACTACACGTACGGCTATACGCAAGCGCTCCACGACGGCGTCGTCCGCCCTGTTATGTTCCTCAGTTACTCCGGCGAGATGCGCTGGCAAACGAAACAGGGCGACGTCGTCGCCGCTACTTTGGGTGAGCCGCTTACGAAAGATATGGCGGCCCAGGCATGGCGCACAGCACTCAATCCGGATGGCGACTGGATTCCGGCCGTACTGGCTGCCGCCGACGAACGTCTCACGGCAGTGCGACGCACTATCCCCGATGCGGGTGGGCTGGTGATCGCAACTGATCACAAAGCAGCACGGGCGTATGCGCAGCAACTTGACGCAATTACGGGAGAGCCAACGGCGCTTGTACTCTCGGACGATTCCGGAGCTTCCGATCGCATCGCCGCATTTTCCGCCAGCGATTCACGCTGGATGGTCGCAGTGCGCATGGTCTCCGAAGGCGTGGATGTGCCGCGCCTTGCGGTGGGCGTTTACGCGACATCCACTGCCACCCCGCTGTTCTTTGCGCAAGCTATCGGCCGTTTCGTGCGTGCTCGGCGGCGGGGAGAAACAGCTACCGTCTTTCTGCCGTCAGTTCCTCAGCTGCTTCAACTCGCTGGCGAAATGGAGAAGGAACGCGATCACGCTCTGGACGTTCCACGAAGTTCCGATGATGGGGTATGGGACGACGGCGCCCTCGCCGCCGCGAACCGTGAGGAATCGGCTTCCAGCGCCCTTGATGGCCCCGGATTCGCTCCTCTTGAATCTGACGCATTGTTTGACCGCGCACTCTTTGATGGCGGCGAATTCGGACTGGGTGCCGCAGTCGGTTCGGACGAGGAGGCAGATTTCCTGGGGATTCCCGGGTTGCTGGAACCCGAAGAAGTTACCACGTTGCTCCGGCAGCGCCAGGCTAAGCAATCCTCAAAGCGTGCACATACGGCCACGTCACCCCGTCTCGATGAGGCGCACCGGCGCCGTGCAGCACGGAAGGAACTCACCAGCCTGGTTGCCGCCTGGGCCCGGCAATCGGGCCAACCGCACGCGCTCATCTACTCCGAGCTTCGGCGCATATGCGGTGGCCCTGAAGTGGCCCGCGCGTCCACCGAGCAACTCCAAGAGCGGATCTCGCAGGTCCGGCGATGGTTTGTTGGGCGCAAATAAGCACCTAACAGGAGTGCGCGCTATATGGCCGCACGCTGGCTAGCACCACACACCGGCTGGCACCACACGCCAGCTAGCACCCACCGCAGGGAATAGCCGACGCATTCGCAGTGTTGTAGGATGTATGAGCATGCCCCGATGTGGGCGCGTTCCGGTTCAGCCGGGTTACCAATTGAATATGGGGGTGATCGGTTTCGACGGCGATTGTTTGCCGAAGGGAAGCGGGTCGAGGATGCAGAGTCCACTCGTAAACGACTCTCTGCAAACCAATAGGTGCCACTGAAAAGCGCACCGATTTCACTCTCGCCGCCTGAGCGAGCTCTGAAATCCGCCGGTCTGAGGGGGCTTCTTCCTCAG
Source organism: Ancrocorticia sp. (assembly GCA_022648165.1). Classification (GTDB taxonomy): domain Bacteria; phylum Actinomycetota; class Actinomycetes; order Actinomycetales; family Actinomycetaceae; genus Changpingibacter. The sequence goes on from JALCLX010000012.1 coordinate 37,593, forward strand.
AATCCGACGTCGTTTTAGGAAGCCACTGCTGAGCAGGCAGGCCGCGGGCCTGCTCGGGACACTTTCGCGGCTAAGTCCGTCAGCAACATGCCTGCTTGAGTGCTGGGGCCAAAAATAACGTGCTGCAGGATGCGCCCGGAGAAGACTTTGGAAGGAATCGTCGGACGGGAGTTCAATTCTCCCCACCTCCACTAAACTGGCTTTCCTGCTGCCAGCTGTGTGATTCCCAGCAGCGCTGCGGTCGTTCAGCGAGCGCGCCGCCGCACCGCTGCCATCACGCGCTCTGCTTCACGATCGGCATCGCGCCGCCGCAGCGTCTCTCTCTTGTCCCATTCTTGTTTCCCGCGGGCAAGCGCAATCTCCACTTTCGCACGCCCCCGAAGGAAATATAGCTCCAAAGGCACTATGGTGTAGCCTTTCGCATCTGATTTTTGGGCCAATTTCTCGATCTCCGCGCGGTGAAGCAAAAGTTTGCGCTTGCGATTGGGCGCATGGTTCGTCCAGGACGCCATTGCATACACAGGAATATTCGCGCCATTGAGCCACGCTTCTCCGTGCCGGTCAATATCCACCCACGCGTCCACAAGCGAAGCACGCCCCATCCGGAGTGCCTTTACTTCAGTTCCGGATAGTGAAAGTCCAGCTTCAAAGGTGTCCTCAATCAGATAATCGTGCCGCGCCTTCTTGTTGCGCGCGATGATCTGCCGCGTATCCGCCGGTTCTTTCGCTTTGTGGGCGGCCGAGGGCTTCCCTTGCTGTTTCGCCATGAGAACCCCCTGTACTCCCGTCCTTCCGAATGCCTCTGACGAGGCTCCGTGCTCATTGCCGAACTCGGACTATAAATTCTACCGCATGTCAGTTCGAGCGCGTGAAACCGGGCAGCGTCTCAGGATTTATATTGACGCCGTCCTTCCACACTTCCATATGAACGTGGCAGCCTGTAACTTTTCCGGTGGCGCCAGTCCAACCGATGATATCGCCCTGTTTTACAGACTGGCCAACACTCACGTTGAACGCGGAAAGATGGTTGGTCACTACCACCCACGATGATCCGTTCACAGTCCCCAGATTGATATAAATCTGGTTTCCATGGGTTGAATTGCCTGCCGCGGGAATCACTTTCGCGATCACGCCGTCGGCGGGCGCATATTGCGGTGCCCCGCAGGCCGAAGAAATGTCAACGCCCGCATGGAAGGATGTCGTACCAGTAAATGGATAAATGCGATAGCCCCATGCCGACGTCACGTAAAAGGGGGCTGCGACCACAGGTTTGAGCCAGTAACTACTACTCGTAGTGCCCGTGTTCGTCTGCGTCGAACCCGTATTGGCCTGGGCGGCAGCCTGCGCTTTGGCGGCAGCGGCGGCCTTCTTCGCATTCTCCGCATCGATCTGGTCGATCTGCGCTTGTGTGGCACTTGCTTCTTTCTGGGCTGCCTGAATAGACTCCTCGAAATCGGCTTTCTTGCTCTCAAGAGCCTTTGATTGCTTCTGGTACGTACTCTGAAGGCTGACTAGCTTGTTGCGTTTGGTCTGGGCGGCTGCAGTGAGTTGTTTGTTCTTTTCAACAAGATCGTCAGCTTGATCCTTCAGGTCTGAAATCTTCTGTTCCACATCGGCCTGGCGCGCCTCACGCGTGCGATTCTGTGCCGCGATCTGCTCAATCTTTGCCAACGTGCTGTCTTCTGTACGAGTTATCGCCTGTGCGGCGGCATACGCGTTCTGGAAGTCTTCGGTCGATTTTGATCCAAACAGTAAATCGAGCGTGGATGGAACGTTCTCGCCACGGTATTGCGCGCGCGCGATCTCACCTAGATTGCTCTGCGCTTCTTCAAGTTTCTGGTTGTCCTGATCGATTTGATCCCGGATGGATTGAAGCTCGCCTTGTGCAGCTTCCAGCTGAGCTGCCACCGCTTCTTGGGCGCGCTGGGATTCGGCCAGTTCGGACTTTGCGTTGTCGAGATCCGTTTCAGCCTGCGATACCTGCTGTTTCGTTTCTTGGAGTTTGATGTACGTGTCCTGCAAGTCGGTATCCACGCCTTCCAAAGAAGAACGCAGCGATTCGATTTCTTGCTCGGCTTCCTCCTTCTGCTTCACCAGATCATCGCGATCATCCGCAAAAGAAGCAACCGGAGCGATAAGAGCGCCTAAAGACAGAGCCACAGCGCTAACAATTGCGCCAATCTTTCGGTTCCTCGCCACATTCTCTCCTTTCGGGTTGCGTGTTTCCGGCGACGACGTCGTTACACGCGCGCGTATCTCCGAAGTGTCACCCACGATGCAAAAGCTGCGACGACGACGGCGCCCACCACCAGGAACGGCGCAAGGAACCAGACATTCGATGTGTCGACGATGCGCAGCCATGTGAAGGCAGAACCTAGCCAGTCTGTGATGAAGTATCGCACGGTTACCCACAATCCAGCCACGGCCAATACCGAGCCAACCAAGGCAGAAAGCACGCCCTCCAAAATGAACGGGAGCTCAATGAAGAAGTTCGATGCGCCCACAAAGCGCATGATCTCGGTTTCATTGCGGCGCGACATCGCAGACAGACGGATGGTTGTTGGAATCAGCAATAGGCCAGTCAAGATCATCACAGCGGCGAGGACGGAGGAAAGTATCGTGAGTTTGTTGAGCACATTGAAAAGCGGCTCCAACTGCTCGCGTTGATCGTTTACTGACTGAACACCGTCGCGCCCTGATAGTGCGTCGGTGACAATCTGGTACTTTTCAGGATCCACCAGCTTGATCCGGAATGACGCCTGCATATCGTCCTTCGTGAGCCGATCTGCCCACGATGTGCCCGCCATCTGCTTCTGGAAATTCTCCAGTGCCTCTTCCTTCGATTCAAACCGATAGGATTCGATGAGCGGTTTCATCTCCTTCGATTCCAGGTATTCAGAAATCGCATCGATCTGATCTTGTGTTGCTTCGCCGTTTGCACATTGCGGGTAATCAGAACTCTCAGGGCACAAGTAAACGGAAATCTCGACGTTCTCATACCATTCTGTCTTCAGGTTATTCACCTGCGTTTGCAGCAATGATGCTGCCCCCACAAAGAGCAATGAGACAAAAGTTACGAGCGCCACAGAAGCCGCCATTGCCTTATTTGAGGCAATGCCACGGAAGGTCTGCGAAAGTATAAAACGGAATCGCATCAGTGCTGCCCACTTCCATATTGGCCACGCACCTGGTCGCGTACTACGACGCCTTCACGGAGTTCGATCACGCGCTTGCGCATTTGATTAACGATGTTTTCATCGTGAGTGGCCATGACCACCGTGGTGCCAGTGCGGTTGATGCGATCGAGCAGACGCATGATAGACAGGCCTGTATCCGAATCCAGGTTACCGGTTGGTTCATCGGCCAACAGAATCTTGGGCCGGTTGACCATGGCGCGTGCAATCGCGACGCGTTGGCGCTCACCTCCGGAAAGCTCCGTCATGTGACGTTTCTCCTTGCCTTCAAGGCCCACCATCTTGAGAACCTCGGGCACATCAGTCTTAATGCGGTGCCGCGGCGCCCCAATGACCTGGAGAGCCAGCGCCACATTCTCGTATACGTTCATGGCGTCGAGCAACCGGAAATCTTGAAAAACGGTGCCAATTTGCCGCCTCATGAGCGGTACCCGGCGTGCCGATACCGTGGAAAGATCCTTTCCTAACACTTGGACGTGGCCAGAAGTGGGCCGTTCTTCCGCCATAATGAGCGCGAGCATGGTCGATTTCCCGGAACCTGACGGTCCAACGAGGAATGCGAACTCGCCGCGTTCCACGTCAAGGCTGACAGAGTCGAGCGCAGGCCGCGCACCTTTCTGGTACAGCTTCGTGACGTTCTTGAATGTGATCATCTAATCCCACCAGTCGAGCATACGCATGGTCGTTTGAGAGCATACGGCCCTGTCTTGGCGAAATCTGGTTTACACGCCGTAATAGGTAAAGCCGTCTGCGAATACTCAGGTATCTATCAGATACCGTTCAACGGCACATTCAAGCGCCACAATCTCACGATTGTGCGTGATCTCCCGCCTTTTCCCCGGTGGCGCGCCAACGAATACCTGCGTCTATAAAGCCGTCAATATCGCCGTCGAACACTGCATCGGGGTTTCCAGCTTCAAAACCCGTACGCAGGTCCTTGACCATCTGGTACGGCTGCAGTACGTAGGATCGCATCTGGTCGCCCCATGACGCCTTAATGTCTCCCGCGAGTTCCTTCTTCTCTTTCGCCTCTTCCTCCTGTTTGAGGAGAAGAAGGCGCGATTGGAGCACCCGCATCGCGGCCGCGCGGTTCTGAATCTGCGACTTTTCATCCTGCATAGACACCACGATGCCTGTAGGCAAGTGAGTGATGCGGACTGCGGAATCTGTTGTGTTGACCGATTGGCCGCCAGGGCCGGACGAACGGAAAACGTCAATCCGAATATCCGATTCTGGGATATCTATATGATCGGTCTGTTCGATCAACGGGATAACTTCCACGGCGGCAAAAGACGTCTGGCGCCGTCCCTGATTATCAAAAGGCGAGATGCGCACCAGCCGGTGTGTGCCAGCCTCCACCGAAAGCGTGCCGTATGCGTACGGTGCATCCACTTCGAACGTTGTTGACTTGATGCCGGCTTCTTCGGCATACGAGGTATCAAGGACCTTCGTGCGGTAACCGTGCCGCTCGGCCCATCTGAGGTACATGCGCTGGAGCATCAACGCCCAATCTGCAGCGTCCACACCACCCGCGCCCGAGCGAATGGTAACCACGGCGAAGCGCTCGTCGTACTTGCCGGACAACAGGGTCTGGATCTGCAGCTCGGCTAGTTCGTCATGGGTGAGCTTCAACGCTTTATCTAGGTCCGCATACAGCTCCGCGGCAGACTCAGGATCCTTAGGAGCCTCTTCTTCCGCCATTTCCAAGAGTGTTTCCAGGTCTTCCAGCCGCGATTGCAGCTTCTTCAGCTTCTCAAGCTCAGATTGCGCGTGCGAAAGCTTGGATGTCACCTCCTGGGCTTTTGCCTGGTCATTCCACAAGTCAGGAGCCGCGGATTCCTCCGTAAGCGCGGCGATACGGCTCTTCAAATCTTCCGGATTCGTGACGAGGGTAATCTGTTCGAACACCTTCCGGAGCGCATCGATTTCTGCTTGATATTCTGTGGCCACGGGAGCAAGGCTACCGCATGTTGCGCTCTAGGCGGGATTCCGGCGGAGTGGGAAACTGTATCTTTCCTTGGAAACACGTATTTTGAATGTGTGAAGATTACGCCAGTTTATTTGGCTGCGCTTGCAGTCGAAGCGATTCCCCACCTTGATATCGTGGGAACGCGCCCTCCTTTCCGCGAATCTGAAGATTTCGCCACCGGTTGTGTGGTAGACGCAAGGGGACGGCGTTGGATGGTGACGTGTCCGAAGAATGCCACGGCCGGTACGGCGATCGAGGCGGAGGCTGGGCTTGCGCCGCTGCTACTCGAACAGTTGCGTGCAGGTAATCTGCCGTTCGATATTTTCCGGCCAGCTGGTTTTGCTCAAGTGAAAGATGCGGGCCGGGCCGTGATCTATCCAGAACCCTTTGGAGCAGCCAAAGATTTTGAATCTTTAACGGACGACGACGTGAGCGAGCTGGGGCGTGCACTTGCTTCGATTCACGGCTTGCCAGTTTCCATAATCGAGCAGGCAGGCCTTCCCGTATACTCGGCGGAGAATTCGCGTGTGCGGCTTGCCACCGAGCTCGACGACGTCGACGCGACCAGCTTTTTGCCTTCAGTGTTGCGGCGACGGTGGGATTCCATCGTGGCGAACCCTTCGTTGTGGAATTTTGAGCCGCGGGTAGTCCACGGCGATGTTGCAGGAGAGAACTTCCTGTGGGCGAATGGTTCCATCGCCACTGTTCTTGGTTTCTCCGATGCGCACGTTGGCGATCCTGCTGCCGATTTTGGGCCTTTGCTAGGGTATGGGGAAGATTTCACAGAGCACGTGATCGAATCGTACGAACACACTCTTGGGGCACATTTCGACGACGCCGCCCGCGAGCGAGCTCGTTTTTATTCCGAGTATGCTCTTGCGCGCTGGCTCATGTTCGGGAAGCGGACGCAGAACGCCGATATTGTTGCCGAGGCTCGCGACATGTTGCATGAGCTCGCCGAAGAAGTCATGCACGCAGATGCCGCTTCACTTGGCGCAGATGACGCTGCGTGACCCCGTCACACGCTGCGTGGCCCCATCACAATACCGCCCTACAGCTATCACCCATTGAATAGTGCGGCCCCATGCTCCTTTCCCAAGACGGCGGAAATTCTGGCTGTGAGCTCTTCTTCGCTAATTGCTCCTGCCCGCAGCTCTCGCCTGCCTTCGGGCTCGGCCAAGTACACGAAGCAAGCATCAATTGAATCCAGTGGCACATCGTGCGAACGCGCCCATGCAAGACGATAGGTGGCAAGTTGGAGTTCACGTGCAGCAACTCGAGATTGTTGCGGCCTGCGGCCCGTTTTCCAGTCCACGATTGTGATGTCACCAAACTCGCCATCCGCAGACGTATCGAAAACAGCGTCGATCGTACAACGGATAACATGGCCTGCCACCACTATTTCCAGTGATTGTTCGATTGCCAGGGGGTTGTATGCCGCCCATCGAGAGTTTTTGAATGCCGCGAAAAGGCGTTCGTCCTCTTCCACGGTGGTTCTTTCCATATCGACGGGAAGATCCATGCGCGTGAGTTCCGCGTCAATGTCAAGTGTTGCAGCGCGCTTATAGGAATGCGCGATCATCGAATGAATTCGAGAGCCGCGACGCGCTTGCGGGCTTGGCTCTTGCGGTATTGGCCTGCGAAGTTGCGCCAGGAACTCTTTTGGCTCCTCTGAAACATGGACCAGATCTGTGGCCGTGTAATAGGGACGTTCTGGGTTCGGAATACCCCTGCGTTCTTCCGCTTCTCCCACTAGCAGGCGCACATTTTGCGCGAGTTCATCCATGGCATGTGCGGTGAGGGCCGATTCTTCGATGGGTATATCGCGCTTCACGTCGCGTGGCCATCGCGGAAGCTCAGTACGCTCGCTAAAATGCGGAATCGGTTCAAGCGCGTCTGGATCTGTGATGCCTCCGAGCATCTCCTGCACCTCCGTTGTGGTGATGCTGACTGGCGCAGTCTCTGTGAGTTCTACTGGCCAGTCAGGCGCCGCTAGATCGCTGATCGGGCACACGCACGCACAGCCCTGTTGTTCTGCCGCGCGCATCTGTTCAGTGAATGTGGACCGGCCCAGAAGTGGCAGATAGTCCAAAAGAGGCGTAGGCCGCTCTGCCTTTTTTGCGTGGTTCTTTTGCGTAAAGCGTTTCAGGGCAGACCGCAGTGAATCAGGATCAGTTGCTGCGTATCCCATGAGCATGAGTTCCTTCACAGGCCGAGTGAAGGCGACATATGCCAGGCGCATGAGCTCTTGGTTTTGTTCTTCCACTATTCCTTCAAAACGAAAGTGGGAATATGCAGCTCCTGCCTCGAATTTATCCGCGTATTGGCGCACATCGAACTGCGGAAGGTATTGGTAGTCCGCCCGCAGCGGATAGGGAAAAGCCGCGGCGGATTCAGGCCACGCGGTGAAGTGATCCTTTTTAGCTGAGAATTGTGTTTCCACGAGCTCTGGTATGGCCACGAGATCGCGCCACTCGAGCCCCTTGGCGGAATGGATGGTAAGGATCTGAACCACTCCGGGGTGTACCTCAACATCTTCGCTGACGTAATCTTCACCTGCCTGCTCTTCCCCACCGTTTTCCCTTGCATCGACGGCTTCGAGCCATGCCGTGAAGCCCCGTACGTCCGCTTCCGGATGATTGGAAAGATACTCTGCCCCAAGTGAAATAAACGAATCGAGCGCAGTCCTCACACGCTGTCCACCTTGAGTACGCGATGCCGCAGCCACGTCCAAGCCAAGAGCGTGTGCCGTAAAGGCAATCATGTCGGGAAGAGGAAGATGGCGCATGGCACGGAGCTCATCCAGTATTCGGGCAAGACGTGTAAGTACGCTATGCGCGTATTCGGTCATCGTGACGTTGCGTTTACCGTGCCATCCGACCTCAGGAAGCGCAGTGAGTGCTTCCACAAGATTGCTTTCACTTCGAGCGTCAAGATCTGGCGTGGTCGCTGCGAGCTGTTTCGCGGCGACATCTGCAGCCACCGCGGAAAGAATCCGAAGCGCGGCGGCATCAGCTCCTACATACGTCAGCAAACGCAGCAGTTGGTCTGTCCGCGCGGGGTTTGAAATTACGGCGAGTGCTGCACGAATGGTGAGAATCTCTGGGCGCGCTACGAGGCTCTCTCCCCCGACAACTTCGTATGGAACCCCCACCTCGTCTAGAGCCTCCGCTGCATAACGCATGTATTCGCGTTTTCGGCACAAGATTGCTATTTCAGGCTCGCGATAATCGGGCGTGTGGCGTTTTTCGGTGAACCCTGCGATGAGATCGCGAATACGGTAGGCCATGGCCCGATATGAGTCGCGGCGGTAAAACGTCCGTATCTCTGTGACGCGGCCTGGGCCTGCCTGACGCCGCGATTCAAGGGGCGAGACAGTGATGGCAGGTGTGCGAAGACCGGACGCGACCGCATTAGCAGCTGCAAGTATTGCGCGGTCGTTGCGAAACGACGTTGAGAGCTGCATGTATTCCACCGTCCCCATGTAATGGCGCGATTGGGCCGCAAAGTCCGCCAAAGCGTTCGCACTTGCACCGCGCCAACCATAGATCGCCTGATGGGGATCGCCCACGGCACAGATCGAACGCGAAACGCCAGGCAGCGGCCGTGCCAAAGCACTCATGAGGAACGCAGCTTGGTTGACGGACGTGTCCTGATATTCATCGAGCAGCACTAGCCGGTACTGCTGGCCAAGTTCCTGGGCGATTTCTGGGTGCTCCTCAATGACACGCGCGGCAGTTGTGATTTGGTCAGCGAATTCGGTGAGCCCGCGGCGGCGCTTCTCGGCAAAATATTCGCCCACGATCGGAAGCAGCGCGCTTTCTTGGGCAATGGCGGATGCGCCGTCACGCAGTTTCCGCCATGCGTCTCCCGCTTCTGGCATGCCACGGAATTGCTTGCGGTTGGCGTTCATCGCCGCGATTGTCTCAATGTGGCTATCGAGGAAAGAACGCGCATCATCCAGTGAAATGCGGTTATCGATGAGTGCGGCAGCGAGCGTGAGAGCTGCGTCCGTTTTCTTTTCAGCGCTCATGTCGACGAGCACACCGCGGGGATCGTCACTCCACCGATCCACGATACTTTTCATGAGCTGCCAGCGTTCTGCCTCCGTCATGAGCCTAGCTGAAGGGCCGGCCCCCACGAGTACCCCGTAGCTCGCCGCGATTTCAGAGGCGAATGCGTTATAGGTAGCGATCGTGGGGCGTTCGAGTTCGGCTCTCAATGCAGCGGCTTCCGCTTTACCACTCTCATCGTTTTCCACGTCCACAAAGCCATTTTTTCCACGTAGGCGCGAAAGTGCCGTGGCGGTTCTCTCCGCAAGCTCGCCGGCGGCCTTTCGCGTGAAGGTGAGCCCCAGTACTTCCTGAGGCCGCACGTGGCCAGCGGCGACGTGGTAGGCGATCCTGTCTGTCATGGTTGCTGTCTTGCCGGAACCGGCGCCTGCAACCACGAGGATTGCGGGCCCTTCAGAAACGATGACTGCCTGCTGCTCGGGCGTGGGTGTGATATTCGGATGCAACGCGCTCATAACAGCGTGATACAACGGCGCATG
>JALCLX010000013.1 GCA_022648165.1 Ancrocorticia sp.
CTGCGGGCACATCGTGAGGGCGTGGGACCGGTCCGGTCGCGGAAAAATCAGTGTGCTGCTGGGCCGCATCATGTGCGGCGCATCATCTGGGTCACACCATCTGGGTCACACTATCTGCGTAACAACCACGCCCGGGTGAAACAACTCTGCGCAGGCGCCCGGTGGAAGTCTTCTGTCGCGTAACAACTGCGCCCGCGTGAGACAACTGTGTGCACGCTGGTGGCGGTGACGACGTGCACGCTGGTGGGGGTAACGTCGTCGTCGTCCAGGATGGTTCCTGGGTACTTTTTCTAGCTGAAAACAATAAAACACCAGGACACGTATAAGCCTGAACCTGCCTGAGCAAGAAAAAGCACACGGTTTCAGCATCCCAACGCGCAGTCGGATCTACGCCGTGGCACGCGAGTAGGGACAAGACACAAGGCTCAGTACACGGCCCAATCAAATGGAAGCCCAGCCCGGTACAAAGTCCGGCCCGGCATAGAGAGCCCAATCAGACACAAAGTCCAGTTGGACACGTAATTGCGTAGCATCCCGAAATTCCACAAAAAGCCGTTAGTTACGGTATCGTAACCAGAGGTATGCTCCTCGAGAATGAAATGGATCATGAGTACTGACATTGAACATGCGGCACGGCCGATTTCTTTCACACCGGGCAAGATCGCAATCACAGAAACGATGAACATTCCCCGGCTCTACCATCAGGTCGCACAAGATAAGCCGAACCAGACCGCTATCGAGCGCAAATCTTCTATCAATACGTGGGTACCCGTGACGTGGCGCCAGTTCGAATCGGAATTCCGCGCAGTGGCGCGTGGACTTATCGCACTCGGCGTCCAGCCAGGCGATCACATCGCTATTATGAGCCATACTCGCTACGAGTTCGCACTCTTTGACATGGCAATCTGGGCAATCGGAGCTCAAGGGATTCCGATCTATGAAACGGATTCGATGGAGCAGGCCAGCTGGATCATCGAGGATTCGCATATACGCTTCGCGATCGCAGAGACGCAGCAAATGGCGGAAATTTTGGCTCCAGCCCTGGACAAGTGGGATTTCTTTGAGCGGATTTTCGTTATCGAAGCAAATGCGCAGGGCGTTATCGCTTCGATGGGCAGAATCGAAGATGAGGCGGAAATCGATCGGCGCATCGAATCTATCAAAGCGGACGATCTTGCAACCATCATCTATACGTCTGGCACCACCGGCCGCCCAAAGGGCGCGCGTATCTCGCACCGCAACTTGCTCCATGTGGCAATCAACGGGCCACTCGACGATGGGCTCAACGTGATCGTCAAAGGCGACCAGCGGACGCTCCTTTTCTTGCCGATGGCGCACGTGTTCGCGCGTTTCATCAACCTGATGGCACTCTACTGTGGCACTGTGGTGGGATATTCACCCGATACCAAGAATCTTGTTGCCGATATGCAGTCATTCCGGCCAACCTATGTGCTGGCAGTTCCACGCGTATTCGAAAAGATCTACAACGCCGCTGACGCCAAGGCGGGCAGCGGTGTCAAACTTCGCACGTTCCGGCATTACGCTAAGGCCTCGATCGCCTATTCGCGCGCGATGGATACACCCGAAGGTCCCACAGCGCTGCAAAAGATCGCGCACGAAGTGGGGGATCGCTTGGTCTACCAGCAAATTCGCCACATCACGGGCGGGCGCCTCAAATACGCAATATCCGGCGGCGCTCCGCTAGGCGAACGCCTGGGCCACTTCTTCCGGGGTGTGGGAATCACCGTGATAGAGGGATACGGGCTCACCGAAACGTCCGCGCCGACGTGCGTCAACACGCCTGTGCGGCAACGTATTGGCTCTGTTGGCCCCGCGTATCCGGGATGCCGGGTGTCCGTGGACGACGACGGCGAACTGCTGGCTAAGGGCGACCACATCTTCATGGGGTACAACAATAATGATGAGGCAATGAAGGCCGCCTTCACGCCCGATGGCTGGTTCCGCACCGGTGATCTAGGCAAGATAGACGACGACGGCTTCGTGTGGGTAACGGGCAGAAAGAAGGAACTCATCGTCACGGCTGGTGGCAAGAACGTTGCACCTGCGGTTCTGGAGGATCGTCTGCGTGGCCATCCGCTTATATCGCAGGTGGTTGTGGTCGGAGACAAGCGCCCCTTTATCGCTGCGCTCATTACCTTAGACACGGAAATGCTGCCAGCGTGGTTAAAGAACCATGGCCTCGAGCCATCAAGTGCCTTTGACGCCACAAAGGATCCGCAAGTGCTTGCTGCTATCGACCGCGCAGTCAAACGTGCAAATGAAGCTGTCTCGCGTGCAGAATCGATTCGGAAATTCACGGTGCTTTCGATCGATTTCACTGTGCAAAATGGCTATCTCACACCGTCGCTCAAGGTCAAGCGCAACGAGGTGCTGCGAGATTTCAAAGACGAGATCGACAAGATCTACGAGGGGTGATGCGGCCTACGAGGGCTGGCTCTGCGAAGCGGCGATTTCCTCGTGATGGCGTATCACTTCTGCCACGATAAATTTCAGGAACTTCTCCGCGAATACCGGATCGAGCCCTGCCTCCTGGGCGAGTTCTTGTAGCCGCGCGATCTGGCGCGCCTCCCGCTCCGGATCGCTTGCTGGCAGGCCCTCATGTGCTTTCAGTATTCCCACCTGCTGGGTACACCGAAACCGTTCCGCCAGGATGTGGATTAGTGCCGCGTCCAGATTGTCTATCGTGTGCCGGTACGCTTGAAGCTCCGCAGGGATCTGCTCCCCAGCCGCTGTCGTCTCCATCTGCGTTCCTTTCCCGCGCACGCTAAGCCGTGCGCTGCCCTGCCCGTTTTCTCACAACGTACTTCGGTTGCGATTCTCCTCGCACCGTGGCGGCGTCGTACACCACCTCGACCACATCGTCACGCGAGGGAATCTCAAACATTTGCTCTTCAAGAAGGCTCTCCAGGATCGCGCGGAGCCCACGAGCGCCAGTGCCACGAGCCATCGCCTCGCGTGCTACCTCTCGCACGGCGTCGTCGGTCATTCGCAAGCGCACCCCGTCGAGCTCAAACATGCGTTCATATTGTTTCAATAGGGCATTCTTCGGCTGCGTCAGGATGGCGACCAGATCGTCTTCGGTGAGCTCCTCCACGGTTGCGATAACAGGCAATCGGCCCACGAGCTCCGGAATCAGCCCGAACTTATGCAAATCTTCAGGAGTCACTTCGGCCATGATGTTGCGCATGCTGTCAGCACTGTTGAGAGCCGCTCCGAATCCGATACCGCGCCTACCGGCCCGACCTGCGATGATCTCCTCCATCCCAGCGAAAGCACCAGCGCATACAAAAAGTATGTTGGAGGTGTCGATCTGCACTATGTCTTGCCCTCCTGGATGCTTGCGGCCTCCCTGCTGAGGTACAGACGCCACAGTGCCTTCAATAATCTTGAGGAGTGCTTGCTGCACCCCTTCTCCGGATACGTCACGAGTGATCGAAGGATTCTCGGATTTGCGGGAGATCTTGTCGATTTCGTCGATGTACAGTATGCCCATTTCCGCACGCTTGACGTCGCCATCCGCTGCCTCAATGAGCCTGTGGAGTATGTTCTCCACGTCCTCTCCCACGTATCCTGCTTCCGTCAGTCCCGTGGCGTCAACGATCGCAAAGGGAACATCCAGCATGCGCGCGAGTGATTGGGCAAGATACGTTTTTCCGGTACCGGTTGGGCCAAGCAGCAGAATATTGGATTTACCAAGCTCGACGTCGTCGCCGGCACCATGTGGGCGCTGTTCCGCCCCGATCCGCTTGTAGTGGTTGTATACGGCGACAGAAAGAGTACGTTTTGCCTCCGTTTGTCCGATGACGTATTGGTTTAAAAACTCGAAGATCTCTTGTGGTTTCGGCAGAGAACCGAGCGAGAATTCGTGTGATTCTTTCCCAAGTTCTTGTTCGATGATCTCGTTGCACAGCTCTACGCATTCGTTGCAGATGTACACGTTCGAACCTGTGATGAGCTTGCGCACCTGCCGCTGCGTTTTGTGGCAGAACGAGCACCGCGGCAACTCCGCAGCGTTGATCGAACCTGGCATGGCAACTCCCTCACTATTCCTGCAGCGCGTCCACTCGCTATCACGGTGGAGTACCGCGAGCAGCTAGAATTCCCTATTCATTTCACACCATTGTGGAAAAATCTCAAGCCCCCACGCGGGCGGGCAGCGAATCCCTTTCCCTTCTCGATCCGCTGCCCTCCGTGCGAGCCTGAGCCATGCCGCGATTAAGACTCGCGTTTGATCTTGCGCGATGCGAGCACTTGATCGACAAGGCCGTAATCTTTGGCCTGCTCCGCAGTCAGAATCTTGTCACGCTGAATGTCGTTCGCCACTTCCTCTGCCGTTTTCTTTCCCGAATGGAAAGCTAATGTTTCACACAGCCAATCGTTCATCCGCTCGAGCTCATCGGCAACTATTGCGATATCCGAAGCCTGGCCCTGCATGCCTTCCATCGCAGGCTGGTGGATCAGAACGCGCGCATTGGGAAGCGCCAGGCGGCGCCCCGGTGATCCGGCAGCGAGAAGCACGGCAGCGGCCGAAGCTGCCTGACCAAGGCACACAGTCTGGATCTCAGGCCGTATGTACTGCATCGTGTCGTAAATCGCAGTCAACGCTGTAAATGAGCCTCCCGGAGAGTTGATGTACATCGTGACTGGCGAATCTGGGTCCTGGGATTCCAGAACAAGCAGCTGCGCCATGATGTCATCTGCGGAAGCATCATCGACCTGGACGCCAAGAAAAATGATTCTATCCTCAAACAGCTTCGCGTACGGATCCTGCCTCTTAAATCCATAAGGCGTTCGTTCTTCAAAATTCGGCAAGATGTACCGGGCATTCGGCATATCCGGCGCAGTGCCCCCTGGGAGGCGCCGCACCTGCTCATATGCGCTGACAACCCGTGGCAAGTTGCCCGCCGCGCTGAAATTGATCGCCATTTACTTTCCCTCCGTACCGCTGCTCAGCATGGCCTGAGAATTCGTGATGATGTGGTCCACGAAGCCGTATTCCAAAGCTTCCTGCGCAGTGAACCAGTGATCGCGATCCGAATCGGCGATAATCTGCTCCACCGTCTTGCCGGTGTTCGCCGCAGTGATGCTTGATAGCTCTTGCTTCATACCCAAAATCAGATCCGCATTAATGCGGATATCCGTAGCAGTGCCTCCGGCCCCTCCAAGCGGCTGGTGAAGCAACACGCGAGTGTGCGGTGTGATGTAACGCTTGCCCTTCGCCCCAGCAGTGAGCAGGAACTGACCCATGGACGCCGCCATTCCCATTCCCACTGTTACGACATCAGGTTTCACGTACTGCATCGTGTCATAAATTGCCATACCCGCAGTGATGGATCCTCCGGGAGAATTTATGTACAGATAAATGTCCCTTTCTGGGTCCTCAGCCGCAAGCAACATCATCTGCGCACAGATGATGTTCGCGTTTTCATCGCGGACCTCTGAACCCAGCCAAATAATCCGCTCCTTGAGGAGCCGGTTGTACACCGAATCTCCCAGGCCAAAACCTTGGGGATTTTCGCCAGCCATCTGGGGCATATGTTTGTCCTTCCTAGTCCGGGCCACGCCGAGCTTCTCCACCTGGTATAGACGCCTTCGGGATTCCACCTGCATGCCAGGAATCATCGATACCCCATGACCTTAGCGTGAACCACGTCCAAACACACTCGCGGTCCGGCTCTTTTCGCTATAGGCGCATGGGCTTAAAAGGTGTGCGCGGGCGCCATACTTGGCACCCGCGCACACCTACGCATCTGACAAGCAGGAGGCGATCAAGCTTTCCGCTCGCTGTGGATTAGGCTTCCAACTTGGCAATGAGCGACTTGCGCGCTTTGCCAGCTTTTTCCGCCTCGAGCACCCGAGCGCGCTCCGCATCGTCCACGTTTGCCACATAAGCAAGAACCTCGTCGACCTTAGCGTTCGCCGGATCGAACGGCTGCTCTGCGGCGTCCTTATCCTCGTCGGCTGCGGTCTTCTCTTCAGCTGGAATAGATTCTTCTCCCTCCGCATCCGCACGCGGCTCCTCGGCGGCGGCCGGAGTAGCCGCGATGCGGGCTTTCGCTTCCTCATTGAGTGCGGCGAAATCGGGCGTCTTCTCCGATTCTGGCGCTTCGCCTACCACTTCAGCCACATCGATCTCAGTGCCATCCGCATCCACAAGCTTTGCTAACCGCAGCGCGGAAAGCAACGCCTTGCCACGCGTCAACTCGCCAGCGAATGCGCCAAGTTGGTTCGACTGCACGGCCGCCTGAATGAACTGGTTAGGATCCATGCCGTAGGTCTGCGCCTGCTCGATAAGGAAGTTCAGCAGCTCGTCTTGCGTTGCCTCAGTGCCAAACGCCTCCGCCAGCACATCGAGCAGCAACTGATCGCGCATCTGATCTTCGATCTCGGAACGGATCTCCTGGCCGTGCGGGTCATCCGATTCCTTGCCTTCTTGCTCCAGGTGGTGCGCCACTTCAGAATCGACCACGTCTTGCGGAAGCGGGAAATCAGTAGCCTTACGCAGCTCTTCCAGAAGCATGTCACGCGCCTCATAGACGCGGTTCTTGGCCTTGTCTTTTCCAACCTGCTGGCGCAGATCGTCGCGCAGTTCATCAATGGTGTCGAATTCGGACGCCATTTGTGCGAAATCGTCATCGGCCTCAGGAAGCTCAGAAATCTTGACGTTCTCTACGGTGAGCGTCACGTCTGCATCTTCGCCTTCGTGCTCGCCGCCTGCCAGGGTGTCCTGATACGTCTTCGTTTCGCCCGCAGACATTCCGACCAACGCTTCGTCCATTCCAGGAAGCATCGTGCCCGAACCGATCTGGTAGGACACGCCAGTAACAGAGTCGATTTCTTCGTCTCCGATCTTGGCTTCCATGTCGAGCGTGACATAGTCACCATCGGCCGCAGGGCGATCCACTGTCTTGAGCGTTCCGAAACGTTCCCGAAGGGACGTCAGGCGCTCTTCGACGTCGTCGTCCGAAACGGATACCGAATCCACTTTCAGCGTGATACCAGCGGGATCCGGAAGAACAATTGCAGGCCGAACGGTCACGTTGATGTCAAAGGCCAAGTCGGACGTGTCGCCACGTTCCACGGGCGCGTTGGTGATATTGACCTCGGGACGCGCAAGCGGCACGAGCTTACTCGCGGCCATGACGTCCGCATAGTAACCGTCCAATGAGTCATTGATAGCTTGCTCGACGATCGCGCCACGGCCGAATTGTGCCTCGAGGACGCGGGCGGGCACATGCCCCTTACGGAAGCCCGGGACCTGCACCTTTTTCGCGATTTCCTTCGCGGCGCGATCAATTGCGGGCTGGAATTCCTCGAACGGTACTGCTACGGTCACCTTGACCTTGGTGGGCTCGAGGTTCTCGACGGAGCTCTTCACTAGGGTTTCTCCACTCAGTAATTGTGGCGGTTTTGCCGCCCTGTTGTTGTTTTGGAACCCGGCTGCGCCGCGATTCCCTCTGTCCTGGCGCCGCACAGATGTGCGCGCATACTGGCTTATTCTATTCCATATTCGGGATACGCCGCGAAGACTCCCGTGAGTGACTCCTCTCATCTTTGCGGCGCTTGCGTGCCACCCATCGCCGCCCGTGTTTTTGCTCCGGGGTGCGTGAGAAACCTAGCCGCCGGAAACGTTGACCTCCGCGCGTGATATACGCGCCCGCTCACTGCTGGTCAACGTGCGCGAGTCTAACCAGCCATCCGGAAGATGCGGCAACTTAGGCGAACCGGCCCGCCCGCGCGGGCCTTGCGCCGCCTCAGGAAAAGGCTGATCCACATCAAGCTGGTCGAGCCGCTGGCGCAGCTCGTCCAGGCTCGATACCAATGCGAGGGAATTGCGCAGATCTCCACCCACAGCAAATCCGCGCAGATACCACGCCATGTGTTTCCGCAATTCCCGCAATGCCCGGTATTCGTCTCCCCCAAAATGTTCGATTGAGAGCTCCGCGTGGCGCAAGATCACGCCGGCGACGTCGCCCAACGTAGGCTGCGCCCGTTTATCCGAACCGTGGAATGCCGCAGCCAGATCGTAGAAGATCCATGGGCGCCCCTGGCAGCCACGCCCCACGGCTACTCCGGCGCAGCCCGTCTGCTCCATGAGGCCCAGAGCATCCTCCGCGCTGAACACGTCCCCATTTCCGAACACAGGCAAGTCCGTCTGTGCGACGAGCTCCCCAATTGCGTCCCAGCGGGCATGGCCGGCGTAATGTTGCGCAGTCGTACGCGCATGTAAAGTCAGCCCCGCAATCCCGGCGTCCTCGGCGATACGCGCAGCATCGTGAAATGATTCATGGCTCGCATCGATACCAATTCGGATCTTGGCCGTCACCGGTACTTCGAATTCGCGATTTGCGCTCGCGGCGCGCGCAGCATCCACGGCAGCCGTCACAAGCTCTTCGAAAAGGTCCACTTTCCACGGAAGTGCGGATCCGCCTCCTTTGCGCGTCACTTTCGGTGCCGGGCAGCCAAAGTTGAGGTCAATGTGGTCTGCTCGGTCTTCTGAAACAAGTATCCTCACTGCTTGTGCGGTGGTTCGTGGCTCAACCCCGTAGAGCTGGATTGAACGAACTGGATCTGCGGGATCCGGCTTGATCATGTTCATGGTCTCCGCATTGCGTTCCACCAGCGCGCGGGTAGTAATCATCTCGCATACCCACAGGCCTGCGGGCGCATGGAGGCCGCTGCGTGAAAGATCTGCACATCCTGCGGCGGCGAGCCCCGCTTCCGCGGCCTCACGGCAGAGTCTGCGGAACGGAGGATTCGTCACACCCGCCATCGGCGCCAACATCGCGGGCGTGTCAACCGTGAGCGCGCCGAGCTGAACGCTGTTAACCATGTGTCTCCTCGCGGACCTGATTGTCATTTTCGCTTTCCCCGTTCCGATAGGACCCGACCGGAGCTACCGGGGCAAGGAGCGCCGCAATCGCCGTCGTCATCGGTATTGCGAGAATCAAACCGATCGATGCGGTGAGGGTTCGGGCTATCTCCTCGGCTATCGAATTGACCTGAAGCAGGTCAACAAACGAGCGTTGCATGAGCGATGCTGCCATGAGCATGGGAAGCGCCGTGCCGACGTAGGCAAAGGCCAATGTGTACACGGTTGAGGCTATATGGTCGCGGCCCACTGCCATTCCCTGGGCGAAGAGCCTGCGGCGCCGCAAACTGGGATTTGCCACGTGAAGTTCCCACACTGTAGATACCTGCGTGATCGTAACATCGTTGAGAGCGCCCAGGCCGGCAAGCACCATGCCACACAGCAACAGCGAGCTCATAGGCTCATAGAAAGGCCAGGCAAGCGACTCATCAGGTTCAGGGCATCGTCTGACGTGGTACCGGTAAGCCGCATCGAATCAACCGCCCATGAGGCAAGAGCCAGTGTGATAAGGAGCCCGCCAAAGGTGCCGGCAACCGCAGTGGTTGTTCGGATCGATATGCCATGCGCTACATAAATTGAAGCGAACATCATCGCGGCACTTCCCACCAGCATCACGATCAGTGGCGATTCACCTACCATCATCGCAGGCAGGATAAATCCCCCGAGCACACCCAGGGAAATACCCATGCCCACCATAGCCATCAGTCCCTTAAAGCGCGCCACAATCAGCACGGAAAGGGCATACATGCCGATGAGCAACGCAAGCGGCACGGTCCTGACGAAATCGCTAAAGATGTACGGACTGCCAGAATCGATCTGTCCGGGGATGAAAGTAGCCGAGATGGCATCCCCCACCTGCAGGCCATTCTGGATGACGTCATACGGCACGATCACGGGGACCTCTACAGTGCCATCATCCGTACCCGCGATACGCATCGTCACTGCCGTCTGCCACAGCTCGTCAGTTTCCCCTATCGATGCGATCACACCCCGGACCTTCTGGGAGCCCTCGCTCTCTACCGGAATTGATCCTATGGGAGTCTCTCCCCGGGGCCACAACACAACCATTGCAATGGCCGTGGCCAACGCCAAAGGCACCACCAGCGCCGCAAGGATCGCACGAACCTTGCGGCGCTGGGGTGCAGTGAACACAGCTGCGGAACTACTGTGGCTATGGGGATTCACGCTTGGAATCTAGCAGCCAGACAGCTTTGACGCCAGGTACCCCTCGACATTGTCGATCGGCATGCGCACTTGAGCCATTGTGTCGCGATCGCGCACCGTCGCCTGATGATCCTCTAACGAGTCAAAGTCAATGGTCACACAGTAGGGTGTACCCACTTCGTCTTGGCGGCGATACCTGCGGCCCACGGCGCCGGCGTCGTCGAAATCCACGTTCCAGTTCCGGCGCAGTTTCGCAGCCAAGTCGCGCGCCATGGGGGAAAGATCGCCCGAACGTGAAAGCGGCAAGACGGCGGCTTTGACCGGAGCAAGGCGCGGATCCAACTTCAACACCACGCGCTTGTCTACGCCGCCCTTTGTATTCGGAGCTTCGTCTTCCTCATAGGCTTCAGTGAGAAAAGCCATGAGGGAACGCGTCAAACCGGCCGCGGGCTCAATAACGTATGGGATCCACCGCTCACCAGTCGCCTGATCGTAATATGAGAGATCCTTGCCGGAATGCTTCGAATGGGTCGTCAGATCAAAATTCGTTCGGTTCGCGATGCCTTCCAGTTCGCCCCACTCCGAATTCTGGAATCCAAAGCGATACTCAATATCCACAGTCCGTTTCGAATAATGTGATAGCTTCTCTTTCGGATGCTCGTAATAGCGCAGATTCTCCGGCGAGATCCCCAGATCGATATACCACTGGCGGCGATGCTCAATCCAGTACTCGTGCCATTCTTCATCCGTTCCCGGTTTGACAAAGAACTCCATTTCCATCTGCTCAAATTCACGCGTCCGGAAAATGAAGTTGCCTGGTGTGATCTCGTTGCGGAACGACTTGCCTGTCTGGCCGATCCCGAAAGGAGGCTTTTTCCGCGCCGACGTGGCCACATTCAAGAAATTGATGAAGATCCCCTGGGCCGTTTCAGGGCGCAAGTAATGTAAACCAGATTCGTCCTCCACGGGCCCGAGGTACGTCTTCAACATCATGTTGAAATCGCGCGGCTCCGTCCACTGGCCACGCGTACCGCAATTCGGGCACGGCAACTCGGAAAGCGCAACTGAATCGGGATTGTCGATGCCCTTGCGGGCCGCATATTCCTCCTGCATTTGGTCAACACGGAACCTCTTGTGGCAAGAGAGGCACTCGGTGAGTGGATCAGTAAACACTCCCACGTGCCCAGACGCAACCCACACTTCCTTCGGAAGAATGATCGAGGAGTCAAGCCCTACCACGTCGTCACGCGAAGTGACCATGTACTTCCACCACTGGCGCTTGATGTTCTCTTTGAGTTCCACGCCCAATGGGCCATAGTCCCAGGCGGAACGGGTCCCCCCGTAGATCTCGCCGCAGGGATAAACAAAGCCGCGGCGCTTGGCAAGCGAGATCACGTTCTCGAGGCGAGAAGCCATTCTCGTGTTCCTTTCGGTGATGCTGCCCATACCCGGCTGGCACAGGCTGCACATTATCCTAGCGTGGCCCCGCACCTCAGGAAGCGGTGTCCCATCTCGCAGGCCAATGGGAGCTACGCCACATTCGGCGAATTGACAACCATTCTCATTTGTAACGATAATCGTTCTCATGAAAACTCTTTCACGTTCCCTTTCGGTACTCGGCGCTGCAGCGCTCGCACTAGCCGGTTGTTCATCTGGTACACAAGGCTCCGCTTCGGCGTCCTCTAGCTCTGCGGCAGGCAGCGTGAGTGTCGCGGCCTCGTTCTACCCCATCGCCTGGCTCACCCAACAGCTCGGGGGTGACGCCGTGAGCGTCGACATCGTAACTCCCGCGAACGTGGAGCCCCACGACTTCGAGCTCGCCCCCGCCGACATCACCAAACTGGAGAAGACTTCAGCAATCATTTACGTCGCAGGATTCCAGCCTTCGCTCGACGACGCCGTCGCCACAATCAGTGGACCCACGATCGTAGACCTCAGCGACGCCGTCGACCTGGTGCCCCTCTCCGAAGATACGGAAAATGCCGAAGGTTCCTCGGAATCTGAAGACGAACACGGAACCTATGACCCGCATTTCTGGCTGGATCCCGTCCGCATGTCAGATGCGGCAACGGCAGTTGCGGCTGCTCTCGAAAAGCTCGCGCCAGATGATGCTGACACCATCAAAGCTAACCTCGCTACGGTGACGAAGGAGCTCCAATCCCTCGACTCCTCCTACACCACCGGGCTCCAAGGATGCGAGCGCACCACCATTGTGACAAGCCACGCGGCCTTCGGATATTTGTCGATGCGATACGGGCTCACGCAAGTCTCAATTTCAGGGATCGATCCGGAATCGGAGCCAAGCCCGGCCGATCTGGCTGCCGTCAAGAAAGTCATTCAGGAAACCGGTACAACCACCGTCTTTACCGAGGCACTCGTATCTCCCAAAACAGCCGAGGCTGTGGCGGACGAAGCAGGAGCGACCACCGAAGTGCTCAATCCTATCGAGTCTGAACCAGACGGAGGAGACTACGTCAGCGCTATGAAGGACAATCTGGCGGCCCTGCAAACGGCCCTCGGATGCCCCGCCAGCTGAGGTACACGTAACATAAGGGAATAGCCAGCACGGCGTGCGCTAGAGGCATCTGGTCCTCTAGCGCATTTCGTGCACGAAAGACGGAGATTACCAAGGATGAACGATCTGCCCATTGAAGTGGACGACGCTTCCGTTGTGCTGGGAAACACCACAATCCTCCACGACATCAACCTAACCGTTCGCCCGGGCGAGTCTGTCGCTTTCCTCGGAGCAAACGGATCTGGCAAATCCACGCTGGTGCGGACCATACTCGGGATCTACCCCCACGCAACTGGCCGCGTCGAGCTTTTTGGAGTTCCTGTGACCCACAGGAAAGCTGTTCCGTGGAACCGCATCGGCTACGTGCCGCAGCGCGTAACCGCAGGTTCAGGTGTTCCGGCTACCGCTCTGGAAGTGGTCCGCTCCGGGCTTTTGGGGCCAGCCAAAGCGATGTGGGCCGATCGCGGACGAAAAGCCAAGGCGCGCGCCATGGACGCTCTTGAGGCGGTGGACCTCGCTGACCGCGCCCATGATCACGTGCAGGTCTTCTCCGGCGGGCAATCGCAGCGGGTTCTTATTGCTCGCGCACTCGTGCGCAATCCGGAGCTCTTGTTCCTCGACGAACCGCTCGCCGGAATCGATCGTGAATCGCGCCAGTCCCTTGCAGAACTGCTTGGCAAGCTGCGCGCCCAAGGTCTGACACTCGTAACCGTTCTGCACGAAATGGGCGAACTTGAGGGGCTCGTCGAGCGCACGGTCGTACTCGCAGACGGGGTGATCACACATGACGGACCTCCGCTGCCGCCTGATCCTCACGACCAGCAGCATCCTCATCACGCACCGAAGATTCCAATCCACCACGCTCCTGTGCTCAGCACCGAAATTGGAGGGCAATCGTGATCCAAGAGATGCTTTCATCTCCTCTTATGCAACGTGCGCTCATCGTCGCTGTGCTCGTCGGTATGGCGGCGCCTATCGTTGGAACCTACCTCGTCCAACGCGGAATGGCGCTACTCGGCGACGGCATCGGCCACATCTCACTCACCGGTGTTGCGCTCGGTTGGCTTGCCGCCGGCGTCATCGGAGTCGCCCCCGAATCTCTCGCCATTCCCGGCGCCGTCGTCGCCTCTGTAGCAGGCGCAATATTGATTGAAGTTGTCCGCTCCTACGGACGCACTGGTGGCGACGTCGCCCTCGCTATGCTGTTCTACGGCGGCATCGCAGGCGGCGTACTGCTCATCAGAATCGCGGGCGGAACCACCACGAATCTAACAAGCTATCTGTTTGGTTCAATCGCAACCGTCAGCACACAAGACGTGTACTACACCATCGGGTTAGCAGCATTTATCCTCATAGTCGGACTCGGCTTGCGGGGACCTCTCTTCGCGCTGTCGCACGATGCGGAATTTGCTCAGGCATCCGGGCTGCCCGTGCGCGCGCTCAACATTTTGGTCGCCATCGTTGCCGCACTCACTGTTTCCGTCTCGATGCGAGTAGTGGGTGTACTCCTCGTCTCCGCGATCATGATTGTTCCAGTCGCCATCGGGCAACTGGTGTCCGATTCGTTCGTTCGCACTATGCGGATCGCCCAGGTTATCGGAATCCTGGCCTGCCTTATCGGGCTTGTCATCACGTACACTGTTCCAGCATCTCCTGGCGCTACCATCGTGATGCTGCTCATCGGGCTATACGTGGTCGTTGCGATTGCACATTCGCTGGTCGGTGTGCTCGCTCGCAAGCGCGCACAAACCGATGCCAGATGAGTAGCATGGGAGCCATCATGGATAACAAAAAAGCCCGCAGTGCGGGAGGAAGCCGCTGGACCCAGCAGCGCGCCGCCATCTCAGAACAGATCGAAAAAGCGCCAGGCTTTGTGAGCGCGCAGCAGCTTCATGAAGAACTCATGCACGCCGGGCACTCCATCGGCTTGGCAACGGTGTACCGCAATCTCCAGACTCTTGCCGACGAAGGTTTGCTCGACGTGCTGTATTCTGACGGGCAGAACCTGTACCGCAGTTGTGCCTCGCCAGCACATCATCACCATCTGGTGTGCCGCCAATGCGGGAAAACGGTGGAAGTATACGGCACCGTCGTCGAAGATTGGGCCCGAAAAATCGCCACGGCGGAAGGATTCACCGAAGTGACACACACGCTCGAGATGTACGGCCTGTGCGCCGAGTGCACAGCTGCTGCCAATGGGCAGAACCAACGCCAGGAATAGGTACAACACATGGTCCACACCATTACGGAGTTCATCGCCTCCGGCCCTTTCGCCGCCGTCTACGCATTTCTGGTGCTCGTAGTTGCGTTTCGCTCCACTGCCACCTATGGCCTGGGCAGATACGCACACTACCTCATCATGCACGCCAGAGAACCAGCATCAGGCTGGCGCCGTCGCATTTGGAATTGGGCGCACAGCCAAGGCACACAGCGTGCAGTTTCACAGCTCCAGGCACGCGGATGGATCGCAATACCATTCGCATTTCTTACAGTTGGTGTGCAAAGCGTGATAATGCTCGCAGCAGGTGTCATCGGCCTGTCGCTTCCGCGTTTCGCGCTAGCTGCAGTTCCGGGCTGGTTAGCATGGGCCGCAATCTATTCGACGATCGGATTTGCGATGTGGGGCGCCGTCCTTGCCGCCGCAGCAGGATCCCCCGCTGGGCTCGCACTAATCGGAACCCTTCTTATTGGTGGGATAGCGTGGATGGCATGGCGCCGCACGCATGCGCAAAGCCGCGCCGATTAGATGCCAGACTGATTAGAATGCCGGGCCGATTAGAGGCCGGGCCTGAGCTACCCAACAGCCGACATCTTGAACAAATACGCGATTGGATATCTCAAACACATACGCAATAGATACGCGGATTTCGATCAAGAAAACGCGGATTTCGACTAGGAACACACGCCTTTCGATCAAGTAAGAAGGATTGCATGGATTTTGACGTCACACTCCCGCTGCGGCTGGGGCAATTTCTGAAACTCACTGGTCTAGCGGAAACGGGCGGGCAAGCGCGCGAGCTCATCGAAAGCGGTGCAGTCGAAGTCAATGGCACCGTCGAAACGCACCGCGGGCGCCACCTTGCCGACGGCGACGTCGTCACCTGCCAAGGTCAATCCGCCAGAGTATTGGCTGTTGCCGAATAGCCCACCGAAATCAGTCCGCCCCGAACGGTCCTCTAAGGCGTCCGCATGGAGCGGCCAGGTACCACGGCATGGAGCGGCCAGAAACAAGCACGTTCTGCACCACTTCCGCTGCCAAATACCGCACATGGAGCCACCGGAAACGGTTGTTACGCGTGCGCAGACTTGTCACACCACGTGGGCGGAGTTGTCTCACCTGGGCAGACTTGTTACACGGTGATAGATCTGCAGGCGGCGCGCGGGCAGACTTGTTACGCCTCAGGCGGACTTGCTACACCTGGGCGCGCTGATTCCAATAGCTCTGACGCAACATCCCCATCACTCGTGTAACAAGTCCACGCGCGACATTGTTATTAGCCATCTCAAGCACAACATGATCACCTAAGCGCAACAACCCCGCCCTCGCCCATAACCACCAGAAACCGATCCCGCCTCTCCCGCGACCACCAGAGGCTAAGCCCACCTGTGCCCGCGAGAAGCCGCCCTCGCCCTTGTTTTGCCGGACTGCCCTCAACACGCGGCCCATAAGGCGTGGTAGGAATCAAGGCATCAGGCGTCACGGGCTCCGGCCATAAACCATGACGATCTCTGGCCATAAGGCATGACGGTCTTCAGTCATCACACATGACGGGCGCCAGGACAGCGGCCACATCGCATCCGAGTACTTTCTCTTACAAAAACTGCATGCAGGCGTGCCTTTCGAACTGGAACTAGGCGGAGGTCCAAGCGTGTGCTTTTTCTAGCTGAAACTGGATACAGGTGGCCCCACCGACTGGGAAAATCCCACCTCCAACTAGAAAAAGTACGCGACGGCGACGGCGTCCGCAGCGCTGCGCACAGCTTAAGCACCAGCTGCCACGCCGCCAGCCACCCAGCCAGCCGCCACCCAGCCAGCCGACCACCACGCCGCCACCCAGCCAGCTGCCACGCCGCCAGCCACCCAGCCAGCCGACGCAGCACGCACCAACACAACCATAACGGCAGCGGGCGGCCGGCCGAGGGCAACTCCCCCCAACCGGCCGCCCACATGTTATTGCGGACCTGAAGTCACCGGGTCATTAGTTATTCCCGGAACGCCTCCGCACTGCCAGGATCACGCCACCGAGGCCCACAAATATCGCAGCCACCAGCGCCATGCCACGCGCATCTGCCCCAGTATCCGGAAGCGCATTGAAGGTGTTTGTAATGGTCACGGTTGTTGTACCCTGTCCAACCTCCACACGCCCATCGGCGGGATCGAGCTCCACAGAATTGGCGCCGCCCGCCTCCGTTTCCTTCACCGTACATGTCGCACCCGTATAGATATCGCCGATTGTCGCCTTGTATCCATTGGCCTTCGAAAGTTCGACGACGCCGCCGCCGGGCAAATCCAGCGGAACTTCCGTGCCATCGATTTCGGCTTCGCAAGCGACAGTTGCCTTGAATACGTCATTCGCATGCGCCGCAGCGTTGCCACCCTTGAGTACCTTGACGATCTGGATCGAACCGGTGTTGAAGGTATTAGTGATGGTCACATCTACGTTCTGGTTCGCTTCGGTGATCGTGACCGCGCCATCGGCCGGATTGAGCTCCACATTATGCGCACCCGCAGTGTCAGTCTCTGCCACAGAACACGAGGCGCCAACCATGAGCTTATCGAGCGTTGCCGAATAGCCGTTGTCCTTCGACAGAGTCACAACTCCCCCATTCGGGAGATCAATCGGAGTCTCTTCACCAGACTTATTCCACGTGCACGCTACCGTTGCCTCGAACGGTCCCGCGCCATATGTCGCGGCACCGGTACCTACGACATGCTTCGTGATAGTCAAGGATCCTGTTTCGAACGTGTTCGTCAGTGTAACCTCGGCCTGGCTTGGCGTAGCGACGTCGCCATCCACGGTAACCGGTGGGATCGTGACCGTCCCGTCCTCCGGAGTAATCGCGGCAGATGTGGCGCCCCCATCATCGGTCTCTGCTACCCGGCAACGAGCTCCCACGATCAGATCGCTCACCACTGCTGAATAACCATTCTCTGCAGAGAGCGTGACGGCCCCACCGTCTGGAAGATCAAACGGGGTCTCCGCACCATCCTTCTGGTATGTGCACTCCACCTGAGCCGTGAACGGACCAGCGCCGTAGATCTCCGCACCAGAGCCGCTGCGCACCTTCGTAATCTTCAAGGAACCGAGGTCATAGGTATTCGTCGCCGTCACCTCAACGTTGCCCACGTCGGCCGCCGTTGCGCCACCCTGAATCTGAATTTCGCTCGACGGCGTAATCACAGACTTCGTGGCACCGCCCGTGGTCTGCTCCACCACCTGGCACTGCGTGCCCGCTGGGAATACACCAAACGTCTTGGTATCCCCGGCCTTGAGAGTGAAGTCCTCATCAAGCACACCCTGGTCCTTATAAGTGCATGCCGCGTTGAATGTGAACTCGCCGGTTCCGTAGATCCCGGCGCCCTCGCCATCAACAGCTTTCGCTACGGTAAGCGTTCCGGCGTCGAAACTGTTCGTCACAAGATTCGAGGTCAAAGCCGTCGTGCCGGCGCCTACAGTCACCTGAGCAGAACCATCGCTCTGCTGCACCACGTTGTCTCCTGTAAAGCTTGTCGCTGCGGCGTCGCCGTCGTTGACCTCGGAAACTGTGCACACAGAACCCACCGGAATGGTATCCTCTGGCGCAGTCCACGTGCCGCCATCCTTCAAAGTGAAGGAGAGCGCGTCAACGCGCGAATCTGACGGCGTGGCACCAGGCCACGTGATCGTTGTCCCGTTGCTCGCCTTGCAGGAAACCTCGAAGTCGAAAGGCCCAAAGGTACCCTTGTCTGCCTTCGTTTCAACCTTCTTCGTAACAGAGAGCGCACCCCAATCGTAAGTGTTCGTCAACGTCGCAATCTGCGACTGCGGCACTTCGTTCGTAGGTTCGCCAGACTCGTCGAACGCGGTGTCGGCAGTGAGAACTTCCACCGAAACCGGATTGCTCCGCAAAGTCTCGCCAAAGCTGCCGTTCGCGCCGTCCTCCGTCACCGAGCACGTTGCGCCAATCGGAATACCGTGAATCCGCACGGGATCATACGTGCCTTCGGCATTCTTCGTGAGCGTCACCGTCTTGGTCTTATCCTTGCCGCCCGCAGCATTCGAGAAATACAACGGCGCAGTCGAATCCCCATCAGGAACAGTACAGGCTACACTGGCTGTGAACGTGTCCGGAGCATAGCTTGCCGCTTCTCCCGTCACCTCTTTCGTGACTTCCAATGAGCCATTGAGCAAACGCACACCCACTTTGTTGGGCGCCTGTTTGTCATGCAATCCCGTACCGGCGCTTGGCGTATAAGCAGCTCCGAACTGGTTCCACGCCAACTCGTCTTGCGGCACTGGGATAACATTTGACGCACCATCTGTGACGGTGTCCGTCGTGATCTCATTGCGAGTCTGGAACGTGATTTCTGCAATGGCGCCTGCAGGAAACTCACTGCCCTTTGCATCGTCTGAGCCCAGGTATTGAAGACGAATACCCGTCACCTTCGCCCAGTCGGTGGAATCATCCACCGTGTACCAGGTCTCGCCGCTCTGTGTACACGGGCCTACGTTCGATGGGCTAGTCACCTTATCCAAGGTGTCATAACCGGGGTCGGCAATGAGGCCATTCCAGGTTCCGGCGCACACGTTTGATTGCTGGTAGGTCACCTGCATCGTCACGTGGTCGGCAATATCGGCGGTGGATTGCGAGCCGAATCCCGAAAGATGGATATCCGGTTTACCCGTCAGAACTGGGCGGAACATCGAACCACGAGAGTTACCGGATACGATCAGCTGATCGTTGAGAGTGGGAAGCGGATCGAATACCCAGAAGCCGTCAAAGGAACTTGTGGTTCCCGCATTCGCGACCTGGATCACCCAGCTATCAGTGCCGCCCTGAACCGAATTTGCCACGCATGGCGACCGATAATACTGCTGACCATCAAGGCCCGTCGTCGTGGCGCACACTTGGGAAGGATCGTTCCAGTTTGTCGCGCCATCCAGTGACCCCTTGACACCCTTGAATACGCTGATTGAAGCTCCCGGGTCAACGGTTACCTCATCCCATGTGTCTCCCGAGGTGCGTGACGCGTCCGGATCCCACGAGATGTCTGCCTGCTCATCGTCGTCGAATGTAATCGGCGTGATGGCTGCTAGCTCCTCCTTCGTATTCACTGTGGCGGTGTTTCTCACCTTTTCGTTGGCGCTCACACCGGGTTGAAGCTGAAGCCAAATCCGAATTGTTACGGATTCGCCCGGAGCCAACTTGGCGTTCTTACCCGTCCAAGCGAACGTTGCCGTCTTACCGTCGGCGGAAAGCGACATAGTCGGTTCGTCTACTCCTTGCGGAACCGTATACGTGACGCCCGCTCCGCCATCGCGATCCTGCCCGATATAAGCCAAATGGCTCGGCAGGATATCGTCCACGGTGGTGAGAGTTACGTATCCCGTTCCCGTATTCTCTATCGTGATGTCCCACGGTATCGTGGCGCCACCCTTGACTCGGCGCACACCGTTATTAGCAAGCTTTCCAATGGCGATTTCGCGCGAACCGGAAGTGAAGATGACATCGTCTTTGGCCTGTTTTTCGTCCGATTTCGCGTTCATTCCCCAACTGCGGCCAGTCACATAATTGTCGACGCCGTCGCGTGGGAATGTCACATCAGATCCCGCCCGATCCGTATCGAGCACAGTGACGGTGAAGGCGACCGAGGCATTCCAGGCAGGGTTGTTCGTATCGGAGAAAATCGCCTGCTTGCCATCGACGACTCGCGTGAATGTCACACGAATACCATCAATCGCCGTGAGATCAGTGACGCTGGCTGGAATCGCAACATCCACTATGGGGGACGGAGTTCCTAACACCCAATCTCCACCGGAGATGTGCACGTCAAGTTGCGCGGTATTCGCTCCGCTCGGTGCGGTGATCTTTCCAAGCGCCGTGAAATTCATAAGATTCCAGAAGGCGCTCGAATCCGCGTAGTCTTCCAGGACCACCTTGGTAGGCGACGCCTTCGAGGTTCCTTCGTTGGCAGTCAACGTGACGGTCACGGGATCGTGCCGTGCAGGTTCTGCTATCTCAGCGGGTGTGATGTCCTTGCCCACAGCGATATCAATGCTCTCGCCATAAAGCGTCTGCTTCGCCGCGCCGTTGGCCTCCGCGTGGTCGGCTTCGCCTACGCCCTCCGGGCGTACCGCTTGCGCATAAACCGTGTTCTCCACGTCCACGGAATCGTTCTCTGCGACTTTCTGCGCTTCACCTGTGGTGCGCAGCGTCGGACGAAGCTGCGTGCCGATAGTGGCTGTCAGCTTGTTGTCCTTGGTGATGAGGCCGCCGCCGCCAGCTGCCCCGGTACTCGCCACGGAGGTGAACGTCACCGCATAGCCGATGACGTCCTGCAGGTGCGCCGCCGTCATCTCATTCACAGCCGCCGCGGTAGTCTGCACCGTGGAGTAACTACCGTTGCTGTACTTCAAAAGCCATACCCGCGAATTCGCAAGGTCAACCTGGCCTGCCTGCGACGCGGCAAAAGTGAGCTTCGTGATGTTGAGACGGTTGAAGGGTGAATCGCTCGTCAGCTGAGGTGCATCCGAGCCGCCGCTCCAAGGATCAGCGTTGATAGCTGAACCGGTGTTGGCTGCCAGACAGCCGCCCTGCCCACAATCGTTAGGATCAATAAGGCGGACCCACTGGGCTTTCGAGAGCATGTTGGTCTGAACCGTAACCGTAAATGACGACACGGGATAATTACTCTCGGTTACCGTACCCGGAACCGGGACTACCAAAGAGGTGTCGCCTGCGGTCTTTGTGACCGTAACGTTCGCGTCGCTGCCAAGAATCGTGATCTCATCCGTGGCGTTCAACGTCGTACCATCAGCTGTCAGGCTTACCGTGTTGCGGACCTCGCTCTTCGAATCCGTGTTATAGGTCTTACCGTTCAGGACCCAGGCACGATAAGCTCTATCCTTGTCTCGCAGCTGCCAGTTGAGCGTGAAACTTCGGTTCGACCCG
This sequence comes from Ancrocorticia sp., assembly GCA_022648165.1. Lineage (GTDB taxonomy): Bacteria > Actinomycetota > Actinomycetes > Actinomycetales > Actinomycetaceae > Changpingibacter. Next base: position 21,726 of record JALCLX010000013.1, read on the forward strand.
TTCTCTGCACCAGAGGCGCCAACGCCGGTTGCGACCCCAGATCCTACTTCAGGCGCCAACGGATCGGTCGTGTTCTTACGCGCATCTGTGTTCTCTTGCACGGTAATACGTACGCCGATGGTGCTCTCTTGCTGATCGGCCGAAAGGCTCACGCCCTTGAAAGAGCCGTCAGCGTTCTGCCACGCTCCATTCGGCGCAGAAAGCGCTTGCCACGTAGTGCCATCAAACAGCTCAATCGCCGTGATCGTATCCCACTTGAGATACCAACCGTTGGTGTATGGCGTATTGGAGGCTCCTATCTTGGCAATCCCTGTCAAATTGAAGGTGTTGAAAACAGAATCCTGGATGTTCGTGGCATTCGGATCATCAGTCAGCGTGACAGAGTTATACCCTTTCTGGACGTTCCAGGTAATTGCTGTTGTCGCACTCTGCTGCGAAAGCTCCGTTACGCTGTCCTTGTTCCACGATTTTCCGAGATAGTTGATACCAACTTTTCCTTCTGGATTAACTGTCTTCGCAGTATCCTTATCGGTCACCCTGCCACTCGTGACGGGTTCTCCCTTGTCTGGTGTTCCCGACGATTGTGCGGATGCCAGATTGGTGTACGTGGTGGTTTCTTTCGGAAGCTCACCGCCCGAACGCAAAGTAACGCGCGCCGTGAAACCGAGATTGGGTGTCACGGTGATCGTGCTCTTTTGACCAGTATTCTCCACCGATTTCAAGGTAAAACGGACACCGGTCACATCGTCAAGGTCCTTTTCGTTCGCCGCCGCTGCCACGGAATTCTTCAGCTCCGAGCTGGTCAGCGATACGTACCGCGCGATAGACGAATCACCGTTGTCCAAGGAAATCGACGTCCAGGTTCCGTCTATCTGCACTTCGAACGAGAACGTATACCCGGCAGGGACTTCGGTTGGCTCAAGCGACGTGAGATCGAAGGCGTTCCAGAAGCTAGTGTCCGGATCAGAGGAATCGTATTCATCGGCGATCGTTACCTGGTCCACTGAGGTCATCACCGTGGGCTTGGACTGAGCCCTCAGGCTCACAATCGCATCCTGCCCAGGTACAAGCGGCGTGTTGTTCGGTATCACTGACTTGTCGATCGTCGTGGTGATCGCGGGGTCCCAGATCGTGAGGGAATCCTTGTCACTTGCAGTAGCGCTAGAGCCATTTGCTGCAGTGACGGTAGACGTGGCTGTGTTTTCCTGAGGTGCACCTTGCCCACCCACTGCTGCGTCCTGATTCGTTGCCACGCTGAACGGAATCGTCGTTTCCGCGCCGGCAGGGATGCCATTCGTACCGCTGGGGGCAGAGAAAACGATCTCGAATCCTGTCACCTTCGCCGCGCCGGCCACCGGATTAGCTGGAGTGGTGTTATCACCGAAGGTGACCTCTTTGGTTTCACCTCCAGCGAGGTGGTAGATCACCTTCGCGCTGGTTGCGCCCTGGGGGTACGCAATAGGACCCGAAAACCCGCCGAAGTTCTTCTGCCAGCCACTTGCGTCGCCGTCGAAGAAGCTTAGGTCTTTGACCGTCATGGTTTCCACAGAGGATCCCGTGTTCTGCGCGACGATCGAGCCGGTTGTTCCGATGCCTTTGAGCACGTCCTTATCGGCAAAATTCTTCGTAATCGACGTCTCGAAGCGCGGTGGCGTCACTTTGAGCGTGGCATCGTCTTCAACTACTGCACTTTTCTGATCTTCAAGGAAATTCTGGGCAGATGCGGTGTTCTTTACCTCGGTACCATTCTTCGAGATATCTGCCCCAGTGACGCGATTGTTCTGCCGCTGCGCAACATCAAAGGCAATCGTTCCGGCCGAATCTGATGTGTTCTGGATCGCCGTTCCAGTGAAGGTGAAGCGTAAGCCGCCCACATTCACTGCGTCCACACCCTGCGGCAGCGTGAATTCCGTGCCTGGCGTCCCAGAAACCCAATTCCACGTGGTCCCATTGAATACGTACGCATCTGTCTGAACCTTATCCGCACCCTCGGGCAGCTTCCCACCTGCCGCAAAACCAGCAAAGTCCACCACTGCGAATGGATTGTCCTCGCTGAGAGTGGCAGCTCCGTCGTCCAGAGAAGCGCTAGTAACTGGGTCGACGACCACCACCTTCGTCACCGGAACATTTGAGCTGTTCCCCACCGACATGCTGATGGTAGACGTACCACCCTCAGAAAAAGCCTGCTGCGAAGGCTGCCAGTCCTTTGAGATAGTTGCAGCAAGCGCAACGCCCGCGTGCACAGTGATATCTGCGCTCGCCTGTTTATCTGCAGCATTGTCTGCGGTCCCATAAGCGGTATTCGTCAATACTTGGTCATTGCGCGAATCGTTTGGGCTGAATCCCGCAGGAACCTTCAGCGTGAGGAAAATCGATCGCACACTGATCCTCTGCCCAACCTGGCCATCGCCAAGATTGTCGGTGAAGGTGTAGACGAAATAATCGCCTTGCGCCAACGTAGAAGGCTGGGCGATCTCCGTGCCTTCGGCGTTGTACCACGTCATCGCATAATTCGTTGCCTCGGAACGAAAATCTTCAACTTCGAAACCCGAAAGGTCTGGCAACACATCTTTGATAGCCGCATTCACGCAATCTTCTTCAGAGCAGGAACTCTGGATCTGGTACGTGAGCGTATCCCCTGGCTTGAGGGTGTCCGACTCCTTGTCGTTCACCGTCTTTTGCAGGTTCAAATATACTGTGGCTTTTCGCCGTTATTCGTTGCCGCGCGTGGAGTCTTTGACTGGGCCGTCTGCGCTGACGGCTGGGACTGAGCAGGCGTTTGGTCAGCCAGTTGCGACGTGTTCTCCGTCGCATCGGAAACTGGCGTGGAATCAGGTTGGGCCGGCTCCGCCGTCGCAGCACCACCTGAAATGAAAGCTGAAAGCACAAGTGCAGAGGATCCAAGCATGGCGCCTAGCCGCATTGTCCATTTTCTTCTGCCTGATGAGCTGCGAGGCGTATCCGTACGTCTGGCCTTCAGTCGCATTATTTCCCCTTTTTGTTTTGGCGTGAGCACCACAGCAACCGATTGCGTGCGCGAAACGCGTAACCGTTAACATCGCTTGGGATATGTGATCAGCAACGAAGCCCCGGATGCATCACTTAACATCCGCACCGTATCGTAACTGAACTTTTCCAGTATCATTGAACGTTGTTTAGTTCACAAGTCCCAATCCACTCTCGAGTTGTGGCGATTCTCATACAATTTCCGACTAGCTACGCGGATAACGAAGCGCAGCCACTGCACCTAACCGTCTCGAGTACGATTGCTTTCACAGAGAAATCTGCGTATACGCCACCGCAAACCGAATAGGGTGGCTGGAAGGGCAATTCTGCAATGACTGTCGTTGTCGCGTACAAATGGGCATATAACCCACAGGAAGCTTCGGTTTCTTCGGACGGCCAGGTGGACTGGAGCCGCGCGAAAGCCGCAGTTTCAGCGGATGATCCAGTGGCAATACAAGTGGGACGGCAGCTCGCCGATAACTTAGCAACCGATCTTGTCTCAGTGAGCGTGGGTACAGCCGCGGCTGCCACACCAATGGCGCGCAAAGCGGCAATGTCGCGTGGAATTGATCGCGGTATCATCGCCACTGCCCCGGATACCGAATCGTGGGACATCACCACGACCGCTCAGGGTATTGCTGCCCTGGTGCACCGCGTGCCGGATGCCCAAATCCTGATAGCAGGCGACGCCGCCATCGACGACAACGCGAAAATGGCGCCTGCGATCGCAGCGGGTTATTTAGGATGGCCTTGTTTCCAAAACGTCGTCGGAATAACGCCACGTGAGGGCGGATGGAACGTCATTCAGGCGGTCGACGGCGGGAGCCGCACCATCGCTGTCACAGGTCCCGTGGTATGCATGGTGACGCCAGACGCCGCACTCCCCCACATTCCTGGCATGAAGGACATTCTCAGCGCGGGAAAGAAGCCAGCAGATGTCATTGACGCATCAGAACTCGCACTCGCGTCCCACAGAATATCGGTTGTGAGCGCCGAAAAGCCGCCGGCACGCGAACGGCTGAAAGTCGTGTTCGAAGGCCCAGATGCACCACGTCAACTGATTGCAGCGCTGCGCCAAGAATCAGCTCTTTAACAATTCGGGAGACATCATGACAACGTGGATAGTCACAACAACATCTGAGGTCGCGAATCTGTTCGACCAGGCGAAGGCTCTGGGTGGCCCAGTGACCGCCGTTCTCGTGGGACTCACAGGATCATTCCCGGCAGCGACAACAAACATCACGTTCAACCTCGGCCCAGACACGCCCACGGAGGCTGCAGCTCCAGCAGTGGCAGCGCACGTTACCGCTACAGATGGGGACGTCGTACTGCTGCCGGACCTTCCTGAAACTCGTGTCATCGCAGGCGCGATCGCCGCTCGCCTGAACGCACCGGTGCTTCCGCACACCTCCGTGCTCGCACCAGGCCAGTACGCCGTCGAACGCTATGGGGGAATCCTTCAGGAAACCGTCTCCACGGAGGCGCCGACCATCGTCCTAACAGAAGGCGGCGCACAAGAAGAGCTCTCCTCTGAAGCGGCTGACACAGCTGAGCCATCGCCACACTATGATGCCCATGTCATCGAAACGAACGTAGCATCCGAGGCGCGCACCGATTTAGCTCACGCATCTCGTATCGTCGCATTAGGGCGCGGGTTCGCTCAACGATCCGACCTGGATCTGGGGCGAAAACTCGCAGCAGCCATCGGAGCATCCGTTGCATGTTCACGGCCCCTCACAGAAGGCGAACAGTGGATGCCAAAGGACAGTTATGTCGGTATCTCCGGGCAAAAGGTGAGCCCCGATCTCTATATCGCCGTTGGTATTTCAGGAGAACTCCAGCACACTCTGGGCGTACGCGATGCCCGCATCGTCGTCGCGATCAATTCAGATCCCACTGCCGCCATGTTTGATCAGGCAGATTACGGAATCGTGGGCGATCTCTACCAGGTGTTGCCCGAACTGACGGCCGAGCTCAACCCATCCTAAGGAGCCCCAATGGACGAGGAAATCTTTGACGTCATCGTGGTGGGCGGCGGAATCGCAGGGGCTACGTGCGCCTATCTGCTCGCGCAAGAAGGCCATTCTGTAGTGCTCATAGACCGTGGCAGTGAGCCTGGCTCGAAAAATCTTTCAGGGGGAGTGTTCTATTGCCGTGTGATGGAGCAGATCTTCCCCGGTTTCACAGAGGCCGCCCCCATCGAACGCCACATCGTACGCAATACGTTGGGCTTTTTGAATCAGAATTCTCACGTTGCCATCAACTATGGCGATTCCCGTTTAGGGAATCCCGTGAACGCTGTCTCCGTATTACGCGCACCTCTAGATTCGTGGCTTGCCGAACAATGCGAAGAGGCCGGCGTGATGGTGATGCCCAGCATCCGCGTGGATTCGCTCATCATGGAAAAGGACCAGTGCGTCGGAGTGCGCGCAGGCGCGGAAGAACTGCGCGCCCGCATCGTCGTCGCCGCAGATGGCGTGAATTCCTTTCTGGCGCAAGGAGCACGAATTCGCGCAAAAGAGCCCGCACAGAATCTCGCGCTAGGTGTCAAATCCGTGATCCGCCTAGGCGAGGCCAGCATCAACGAACGCTTCCACGTGTCCGCCAAGGAAGGAGCCGCGTACGCGATCGTTGGTGACGCCACACAGGGTATACCAGGCGGCGGTTTCCTTTACACAAACAAAGATTCGGTTTCAATTGGGGTAGTGCTTCGGCTGGACGCGCTGGCCGAAAACGGCCTGTCTTCTTCCGATATTCACGACCATTTCCTGAATCACCCCGCCATTCGCCCGTTAATTGCCGGCGGTGAGCTCCTCGAATACGGCTGCCATCTCACCATCGAGAACGGGCCGCACATGATGAACCACGACCTCACCCGGCCCGGTCTCATGATCATCGGCGACGCCGCCGGATTCACGCTCAATACTGGTTTCGCGATCCGCGGTATGGACTTGGCAGCTGGTAGCGCGCAAGCGGCCGCACAGGCAGCACATGCCGCGTTGCTCTCCGGAGATTATTCGCGCAACGCGATGGACACCTATCCCGCTGCACTCGCCGCATCCTTTGTGGGCAAAGACTGTGCCACCTACGAAAAGGCTCCCGCTTTCTTCGAGAACCCTCGCCTCTATAGCCAGTACGGTCAGCTCCTCGCCGAAGTGTTCTTCGGGATTTATGCAATGGATGGTGCGCCCCATCGCCGCATATCCACCATAGTGCGCGACGCGCTTCGGTTATCTGGCACTAAGGCAACACACATCGTTCGCGATGCAATCGCCGCGCTGAGATCTCTGTAGAAAGGCACACACATGGCAAACGAGAACGGCGCGGTTGACGGTAAGGGCGCGGTTGACGGTAAGGGCGCGGTTGACGGTAAGGGCGCGGTACTAGGGCGCGCGAGCGGTTCCGCCTTCCCCAGCGTCGCTACACGCCTCATGTGTGATTCCTTCGAAACCGATCATGAGGAATCGCATATCGAGGTAGACCAAGAACTGGTTCGCGCCACGGGATGCGCGGAGCTGCTGGTCAACATCTGCCCTGCGCACGTCTACTCCCTGAACGCAGACGGCACGCTCGCCATCGAATACGCTGCATGCCTGGAATGCGGAAGTTGCCTCGCCGTCGCTCCCACGGGCGCATTATCGTGGCACTATCCCGCCGGAGGAATGGGGATTGCGTACCGCGAGGGATAACGCGCAATACTGGCAGGCACCCGGGGATGAGACTCGGGGCAGCCCGCGAACGATCCTCACTGCTTCGCGTGCAATGCCGTTCGCGTGCCACACTCTTGGTCTGCGATGCCGTCCGCGTGCAACAGGCTCGCGCGACAGCGACGCCGTCGTCCGGTGTTTTCTCTGCTGGTGTGCTTTTTCTAGTCGGGAGTGGTGTTTGCGCAGTATTCGGTGCCACCTATGCCCAGTTTCAGCTAGAAAAGGTATTCGACCATCTGCACCTAGTGTCAGCTTGAAGAGCGACACGTCCGGGCTGGGCTAGTAAAAGTGCACGCGCGAATCAGTACCTGGTTCCAGAAAATACTCGGGTGGAATTCTGGCGCTGTCATAGAGCCTTTTGCATTGGTGGAGCTACGTTGTGTCAAGGGCAGGGTTGTTGTCGGCCGGCGTGGTCCCCCGGTGGTTATGGGCAGGTGTTTAGGCGGTTCTGGGCGGGTGTCTTGACGACGCCGTCGCCCAACAAGTCCACTGGGGCGTAACAAGTCCACTGTGGCACAGCAAGTCCACTCCGGTGCCATCTGTTGCAGGTCTGCTCTCGCGTAACAAGCCCACCCAGGCTAGGGTTTCGGCGGCGCCGTCGCCCAACAAGTCCACGCTGGCGGAACACGTTTGCTGTGGTGTAACGGGTTTGCCTGGAGGTGTTTGATTACGGGTGTGTCGAGGGCGCCTGGGTGGGGTTGTTGCGCGCGCGTCGGGTTGTTGTGCGTGAGGGGACCAATAACAGTGTCGAGTGTGGACTTGTTACACGAGCGACGGGAATGTTGCGCCTCGGCTAACAGAATCCATGCGCTGAGGCGTAACAACTATTACCCGGATGCAACAAGTCCACCCGCACGCCGCCTGCAGGCCTGTTCTCGCGTAACAAGTCCACTGGGGGGTAGCACGTCCACTCCGGTGCCATCTGTTGCAGGTCTGCTCTCGCGTAACAAGCCCACCCAGGCTAGGGTTTCGGCGGCGCCGTCGCCCAACAAGTCCACTGTGGCGCAACAAATCTGCCTGCGCCGCGCGCAGATCTGCTCTCGCGTAACACGTCCGCCCGCAGGCGCGGTATTCCCGTGTTGGGGCGCGTAACAAGTTCACTGGGGCGCAACATGTCCGCTTCCCCCCGATCTGATCCCTCCCCGGGACGGGAACGGAGTCCCCGTCGCCGCCGCCGCGAAGGACTTCTACCCTGAGCTCCCTGCCGGGACGGGAACGATCTCCTCGCGGGACGAGAACGGAGACTGCCACCACGCTCACGGAGAGAGGCATGTTCGACGACGACGCCGTCGTGCGGCGCCTTCTCTGCAGGTGTGCTTTTTCTAGCCGAAAGCGGTGATTCCCCAGCACCCAGTGCCACCTGCACCCAGTTTCAGCTAGAAAAAGCACACGGCCGCAACACACGCAGAGTTCCCTTATTCCGCTGCCTCCTGGCATGTGGAAGGTTGCTCTCCCTGGGCAACTGCATCCGCCCATTGGTACAGATCGTCAATGAGCGGCGAATCGGGAGCCACCACGCCCAAATGGGATAAGCCTGCATACTCGTGGACGGAAACCGTTTTGCCCGCCGCACATAATTCTGAGGCGAAACTGCGCTGCATGGAGATCGGTATCACCTCATCTTCAACGCCTTGCCCAAGGAAGATGGGCGCTGGCACGTCACCGGAGGCAATGTTCTGAGCGAGCCGGTCGCGAATGGCTCCGTCGCTTATGTCGATGCTGTAGAGAGGCTTGTCAAGCCCGAGCGCTAACGCTACGCCAGCAGAAACCGTGGTGGGTTTCTCCGTCACGCATCGGCTGGCAAATGCTTTCACAATACCGATCCCGGCGGGATTGACCACGTCGTTGAGATGGACGTCCGAATATTCTTCCGCGTATGGCACTAATACCAGCGCAATAACCACTTTGGAAAGAGCGCTGGACTGCGCGTCAACAACACTTGTGGCAAGGCTCAGCGGATCGCGCGCCGCCGATAATGCAGCCACGCCCAGGACGTCGATGTCTGGCGCATAGTCTGCCGCTATCTGGCCCGCCCATAGAGCCGCATGCCCTCCTTGAGAATGGCCCCAGATCCAGGCGTGCTCTGAGGCGTGAGCCTCCTGGATATGCGTTGCCGCGCGAATCGCGTCGAGGGTGGCGCGGCCCTCTCCTTGTCCCACGAGGTAGGGATACTTCCCGCTCGTCCCTTGACCCGGGTAATCGGTCGCAACAATCACCCATCCGCGTTCGATCGCTCGCGAAATCCCTGGGATCGCCTCCTCTGTCAGCGCTTCGCTACCCACGCTCGGACCGCACGATTGTGCTACCCCGGTGGTACCGTGCTCCCATGCGAGAACGGTTCGTTTGCCGTCCGAAGTGCTGGTCGGATAGGTAACGACGGCGCTAGCGAGGGCCGGAGAACCGTCCGAGTACGTGGTTGAATACAGTATCTTGACGGCTTTCGCTCCGTCGGGTACGACGCCGTCGTAGGTTTCGGTCCTCACAACGGTACCGGGGGTCTCTGGAATGGTGCCACTCCACGAATAAAAACTGTCTACGCGAGCTATACCGGTTCGCAGTTGCACGGAACCTATGAGTGAGAGTACCGATATGACGGCGCAAAACGCGGCAATTGCATACCGCCATCCGGTGGAAGAGAAAGGCGGTTTTTTACGGCGAAATAACGCAGAAACCACGAAGGCCAGCCCAAGCACGATACACGAAGGCCAGCCCAAGCACGATAAAGGATGCGGAGACCGCTACTGAAACAACAACCGTTGCGGCATCGGGCCAAAGCCAGAATAAGTATGCGCCTATGGCGTTCGCGATGACGAATACGCCGTCTGCTGCGCGCTCTTTTCCGCTTCGGCGGGGCCGGATCATGAGGCGGAACAAGCGAATCGCGTTGATACCAAGGACAACTGCAAGGGCATAGGGAAGCCATTCGGCGACGAACGCCACGTGGGTTACGATCATGCCAGCTGCAGCGACCAGCGCAAGCGCTGCGAACCAGGCCCACGGCCTGCGCCAGTACGAAGCCACGAGGAGCACGCCTGCAATACCGGCGCCTGCGCCGATCAGCACTACTACGATGCCGTAGGCGGTCAGTGGACGCACTATTAACGTGAGTCCAACGACAGCAAAGACGAGCCCGCTTATCACAACAGCACACGTGCGCTGTGACATGCATGTGCCCAGCACAGACCGGATGCTCCATTTCCCAGTCACGCTGTGCCCCCTGAAACTGTGACGTGCAGATCTTCGCAGCTGTGCGGCGCGGCTGACTCGCACCGCAAAGCACCCCCGCCGCACGTTGGTGAGATTACCAGCATATCGCCTCTGAGCTGCGGTTAGGACGCTACTCCAGGAAAAAGGGGCGCGCTATGCGGGGGTGCGCCGGCTGCTGTCTCCGGCACACCCCCGCATATGAATCACGCTACGTCAGCAGATGCAGCCGTGTCCGCGATGATCTTCCCGAATACAAGGCCCTGACCGATCGTCGCTCCAGCACCAGGATATGTACGGCCAAACACATTTGCTGCGTTATTGCCTTGTGCGTAGAGCCCCTTGATTGGGCTCCCGTCTTTCGCCAGAACTCGTCCGTGCTCGTCGGCTGTCAAACCACCGCATGTCCCCAAGTCCGACAGCACAACCTTGACGGCATACAGCTTGCCTTCCAGCGGGCGCAGATTCGCGTTCGGCGCAACAGTGGGATCCCCGTAATAACGATCGTATGCACTATTCCCACGGCCGAATTCATGATCCTCGCCCAGGTAGCCGGCCTGCTGGAAATCGGTGAACGTCTGAGTGAACGCGTCCACGGGAACTCCGATCTTGCGGCCGATCTCCGCCGCGTCGTCGCCCCTAACCGCGATGCCCGCATCGTACCATTCCTTCGGAATTGGAAGCCCGGGGAACAGAACACCAGCGAACATGTACCGATCGCGGTACTTCTGGTCGAATACCAGCCACATGTCGCCCACCGGATCACCGCTTGCTGCGCGCTTCAACACGGTCTGACCAAACGACATGTAATCAATCGCTTCATTGATGAAGCGCTTGCCGTGACGGTCCACGATGAAAGAACCTGGAAGTGAACGCTCCGCAAGTAGCACCTGCGGATATTCTCCTTCACTCAGCGGCTCAATGGCCGGGAACCACCACGATTCCTCCATGAGTGCGATGCCAGCTCCGATGTTCATGCCGGCTTTAATTCCGTCTCCCGTGTTTCCGTCGGACGCAAGCGTGACATCTTTCTCAAGAATCGGAGACTGGTACTTTCTCCGCATCTCCATATCGTGGTCGTAACCACCCGCAGCGAGAACCACGCCGCGGCGAGCTTTCACCGTGACGGTCTGGCCATCCTGTGTCACTTTCGCACCTGTCACAGCACCGTCTTCAATGATGAGTTCGGTGAGGCTCGTGCGCGTCCACACCGGTACACCGTGCTGGAGTAAGCCGGCGAACATGCCTGCAGCGAGCGCCTGCCCGCCAGCAACATACTCGCGGCGCAGTGCCAAGCCACCAACACCTTGCGTCGCGCGCTTGACAATACGCGGCATCGCCCGAACTGGGGTGCGAACCATAAGATTCATCCACTTGTAATCGGCGCCCGTCACAGGCATGGGAATCGGAGCATCCATCACCCCTGGACGAAGGCGTCCACGCTCCTCACCCAGAACAGCTGCGTTGAAGGGTTTGCATTCGCAGCTGCGCCCCACCGCACTGCCGCCAGGGTTCTCCGGATGGTAATCCGAATAGCCCTTAGCCCAGAAGAACTCCATGGGGGTCATCCGTTCCAGCATACTCACGGCGTCCGCGCCATGATCGATGAACGCCTGCCACCGTTTCTGCGGCGCATCGCCACCTACCAAAGAACCGATATACGCCTCGATATCTTCCTTCTCGGTGCGTGCGCCCTCGTTCGCAAGAACGTGGTTCGGTGGAATCCAGAATGCTCCACCTGAACGTGCCGTCGAACCTCCCACGTAATCGGTTTTCTCGATCACTAAGGCAGACAGGCCGCGATCTACAGCACCGAGTGCCGCTGCCATACCGGTGCCTGAGCCTACAACGAGGAGGTCAACTTCTGTATCATGCGCTTTGGGTCCTTCGGGGATCTTCTTGTCAACCACTGCCACTCCTGACACTCTGGGTCCTTAGCCCCCTCTCCACTGAGGGGCTTGACACTTAGTATGGAGACTAACTTGCCGATCGGCAAGTTTTTTCGGAAAATCGGAGCAATGTAGTGACCAGAGGCAAGTCGAGCCCCGCAGCAATTCAACAAGCAGCGCTTGAACTATTTGCAGATCATGGCGTAGCCGGAACCTCGCTGCAGATGATTGCAACGAAACTCGGTGTCACCAAGGCAGCGCTTTACCACCATTACAAGACGAAAGACGGCATCATCCGCGCGGTCATCGCACCAGCGATGAAAGGCTTCGAAGAAATGGTTGCTGCGGCACGAACGTTGCCCGAAGCCTCGCAAAAGCAACATTATTTGATCCGTGCACTCGCTGATCAAGCCGTGCACAACCGCCAGCTCTACCTAGTGATGCTGCAAGATTCATCGGCAACCACGCTCATGGAACGGGATCCTGACTACCGAAAGATCTTCGAGGAAATGCAAATGATCCTCTGCGGAGAGAACCTCGGCCCGGAGGCAGTCCTCCGAGTGACGATGTTTCTTATGTCGCTGGTCGCTCCTGTCCAAGCTTCGCGCTCCGTGGACATCAACGATGCAACACTCCGCCAAACAATCATCGATGTCGGCGAAACGATTCTGCGATGTTGAACGCTGCGGCTACCGCCGCACTGGAATGAGCCACACGCACTGGAAAGAGCTGCTGGCCACCGAACCTGAACAACCAGCATTCTGACTGAACCGGAAAGGAAAACCATGAAAGAAGTACTCGTCCTTGGAGGGAACGGACTCCTCGGCTACCATACAGCTCAAGAACTTGTCGCCCACGGATATCAAGTCACAAGCCTCGCATTGCCACGCAAACCAGGTCAAAGCGATGTCCCATCGGGAGTCATCCCAGTATGGGGTGACCTGCGCGAGCTGAGCAACGATTACCTTCAAGGCTTGATGGCCGGCAAGTACGCCGTCTTCTTCGCTATCGGAGCTGACGAACGCACCATCCCACGCGCTCCCGCCGCCCGGTTCTTCTACGAGGCGAATGTCCTCACCACCCAACGCGTTGCTCGCATGGCGCGTGAGGCCAACGTGAAGAAGTTCATCGTGTTTGGCTCCTACACCGCAGAAATGGCAGATCGTTGGCCGGATCTGGGGTATCGCACGCGCAATGGTTATCCGCGTACGCGCCTGTTACAGGAGGAGATTGCGTGCATGGAAGGCATGGGAGTCATGGATGTGATGACTCTGCGCTTGCCCTACATCTTTGGCCTGGTGGAGGGGCAACGTCCCCTCTGGCAGTTCGTCATTGACCAGGTGAGGGCACAACAAGATCCAGTAGTCCTTCCGGGTTCCACATCGGCAGTCACCGCACGCCAGGTTGGGCAGGCCGCCGTCGGAGCTATGGAGCATGGCAAAAACGGCGGGCGTTACGCCATCAACTCCTACACTCTGACATACAAAGAGCTGTACCAGCTCGGATGCGAGGCAATCGGGAAAGATCCTCACAGCGTCGTCGTCGTTCCGCTAGAGGCCGTGCTTCCAACGTATGAAGAAATGCAAAAGCAAACGGAGGCCGCTGGAATCGAACACGGCGTCCATCTACCCGATACCGCGGTATTTCAGTCCCGCAACGCCGTCAACGATCCGGACGAATGTGCAGTTCTTGGGATCGAAGACGACGACGTCGTGGCCGCTATCCGCGAGTCGCTTGCGTGGTGCGTTGCGCATCCAGTAGAGGAAAACTAACTCGCGAATCTTCCTACGCGCGTAACTAATCGGTCACGATCTCGATTCCGGTGGCCGAGGCGGCATCCTCCATGGCGCCCAAATCAATGACATGAGTGAAGCCCACCTGCTCCAACAAAGCTGTCGCCTGGCCAGAACGATTGCCTGACCGGCAATACACGTAGTACTCGGCGTCAGGATCAAGCTCGGGTATCGCTGCCTGCAGGTCACCGGAATTCAGGTCCAGGAGCTGTGCACCTTCAAGATGCCCTTCTGTGTATTCTTCCGGGGTGCGCACGTCAAGAACAATCGCATCGTCTGGCACTGCCACTTCCGGCTCAGCGTCAGACGATGCGCATCCCGCAAAACCAATGAGGAGGAGCGGAATCGCGATCAACAACGAGAGCGTGCGGGACAAACGGGACACAGCATACCTCCTAGGAGCCAACGGATGGGGGCTGGCGGAATCTCACAACATGTGACACCCACAAAATACCCTACCGGGTATACGTCACGTCAAGCACGCCGCGTTCTGACACGTCCCCACGTGCGCCCATAACTGCGGCGCAGCGTTCGCGGGCCGTCAGCACCCCATTCCAGATTGCAGCCACACAGACCACACTCGCTGCCACCAAAGGCATCCAGCGAGCAAGCGAAGCCCCACCGGCATCCGCAACCACACCCGTGATCGCCGATGCCACCGATTGGCCCAAAACCACGCCTGATCCGAGGATTGTCAGCGTGGTAGCTACCGCACCGGCCGGTGCGCGCTCAGAGCCGATGCTGTAGATCGTCACAAGCGTAGGCCCAATGCCAATACCAGCCACAACCAAGGTAAAGCACAGCGCTGGGATGGAACCAACCAGCGCAAAACCGAAAGCGGCGCACAACATGATGGCACCGAACATGGCCCATCGTTTCTCCAGCACGAACGATACGGGGAAAGCTGCCACAGACAGTGCCATGACGGTTGAACCCACACCCATGCAGCCGTATATCAATCCTGCAGAATCAGCCGAGCCGAAACTGTCCAGGTAGGCTGTGAGCGACGTCAGCGTCGAGCCGAAGAAGAAACCGAGCCCGAAGGTACCCAGAGCGGCAACAACGATCCCCGGCTTCATGATCGAGCGAATGGGCGCTCCCCCGGCTGCCCCATCGGACGTGACGCGGCCACTGGGATGCAACGCAAAACTCGTCACGCACACCAACGTGAGCAGCGAAGCTGCGAGAACCGCAACAACTGGGGAAAACGCCACGGCCAAAGCACCAACGGCCACCGGGCCGAATACGAAAACCACTTCGTCAATCGCGGATTCGTACGCCATGGCTCCATTCAGGATACGCAATCGGTTCGCTGGAGATGCTACCTGCCCCACGGCATGCACAAGACGCGTGCGCGACATTGGCGCAACTTGAGGCGCAGTGGCGCCAACGAAAAACGCGGCAACAAGCACCAGCATCACTGAGATGTCGCTAGTGGTAACTGCCGCAAATGCGGCGATGGCGAAAGAATTCGCGATCGCCGCGATGGATAAGGTGACACGCTGTCCGAAGCGATCGGCACTATGCCCAATCACAGGACTGCAGATCGCCGTGCCGATTCCCACAACGGCCGAGGTTGCGCCTCCCAGCGTTATCGAGTCACGCGCCGTCACGACCAGGGTTAACGCCCCCACAACCAGCATGGCAAATGGGAAGCGCGCTAGAAACGCCAGCGGGAAATAACCCCATCCCAAGGCAGAAACTACCATTGGTTTCTTCATACATAACCCCCTTCACCGTGCCGCCTTAGATGACACTGTGGCCCGAGGTGATGCACGCAGTAAGAAACTGTGTTATTGCAACAGTTATCTAAGCTAGCGGGTTATGCGCAGTAGCGTCAACGGCCGCGGAAGTAGGATCAGCCACATCGCGCCCAATTCCCGCTGCATCGTGTTCGGTTTCGGAGCCTCCACGCCTACAGGCTCCGCCCGGGCAATACAGGGTGGGATTGCGCCGATCAAAAACCCTCTGGAGTGTGCACCCCACACATATCCCGAAAGATGCCTCCATGAATAACATTGCCAGGCAAAAGCCGCACAACACTGCAATCGCTGCAAACGGAGCCCCAAAGTATCCCATGGCAAAACATGAAGTCATAGCCATCGCTACACCGAACCACCAGGCGTATGCCTTTTGACTGGCTCCCACCCATTCTGGTTTCTGACGCCTCACTATCACGCGCCCCAAGGCGAGGCTTGGGGAATAGCGATCCCCGGCAGTCACGCGTATCAGCATGTCTGCCATGAAGACGATGCCAAATGGCTTGAGCGGCGCGCCTGAATTCGCCGCGATCGCGAAAGCATATGCGATACCGCCACGGAGCATCAATAGGCCGGCTGCAGCGCGCACGGCACGCTCATTAATAACGGGCACGGAGTAGCCCGGAACAATCTGGCCGATGACGGGCGCGTCCTGGCCAATGACGGGCGTGTCCTGGCCAATGACGGGCGTGTCCTCATCTTTCCCTGGTTTTCCTGGCATCACCACTCCTCGCTGTCCTGCTCAAGAGACGCGAATGCGGTAGGACGCGATCGCGTCCTACCGCATTCGCTGATCACACGCCTCAGTGGCAGGTGCAACGCTGATCCTTCGGCACACCGGCTAAGGCGATCTCAATATGCTGACCACAGCCAGCCCATGTTGGTTTTCCGCACTTCGGGCACGTTACACGATGGCACATAACAGACTCCTCTACGAGATTCTTGACCGGGCAGCCTTGGTGGCTACCAGGTTTCGTATACCCCCCAGGGTATATATCTGTGCTTGTTCGTGCAACATTCAGTATGTGTGCGTAACTGTGATATGTGCAGCACCCCGTTCACCGATTTCCGCTGCACATACCACCAGTGTTCTATCAGCCGATTGAATACCCCAGCACCAACGGCCCTAGCGTCATTGAGAATAGCGTGATGAGCAAGGCGCCGAGAATGTTCAGAATCAATCCTGCCTTGATCATGTCGCCTATTCGCACATATCCCGAAGAATAGGCGATGGCATTCGGCGGCGTCCCAGCTGGCATCATGAACCCGTATGTCGAAGCCAATGCAACGGGTATCACCAACATCATCGGATCCACGCCCATGCCAGAGGCCACACCGCCCATGATCGGCAAGAATGCCGCTGCCGTAGCGGTATTGGATGTGAACTCTGTGAGCGCCACAATCAGAACGGCCACGATGAACACCAAAAGAATGGGAGGCAATCCTGCCAGTCCAGCCGATTTGTCCCCAATCCACGCTGAGAATCCGGTATATGTGAACGCCGCTGAAAGGCTCAAACCCCCACCAAATAACAGCAGCACATCCCACGGAATGTTCTTCGCCGTCTTCCAATCGAGAATCGCAATACCCTCAGTTGGATGCACCGGGATCAGGAACAATGCCAGAGTAATCATCATCGCGATCAGCTCATCGCTGAACGTATCCGGGAAGAAGCTAGGCAGGAACACCCAGGCGAGCGCAGCGACGACGAAGACGATGCCCACCAGTTTCTCGCCACGAGACATCGCGCCCATCTCTTTGAGCTGCCTTGCGATCAAATCGCGCCCACCAGGCAGCTCGTCTAACTCCGGCTTAAACACGAAGGTGACAAGGATCCACCAGCCTATGAACAAGAAACCCCACGCCAAAGGAACACCAAACAGCATCCAACGCCCAAAAGAGATCGTCACATCGTACGTTTCCTGCATGTATGCACGTAATAGCGTATTTGGGGGCGTCCCGATGATCGTCGCAACGGATGCGATGGAAGAAGCATATGCGACTCCGAGCACCATCGCCTTACCAAAATTGGACTTCAGCATCTCCTTAGCGCCCGCGCCTTCATACACAAGTGAAAGAACCGAAAGCGCGATCGGCAGCATCATCACCGCAGTAGCTGTATTCGACACCCACATAGTGAGGAATCCAGTAGCGATCATGAGCCCAAGCACAAGCTGCTTTGGCTTCGTGCCAACAATCAACACCGTTCGAAGCGCAATCCGGCGATGGAGATTCCAACGTTGAATCGCCAACGCCAGGAAAAAACCTCCCATAAAAAGGAAGATCGTACCGCTCGCATATGGCGCCGCCGTCGTCTTAAACGACTGCACATCCATGAGCGGGAACGCGACCAACGGGACCAAAGCCGTTGCCGCCAAGGGTATGGCCTCAGTCACCCACCACGTTCCCATCAGCACCGCCACGGCGGCTGCGGTAGCTAACGCGTTCTCAGGAACCGGGACCTCAGCTCCAGCTACGGAAGGATGAACAATCTTCGGCATCAACGTGTACACCAGCGCGGCAAGCACAAATCCGAGTCCAATACCAAAGACTTTTCGGTGCAGACGCTTCTTTGGAAGCGGCTTGGCCGATTCGCCCGCCGCCGCGGATGTACTGGGGAGTATTTCGGGAACGCTCATGAATAGACCTGCTCTCCTGTCGGTGAATTCAGAATGAACCGCACAGTTTGCACTCATCGCACGGCGATTCGTCGCGCAACCTCACGGTGTTAGAACGCAAATGCCCAGTGGGTGAAAGGCATCCACCGAAAGCGTCTCAATGGTGCATGGCGCATCGGTGCACGCGTATTGTGCGCCAGCTCACCTACGAGCCGACGCTTGCAAGATAACGTATCGCATGAATGGGACTTAAGCCACAGGTGAGGTGAGGACTGCGAGCGTTGCGCCAAAAAAATCCTGGTGAGAGGTAAAAACGCCGGCGTGTCGCCGGCGTGTCGCGGTGATTGGCCTTGGTGAGTTCGGGCCAACCACCGCGCGTGGAGAGAAGAGGCACCGGGCAGTTATGCCCTGTCACCTCCAGGAATAAGCGGGATGAATCTACAGGCCCACCGACTTCTTGTACTTCTCAATCAACTCAAAGTAGTGGGGGACCTCTTCTTGCGGGATCGCACGCGGCCAATCGTCAGCCCGGAAATACGCATCCGTTCCGCCATCCAGGAAGACCACCGATCCGCACATAAAGTTCGCAGCGGGGGACAACATAAAGATCACCCACTGGGCGATTTCTTCGCGCTTGCCGAATTCACCCACAGGGATCGGGAAGCTCTTAACTCCTGGTGCTAACTTCGGATCGTCAAGCTGCTTCTGCAGCAACGGAGTCATCACTGCGCCCGGCGCGATGGCATTGACACGAATTCCCTTGCCGGCCCATTCGGGTGTCACACCAATTGTTCTCATCCAGTGCGTCACAGCTGTCTTTGATCCGGCGTACACGTACGCTGCCGAAGCTTCTGGCCCAGCCGCTTTTGCCAAGGAAACCGCCTTGTCAAGATCTCTGGCCAGAAATGCATCAACTATTTCGCGTGGTAGGCCGGGCGTCGTCGTCGTCGAATTTGACGAAAAGATGACCACTTTGGCGTTACCGGCGTCCTCAAGCACGTCATGCAAACCTTCCAGCAGGCGGACAACGCCATTGAAGTTCACCCTCGCAATCGTCTCCTCCTTTCCTGGAATCGGCCCCAAGCCAGCAGCCAGAACTGCACCGTCCAATCGTCCGCCACAGGAATCCAGAACCCCTTGTATCGCCGTCTGGATTCCCTCTTCAGTGGCAAGATCCACGTTGACGTCCGTGTTATGCAGGTCAACGCCGATGACACGATGGCCCTCCCAGCGAAGCTGCTCCGCAGTCGAACGTCCCATACCTGACGCTGCACCCGTTACCGCATATACACCCACAATTGCCACCCTCTCTTGGCGCCCACATACCCAGATCACCCCCATTTGGGGGCGTGTTGCCTCAGATCGCATCAGAACCGTTGCCTGACCATTTTCCGGGACCAACGTCATATGCTCCTAATCACAAAATAGCCGAACGGCAAGGAATGACGGGAAGTGTTCGGCCCGGGCGGACGCGGCGAGGCACGGGCGGACGCGGCGGCTGTAGCACCTCCCCTGGAATACCTTTTCTAGCTGAAACGGGCAAAGGCCCAGGAGGCTGCGCCACCTGGACCTCGTTTCAGCTAGAAAAAGTCACGGTTTCAGCTAGAAAAAGTCACAGGCGAAACGGAACCGGGACCACGCCGCAACACGCCGCCAGAAACACCACGTTCAGGCCTATAACCCGCTAGTGTCTAGGCTGATAGTTGAAGAAACGGCGTCATCTCAACAAAAAACCCGGAACCTCAACGATTCCGGGTGGTCTTTGTGGAGCATAGGGGATTCGAACCCCTGACCTCTTCCATGCCATGGAAGCGCGCTACCAACTGCGCCAATGCCCCTCGGCTTTGGGTGCCGCTGAAGGCCCTTGTGCCTTCGAACTTGATCTAGCTTACTGAGCTGAACGCCTCGAGACAAATTTGCACCGGCACACCGAGCTGAGAGAATGGCCACGCACGCGCACACCACCTCACACAGACAGGTTGTACGCCACCAGCCGCCAATGCGGCGTACGGTTGCGTTGCGGCGTTAGGATCGCCCAATGGCAATTGTCCAAGCCACGCAGCCCGGCCCAATTCCCTGCATTCATGCCCAGCAGCGTTGTTACTCCGGCGCGGATAGCTGCGCCGTGTGCCACGAAGAGGATCGTGCCACCGTCAGCGGCACCGGCGTGATCATTGACGGCCAACGCCACGCGCTCCCCTACCGCATCGTTGTGCTCGATTCCAAGCCCCTCGGGCTGCCCACCGTCGCGCCACACCGCATACTGAGTGGGATTGAGCGCAATCAGCTGTTCGCGATTCAGTCCCTCCCAGTCGCCATAGTTGCGCTCTTCGAGCCTCTGGTCGAGCTCCACAGGCAAGCCAAGCAGGATGGCGATCTCGTGAGCGGTATCGCGCGCCCGCGACAAGGGCGAGCTAACAATCTTCCGCGGACCGAGCGCCGCAATAGCCGGAGCGGCCGCCCGCGCCTGAGCCCTCCCCGTCTTGTTGAGCGGAAAATCGCGCGCACCCTGAATACGCCCTTGAATGTTCCAATCGGTCTGCCCATGACGCAGCAAAATGACACGTTCAGCTGTCACTGACCGCTTCCTCACCCAAAGAAACTGCCGCGCGAGCCACATCGCCGCGCGCCACATCCGCACGCTCTTCTTCCAGCTGCAGGTCAATCTGCGGGCAGTCGCCCCACAGTTTCTCGAGCTCATAGAATTCGCGGTCTTCATCTTGCAGCACATGCACAATGATCTCGTCGTAGTCGATGAGCACCCAATGCGGCGACGGATCGTAGCCTTCGCGTTGGATCCTATCGCAGCCAACCTTTGCCAAGGCTTGATCCACAGCGTCAACAAGTGCCCGCACCTGGCGGTCAGTAGATCCGGAGATCACCAGGAACACGTCTGTGATCAGGAGCCGTTCAGATACGTCGATAGCGGTAATGCTGGTAGCTTTCACTTCTGCAGCAGCGCCAGCGGCGATACGGGCAAGATCGATTGCGTGTTGACTCGCGCTCACAAATGCATCCCCTGGAAAAATACCGAAGGATTGGCGATGGCCGCCGCTGCACGAACTGTCTGAACGTCAACGACCCCACTACTGAAAAAAGTATTCTTGAGCCACATTCCGATGAGTACCCCAAGCACTGCACCGGCGATGATCCCAAAGACGAGCATCAAGCCACCACGAGGTTTTTCATCGACAACTTCCTCTTCTTCATCCGCATCCAGAAAGTCGCGTTCGGCGATGGGCGTGCGCGTGGGCACCGGTTCACTACGAGGCGGCACCGAATGTGCCTCGCCAGCCTGCGCAGGCTCTGCAAACCGCCGCGTCAGGGCACTTGCTTCCCCGGTGGGCGACGACGGCCCCGGCCACGACGCCCCCACGTCATTGCGCACCCGCGCCAGGAATTTGTCCTCTAATGTTGCGCCATCCGCTGATTCCGCGGCCTTGTTCTTCACGGCAGCTTCGCCATTCGTATCTCTACTGGCGCGCGCGTCGTCAGAGATCAGTGGTGCATCGTCGAATCGATCAAACACGCTCTTGCGTTCATTCTGTCCGCTTACGTCAGTTCCAGCAGCTGCACTTGTATCCGCGCTGCTCGCCGAAGGCGCGGTACCCGTGCGCGTTGGTGCGGATACCGCCTCAATGTGCGCTGCGCTGAGTCCTTCGAGTTCGGGTTCAGCTGCTATGTCCGACGACGCAGCAGAATCCGGCGTTATCGCAACATCATGCGCGGGTTCCGCCGTTTGTTCTTCGGCCGCCGGTGTGCCTGCACTGGCAGGCGTACCAACGGCGCCCGGAGAGGATGTGGCTTGAGCCACAGCGTGCTGACGGCGGGCCCGCTTCTCCTGCTCCCGGAGTTGCTGGCGCGAAGGGCGCCCCAGCCTGAGCTCTTGAGTCTCTGTGAGGAGCTGGCGCACTCCTTCTTCGGGTGCGTTGGCGTCTGCGGGTTTGAGGAGCCCCCGTTCCCGCATCTCGCGCCGGGACAGGCGTGGCTTCTCCTCGCTCATCATGCTTCCTTCCGCACAACTGTCACTGTGCCGCGTTCGGCTCCTTGTGGATTGCGCCGCAAACGCGAACCTTCACTCTTTCTATCATACCGATAGGCGCTACTGGGGGTCACGATACAGGTGATACTTCGCAATGTACTGCACTACGCCGTCCGGTACTAAGTACCATACTGGTGCGTTGCGGCGGACCCGTTCGCGGCAATCTGTCGAAGAGATCGCCATTGCGGGCACTTCGAGCAACGAGAAGCAGTCCGCAGGCAACCCTGACACGTCCAGTTTGTGGCCGGGGCGCGTCACACCGACAAAATGCGCCATACGCAGCAGCTCATCGGCATCTTTCCACGTGAGGATCTCTGGTAATACGTCGGCACCCGTGATGAAATAAAACTCGGCGTCCGGATACACCTTTCGAAGGTCGCGCAGCGTATCGATCGTGTACGTGTATCCCTCTCTTTCGATGTCTACCCGCGAAACGGAAAAACGTGAATTCGACGCCGTCGCAATCACGGTCATCAAATAACGATGTTCGGGAAGAGTGACTTTTCGGTCACGCTTGAATGGAGGACGCCCTGTGGGTACAAAAACCACTTCGTCCAACCCAAATACATTTTGAACTTCCGATGCCGCCACCAAGTGCCCATGGTGAATTGGGTCAAATGTGCCGCCCATGATGCCAACACGCCGCGGCCGCCCATCATGTTCGTGATATGGAACGTGGACGTTACTTTCTGACATGCCCGTCGCCTTCTACGATCCACGTGGTGGTGGTCAGTTCAGTCAATCCCATTGGCCCGCGCGCGTGGAGTTTCTGAGTGGATATTCCGATTTCGGCACCTAATCCTAGTTCTCCTCCGTCAGTGAATCGCGTAGACGTATTGATCATGATGGCCGCAGTGTCAATTTCTCGCATAAACATCCGAATTGCCGCCACGTCCTCAGATACGATGGCTTCCGTGTGTCCGGTGGAATATGCGCGTATGTGGGCGACGGCGTCGTCTATCGAATCGACTACCCGAACCGCCATCTCGAGATCCAGATACTCGGTGGCCCAATCCTCATCGGTGGCGGGCACGACGGCGACCCCGGCAGGCGCGAGCTTCTGAGTCACCTCACAGCCGTGGAGGGTAACTCCCTTATCAGCCAGCGCTGCGAGCACCTGTGGCATGAATGTGGCAGCAACATCCTTGTGAACCAGAAGAGTCTCTGCGGCATTACACACGCCGGGGCGTTGTGTCTTCGAATTCAGCGTGATCGCAAGCGCTTTCTGCAGGTCCGCGGCACGGTCCACGTAAACATGGCAGTTTCCCACCCCGGTCTCTATGACCGGGACGAGCGATTCTCGCACCACGGTTTGTATCAGACCAGCTCCGCCGCGCGGAATGACGAGGTCCACCATCCCCCGGGCCCGCATCAACGCCACAGAACCTTCCCTGCCATACGCGTCGATTGTTTGCACCAGATCTGGGTTCAGGCCCGCGTCTGCCACAGCCTGCCGCATGAGATCCACCAGCACCGCATTCGTACTCGCGGCCGCATGCCCCCCGCGCAGAATCACCGCAGATCCCGCCTTCAGCGCCAACGATGCGGCATCGACCGTCACATTCGGCCGGGCCTCATAAATCATCCCGATCACGCCCATCGGCACTCGGACCTGGCGCAAAACCAAGCCGTTTGCCAACGTGCTACCGCGCACAACTTCGCCAACGGGATCAGGCAAGGTCGCCACATGGCGCACCGCCGCCGCGATGCCTTCGATACGTTCATCGGTCAAACTCAGGCGGTCTAGCAAGCTCCGAGCCATCCCGGATTCACTGCCGCGGCGCATATCGTCCGCATTTGCATCGAGAATCTGAGCGCGATGAGCCTCCAACGCGGCCGCGATGCCCAAAAGCATCTGGTTCTTTCGATCCGCCGTCGCGTTGCGCAATCCGCGTGCCGCGATCCCCGCCTGGCGCGCCGCAGTCTCAACGCCAGCTGTTGCATCGTATATGTCGTGACCCTTTACCATGGGTCAAGCCTACGGTTTCTCACGGTTAAGAGCTAGGACATGGCCAGTTCGTGGGCGGTTGCCAGGGCTCGGTAAGCTCGGACACGTCGGTCCTCTTGGAGAGGAATTCCACTCCCAAAACGATGTGGTGCTAGACATGTCCCGCAATTCCGGGAATAGTGAGAACGGGCATCGCGTTCCCTCTGCAGACCGGATACATCCGGGAGTATTTTGGAACATAAAACGGGGCCCGGAACGGCCTGTACTAGGAAGGTTAGCAATGGCAACCGTAGAGATCACCGCGGAGAACTTCAACGATACCGTCAAACAGGGCACAGTCCTGCTCGACTTTTGGGCCGCATGGTGTGGCCCGTGCCGTCAGTTCGGCCCAATCTTTGAGAAATCGTCGGAGAAACATCCCGATGTTGTCTTCGGGAAAGTGGATACGGATGTCCAGCAAGAACTCGCCGGCGCATTCGGCATCCGTTCAATCCCAACCTTGATGGCGTTCCGCGACGGAATTCGCATCTTTGAGCAAGCTGGCGCACTTCCTGGCTCCGCACTCGAAGAGCTAATTTCTCAAATTGCAAAATTAGACATGGATGAGGTGCGGGCCAAAATCGCAGAGATGGAAGCTCAGCAGAATTCTAAGAAGTGAGGCTGCGCCCAGCGCTACCGGGCTCACTGGCGTTGTCCAGGCCCCAATGAACTCAAAGGCGGTGGCGGGGATC
>JALCLX010000014.1 GCA_022648165.1 Ancrocorticia sp.
ACAGCCTTCGGGCTCTTCTCACGATCAACACCCACCGCGAAATGAGCCGCGCCGGATCACGGGACCAGTAGCAGTGGAGAAGAGCCATGACATCCGACGACGCGGACGAAGCCGCCATCGACAGCCTCGTTGCCCCCACTCCATTCGCGGGCGCGATTGCCGTGTCCTACCTGCGTGTCTCCACCAAGGAGCAGGCCGAAAAGGGAGGCAACGCGGAGGGGTTCTCGATCCCGGCTCAGCGTGAAGCCAACCAGCGCAAGGCCGACCAGCTGGGTGCGACCATCGTCGAGGAGTTCGTCGACGCGGGCGAGTCCGCACGCAAGGCCGACCGGCCCGAACTCATGCGGATGATCAAGTACGTCGCCACCCATAAGACCAGCTACTGCATTGTTCACAAGGTTGACCGCCTCGCCCGCAACCGGGCCGACGACGTCACCATCCACCTGGCGCTCAAGGATGCGGGCGTCACTCTGGTCTCCGCCACGGAGAACATCGACGAGACCCCTTCGGGCATGCTGCTGCACGGCATCATGTCCTCGATTGCGGAGTTCTACTCCCGCAACCTTGCCACCGAAGTCGTCAAGGGCCTGTCCCAGAAGGCTGCCCAGGGTGGCACCGTCACGAACGCCCCGATCGGGTACCGCAATGTCGGCATCCGTGACGACATGGGACGCGAGATCCGCACCGTCGAGGTCGACGAGGAACGCGCGGGGCTGGTGCGTTGGGCCTTCCAGGTCTTCGCCTCGGGGGACTGGACCACCAGCCAGCTTCACAAGGAACTCGTCGCCCGCGGGCTGACCACGTCGCCGACCCCACGGCGCCCGTCCAAGCCGATCGCGAAATCCACCGTCCACCGGATGCTCACCAACCCGTACTACAAGGACGTCATCGTCTATCAGGGTGCTACCTACCGTGGTGCCCACGATCCGATCGTTCCAGTCGAGGTCTGGGAGCAGGTCCAGATCGTGTTGGGCACCCACACGTCCGCTGCCGATGCGACCCAGATCCACGACCACTACCTCAAGGGCAGCGTCTTCTGTGGGCAGTGCGGGTCCCGGCTCATCGTCTGTAACGCGAAGTCGAGTCAGGGCACGATCTACCCGTACTTCGTGTGCTCTGCCCGCCACGCTGGACGGGGTGCCTGCACCCGCCAGGCGATGCTGATCGACGACGTGGAGCGCTTGATCGAGCGCTTTTACACGCGCATCCAGATTCCCGCCGAGACCCGGCAGGCACTCTCAGGGATGATCCACGCCAAGTTCGACCAGATGATGAGTGAAGGTGCCGCCGAACTGGCCGAACTTGCCGCGCGCCGTATCGAACTGGAGGGGGAGCAGACCAAACTCCTCCAAGCCCGCTATGCGGATGCGATCCCACTGGAGTTGCTCAAGCGGGAGCAGGACCGGATCACCGCATCGTTGGAGACCATCGACTTTAGGGTCCGGGCCCACACCGGCGAGTACGCCGATGCCCGGGCCAATCTGGATGACTCGCTGCTGTTGTTGGCCAATATCGCTGACATCTATGCCAACGCTGACGACGCGAACCGGCGTCTGTGCAACCAGGCGCTGTTCAAAGCGATCTACGTTGATGAGGACAACGACATTCACGTCGGCTACCGGACGCCCTACGACGGGCTGTCGAACCCCGACCTCCAGGCCGATGCTCTCACCTGGGCCGACCAGGCCCGCGCCGCAGCCACCGGGGCAGAGACAACCGGGACACGCAAAAAGGGCCAAGCCGGAACATCTTCCAAGGGTGGTCCCTTGGTCGAAGGTTTGAATTTGGCCCAAGTGGGGTGGCTGACGGGATTCGAACCCGCGACATCCTGGACCACAACCAGGTGCTCTACCAGCTGAACTACAGCCACCATTGATCGCGCCGCAACGAAGCAGCACAAGCGTTAACTATAACGAATACTCGCGCACAGCACGAATTGAGCGCTCGTGAACCACGCCACGGGCCTCCCTTTTCCGGTCGGTGTAGCCGATAAGCCGGTCGGTGTAGCCGATTTTGATGTAGCACGGCCTTACGCTGCACGGCCCAAATCCCGCGTGGCAGTCCTGTCCAAATCCCGCGTGGCGGTCCTGTCCAAATCCCGCGTGGCGGTTTTGCCCGTTGATTCCCGTGCCCAGAATGCGCGCAGTCTCGTCACCAGAATGCGCGCATGGCGATGGCATCGGCAAACTTGGTCAAATGGCTTGGATCTTCGGAGAGATACAAGGAACCGTCGATCAAGGACACTTCCATCACGTAGAACTCATGCTCGTCTTCGGGACCACCGCGGACCATGTCGACTCGGTTGTAAAGCAGCAGCTCGTCCCGTCCAGAGACCTCAGCGATGTAGGCATGAAGGACTTGGCGGATTTCTTCGCCCCAACGCCATTCGTCTTCGGTGGCATCAGCGGTGGAAACAACCCGTTCTTCCTGGATCGTATCGCCGGCGCGGAACCGCGGGTGAAGCATGGCCTGCTTATCTACGCGATATGCAGGAACGCCATTCAAATAGATAAGGGAGATCTCCCCAGAACGATCAATCTCCTCAAGATACCGCTGCACCATCACCGTCCGGCCTTTGCGGAGCTCGTGCTGCGCATGCAGAATCGCGTCAGAGCGCGACAGCGGGTCTGTGGCGGTGTACCGTCCAGTGCCACGCCCGCCGGAGGACACGGCAGGTTTCACCACGAAGTCGCCGTCGGCCGGAAAACGCGTATGGATCTGATGCTTGCTGTAATGCGCGTCCGGTTCCAACCATGTGGTGGGAATGGTGGGTAACCCTCGTTTCTCGAGTTCGCGCAGATAGTGCTTGTCTGAGTTCCAGTCGATCACGTTCGCCTGGTTGAGCAGCCGCGGCACAGTGTGCGCCCATTTCACAAAGCCGGCCCGATCACGCGCATAATCGCGAACGGAACGGATTACGGTGAGGTCAGAAGCGCGCCAATCCACGCCCGGATCACTCCATACCGCAATCCGCGGTTCGATGCCGCGCTCACGCAGAGCGTCGGGCAAACCGGCCTCGTCGGCGTCAAGATTGGGAAGTTCCGCGCTCGTTACGAGCGTCACGACAGGTGCAGACATATCCCCTAGCTTACTGAATTACTGGCCGGCTGGGCGCCAGTTTGGCACGTTGTTTCTACGCCACATTGGCACGTTGTTTCTGGCCACGATGGACGACGGCGCCACCGTTATCTGCGTGATCAGCACCGATATGCCCGTGTGTTAGATTTTATGGCGCTGAAAGCCGCACCAATTTGCCCTCCGCGCCGAATCCGGGTAAGTTATTTCCCTGTCAGCACCGCTAGCTCAACTGGCAGAGCAATTGACTCTTAATCAATGGGTTCAGGGTTCGAGTCCCTGGCGGTGTACGAGGGAACGGCACTCTGCGTTGGCGGGGCGCCGTTTTTTGATATAGGCCATCGTGCGCCGCGGCCTCGAAGGCCGCAAGGGCACCAGTGTGAAGGTTGATTGTGAATACCGCCAACCCTGAGTTGAACATCGCGTTGGATCGCCTAGAAGCTCGTTTCGGTTTGGCTCCGGACGACGACGCCGTCTACGACGCGTTCTCGCAATGGGCGAAGTCCACCGGCCGCCCGCTTTATCCGCATCAGGAGGAAGCACTTCTGGCCGCGCTGGAGGGCGACCATCTGATCGTCGCAACTCCCACTGGATCGGGGAAATCCATGGTGGCTTTGGCGGCTATTTTCGCTGCTTTGGCTCACGGCAAAACGGCTTATTACACGGCTCCCTTAAAGGCGCTGGTGTCGGAGAAATTCTTTGACCTGATACGCGTGTTCGGTGCGGATAACGTCGGTATGGTCACAGGCGATTCCGCAATCAATGCGGAGGCTCCCGTGGTGTGCGCCACCGCTGAAATCGTTGCCAACAGAGCGTTGCGGGAAGGCGATGGCGCAGGAATCGGCGTGTTGGTGCAAGACGAGTTCCACTTCTACGGCGATCCACAACGCGGCTGGGCGTGGCAGGTTCCGCTCCTCGAATTGACATCAACCCAGGAAGTAATGTTGTCCGCCACTCTGGGAGACACACGTTTCTTCGAGAAGGATCTGGAGCGCCGCACAGGGCGGCCCGTGTCCGTTATCAACGATGCGCCACGCCCCGTGCCCCTCCATTTCCACTATTCGCTCCAACCCCTTGGCGAACTCGTCAAAGAAATGGTGCAGACCCACCGCACGCCCGCTTACATCGTGCACTTCTCGCAGCGCGAAGCCGTCACGCAGGCACAAGAACTGCTCCCCATCAACCTGATAACAAAGGAACAGAAGAAGCAGATCGCACAGGCGATCGGGGCTTTCAAATTCGGTCCGGGCTTCGGGCAAACGCTATCGAAACTGCTGCGCGCCGGAATCGGCGTGCACCACGCAGGGCTGCTCCCCCGTTATCGGCGGCTGGTAGAACGGCTCACCCAGCAGGGCCTTCTCCAGGTCATTTGCGGCACGGACACATTGGGAGTAGGGATCAATGTGCCAATCCGTACCGTGGTGCTCACATCGCTCTCGAAGTTTGATGGGACTCGTTCGCGGCACTTGACGGCCCGCGAATTTCACCAGATCGCAGGGCGAGCCGGGCGCGCTGGATATGACACGGTTGGCGACGTCGTCGTCCAGGCACCCGAATACGAAATAGAAAACGCGCGCGCACTCGCTAAAGCTGGCGATGATCCTAAGAAGCTGCGCAAAGTGGTGAAGAAGAAGCCACCCGAAGGGCAAGTACTCTGGTCGGAAAAAACCTTCGAATACCTGCAGAATGCACAACCTGAAACACTGACATCGCAGATGAAAGTGGATCATTCGATGGTCCTCAATGTCCTGCAACGTCCCGGTGACGCCGTAGCTGCAGGCATCAAACTCCTCACGGATAATCACGAACCGCCACGCGACCCAAACCCTCTCCTCGAACGCGCCAAGGAAATCGTAGAGTCCCTCGCACTCGCGGGCGTATTGATTGTGCATGATGCGCACTGGCAGGCAACACATCCGGGCGAATCAGCCATCACATTTGCCCGCGAAGTCCCGGACGATTTCGCCCTCAACTCGCCACTCGCGCCATTTGCGCTGGCCGCGCTGGACATCCTGGATAAGAATTCTGAGGATTACGCGCTGGACGTGGTGAGCGTGATTGAGGCGGTCCAAGAGGATCCAAAGCCACTGCTGTACGCACAACAACGAGCAGCAAAGGGAGAAGCAATCGCCCGAATGAAGGCTGCCGGGATGAGCTATGAGGAGCGCATGGCGGAGGCAGATCAGATCACGTGGCCAAAACCGCTCGACCATGAACTTCACGCAGCCCTTGAAATCTATGCGCAGACGAATCCATGGGTCACGGAATATGAGCTCTCCCCTAAATCAGTGGTGCGGGAAATGGTGGAAAATGCGCTCACGTTCTCCGAGTTGATTTCACGGTACGACTTGGCGCGCTCGGAAGGGATCGTGCTGCGTTATCTCACCGATACGTATAAGGCATTGCGGCAGACTGTTCCCCTCGAAGCGCGCACGCCAGAAATAGAGGACATCACGCAATGGTTGGGAGGCTTGGTACGCTCGGTTGACTCGTCATTGTTGGACGAATGGGAGGCGTTGCGCGACGGTGCTGTCACGCTAGATGAAGTGACTGAGCTTGATAACGGCATGCGTGGCGGGGAACGCGAGCTCGCCTTTGGCGCGGATGCTGACGGGCACGTAGTTTTCTCACGAAACAGACACGCGCTGCGCACAGCGGTTCGCAACGCTGCGTTCCGGCGGGTAGAAGCCCTAGAACGCGAAGATTTCGATACGCTTGACGACCTTGCGCAGGCACCACTGTGGCCGGGAGCCTCAACGTGGGACGGCGACGCATGGGCAGATGCCACAGACCCGTATTTTGATGAGTACGACTCAATTGGCATCGATCAGGCGGCCCGCGGCGCACAATATTTCGAGGTGAATGAAAACGTTTCAGTGGCCGATCTGCTCGATGCTGGTATGCCAGAAGGGCCTGCGGCCGCATTGGTTGATAGCCACAAGGCTGGACGCCTGTGGCTGGTGCGGCAAACCTTCGCCGATCCTGAAGGCGATGGATCGTGGGGCTTCTTCGCACTCGTGGATCTGGATGCTTCAGACCGCGAAAACCGCACGCATTTTGCCATTGTGAGCGTGGGAGAGAGGTAACGATGGTGACGATAAGCGAACAAAATCTCGAGGTCATTCCAAGCCTCGCTGAGATCCCAGGGCGCTACCATGCTTTGGAAGACACGGTTGCGGCGGCAGTACAAAAGGCAGGTCGGCAACGTGCAGAGGTCCGCATCGAGTTAGCTGCGAAATATCAGGCGCCGGAACGCGTCCATGCGGCGTTGCTTGCAGGCGCCACACTGTTAGGGCACAACATCATCCAACAGCTTGAAGAATCTGAGAAAGAATTGGCCGCCGCGGCAGCCCCGGCACATCGCACCCACGTGATCGGCCACGTCCAGCGCAACAAGGCACGCCGGGCCGTGGAATATGCACAATGCATTGAAACGGTGGACACACTCAAACTGGCGAAACGCCTCAATGAGCTGCAAGAGGAGAGGATCGAAACCGGTGCTGCTGCGGGCGCATATGACGTCATGTTGCAGGTAAATTCCTCCGGAGCCGAATCGCAGTACGGGATCGCTCCAGAGGCCACGCTTGATATAGCGGGCGAGGTAGCGCAACTGCCGCATCTGCGCATCATCGGGCTCATGACAATCGGCGCCCACACCACGGATACGGCCGATATCGCGCATTCGTTCCAGGTGACCCGCGAACTGCGCGATGCACTGCAGAAGGCCGGTGTTAGCTCCGCAACTGAGCTTTCGATGGGCATGACCCACGATCTTGAGATCGCAATCGCGGAAGGCTCCACGATTATTCGCGTGGGCACAGCCGTGTTTGGGCCGCGCCCACGCCAATAACTCGCTGCACTAGTTACAGCCGGGGTTCTACTCCTGCACGCATAAGGCCGTAGACGTAACCGTCCGTCAGCGCCTCCCAGGACGCTTCGACGACGTCGTCGCCCACACCGACGGTGTGCCAGGTGCGCTTCCCGTCCGCCATCTCGATCATCACGCGGGTGATGGCGCTTGTACCCTGGTGTGTATCCAGAATCCGCACCTTGAAATCGATGAGTTCCATCGTGTCAAGTTCGCTATAAACGTTCTTGAGCGCGGTGCGCAGCGCCTGATCGAGCGCATCCACGGGGCCCACACCTTCCCCCACGCGCATGTACCGCCGGCCGCCGGCGTGAATCTTTACGGTGGCTTCAGAGAAGGTCTCCCCGTTGTCCGCGTAATCGGGGGTTGTGGAGACGTTGGCACGCCAGGCTTCCACCGCAAAATAGACAGGCCGTTTTCCGACCACATCACGCACGATCAATTCGAACGAAGCATCGGCCGCATCGTAGGTATAACCTTCGGCTTCTGCCTGTTTGATGCGCCGCGTGATCTCCGTGAGGTAGTCCTTGCGCCCGGAAAGGTCAATACCAAATTCCCGTGCCTTGAGCTCGATGGACGCGCGCCCGGCCATGTCGGATACGATCATGCGCATATCGTTGCCCACGGCAAGCGGATCGACGTGCTGGTAGAGATGCGGATCCACCCGGATGGCAGAGGCATGCAAGCCGGCCTTATGCGCGAATGCTGACGTCCCTACATACGGCTGGCGGGCATAGGGCGAGATATTCGTAATCTCGGACGCCGTGTGCGACACGGCGGTCAAACGTTCCAGCTGTTCCGGTGTGGCGATCTCAAAATCTGTTTTGAGCGCCAGGTTGGCGATGATGGTCAACAGATTGGCGTTGCCAGTTCTTTCACCGTATCCGTTGAGTGTGCCTTGCACTTGGCGGCAGCCCGCGTACACAGCAGCGATCGTGTTGGCGACGGCGCACCCTGCGTCGTCGTGCGCATGGATTCCTATGTAGGGATCGGATATTCCGAAATCGCGTGCCAGGCGCTCACGCAATTCGGATACCATTTCGCCTACGACATTCGGAAGGGATCCGCCGTTCGTATCGCACATAATCACACAGCTGGCACCTGCATTGTAGGATTCAGCCACAACGCGCGTGGTGTAGTCCGGATCAAAACGAAAACCGTCAAAGAAATGCTCTGCGTCAATCATTACTTCGCAACCCTGTTCACGCAGATAGCTCACCGAATCGCGAACCATCGCCAGGTTCTCTTCTGGCGTGGTGCGCAGCGCGCGCTCCACATGCCGAATGTCTGACTTGGCCACTAGGGTGATCACGTGTGCTCCGGAGGCAACAAGATCCGCAAGTTGCTGATCATTGTGGGCCGATTTACCCGCCTTGCGTGTGGCACCAAATGCGACAAGCTTTGCCTTTCCCAGGTCGCCTTCACCGGCGCGTAGGCGATCGTAGAACTCGGTATCCCGCGGAATCGCGCCCGGCCAACCGCCCTCAATGTAATCGGTGCCGATTGCCTCAATGAGCGGCAACAGAGCAATCTTATCCGCTACAGATAAGTTGATGCCCTCTTGTTGGGCTCCATCGCGCAACGTCACGTCGTACACGTCGATTTTCATGATGCTCCTTGGCTAGCCGGTCTCTCATACGGCAACTAAATCATTACAAAAATGTGATAGGTATGGCGAAGGGCGGTGTCGCTTGTGGCGGCACCGCCCTTCGTTGAAATCAACTCTTAGGCCAGGCGGTACAGCCAGCCGAACTTGTCTTCGG
This sequence comes from Ancrocorticia sp., assembly GCA_022648165.1. Taxonomy (GTDB): domain Bacteria; phylum Actinomycetota; class Actinomycetes; order Actinomycetales; family Actinomycetaceae; genus Changpingibacter. The sequence goes on from JALCLX010000014.1 coordinate 8,707, forward strand.
CGTGCCCCAGCTGAATAGCTGTGAGCTCGTCGTAAATCTGCTTGGTAATCTCACTGTTGGGAATCTCCACGTGGAACTTCTCACCTGTGGCAGCAATTTCTCCGGTCAGCGAACCGATCGACGTTACTACAGCGGCAGTTCCGCATGCGAACATCTCTGCCACCTTGCCGCTCTTAATATCTGCAAGCAGCTCCGCCAGCGGAATCGTGGTTTCGGTGACCGTACGCCCCTGCGAACGCAGGAGTTGCAAAATAGACGAACGTGTGCAGCCGGGCAAGATGTTGCCGGTCAGTTTGGGTGTGCGGAACGTGCCATCATCCATCACTACGAACACGTTCATCCCGCCCAGTTCGTCCAAGTTCATGTTGGTCGCGCCATCCAGGAACAACACCTCGTCGTAACCTTCGTCGTGCGCGTGTACCTTGGGAAGCAAAGACGCGGCGTAGTTGCCACCTGTCTTCACGTCTCCCATACCGCCAGGGCCGGAGCGATGGTAGTGCGGTTCTACCCACACGTTGATCGGTTGGAAGCCGTGAGAGAAGTAAGCTCCTGATGGGGAACCAATTAGCACGTATTCGTACCGGTTCGCGGCAGCAACGCCAAGGAATGGGTCAGAAGCAAAGATGTATGGCCGCAAATAAAGCGAGGATCCGGAAGCCGACGGCACCCACTCCTTATCTGCCTGTACCAAGCCAACCACAGACGCCATAAAATCCCTAGGGTCGAATTCCGGGATTGCCAGGCGACGGGCCGAATGGTTCAGGCGGGCTGCGTTATAGCTGGGGCGGAATGTCCACACGGAACCGTCGTCGTGTCTATACGCCTTGAGACCCTCAAAAACTTCCTGAGCATAATGGAGTACAGCTGCGGCAGGATCCAGGGCGAATGGGCCATATGGTTCAACCTGCTTGTTATGCCATCCTTCGTCTGGGGTCCACGTGGCGTGCGCCATGTGATCGGAGAAATCTTTGCCGAAGAGCATCTTAGCCATCTTGGCTTCGCGTTCTTCGGGAGTTGCTGGATTCGGGTGAGGTAAGCGCGTGAACTCCCCTGCGAGTTCGCTCGCTTCTGGCACTGGCTGCGCGGCAGCGCGTTCGAGTGCAGTGGGTGTGTACGACATGATCATTTCCTTCATTGAGAAACACTCAGGTTCAAGATTACCTGGATGGATTGAGCATTTGTGGGGATTAAAGGACCCGGCTGGCAGGCCCTCCATGCGCTACAACAATGCGGCGATAGCATCCCCTACTTCACGGGTGGACCGGCGGAGCGGCGCACCTGCGGTTGCGGCTGCGGCCCGTGCGGCCATATCCGAATCAATAGCAGCCTCGATACGAAGCGCTTCTGGCGCAAACCCGAGGTGATCAAGCAGCAATGCAACTGATGCGATGGTGGCTGTCGGATCAGCGACATCCTTCCCCGCAATGTCCGGTGCTGAACCGTGGATGGGCTCAAACATGGAAGGATAGGCGCGCTCTGGGTTGATATTGCCCGATGCTGCGAGGCCCACCCCGCCGGTAACTGCGCCCGCTTCATCCGTCAGAATGTCGCCGAACAGGTTATCGGTGACAAGAACGTCAAAGCGGCCTGGATCGGTGACCAGGAAGATTGTGGCGGCGTCTACATGGAGGTAATCCACTGCGACGTCTGGGTATTCTTTCGATACCTGGTCGATGATGCGGCGCCACAGCCCGCCAGCGTTGACGAGCACGTTGTGCTTGTGGACATATGTGAGCTTCTTGCGCGGCCGAGAGTTCGCCTTCTCGAAGGCGTAACGGACAACGCGTTCCACTCCAAACGCGGTGTTCACAGAGACTTCTGTAGCAATCTCCTGTGGGGTGCCCTGGCGCACCACGCCGCCGTTGCCGCAATACAAACCTTCAGTACCCTCGCGTACAACCAAAAAATCGATTTTTCCCGGGTTAGCGAGTGGCGTAGGAACGCCAGGGTAATACTTGTTGGGACGCAGGTTCACATACTGGTCTAGCGAAAAACGGAGCCTGAGGAGCAGGCCCCGCTCCAAAACCCCTGAGGGAACGGAAGGATCTCCTACGGCGCCCAACAATATTGCGTCATGCTGCTTAATGGATTCGAGTTCCTCGTCAGGCAATACTTCGCCCGTACGATGCCAGCGAGCAGCACCAAGATCATATGTGGTGGTGCGAATATCCGTATCCGTCCCGGCGGTGACGGCGTTCAGTACCTTGAGGCCTTCAGCCACGACTTCGGGGCCAATTCCGTCTCCGGGGATAACGGCGAGATCAATGTTCCGTGTCATGCCTTTCATCGTAGGACGGTGTTCAGCAGGTGGGACAGATATCCCACGATGTGGATCGATCTTTCGTAGAATCGATGCGTGAACACCGCAGTTGTGGTACGTGTGGAAGGCCGAGTCCAGGCAGTCGGCTATCGCTTCTGGGCGCAGATGGAAGCCGAAAAACTGGGGATCACCGGGTGGATACGAAACGAACCAGACGGCGCCGTCGTCGCTCACTTAGAAGGCCCAAGCAGTGCGATACGCGACATGGTCCGCGCTATGTGGAAGGGGCCACGTTGGTGCCACGTCACGGATGTCACCCTCTCCGAAGCCGAGGTAGAAGGCTACATGCGCTTCGCAACGGAATACTGAGAGTGTTGGCGCCCGCGTGCCAAGTGGCGCTGGCCTGGAAATTGGACTACATCGGTGCCATCAGCATCCGCGAAGCTCCCTATGCCACGAACCGCGCCTGAAGCGCGTCCATATCGCTATCGGTCAGCCCCAGGCCATCGAACGCATAACCTTCAATGGAACCCCAGCGGGAACGGACTTCACTACACGCAACTTCGATATAGCTGTCCTGCACACCGAGCACGCGCAGAAGCGGCTCACGCGGGATCCCTCGCGCCACTGCATTATCGATGATCGGCTTCATCGCCGGCAACAGGTCCGTGTTGGTTTGCAGATAGTCTTCGCGTACAACCCTCGCGGGAACGCCCAACAACAGTAACAGGCTGGCCACGGCCCATCCCGTGCGGTCCTTACCTGTGGTGCAATGGACTAGCGCCGCACCGGTACGGTCTGGATCAATCAGGTCGCGAAAGTATGCGCGGTAAGAATCGAGCGCAGAAGGAAGCGCCACGATATCTTGATACGACTCTTCCATCACCTGGTCGATAGCGCCGCCCGCGAACATTTCGGCAAGAGCCTCCGGATTGTTCGTCAGCATGTCCATGCCCGCCGCCGCGTCCTCCGCGCGGTCTGCCAGAACGTTGAGCGGCACGATGCGCACGCCAGGTTCAACCGGGTCTGGGGCTTTCGAACGCTCCTCTTCTGTACGCAGATCATAAACTGTGGCTACTCCCAGCGAACGCAGCATCGCGGCGTCGTCGGGAACCATCGCCGCTATAGCAGCAGATCGAAACAGCTGCCCCGTACGGACGGCGCCTCCGCGGGCCGGCAAGCCGCCCACGTCGCGTCCATTTGCGATACGCGAAAATGGGATGCGGCGGTTTGGTGTTGTCATAGGGAGCTCCGTTCGTAGTTGAACTCAGCTTATGGCATGCGCCAAACCGCCGCTCTGGTCCGATCGTCCCAGGGTGTCTAGTGGTGCACTTCGCCCCGGTAGCGCGGCCGTGCCAGGTTATCGGCGGAGAGAATCTCGTCGACTTTCTCTTCTGACAACAGCCCCATCTCCAGAATGACATCGCGCACAGACTTGTTTTCTGCGGCCGCCTTCTTTCCGACGACGTCGCCCATGTGGTGCCCGATCACGTCGTTAAAGTACGTCACGATTCCGATCGAGTTCATCACGTAGTTCCGGCAGTGCTCCGCATTGGCGGTGATACCCACAACACAGCGCTCCCGCAACGTATTGCACCCGTTGGTGAGCAGCTTAAGGCTTTCAAACATCGCCTCAGCGATCACGGGCTCCATCACATTGAGCTGCAACTGGCCCGCCTCAGCCGCCATCGTAACCGTGACGTCGTTTCCGATCACCTTGAAGCAAATCTGATTGACCACTTCTGGTATCACCGGGTTTACCTTGGCAGGCATGATCGAGGAACCCGCAGCCATCTTTGGCAAGTTGATCTCGTGCAAACCTGCCCGCGGGCCAGAAGCAAGTAGCCGCAGATCGTTGCAGATCTTCGAAAGTTTGGCGGCCGTGCGCTTGACCGTCGCGTGCATCGAAACGTACGCACCAGAATCAGACGTCGCTTCCACCAGATTCGTCGCACCTGTAACATTGGCGCCCGTGATCTCCCGAAGGTGACGAACCACTGCCTCCTGATACCCGGGTGGAGTATTCAATCCCGTACCAATTGCGGTTGCACCCAAATTCGTTTCAAGCAATAGCTCAGAGTTATTGACTAGGCGCGCATCCTCCTCGCGCAGGTTCTCAGCAAATGCCATGAACTCCTGGCCAAGAGTCATAGGCACCGCATCCTGCAACTGAGTGCGGCCCATCGTGAGCACATCGCGGAATTCTTCACCCTTCGCAGCGAAAGCATCCGCAAGGGAGCTGATCGCCGCACGAAGTTTCTGCACTTTCGTATACATGGCCAGGCGGAGCGCGGTGGGATAGGTGTCATTAGTGGACTGCGAATGGTTCACGTCGTCGTTCGGATTAATCACGTCGTAGGCACCCTTGGGCTTGCCCAGCAGCTCCAATGCCAGATTTGCGATGACCTCATTGGCGTTCATATTGACCGAGGTACCCGCTCCCCCTTGGAATTGATCCACCGGGAACTGGTCCATGCAGCGGCCTTGCTCAAGGATTGCATCACACGCGGCGGTGATCGCATCAGCAACATTGGAACTAATTGCGCCTAGCTCCTCATTGGCTAGCGCAGCAGCCTTCTTCACTTGCACAATCGCATGGATCATTTCCGGCACAGCATTCACCGGATTCCCTGAGATCCGATAATTCTCCTGTGCACGCAGCGTGTGGATCCCCCAGTAAGCATCCGAAGGCACGTCTCGTTTCCCCAACAGGTCCTCTTCGACCCGTGTTTTCTTCATTGGCATCGTATCTTGTGTGTCAGGTGCGGTCTGATTCGGCGCGGAGGCCATAGCATCTCCTTATACTCACCGCCCAGTGGGCGCATGTGGAAGTCCTCACACACCAGACTAGGTGGAAAGCCATGCGGCGGAAACCAGCACATACAGCCTCAAAGCAGGGGTGCTTGACCGATCCTCACAGCTGATCTACAGTCATATGTTTTGGGCCTCTGCGCTCCCCCGATCCTCCGCTGGCCTTCACTTACCCCTCTGATACGGCACGGCCAATCGTATCGATCAGCGCCTTTACCCGCCGTGACACGGTGAAATACGGCCTGGTAACAACAACCAGCCTCTGATATGTAACCGGCTCAAATCGGCGGAACGCAAGTGCCGGGAACAGGTCTATTACCGATGCAGGGAGAAAGCTGATTGATCCCTCCTCCACCAGTGCCTGCATGTAGCACAGTTGAGAGGTGCGGTGGACCACCCGGGCGTGTGCGCCGGCTGCACGCATTTGCCCAAGATGGCCTCGGCCCGCTGCAGAAAGAACCGACCGCTTGCAGTCAATTGCGCGCCTTGCTGGGTGCGTTCGAAGAGTTCCACATCTAACGTGTGCTCCAAGCGCCGGACGGCGGCAGACAAGCTGGATTGCGAGATGAACATGTCCCGGGCGGCGCGCGTGAAGCTACCGCTGTGCGCTACCGCAACAAAGTATTCCAGGTCACGTATCTCCATATGCCCACCATGCTACGCGAGCTATCGGAAAACTCGATACCACAATCTCAAATGGCGATCGGATCTGGCGTCTTATCTCGCCTCACCGCGTCGTAGCGTGTGTGCTATCAGCCAGCACGATCAACCAGTTACAAGGCCCAGGCGGCTTCGGCGGTTCGATTGCCTCGCAGGCTTGTAGCAAAGGAGAAATATATGGAATGGGCGTTGCTCGCCGCGGAATTCGCGGTGATGTTCTTCTGTATCATCATGGGTGCCCGATCCGGTGGGATGGGACTCGGATTCTGGGGCGGGCTCGGTATGCTCGTCATCGTCATGGTCTTCCGGGAACCTGCCGCGGATCCGCCAATGGACGTCATGCTGATCATTCTGGCCGTCATCAGCGCTACCGCAACAATGCAAGCCGCTGGAGGTATCGATTTCCTGGTCGGTATCGCCGCGCGGATCATTAGAAAGCATCCTAACCACATCACATTCGTCGGCCCGCTGGTCGCCTGGCTATTCGTGGTCTGCGCCGGCACCGGTCACATCCTGTACCCGCTACTTCCCGTGATTCACGATACGTCCGTGCGAAACGGCGTTCGGCCAGAGCGCCCCATGAGCGTCGCTGTTATCGGCTCGCTGCTCGCAATTGTGGCCTCGCCAGTTTCCGCTGCTACTGCTGCGCTGCTGGTGGTGTTGGAACCCCGCGGCGTCACAATGCCGCAGATCCTCTCAATCTCAATCCCCGCCACATTCATCGGCATGTTGCTCGCATCCACCGTCATGTACCACTGGGGCAAGGAACTCGAAGACGATCCTGTGTATCAAAAGCGCGTCGCAGCCGGCGAAATGGAGGATATCCCCGAATACGTCAAGCTGCGCCGCCGTGCCAAGCGGGAAAAGATCAGCGTCCAAGAACTCATGGAACGCGAAGGAATCGCGGATGTTGATATCCCCGATGAAGCCGAGATCGCCCGAATCGACCAAGAAAAGGATGCCGCACGAGTTGCCGCCGCGGAACAAGCCAACGGCGCACGCCCCGGTTCGGGAAAGAAATCAGCGATCATCTTCATGGTCACAGTTCTTCTCGTCATCGTCTTAGGTAGCTTCTCCGCCCTCCGTCCACTTGATGCGGACGGTTCACCGCTGTCGATGTCTGTGCTCATCCAGATCATCATGTTGGCTTGCTCCGCTGTTATCGCTCTGGTGACAAAAGTGAAGGTCTCCGCAATCCCCAGCACGTCGATTGCAAAAACGGGCCAAGTCGCCGTCGTCAGTATTTTTGGGCTCGCATGGCTGGTCACCACCGTTATCGATGCCCATATTGATCTGATCGTCTCCGCCATGTCGTCAATGACAAGTGAACATCCGTGGCTCTTCACTGTGGTGCTGTTCTTGGGTGCATGCGTGCTGTTCTCGCAGGCCACAACCACGCGTACCTTGATGCCATTGGGCGCTTCGCTTGGAATCTCTACTCCGATGCTGGTAGCCATGTGGCCTGCCGTCAGCGCTGCCTTCATCCTGCCGACCTACCCAACGGCCGTCGCGGCGTTAAACTTCGATCGCTCCGGTACGTCCAAGATAGGCAAGTTTGTTTTCAATCACTCATACATGGTTCCCGGCTTGGTTGCCGTGATCGGTTCAATTCTGATCGGTTTTGGAATCGTTGGAATCTTCTACTAAGGAAAGGAAAGCTGATATGGAGATCAGTGACGATCTGAAGAAGCAACTCGTCGTATGGCGCCGGGACTTCCACAAGTATGCCGAACCGGGGTGGACCGAATTTCGCACAACCTCGAAAATCGTAAAAGCCTTACAGGGACTCGGTTGGGATGTCATATACGGTCCAGATGTTCATAAAGCCGATACTCGCATGGGCGTGCCCGACGCAGAAACTCTCGCCGCCGCTCGCCCACGTGCTGTTCAGCAAGGCGCGGACCCCGAACTCGTAGAGAAAATGGGCGAAGGCTTCACCGGTGCAATCGGGATACTCAAAACTGGCAAGCCCGGGCCTGTCGTCGGTTTCCGTTTCGACATTGATTCGAATGACCTGTTCGAACCGACCGACGACGAAACACACGTCCCCACGAAACTCGGTTTCGCATCCGTCAACGACGGCGCCATGCACGGCTGCGGCCACGATGGACACGCGGCGATGGGTTTGGGACTCGCAACAGTTCTTTCCCAGCACAAGGACGAACTGACCGGTACCGTGAAGATATTCTTCCAGCCCGCCGAAGAAGGCGTGCGTGGCGCACACTCAATGGTGGCAGCCGGTTGGTTCGACGACGTCGACCTGTTCGTAGCCACCCATCTCATGGCTGCTCAGGGTGCAGGGCACATCTGTACCGGCATGGACACATCACTAGCTAGTACCAAGTTCGACGTTTACTTCGAAGGCGTCGGCGCCCATGCAGGTGCCGATCCTCAGAAGGGGCACAACGCGCTCCTCGCTGCATGCGCAGCCACCACCAACTGATGGCAATTGCACGGCATTACGCCGGAGCCTCCCGTATGAACATCGGCATACTGAGAGCCGGAGAAGGCCGCAATGTGGTCCCCAAGATGGCGTACCTCGAAGCCGAGTGCCGCGGAGCTACCAGTGAGATCAACGAATACATGTTCACGCGGGCAAACGACATCATTTCTGGCGCCGCACAAATGTACGATGTGTCCTCGCGCGTAGTGCAGACCGGCCGGGCCGAAACGTTCATCCCAAGCCCTGAACTACTGCCGTATATTCACGAGGCATTCGCAAAAGTTCCCGGTGTCACTACGGTAACCGATACATCCCGCGGATCCTCAGCCGGATCCGAAGATGCCAGCATCATGATCAATCGCGTGCAGCAACATGGAGGGCTCGCGACGTATGTGACGATCGGGATGGACACCCAGGGTGGGCATCACACACGCAATTTCGATGTCGACGAATCCGTGCTGCAGTACGGCGTTGAAGCAGAATCCGACATTGCACTGGGCGCTGCCGCATTCCTGAAGAGCATCGGGCGGTAATCGGCAGTCCTCAAAGACCAATGCGACTGCCTATCGCCAGTGGGGGCCGGCTTTCAGAAGCCGGCCCCCACCTGTCCTCTTCGGCGTGTACTTTTTCTAGTTGAAACGCGTAAACGCCCAGGAATGAGTGCCACTTGCGCCCGTTTCAGCTAGAAAAAGTACCCCAGTCAAACTGCGCGCACTCCATCTGGGCTAATCCGATATCCGCCCCGCAACTGGGCCGCATTAGCCAGAGAAAGCAACGCACGCGGAGTTGTTACACCCCAGCCAGTTTGTTCGGCGCGAGCCAGCCAAAAACACCAGCCAGCGCGGAGTTGTTGCACTAGAGCCGCAGATGTTACGCCCGAGATAGCGGATTTCCCGCCCCCAGGTGTAACAACCACTACCGGGACGTAACAAGTCCTCTCAGCCACCGGGCATAACGACGCCGTCGCGCAACGAGTCCGCTCCCACGCAACAAGTCCCCTCACTTCCGATGCCGTTGCCACCTTACTGTTGCCACAGCAGCTTCACGGCGACGCCGCCACATAGCGGACCTACTTCCGAGGCTTCGCTCCCATCGCTCGACGAGCATCGACCACAAGGCCCGGGCTTGAAACCCAGGTCTTTCCTCGCTCCCCTCGCTCGAGGGGCTCCAGGGTTTCCAACTCAAGAAACTTCCGGCTCAGGTGGCTTCCGGCTCAAGTGGCTTCCGGCTCTAGGAACGTCCGGCTCTAGGGACTTCGCCACACCGAGCTCAGCGCCCGGAGATCCGCCGCGCCAATACTTTTTCTAGCTGAAACGTGGAAAACCCAGGAGTAAGTGCCACCTACACCCGTTTCAGCTAGAAAAAGTCAGACGCTTTCAGCTAGAAAAAGTCAGACGCTCTCAGCTAGAAAAAGTCAGACGCTCTCAGCTAGAAAAAGTCAGGCGCGTGCACCTATTACATACGCGTGCACCTATTACATACGCTGAGCGGGCTCGCATGCCAGTACACAGACACGCGAGCCCGCCAACGCCGTACGCTCATTGCTAATCAGTTGCAGAAGCTGATGCAGAAGCCGAAGGCGATTCAGTTTCCGCTGATGCGCTGAGCTCCGTGAAGAAGTCCAACAGACCTTTTCCGGAGACCTTCCATTTCCCATTGTGAGCGACAAGAGTGAAGGAATATGCGTCGTCGTCGTCCATCAATCCAACTTGTTCGCCGTCCATTGTAAAGGTAATCGCGGAGAACGGAACCGTGGCCGTCTTCTTGCGTAAAGTGACGTTACTGCCATCGCCCTCGGCCGACAGCGTGGAATCCACCGATCCCATCGACGCCGTATAGCTCACCAGATAGAAGTCCAGGGCATCTTGTTCTGCTGTCGTCAAATCGGAAACATCCAGATAATCACTGAGTGTGTTGTACTGAGAAAGCACGTCTAGTGCCTTTGCCTGTTGTTCCTCAGTAAGAGCTTCAAAAGCCGCCACGGGTTCGGTAGCATCCGTCAGCTGCGTATATGCATCGTCGCCCAACACATCCTCCAGGCCGGTCCCCAGCGCCGCGTAAATTGTGTCACCATCGACCGGATCAAACCAATGAAGAAAGAATGATGCGGCGTAATCAGCCGCGCCCTGTTTTGTCAACGGCTGGTCCGTCTTCACCGGAGCTGCAGTTCGCGCCACAGTTGCAGAAGCCGAAGCGGAAGGAGATGCAGATGAACTGGTCGACGACGTCGCCGAACCCGAGTTTGAACACCCAGAGACGAGCGTTCCAGCAAGAATGAGTGCCACAGCGGGCACAGCGAATGAATGTGGAGAGACCTTCATGATGTCCTGTTCTGCGAAGAAAATCGGCACAGCCAGCGCCTCATCTGATCGCCGGCGCACCCCGATACCATTTACCTTACGGGATAAACATTGGGATCCTCTGAATGCGCCCTGAAATGGTCACCATTTCGGCGCCACTTTTTCCACTATGAGGTACTAATTGCTATCCGATCTGGTTGCTCGAAGACGGCCTGGCGCAAAATGATTGGGATGGCGGGAATTGCTAATGCTTCACTGATCAAACTCAACCGCATTGGCACGGTATCGGAAACTATTAATGCAATCCGGACACTCAAGAGCGGGGCACCTGCCCGTGGCGGACGGGTAGCCAAATACAACAGGCTCATGGTGATCGCCAGCGCCTTTCCAGAGTTGCCCTATGGGCTACCGGATAACGTGAAGCACTAAAACCCAACGCACGATCGCCAGCGCCTTGCAATCCGCTACGAAGAATACATTATGTCTTCAATTGCCGAGGTGATAGATGCAAGTGTTGCCCAGGTAGCACCGTCTGAAATGATAGAAAGCGCATAATCGCCAGATGCCGTCTCAACGATTGCCGTGTCATTCAAATAGGCGTTGAGGAATCCCACCTTGTCGCTCACTGTTCCGCTTGATCCAGCGGGAATTCCTTCACGATAGACCTGCTTTTGCATGAGCGAAAGCAACAAGTCCCTCTCGGATCCAGAAAGGATAGTACTGTCGTAGATCTCCGACATAAGCTTCGTCAGATCGTCCACCGACGTCACGGTTGTACCGGTAGACTCCTGTACATTCAAATTCGTTGCCGTTGAATACCCGCGGTCCCAAAAATACTGATTGATGGCATCACGGCCCAAACCATTCAAGAACGCGAGTGCACAATCGTTGTCAGAAACTTCGATCATGGATGTGAGGCATTCCTCCGCGTTTCGCCCAGAAACAGCGGAATCGTAGGTGAGCGTGCCATCAGCAATTTGGTTGAGTAGGTAAACTGCCACAAAAACCTTATAGGTACTCGCGGAGACCGATTCCTCATCGCCGCGAATTGATGCTTCCCAACTGCCGTCAAGCTGATCAACTGAGATTCGAATATCGTAAACGGAATCCAGGTAGTCGAGGTAACTCTGTAAGCCTTCTTGGGACCGCGCATAGGTTTGCCCGTCAATCGTAACTTCAGTCGGCGATTCTTCCGCAGAAGCAGCCACAGACTCTGCAGCCGTAGCCGAGGCTGTTTCAGAAGTCTCAACCGCGCTGCTTGCTTCTCCTCCAGTTGCAGCAGCATCGCCATACTGCTCAGCGCGCTGCGAACGTGACAGCATCCAAATGCCCGCAAAGACAATAGCAGCGACAATCACGACGCCAGCTGAACGTGTTACGACACGCACCAGGCGCAACTTCCTGCTTTCGCTTTCAAGTCTGTCTGCTTTGCCCACGTTGCTGACACTATGGGCTCTTTCATCACAGTGGCTACAAAAAACCTGAAGGTCCCCTTAGAGACACGAAAGTGGGGGCTCAACCTCAACGGTCAAGCCCCCACCACGATATTGCTACTGCGCGTCAGCGCTCTGCATGGCCTTCCCGGTAATCATCCTTCTGTTGGTTCCAGCTGAACATAGCGCGTACTTCGCGGCCGACCTTCTCAAGCGGTGCATCGGCGTGCTCCGCACGAAGCTTGAGGAACTCCGGTGCGCCGGCATCCTGATCCGCAATGAAACGTTTGGCGAAAGTGCCATTCTGGATATCTTTCAGTACATCCTTCATGTTGTCTTTCACGTTAGGAGTGATCACGCGTGGGCCAGAAACGTAGTCGCCGTATTCGGCCGTATCGGAGCACGACCAACGCGACTTTGTGAGGCCACCCTCATTGATCAGGTCGACGATCAGCTTCATCTCATGGCATACCTCAAAGTAAGCCATCTCAGGCTGGTACCCAGCCTCTGTCAGCGTCTCAAATCCGTAGGTGATCAGCTGAGAAATGCCACCGCACAGCACGGCCTGCTCGCCGAACAGGTCTGTCTCGGTCTCCTCACGGAACGATGTCTTGATTACGCCTGCGCGGGTGCCACCGATCGCCTTTGCATAGGAAAGGGCAAGATCGAATGCTTGACCAGAAGCGTCCTGCTCCACGCATGCGAGCATCGGAACACCGCGGCCGGCTTCGAACTGGCGGCGAACCATGTGGCCCGGGCCCTTTGGCGCAACCATGCAGATGTCATGGCCTGCAGATGGCTTGATGTAGCCAAAGTGAATGTTGAAGCCATGCGCGAAGAAGATCGCTGCGTCATCCTTCATATAGGGCGCGATGTCGTCCTTCCAGATGAAACGCTGCGACTGGTCGGGTGCCAGAATCATAATGACGTCCGCATCTTTAACAGCTTCGGATACCGTTGCAACGGCAAGGCCCTGTTCCTTTGCCTTTGCGATAGACTTCGAGCCCTCGCGCAGGCCGACCACCACGTCAACGCCCGAATCGCGCAAATTCAATGCATGCGCATGTCCTTGCGAGCCATAGCCGATGATGGCTACGCGCTTTGACTGTATAAGGGCCAGATTGGCGTCGTCATCGTAAAATTTCTCTGCCACTTTTACTCCTAGTGTTGGCGTTTTACTCTGTCATTCTATGTCTATTGTTAGCCGGATCCCTTGAGTGTTCACATCCGGTAGGATTGCGCTCCGAGGATCCAAAACCCCAGGTGAGATCCTTAGGCGCGGCGCAATTGGAGTTCGGCTGACACTCTCTCCGAGAGTGATCGAGAACCTCTTCCAATGGCGACGGCGCCCGATTGCACCAGTTCTTTGATGCCATACGGTTCCAGCGCCTTCAGGAAGGCTTCAACCTTGCCAGCAGATCCTGTGGCCTCGATAGTGAGCGTATCTGGCACCATGTCCACCACGTGGGCACGGAACAGGTCCACTACTTGAAGCACATTTGCCCGGTTGGCATCGTTCGCTGCTACTTTGACCAGCAACAGCTCGCGTTGCACTGAGGAATCTTCTTCGAGCTCCACTATTTTGATCACGTTAATCAGCTTGTTTAGCTGTTTCGTTACCTGTTCCAGTGGTAGTTCCGCTGCGTCAACTACCACGGTAATTCGCGAAAGATCGGGATCTTCCGTCTCTCCCACGGCCAACGAATGAATATTGAACGCGCGCCGGGCGAACAGCCCAGCAACGCGCGTCAATACGCCTGGCTTATTCTCCACGAGCACGGAAAGTGTGTGACGAGTATTCATTTCTCTCTCCTTTTCCGTATCAGGCTTGGTCTTCATCGAATTCAGGGCGCAAGCCCCGAGCGTATTGGATCTCATCATTGGGAACTCCGGCGGGAACCATCGGCCACACCTCGGATTGCGGGGATGTCACGAAATCAATCACCACGGGCCGATCATTGATCTCCATCGCCCGGCGGATCGTATCATCCACATCGTCTGGAGATTCGCAACGCCATGCGGCGCAGTCGTATGCCTCACCGAGCTTCACGAAGTCTGGAATGTGCTTGGTTCCATACCCAGTTTCCAGGTCGGTTGCCGAATAGCGCTCGTTGTAGAACAGCGTCTGCCATTGGCGCACCATTCCGAGCGAGGAATTGTTGATGATCGCCACTTTGATGTTGATGTTATTGAGCCGGCACGTGGCCAGCTCCTGGTTAGTCATCTGGAACGAGCCGTCGCCGTCAATCACCCACACCGTCTTATCCGGGTTGCCAGCTTTCGCGCCCATGCCAGCGGGCACTCCAAAACCCATGGTGCCCGCACCGCCGGAGCTCAAGAACTGGCGCGGATGCTCAAAATCAAGGAACTGCGATGCCCACATCTGATGCTGGCCCACGCCAGTCACCCAGATCACGTCATCGGACCCCACGATCTTGCCAAGCCGAGACACCACGTATTGCCCAGACATGAGATGATCCTCAGGGTCCGTCCAGCCAAGCGGATACGCCTCACGCAAATGGTTCAGATCCGCCCACCATTCGGTCAAATCCGCAACACCATACTGTTCTTGCGCTGCCTTGAACTCCTCCACTAGATCCGCCGTGGTGATCTTGATATCACCCACAATCGGAACGTCGGCTTCACGATTCTTCGAGATTTCAGCAGGGTCGATGTCGATGTGCACCACTTTCGCATGGGGCGCGAAGGCGTCAAGCTTGCCCGTCACTCTGTCATCGAAACGGGCGCCGAGTGCCACGATCAAATCCGCCTGTTGCAAAGCTGCTACCGCGGGCACGGTACCATGCATACCGGGCATCCCCAGGCAGTGCGGGTCCGAATCAGGGATCACGCCACGTGCTGTCAGCGTTGTGACCACTGGTGAGTTCGACGCCGTCGCCAGCGCCAGGATCTCCTCAGAAGCGTCACCTCGTGTCGCGCCTCCACCCACATACAACACCGGACGCTTGGCAATGGAGAGGAGCCGCGCAGCCTCGCGCACTTGCCGCAGATTCGGCTTCGAAACTGGCCGATACCCCGGCAGGTCAAGGACGGGTGGCCACACGAAGTCCGCTTCGGCCATTTGGGCGGACTTGGCCACGTCAACCAGCACCGGGCCCGGCCGTCCAGTCGATGCGATGTAGAAGGCCTCGGCGATGCGAGCCGGGATCTCGGCTGCATCCGTCACCAAGAACGAATGCTTCGTCATCGGCATAGTTGCACCCACGATATCTGCTTCTTGGAATGCATCCGTTCCGATCAGTTGAGCCCCCACCTGACCGGTAATAGCCACAAGTGGCACGGAATCCATCATTGCGTCAAGCAACGCGGTAACGAGATTCGTGGCACCGGGCCCCGACGTAGCGATACACACACCAACCTTGCCCGTGGAGATTGCGTAGCCTTCTGCAGCATGCCCAGCGCCCTGCTCGTGACGTACCAAAATATGGCGCAGCTGTGTGGAATCAAGGAGCGGATCATACGTGTGCATAATTGCGCCGCCGGGCAGACCGAATACTTCGGTCACCCCCAGTTCTTCTAGCGACCGGATGATTGAGCGAGCCCCTGTTGATTTTTCGCGAATGCTTCTCTGCATGCTCGCGGCATCCGCGGCTTCCGCGGTGCGGCTGGCGGCCACATCGGCAGGAGTCGGTGGCTTTGCCATGGTGTTCTCCTTCTTCCGTTTTGTGAGTGACATGTGCGGGTTTTCCGGGCAATAAAAAACCCCTCGAGTTTTCGAGGGGCGCGACACCGAAGCTAGCTTGCCTTGGTGGCGCGCTAGCTAGGTACTCGGAAGATCTGGGCCGTTGTCATGTTTCACACGTTAGCGCGTCGCCCGATATGGGGGCAACTTACATCCGGATCGTCTCACATACTGGATCATGGTCTTGTATCACGGACAGCACAACGGCGAAGCCGCCTCGCGTTGTCCCACGTCACAGGCTCGCCGCGAAAAACGACTCTGTCCGAACTATGACGAAAATCAAGTATGTTTTATGCCCTTGCTCCCGGTATCGCGCAAGCGATGCCAACTAGTGTGGTTGTGTGACTACAGAGAATCCACACGATCATCATCTGACCATCCGTGAAGAGGAACGGCAAGCCATACATGATCGCTTGGCCCACCAATCACGCGTGGTACTCCGCCTTGGTGTCATGCTCTTATCGGCTGGCGCCTCATCGTTTCGCGTCAAAGACGGAATGGCGCGGCTCGCGAAAGCCGTTGGTATTGAAGAACATCACGCCTCCGTGACCTACACGGAGATCACCGCTACGGCCTACGCGAACGGAACCTTTCGCACCGAACTCGCGGAACAACGCGTCATGGGCGTCAACGCCGATCGCATTGATTCGCTCAATCGCTTCGTTACTTCCCTTCCAGAGCACATGCTGGTCGAGGATGCCGAACGCGAACTGGACACGATCGCGGCACGCAAAGCGCTCTACTCGCCGTTCATCTCCTCCCTGGCTTCCGGATTCGCGTGCGCAGGCTTCTGTTTTCTGAACCACGGTGGCTTGGTGGAGTGCGCGGCCGTCTCGTTCGCAGCCTTTTTCGGCCAACTCCTGCGGCGTTTCTTGATGAAGCGACGCATGAACCACTTTGGGGTCTGGATGTTATGCGGCATGGCGGCCGTCGCTATCTACATCATTCAAGTCATGGCGCTGCAAAAGTTTGGCATCATCGGTATGAGCCACGAATCAGGAGTTGTCTCTGCAGTCTTGTTCTTGGTTCCCGGGTTCCCTTTGGTCACATCGATTCTGGATTTGATCCGGCAAGATTTCTCCGCAGGGATCTCCCGTGGCACATACGTCGCGATGCTCTTGATATCCAGCGCTGTGGCGGTGTGGGCCACTACAGCTCTATTCAGCTGGGACGTCGCAGATACGGTTGCAGGCTACCACCTGACGCCAGCTGTGTTATTCGCCGCCCGCGCTGTAGCAACCTTCTTCGCTGCTTTCGGCTTCGCTATGCTCTTCAATGCTCCTCTGCGGGCATGCGCGTTGGCTGCCGTGATCGGCGCGCTTATCAACACGGGGCGGCTCACTGCGCAAGACGCGAATCTCAACTCGCTCGCCGCAGTTGGCCTAGCCGCGTTGTGCGCCGGGCTGCTCGCGCACGTCGTCTCCGGCCGCTCGCGCTATTCCCGGGTCACCTTGTCAGTTCCAGCAGTGGTTGTGATGATTCCGGGCGTGCCGCTTTATCGCGCTATTACTGCCATCAATAACGGCGAGGTGGGCAATGCGCTCTCAGAAGTCGTTACTGTCATACTCGTCATCGCTTCGATTGGCGTAGGACTTGCCGTGGCACGCATGGCGACAGACCGCAATTGGCTCATGGACGAACTCAAGTCAGTGCCATCTTTGGGTGACTCCCGTTCCACGATACCGTCCATTTTCACACGCGGAGAATTTGCCGATTTGTCACCACGTGCGCGCGCTGCAGAACGCCCCTTCCCAGCAGAACATGCTGCGGCCGCGAAGCACACCGCAACAGTGCAGAGCAACGCACGCGAGGCCTCAGAGACCACCAAGGCCTCAGAGACCACCAAGAAAATGAGCCACTAAAATCTTGCCGATCATGGCTACGGGATATACGAGCGCATAACCCAGAGCGACCCGCGGATCGGCCCCCGTGCGTCCGTTCGCGAAAGCCAATACTGCAGGCTGAGTCTGTGCTCCACCCAGCAAACCAGACAATTGGGTCCCACCCATCGTGAAGAGGTAGCGCATCGTGAAGCAAAGACCCAACGCCATGACAGAGGTGACCACAACCCCGAGTACCAAGATCTTCCACCAGTCGCCGCTGGTGAACGCTTGGGATATTTGACCTCCCGCATTGGTACCTGCCTGGGCCAGGAACATCAACAAACCGAACTCGCTGAGCACAGCATTGGCAGTATTTGGCAGTGCTGTCACCATCGGACCGATGCGCCCGATGCGGCCCATGATGAGCCCCACAATCAAAACTCCAGCCGCTGCACCAAGCGAGAACGAACCTCCACCAGGCATTGGAATGTCGATCTCACCGATGAACACACCCAACGCCAAGCCCAAACCCAGTGCGATCGGATTAATGTAGGTCAGTCCGCGGGAAGAATCGCCAAGGAACCTCGATATCTCCTTGAGCTTACGCGTAGGGCCGACAACACGTACCCGGTCACCCATCTCGAGCAACAGCTCAGGGATTGCCAGCATGTCCGTATCTCCACGCCGCACTCGTGAAATCTTTGCATGCCAGCGTTCCTCAAGGATGTCGTCGAGCTCCTTCACGGACATACCTGCCAACTTCGCCTCAGAGATCGTGATACGCCGGAAATCCAAGCAACGCCTATCGGCGCGCAGTGAATGAGACGATTCGTGCCCGGCCCTGTTAATTGCCTGGTTGACGACGTCCATCTCGCCTACCACAGTCATCAGATCATTGCACTCCAGGACGTCAGTATCTGCAGGCACCCAGATTTCTCCCTGCTCGCCACGTCGCAGACGCGATATTCCAGCAGCGCCGTCCAGTTCCCCTAAGAATGCCGCCACGGTTGGCCGGTCAGTCCGTTCGATGCGAACGTTCGCATGCGTCACGGGTGTCGGGTTATCCGCATCTTTCCCGGAATAACGCAATGCCAACATTGCGGCACCAATCATGCCGATCACACCGAAGAGATAGGCAACGGCATACCCAATTGTTGCGGTGGCGGCGTCGCCGGACGATTCTCCTGCCGCAGACAGTGCCGGCGTATTCGTTAAAGCTCCTGCGTACGTTCCTGCGATAAGCGCGGGGCTCATGTGGAACACGTATTTGCCAACCAGAACGGCAACAGCCGCCGCCACCACGAAGAGCGCAACCATCGTGGCGATAGGACCAGCAGCTTTTTTCAAGCTTTTGAAGAAACTCGCCCCTGAATTATTGCCAATTGCAAAAGCGAAGATCGTCAGCCCAAGAGAACCGAAAGCTGCTGGAACTGTCACCTCGATTCCGGAGCCTTGAGCCCACGCGGCGATGCCAATCGCCAAAAAAAGGACGGCCGCCGCACCCAGGCCCACGCCCTTAATCTTGGCCTGGCCTATTATCATCCCCAGCCCAATAAGAGCAAAGAGCAAGACAACTGGTTGCTCGGACAGATATGTGAAAATGCTTGTCATAATGGCGTGCGCAACTTCCGTTGGTGGGTATACAAAGGTGCTGCTCCTCTTGTGAAGGTCCCCTGTTTCAACACTGAGTCAGAAGATTCACAGCACTATTAGTATCCGGTAGCTTGTGGCGCGATTCTGAGGCCGAGAGTCCCATAAACGCAGCTGCGCACGCCAGTCCGGGCCTTTAGTCCACGTGACGTACAGCACCCGTAGACGCGGAAGTTGCCATAGCGGCATATGCGCGTAACGCCTTGGAAACCTTCCGATCACGTGCCACGGGTTTCCATGGAAGTGCACCCCTTGCCTTGCGGCGCTCTTCTAGAACTTCGTCGGGCACGTCAAGCCTCAGGGTGCGCTGCGGAATATCGATGACGATCGTGTCCCCCTCCTGGACCAGGCCGATCGTGCCCCCAGATGCGGCCTCGGGAGAGATGTGACCAACAGAAAGGCCAGACGTGCCTCCGGAGAACCGCCCATCAGTAATCAGGCCACAGAGTTTTCCAAGCCCAAGTCCCTTTAGGAACGACGTGGGATACAGCATCTCCTGCATTCCCGGCCCACCTTTCGGCCCTTCATAGCGGATCACGACGACGTCGCCGGGTTTCACAGACTTCGAAAGGATCAGTTGGATTGCGTCCTCTTGGGATTCAACCACGCGCGCCGGCCCTTCGAAATGGAAAAGCGATTCATCAACGCCGGCAGTCTTGATGACGGCGCCATCTTCCGCCAGGTTGCCGAAAAGCACGCACAGGCCGCCGTCCTTCGTGTATGCATTGTCCACACTGCGAATGCAGCCTTGCACGTTATCCGTATCGAGCGATTCCCATTCGTTATCCTGCGAGAACGCTTTCGTAGTGCGTTTGCGCCCGGGTGCTGCATGGAAAAGATCAATTGCCTCTTGTGACGGAGCAGTGCCGCGAATATCCCATTTCTCCAGCCACGATTTGAGGTCGGAAGAGTGCACCGAATGAACCGTGTCGCGCAACAGACCCGCGCGGTAAAGCTCTCCCAGCAGGGCAGGAATCCCACCGGCGCGGTGAAAATCCTCAATGTGATACTTTGTGGAATTGGGTGCCACTTTCACCAGGCATGGTACATGGCGCGATAGCTCGTCAATATCCTTGAGGTGGAAGTCAACGTCACCTTCTTGTGCTGCCGCCAAAATGTGCAGCACAGTGTTGGTAGATCCGCCCATTGCAATGTCCATAGACATTGCGTTGAGGAACGCATCGCGCGTGGCAATAGAGCGCGGCAACACGGATTCGTCGTCGTCCTCGTAATACCGCTTGGCCATCTTGACAATTGTGTGGCCCGCCTCAATAAACAGGTTCTTGCGCCGCAACGCCGTGGCAAGCGTGGAACCGTTACCCGGAAGCGACAAACCCAATACCTCAGTCAGGCAATTCATCGAATTCGCCGTGAACATTCCGGAGCAGGAACCGCAGGTGGGGCACGCGTTGGCTTCCACCAAACCGAGTTGCTCGTCAGTAATCGAATCATTTGCGGACGCTGCCATCGCATCGATCAAATCGAGCGGATGTTCAATCACACCATCAACCGCCAGCCCCGATTCCATCGGCCCACCAGAAACGAAAATAGTGGGGATATTGAGCCGCATCGCGGCCATGAGCATACCAGGCGTGATCTTGTCGCAGTTAGAGATGCACACCAGGGCATCTGCGGTGTGCGCGTTGACCATATACTCTACGGAATCTGCGATGATCTCCCGCGAAGGCAAAGAATAAAGCATGCCACCGTGCCCCATGGCGATGCCGTCATCGATCGCGATCGTGTTGAACTCGCGGCCAATTCCGCCTGCTTCCTCAACTGCCTTCTTGACTAATTGACCCATGTCTTTGAGGTGGACGTGCCCCGGTACAAACTCGGTAAAAGAGTTCGCAATCGCTATGATCGGCTTCCCAAAATCTTCCGACCCCATCCCTGTGGCGCGCCACAATGCGCGCGCGCCGGCCATATTCCTACCGGTTGTCGACGTTGCAGAACGAAGCTGCGGCATTTGATCCTCCTAAAAAAGCGACTGAATCCAGCCTACGCCGCCGTGCCGCATCACCGGCACGTTTCTCACGTCGTGGCCTTATACGTAGTTCGCAAGGATCTCGCGTGGAACTCCGTGCGCTACCTCGTGGCCATGTTCTAGTTCAATCACGGCGTCCGCGTCCATCGCCGATTCGATGCGATGTGTTACCTCCACGATTGTGACGTCGGGAAGTGCTGCGGCTATATCCGCTCGAATGCTCTTCTCCAGGGCTGGATTCAGATTTGCCGTGAACTCGTCAAGTACTAGTACCTTCGGCTCCATAAGTAATGCACGCGCCACGCACAGCCGCTGCACCTGCCCTCCGGAAAGGCCACTGCCGTTCATTCCCACCGGAGTATCGAGTCCCTGCGGCATGGCGGCGATTTCTTGATCCAGGTGCACTGCGCGCAACGCCGCTGCGATCTGCGCATCAGTGGCCGCTGGAGCTCCAAGTGTCACATTGTCCCGAATCGATGTATCCAGCAGTTGATTCTTTTGGGATACCACGACGACGGCGTGGCGCAACGAATCCAGCGTGAACTCGCGTATGTCCACGCCGTCGAGCAGGATGCGTCCACTACCTGGATCGTCGTACCGCAACAGGAGCTGGAGCGTGGTGGATTTGCCGGAACCACTGGGACCCACCAATACCGTCCGAGTCCCGGCGGGTACCGTAAATGAGAGGTGAGACAAGGCGAAAGGCGCGTTCGTAGCATCCTGTCCGCCGGCCGCATAGCTATAGCTAACGTCCTCGAAGGTGATCGTGGGCGGCTTAGAGTTGGTGTACACCGCCGGACCATCACTCACCGCAGCAGGGGCATGGCTGATCTCCCATAACCTGTGCGCTGCGGCCAGAGAATAATCCAGATACCCAACAGCGTCTTCCACGCCACGCGGACCTTCGAAAAGCCGCAAACTCCCCGCTGCCAATGCCGCTGTGATCACCAACGAGTGCCCCGCAGCGACGTTCACTGCGGTGATGCCGATCAAGGAGAACAACATCAGCATCGCATTTGCACTGCGCCTAGCAGCATTCGCACGTTTCGGAGGCAGTGACGATGCGCTCACTTTGTCCGAAAGCTGGTCCATCTGGGCCAAGCGATCGGCCTCGCGGCCATATCCAACAACTTCTTCCGTCCCAAAAACGGAATCGGAAATGTGATGCGAAAGCGCACGGCGTAGTTGCAAGGTCTGCCGCGTTGCCCTCATGGAACTTCGAAAACCGATAAACGGCACCGCTAAAAGCGAAAGCGCAACGCACAGTGCCGGGACCAGTACGGTGCCCCACCCCACGGTGGCGCCAGTGGCGACGATAACAGCTGGCGGAACAACGAATGCCGATACAACAGGTGCGAATGTGTGCGCGTATACCACTTCGATGCGGTCCACATCGCGTGTGAGACTTGCCAGTATGTCACCCGATTTCGCATGCGTCACGATCGCAGGCGCTTTGGGCCACAGTGAGGAGAACACCTCCGTGCGCAAAAGCTCAAGCGCCTTGAACGCCACGTAGTGTCCCGTCAATTGTTCCAGGTAATACGCACTCGCCTTGACCAGTGCCACAATGACAAGCCATAAGAAAACAGGCCATGCGGTTGTTCCCGTAATAATTGCGGCAACGCCGCCCCCAGCTAGCCCAAAAAGAACTATGTCGAGCGTGAGATTGATGAATCGAAAGAAGGTGGAAACCAGAAGCGGCTTGTGTACTGGATGTGTGATGCCTGTAAGCCAGGTCAGAAGCCCGTGTAAGTTGGGAGTACTCTGGTTCATCGCAACGCTCCTTCGCTGAGTTCCATGGGGTGGAGTTCCCCGTGTTTCATTTCGTATGCGGCGTCAGCAACTTCGAGCAACGCCCGGCGATGCGTCACGATCAGGAGCGTCCATTCCGGGCCGAATCCCTTAATCGCTTCAATGATTGCACGTTCCGATTCACGGTCTACTTGCGACGTTGGTTCGTCAAGCAACAAGATTTTGCGGCCAGACAACAGTGCCCGCGCCAGCGATAGTCGCTGCGCCTGCCCACCCGAGATGAGTACCCCTTGCTCGCCCACGTCGGTGTAAAGGCCCTGCGGCATGGCGGCGACGTCGTCGGCCACATGAACCCGGCGCAACGCATCCCATATTTCTTCTTCAGATGCCTCCGGTGCAGCAATGCGCACATTGTCTGCCACCGTGCCAGTAAAGAGCCACGTGTTCTGCGAAACTGTTGCCGTCAATGCGCGAATGTCTGGCACTTGAAGATCGGCGATGTTCCGCCCACCGATCTTGATATGGCCTCCCTGAATAGGCAATGAGCCGCGCAGGATCGAAAGCAGTGTTGTTTTTCCGCCGCCAGAACGCCCCACGATAGCCACTTTTGATCCAGCGGGGACCTCCAAAGAGACTCCGTGAAGCACTTCACCTCGGCCATAATCGAATGTCACATTTTCCACTGAGATGCCGCCAGACGCCGGGGAGATGTGGCGCGTTGAATGCGCGTGCGGGATTGGGTGCGTCCTGAGATACCGCCCAATTGCGCGTTCGGCAGCCATACCTCCCATGCCAACATAGAAGAAGCCCGCCACCTGCACCAGCGGTTCGATGAGAAGACTTGTGAGCAGCATAATTGCAATGGATTCGCTCATAGTCAGCGCGCCTGCATGGTAACGCATTACCGTCAACAGCGCAGCAGCACAGATCAGAAGCAGAGAGAATAAGCCATCCATCACGATAATCACGATCTGGTTGCCGGCGAGGAGCTTCATGATCGCGCCACGGTTCTTCTCCCCTTGTTCGCGCAGATGCTTCTCTACGCGTGGGCCCGCTCCCAGCAGACGTATCGTCACTAAGTTTCTGATCGCGTCCAAGTATTCACCGGCCAGTTTGCCGCGCTCGCTGCGGGAATTAGCCGATGTTTGGCGGAAGAACTTCTTGAACACCGAGATCAAGTATGGAATCAGCGGGCACAATGCCATGAGAGCCAGGCCCACGACGGCGTCGTAGGCGATCGCCACGTACGCGAGTGTGAGGAAGGGCGCGGCAATAGCTGCGACGGTCGCACCGAAATAGGTTTGCCGATACTCCGTCAGCCGCTCCGCATTGTCCGTCATGAGCTGGATTGTCCTCGCGGAATCGAAATCCTCCTCCTGGTGAGTGGGTAACTGCACAGACCCGAATACGCTTTCCAACAGGCGATGGCGCACGTCTTTCTCCTCGCGCCGCGCTGCCACACCTCCGTAGGCGATCTCGAAGAATGCGCCAGCACCGGCAAATACCACGCCCACGGCGAGCGCAGCCACCGCCGCATGTGTCAGTTGCCGCTGGACGATTACCCCCGCTACGGTGACGAGGACGCACGCTGTTCCGAGCAAAGAAACTAACCTACCCGCGGCCACCAACCACACGTCCCGCCGGCCGCTTTGCGATAACACAACTTTCTTATACGATCGGCGTCTGCGCCCTTTACGTTGTGCGCTCACTGAGTTCCCTCCTCGTGCCGTGTGCTCGTACTACAAGCAGCGCGCGAGCGCTGCGGAATCACAATCAACTGGCCATCCGGTACAGTTGAGATCCCTATCGGCCACTGATATACGCTGCTCAAGCGCTCTCCCGTGATGACCGATCGGGGCTCTCCGTATGCCACGATTCGCCCCTCATTCATCAATGCAATCTCATCACAGTATGCAGCTGCTAGTTGTATATCATGCATCACTGCGATCACGGCCCTGCCCTCGTGTGCCAAGCTCCGGCAGAGTTCCATTGTTCGTTCCTGATGCGCAATATCAAAGCGGCAGTCGGCTCATCTAACAGCACAACGCGCGCCTGTTGCGCCACAACTCGCGCCAACGTGACCCGTGCACGCTCGCCGCCGGACAGGCGCGTCACTTCACGTTCCGCCAGTGACATCACATCAGTTGCACGCATCGCTTGGGTTGTGATCTGCGCAGCTTCCGTAGGCGAATCATCCCAGCACGCCCGCCCCATGTGCACAATATCTGCCACGGTATAGGCGAACGGGAAGTCACTCGTCTGCGGCATAACCGCCCGCATGCGCGCAAGTTCAGTACGGCTGTAGGATTCCATCGGCCGGCCCGCGAGCGTCACCTGCCCGGACGAGGGCGCAAGATCACCCGCCAATAAACCAAGCAAAGTGGATTTTCCGGTTCCATTTGGTCCGAGTAGACCAACCACGGTCCCTGGAGCCACGCTCAGCGACGCGTCCACAAGGATACGCCTGGTCCCATAGGAGAACGCGACGCTCTGGGCACAGAGAATCGGTTCCGTCATTTCACGCCTCTCAGATTCGAACGCAATAGTATGAAGAAAGTCGGGCCGCCAACAAGTGCGGTGAAGATACCGATGGGAAGGTCCGCGTACGGTATCAGATTCCGTGCCGCGATATCTGCCACCGTGAGGAGCAATGCGCCGCCCAGCATAGCTGCGGGTATGAGATATCTGTTGAGTGGACCCATGATCAAACGCAGAATATGGGGAACGATCAGGCCTACGAACGCGATCACACCCGCGTATGAGACAGCAGCGGCTGTCAAAAGCGCCGCGAGCGCAATCGCCCACAACCGCACCGCCTGAACATTGACACCTACGTGCCCTGCAGCTTGCTCTCCCAGTGCCAACATATCCAGACGCGGCGCGAGCCACACTATTCCCAGCAAGCTGACTACCACCACAACCGCAACATTGCCCACATGTGACCACATGGCGCCATTGAGTGACCCCATCTGCCAGAAGACGATCTGGTCACGTGCAGTGGTTGGCGCAACGTAGGTAGCAATAGATGTCAGCGCGGAACATACTGCAGTCACAGCGATCCCCGTCAGCACCAACGTGAGCACTTCAGCTTTTCCACCGGATCGCGAAAGCATGTAAACAGTTGCGGCCACAGCAAGGCCCGATGCGAAGGCGGCGAGCGGAACACTGTAGCCTCCCAAAGCCGCTGGAGCATAGACCATGGCCAATGATGCTCCCACTGATGCGCCAGAAGAAACTCCCACGATGCCCGGCTCAGCCAATGGATTTGAAAAAACCGCTTGCATCACGGCCCCGGCCACCGCCAGCGCAGCACCAACCAGTAGCCCCAAAGCGATTCGTGGGAAGCGGATACTCCACAAGGTGGACATCACCACCGCGTCGCTCGGTGAAGCACTCAACGACAGCTTGGCGCCTATCGCCCGCGCGACGTCGCTAAAAGACACGTTGTACTGTCCAAGCGCCGCAGAGGTGAAAATCGCAACGATCAGAAGAACTACAAGCACGGCATAGGTTATTCGGCGGCGCCTCGTGCGTGTCTGCCCCATCACGGCACTTCATACAGTGCGCGCGCAATAGCAAGAAGTACTTCACCTGTTTGCGGCCCAAACGAAAGCGAGATCCCATCAGGAATACTGATAATGCGTCCACTTTGCCCCGCGCGCGTTTGAGCCACACCCGGCCGCGCCAGCAACCCGCTCACGCCGTCCGTAGAGGCTAGGCCATCTTTCATCACGAATATGACTTCGGGATCCAAAGAAACGAGGGCTTCCGCGTTCGCGGGCGTCGTCGCCGTTATCCCATGTTCGGCTGCCACGTCATTTCCGCCCACCGCTTCTATTAAGTCATCTGCTCCTTCATCGGATCCAAGAATGAAAAACACTCCGGCGGTTCCGCGGACGTACAAGAATGCAATATCGAGTGGTTCTTTCGGAGTCCATCGCGCAATCTGGGCAAGAGCGCTCTGTGTTTCCGCATCAGTTCGCTCAGCGAGCGCCTTGCCCGCCTCCGGTACCCCGAGCGCGTTGGCCACACTTTCGATCAACGCGTCAGTCGTGTCAAGCGAACGTTCAGAATCCACTAAGACAACAGGCACGCCTGAGGAACGGATCTGGTCCAAAGCCTCCCGCGGTCCGATACTCCGATCGGCCACAATGAGAGTGGGTGAAAGCGCCAAGATAGCCTCTGTATTGAGCGAGTGCCCGTTCTCCGTAACCACCGGAAGCGAGGCGAGCTGCTGCTCCGTTGAAGAAACCGTGCGGCCAACGATATTCTTCCCGTATCCCAGTGCAATGACTGTGCGCGACAAGGTTCCGTTGATATCCAATGCGAGGATCCGCGACGTATCGGTGATCGTAACCGCATTTCCCTCCGCGTCAGTGACGTGCACGGGAAGATTTTGCGTGAAAGATCCTGCAATCGGTTCCGGATCAGATATATCCGCCACCTCGCTCAGCCCTGTCAAACTATGAGGATCAGGCAACGCCAGCGCGCTCGCATCAGACGCCGCCCCGTCCCGCGCACTTACAGAAGGCGAAACCGCCGTACTCCCGCCTGCCGTAGAGCATCCTGTCACAAAGAGTGCAGCTGCCAAGACCAGCGCGAAGCGCGCTGCTCCTTTTCTCTTTTCTAAGCTCACCATAATCACCAGACATGGTGGGAGCCTCGGAAGGCCCCACCATGGTCAATCTGCTTTCTTCAGAATGTGGATACGCTGTACTGCTACTATCACAGCAGCGCCCTGCGCCGCATTGCGACCACCGCCAGCCCCAGTAGTAGGAACCCTGCTGCTGCCGCAGCGAGGCCAGCGACATCGCTCGCCCCCGTGTTTGCGAGGTCAGCCGTTGTTACGTTGCCAAAAGCGTCGTAATACGTCTTCTCTCCCGTCACCGGGTCGCATGAGCTAGCAGCAGTGAGGTGAGCGGATGCGTTGAGATTGTCGAGCGCCTGGCCCGCGCTGTAGAAGCCCGCGAATGCTTGCGCACCAGCAGCGGTGAGCGTTACCGAAGAGGCGGAAACGCTGAGCGCCCCGTTCGACACTGACACTGTGGAGAATGAGCCGTTGGCAAAGTTTACTCGGCCCACGTCGACCTTATTCCCTTGCATGTCAGAGCCCTTCACCGTGAGATAGACAGATCCCGTGGATCCGTTGACAACCAAAGTCGGGTTCGAAATGGTCAAATCTAGGATTCCGTCATGCCCTGTGAAATGTACGCTGCCACTGAAATAGAGGGTGCCGGTACGCGTTGCGGTATCGAATGTTCCACCAGTTGCAGGGAACACAAACGCGCCGCCATCGCGCGTCACTCCGCTGAGTGTCCAGCTTCCGTTCGCTATGGAACTCGTGATGTAACTCGTAAACGAGCTCTTTAGTCCCCACGAAAGGGATCCGCTAGTAACGCGTGTCTTTGTTGTATCAACAGTGCACTCTGTCTTTTGTTGCGTGCTCGGCGTGGCCGCCGGCGTCTCCGTGCTTGTCGGTTGCGTAGTCGGCTTGCTTGGCTTGGTTGTTGTCTCTTTGCCAGGAGTTGTTGCCTGCGTTGCTGGCGCAGTTGGTTCAGGTTCCGAGCTCACCGCGAAGGTCGCCACAGGCGCAGCAAGATCCGTGCCCGCAGCATACCCAAATACGTTTGAAGTCCCTTCCAAAGCTTGTGCACTGGCGAAAGTAACACTTACCAGTCCATCGGATTCCTCTACTGACATACCCTCCAGCGAAGCGAGCGCGATCCGCCCATAATTCACGGGTTCGCCGCCGCTTCTAGGTTTGCTAACGGACTCGGCCGTCAAGACCCATCCATCCGCAGTCTTCTCCACAGTTGGATTCGCAAACGTAATATCCAACGCCCCGCCATAGGCGTTCAAGTTTACCGATCCTGTGTAGGAAATAGAGCTGAGGTTCTCCACATCCAGCGTTTGGCCTTTCGCCAGTGGGAATGCGAAAGTGTCTCCGTTATATACCGCTCCACCGGTTTCAGAGATCGTTGCGTGCGCAGCGATGTATCCGATAAACGTATCCTTCACTTGCCACGACAGAGACTCGCGGGGAATAGCCTGAGTTGTTTCTTCCTCAGTGGGCGTGCTCGATTGCTCCAGCGCCTTGGAGGGCTTTTCAGATGTCTCAGCCTGCTCTGTTGTTTCCGATTCCACCGGCGGCGTCGTTTCGGTAACCGTCTTCGTCAATACCGCTGTTGGAACATCAAGCGCCTCGCCCTCCTTGTAGAATCCAGCGAAGGCTTGAGCACCCTCCTCAGTTAATTTCGCCGACGAAACGGAAATAGCCATTCCGTCTTCACCAGGCGTGGCCTTCAGACCTGTCAGTGATGCAAACGCGATCTCCCCGTAATTGACCAGGTCTCCAAGCGTGGTAGCGCCCGCAAATTCCCTGCTCGATACGGTTACTTTCAAGACGTTCGCAGAAAAATCGATCACTGGGTCCGAAAGTGTCACATCGAGCACACCATCATGGCCGGTGTACTGCACCGTTCCCTGGAACTGAACCTCGTCAGGAGTCCCTTCTCCAAACTGTTGGCCGGGAGCGAGCGTATAATCGGCCGCGCTCTGTTGGCCGTTGGGCAACGCAGCGCCATCAGTTGCCGTCACTGTGCCATTCGCGATTTTGCTGGTGAGGTAGTTGATGAAGCTCGCTTTCAACCCCCATGTAAGTGTGCCGTCCCACGTGGTAGTTGTGGCATCGCTTTGTACCGATTCGTCAGCGTTCGCGGCCGCACCAGCGCTCAACCCGCCGAGGAGTACGGCCACTCCGGCGCCCACAGCGAGCAGACGTTCCTTCAACGTCGAAGACATGTGGATCCTTTCCCTTCTCAATGAGCGAATTCAATCGCCAGAGTTAGGGTAGCGTTACCTGTCTGTTTTACATAACGCCAGAATTGCGTATTTCTCCGCGCCGGTGCCACGTGACGACATAACACACTCATAAGATGCTAAGAAAACCGCGCAATCGCAAAGAAGAGTCGCGCCGCAGACGATCGTCTTCGTTCATGTTGGATCATTCGATTCTGGCAAGGTCAGAACGATTCAAAAAAACGAATCAGAACAATTCAAAAATGAAATGGACGACTCTACAACAACCGTGGGCGCGGCGGCGTCGTTCCAATCCGCACAGCACTATGCGCGAACAGTATGTGCCTTCGTCCGGATGACAGCGTGAATCGCAAGCAAGGCGATCACCCAAAGCGGACCGATGATCACGGCTGTCCGGTAATCCGGAGATAGGGCCATCAGGACCACGACCACTAACAGCACAGCCAGAACGATGCCCGTCGCTACGCCACCGCCAGGAAGCGGGAACGTCAAATTTCGTGCGGAAGGCCCCAACCTGCGCCGAAACTTTCGCTCCGTCACCATGATCATGGACCAGTTGATAAGGCCAGCAACAAGAGCGATTGACATCAGGTACTGGAAAGCAAAATCAGGCCACAAAAACACCACGAGCACGGCTATCAACGTCACTGCGGAGGACACCAGAATGCCTGCCACAGGTGTACCGCGGCCATTGACCTTTGCGAGGAACCGAGGCGCATTTCCCTGGCGCGCAAGTGCGTACAGCATGCGGCCGTTTGAGTACAATCCAGAGTTGTATACCGATAGCGCAGCCGTGAGAACAACAAAATTCAGGATATCAGCAGCAACGGAGATCCCCACGCTGTCAAAGATCTGCACGAACGGGCTAAGTTTTCCGTCGATGCGATTCCACGGAATCACGGACATGATGACAGCCAGGGAACCCACGTAGAACAAAAGAATCCGGTAAACGATCTGATTGATTGCCCGTGGAATTGTTCGTGTGGGGTTGTCAGCTTCTCCTGCCGTAATGCCGATGAGCTCCACCCCGCCAAATGAGAACATCACGGGAACCAAAGCCGTCGCAGCGCCTGCGAGGCCGTGTGGCAAAAAACCTCCAGTGTCCCATAGGTGCGTAAAAGACGGATCGGGAAGATCCGGATTTGCATTGATCCGCATAATGACGACGACGGCACCGAGCACGATCATGCCGATCACGGCAGCTACCTTGATAATAGCGAACCAAAACTCGAATTCCCCGAATGCGCGCACACTCACCACATTCACGCCCGTGATGACCACAACGCAGGCCAAGGCTGTAACCCATGCAGGTACGCCAGGAAACCAGTAGTTGATGTAGATGCCAACCACCGATAATTCCGCCATCGAGACGAGCACATAGTTGAACCAGTAATTCCAACCGGAAACAAAACCCGCACGATCCGACCAATTCTCGTAAGCATAGTGCGAGAAAGCGCCTGAAACGGGTTCGTACACAGACATCTCGCCGAGCGCACGCATAATCAGGAAGATTACTGCGCCACCCACCAGATAGACAACCAGAATGGCCGGCCCAGCGAGGCCGATAGAGGAAGCCGAACCGTAGAACAATCCCGTTCCGATCGCGCCACCAAGGGCGATCATCTGCATGTGCCGATTCTTCAGGTTCCGCCGGAGTTCGTTGTTGTTTGCGCCAGTGCTCACCGTCGTAGGCTACATCAATCGCGGCTGACGCCGTACATGCAGCTACATAGAGATCAGTGGACTCAGTTCTGATCAGTGGCCTCAGTTCTTCGCATCTGCAGTAGCGGGAATAGAAACAAATTCGTTCCCGGGCCTGCGGAGGTCTGGGTCTTGTGCCAGATACGCCTTTGTCTCGCGCGCAATCAGGCCCGATAGGATCAGTAAACCGATGAGGTTTGGCAGTGTCATCAAGCCGTTCGCAATATCAGCGAATGTCCACACGTCGGTAAGGTTCGTGACTGTACCGATGAACACGACCACCGTAAAGATTACGCGATAGGGCAATACGCCCTTGACCCCTACAAGCCGCTCAACGCACCGTTCTCCGTAATATGACCAGCCCAAAATAGTGGATGCCGCCAGGAACACCAATGCGATCGATACGATGTAGTGGCCCCATTGGCCCGGCAACCCGTGTGTGAAGGCTTCCGCCGTCATCGTTGCAGGATCCGATCCCGTCCACGTACCCGTTGAGAGAATCACAAGGCCCGTGCAGGACACCACAATAATCGTGTCAATAAACCGTCTGCGTCATCGAGACGAGTCCTTGGCGTGCCGGATGGTGCGTCTTCGCCGCTGCGGCTGCGATGGCTGCTGATCCCATGCCAGATTCATTGGAAAAGATGCCGCGCGCAACGTCATATTGCAAAGCCATTATGAACGTTGATCCGAGAAAATCTCCAGTTGCACCCGCTCCCGTGAAGGCTTGCGTAAAGACCAAGTAGAGCGCATGCGGAATGCCGGCAGCGTTTACAGCGAGAATGTAGATGCATCCACCCACATAGAACACAATCATCATGGGTACGAAACCCGCTGTAACCTTGCCGATCGATGTAATGCCACCGAGCAGTACAGCGCCAACCGCTATGGCAAGCACAATTGCGACGATGGCACGATTCCAGCCGAAGAAATTCTCCAGTTGCGCAGCCACTGCATTCGACTGCTTCATGCATCCAATTCCAAAGGAGGCTAAGACCGCGGCTACCGCAAAAAAGATAGAAAGAAATACGCCGAACTTTCCCTTGATGGCGTGCTTCAAATAATACTGTGGCCCGCCCGACTGCTGTCCATTCGCGTCAGTTGTCCGGAACCTCACGGCAAGGAACGCCTCCGAGCACTTCGAGGCCATACCGAACAAGGCGGTAACCCACATCCAAAAAGCGCTCCCGGACCACCCAGATGTATCGCCGTTGCAACACCCACGATATTTCCCACGCCCACGGTTGCCGCAAGCGCCGTCGTCAACGCCTGATAGTGCGAAATATCGCCAGCCGCGCTACTTGCCTCCCCGCCCTGTCGCGCTGGAAAAATGCGAATCGCAAGGCTGCCCCCAACTTGCGAAACTGCAATCCCCGCAAGCGTATGGTCAGCACAATTCCAGTCCCCAACAGCAGCGGTATCAGCAGCCAGGGGCCCCACACAAAGCTATCGACCGCATTCAAAGTATCACTGAAAGACCCAGCGGTTACCGTCATGTCAGTCTCCCATCCTCGAGTTAGCACACTGCCTGCACGCTGGCGATGCTCTTCATCGAGGATAATTTACCGTCACAAGATTTCGGTTCTGTTACGCCCTTGTTTCACCGCCGCATTTCGAGCAAACCGCATTGTCCCCTACTCTTCAGGGACGCATTGCTGTGTTCGTTGTCGCATGGCTGTGGTTTAAATGTGTGTGGGGCCGGTCTTGATGACCGGCCCCACACGAAAAAGGGGTTGATGGCGGTGTCCTGCTCTCCCACACCCTGACGAGTGCAGTACCATCGGCGTTAGTCGGC
>JALCLX010000015.1 GCA_022648165.1 Ancrocorticia sp.
GGCGTCGCCGATGGATACCGGGCGTGCGGTGTCGTCTTTCTACTTCCACCGGCTCCTCTGCCGCGTGTTCTCCGGCGGCAACGACTTGTTCGTGCTCAAGGGCGGCCGGGCGATGCTCGCCCGCACCATCGACGCCCGCGCGACGCGCGACATCGACCTGCTCTCTCCACAGAAGAAAACCTGAGTGAGGCGCTCCAGAAGCTCGTCCGGCTTGCCGAGACCGACCTGGACGACTTCGTGACGTTCGAGTTCGCGGGGTCGCATCCTATAAAGGCAGAGGACGAGTACAGGGACGGGCTGTCGGTCAAGTTCGTCCCCATAATCGGCGCGAAACGCCTGCAGTCTGTCTCCGTCGACCTCGTCGTCGACGAGGTGCCGCTTGAAGGCGCCGAGCGCATAGCCCCGGTGGACAGGATAGAGGTGGATGGGGTTGAGACCTGCGACTACCTCGTCTACCCCGTCGAGGCCGTCCTCGCGGATAAGCTCTGCGGCATCGTAGAGGTGCACGGCGGAAGGGTGTCCTCCAGGGTTAAGGACCTCGTGGACATCGCCGTCTACGCTACTACGGCTGAGATGACGGATCGAGGCTCCAGTCCCGCCTGTGCCGCGAAACCGCTGCGCGGCACATCTGTCTGGGCAGCTCCTTCGATTTGCCGAAGGCCTGGGGTTCCTCCCAGGCGCGTCAGTTCGCGAAGCTCTGCCAGAAGACGGGCCTTCCGGAGGAACTGAGGGTCATAGGGGCCGCAGCAGAGCTCGCCGGGAGGCTCCTCGACCCTGCGATCAAGGGGATAGCGGCCGGTGGACATTGGAATGCGGAAGCGCGCGAGTGGGAATAGGCCGAGTGGAAGTGGGCGTGAGCTGCGGAAGGGCTGGTGGCGCTGGTGCTGACGGTGCAGCAGGCTTGATTAGGTGTGCGCAGCTGGGGTGTTGAAGGTGCTGGCATTGACGGGGCTGCTGAGGCTGAAGTGGCCGGTGGTGCCGGCGCTGCTGGTGTTCGTGCCGGAGAAGCCGGACGCACTGATCTTGCAGCCAGACATGCTGCCTGAGGTGCTGTGTCTAGCTGGTGGAGCGACGTTTTTCGGCTGGTGCTGCGATGATTTTTAGCTGGGGCGGAAGTGGCTTTTTCTAGTTGAAACTGGGTGTAGGTGGTTTCGGGTGCTGGGGTTTTAGTGTTGTGGGCTAGAAAAGGCTCCACCTGTCAGTATCCGGATACGTGGAGAAAGGTAAAACGAGCGCGGGCAGGGCTGTGACCTGGGCGTTTCGAATAGTCGATTCAGTTGCTCTGACTTTTTCTAGTCAAAAAGCCTATTTCCTGAGTACCAAATGTTAACCTAAGCCCGTTTCAGCTAGAAAAAGCACAAAGACACGAAAAGTGGAAAATAAACCCGCAGGTCATGGGGTTGCGAAACACAAAATGCGGTACTTCCGCTTATCCCGATACCCGACGATGGTGCCTTTTCTAGTCCGCAATCGTATTCCCCCAGGAGCCCGTGCCACCTGCACCCCGTTCCAGCTAGAAAAAGCATCCCCGGCACAGCGGGAAGCGCCACCACATCTGCCAGAAAGCACCGCGCAACTTGTGCCTACGCACTCAACCGGAGTCCGGCGCACACAACCTGCCCGCACCAGCCCATATCCAGCACGCGCACCCGCGCCCGCACCAGCCCATATCCAGCGCGCGCAACCCGCGCCCGCACGCGTATTTGATAAAACGGTTTCGATTGAGTCCAAAACTGTCTATATACAGTAAATCTCTGTATATGCACAAGGGACTTTCGCCCTGACTACCAAATCCGCGCGTCCGAAACCAGGACGTTTGTCCTACGCGATGTTGGGATATCGGATAAATCCCCAGGTGGCAGGCTTGGGGTATGTGGTGTGGGCTTTACAACGTGGGAGCCGAAGACTTCGTCACAGCGCGATGGCCTTCACCTGCGAGAGAATGGATTCATCCCAATGGACTACCTCTCCAGGAGAACAGCAATGGAGCGTACCGAATCGGGTGTTGAAGCTGCCGCCGCACAAGCATGGGACGGTTTCACCCCAGGAAATTGGACTGAATCGATAGACGTCCGTGACTTTATCCAGAAGAATTACACGCCTTACGAAGGTGACGCGAGTTTCCTCTCTGGGCCTACTGATAAAACCCTGCGCGTGTGGGACACTCTTTCGAATACGTATTTGAAGGAGGAACGGGAGCGCCGCGTTTACGACGTGGACACTCATACGCCGGCGGATATTGACGCATTTCCGGCTGGGTATATTTCTGAGGACGACGACGTCGTCGTGGGCCTTCAGACTGATGTTCCGTTGAAGCGTGCGATGATGCCGAACGGTGGCTGGCGCATGGTGGAGACGGCGATCAAGGAGGCTGGCAAGGAAGTCGATCCGGAGGTCAAGAAGATCTTCACGCGATATCGCAAGACCCATAACGATGCTGTGTTCGACATCTACACGCCGCGGATCCGTGCGGCGCGTTCATCGCATATTATTACGGGCTTGCCGGATGCGTACGGGCGCGGCCGGATTATCGGAGACTATCGGCGTGTGGCGCTGTACGGTGTGGATGCGCTGATCGCGCAGAAGCAGGCGGCGAAGGATGCGGTTGCGGACCAGCCGTTTAGCGAGCATTGGGCGCGTTACCGCGAGGAGCATTCGGAGCAGATCAAGGCGCTGAAGAAGCTCAAGAATATGGCAGCGGAATATGGTTTTGATATTTCGGTGCCGGCGCGCACTGCTCAGGAGGCTGTGCAGTGGACGTATTTCGCTTACCTCGGTTCGGTGAAGTCGCAGGATGGAGCGGCGATGTCGTTTGGCCGCCTCTCGGCTTTCTTGGACATCTATTTTGAGCGTGACTTGGCGAGGGGCGTCATCACTGAGCAGGACGCGCAGGAAATCATTGATGCGTTGGTGATCAAGCTGCGGATCGTGCGATTCTTGCGCACGATCGATTATGACCAGATTTTCTCGGGTGATCCGTATTGGGCGACGTGGTCGGACGCCGGCTTTGGGGAGGATGGCCGCACGCTGGTAACGAAGACGTCGTTCCGGTTGTTGCAGACGCTGCGCAATTTGGGCCCGGCCCCGGAACCGAATATCACGGTCTTCTGGGATGAGAATCTACCGGAAGGCTATAAGGAGTTCTGCGCGGCGATTTCGATTGAGACATCGTCTATCCAATACGAATCGGATCCGCAGATCCGTGAGCATTGGGGCGACGACGCCGCCATCGCCTGTTGTGTTTCGCCAATGCGCGTTGGCAAGCAGATGCAGTTCTTCGGTGCGCGTGTGAATGCGGCGAAGGCTCTGTTGTATGCCATCAACGGCGGGCGCGACGAGATGTCCGGCAAGCAGGTGGTGACTGGCTATGAACCGATCGCTGGTGATGGTCCGCTCGATTTTGATGAGGTCTGGGCCAAGTATGAAGACATGCTGGATTGGGTTGTGGGCACCTATGTGGAGGCGCTGAATATCATCCACTATTGCCACGATCGGTACGCATATGAGGCGATCGAGATGGCGCTGCACGATTCAGATATCGTGCGCACGATGGGATGCGGAATTGCGGGCCTGTCGATTGTGGCGGATTCGCTTGCTGCGATCAAATATGCGAAGGTCACGCCAGTGCGCGATGAATCGGGTTTGGTGGTTGACTACGTGACTGAGGGTGATTTCCCGACGTATGGGAACGACGACGACCGTGCAGACGATATCGCCGCCACCGTGGTTCATACGATTATGGAAAAGATCCGTGCGATTCCGCTGTATCGTGATGCGATTCCCACGCAGTCGGTGCTGACGATCACCTCGAACGTGGTGTATGGCAAGGCTACGGGCGCATTCCCGTGTGGCCACAAGGCTGGTACGCCGTTCGCACCGGGGGCGAATCCGGAGAACGGGATTGATACGCATGGCATGGTGGCTTCGATGCTGTCGGTGGCGAAGTTGGATTACAACGACGCACTGGATGGTATTTCGTTGACGAATACGATCACGCCATCTGGCCTGGGCCGCTCGAAGGAGGAACAGGTGCAGAACTTGGTTGGCATTCTGGATGCTGGCTTCGTGCCAGATGAGGAGTTCGTGGCAGAGGATTTCGTGAACTAGTGCGGTGTCTCGGCCTTGCGCCTGTGGCTTTTAGCCGGATCTGTGGCTTTTAGCCGGATCTGTGGCTTTTGAGCCGGATCTGTGACTTTTTCTAGCTGGAAACGGTATTAGCCCAGGAGGCAGTTCCACCTGCACCCAGTTTCAGCTAGAAAAAGCATCTTCGGCTGGCAGAGACACAAACGTAAGAAACACGGACACAAACGTAAGAACCAGAGAAGGAAAGAACGATGGCTACAAAGACTTTCGACGAGCGCCTGGCGGAAATGAAGGCTGCGCGTAGCAACCATGGTGGCGTGCAAGGCCTCTACCATGCGAACATCAACGTGTTGGACCGCTCCACGCTGGAGGATGCGATCGAGCACCCGGAGAAGTACCCAAACCTGACGGTCCGCGTTTCGGGGTACGCAGTGAATTTTGTGAAGCTGACGCGCGAACAGCAGCTTGACGTGCTGTCCCGCACCTTCCATCACTCCGCCTGATCGAGCCGCGCGAGAAGCAAACTCGAAATGAACGCTGATGTGGGCGCCGCCGGTATTACGCCGGCGGCGCGCATCCAAGGTGCCGGCACGGCGGGTTTAGCGGAGCTCTCGGATCTGGAGCACGCTGACCGGCTGCGCCGGATGCGTGCAGGCACGCTGGGGTCAGTGCATTCGTGGGAGCTGGTGACGGCAGTGGACGGCCCGGGTACGCGCATGACGGTGTTCCTTTCAGGCTGTCCGCTGCGCTGCGTGTATTGCCATAACCCGGATACGATGGAGATGCGCAACGGCGAACCTGTGGAGGCCGATGAGTTACTGCGCCGCATTGGCCGCTACCGCAAGGTCTTCCGGGCAACGGGCGGTGGGCTCACGCTTTCGGGCGGTGAGGTGCTGATGCAGCCGGCCTTCACGGCGCGGATTCTGCATGGTGCGAAGCAAATGGGCATCCACACTGCGTTGGATACCTCAGGTTTTCTGGGCCGCGCTGCGAACGATGCGATGCTGGATGACGTGGATTTGGTGCTGCTAGATATCAAATCGGGGGATCCGGATACGTACATGGCGCTCACGGGCCGCCAGCTCCAGCCGACCATCGATTTTGGCGATCGTCTCAATGCCAAGGGCATCCAGATATGGATTCGTTTTGTGCTGGTGCCGGGCTGGACGGACGATCCTGCCAACATGCGGAAAGCGGCACAGATCGCGCGTAGATGGCCTGCGGTCTCGCGTTTCGAGGTGTTGCCGTTCCACCAGATGGGCCGCGACAAATGGCATACGTTGGGCTTGGAGTACAGGTTGGAGGATGTGGAGCCGCCGTCACTTGAGGCCGTCGATGATGCGCGTGCACTGTTCCGGGAATACGAACTTCCGGTTGTATGACGACGGCGTAGCCGCCTCGTTTTCGTGTCCGAGCCACGCGGTAGGCTTGTTCCGTTATGAGTCCTAATCAAAATTCTGCTTCTCGCCAGGCGTATCTGGATACGATGGCGCGCCTGCGTGCGCGCATAGCGGTGGCAAACCGGCCTTCCGGAACCGGTAACCAGGCTGATGCAACGCAAGGAACTGGGCAAGAGGGCACTCAAGGGGCGCGCGGTGGCGCGCTCGGTGGTTCCGCGGTAGCAAACACGGCCCAGATGCAGCGGATCCTTGAGGGCCTGAACCCGCAACAACGCGACGCCGTCGTCCACACGGGTGGGCCACTCTTGGTGGTTGCAGGCGCCGGATCGGGCAAAACGCGGGTGCTCACCTCCCGTATCGCATATCTGATAGCTGCGGGGCAGGCTCGGCCTAGCGAGATCCTGGCGATCACATTTACGAATAAGGCCGCCAAAGAGATGCGCGAACGGATCAACGGGATGTTGGGCGGCCTGGCGCGCGGCATGTGGATCTCCACCTTCCACTCGGCGTGTGTGCGGATTCTTCGCGCGGAGCACCAGGCGTTGGGCATGCGCTCCACGTTCACGATCTACGACCAAACGGATGCTCAACGGCTCATGACCATGGTGTGCCGCGAAAAAAACATCGATCACCGCGCATATCCGCCCAAAAGCCTCTACCACCAGGTCTCAGATCTCAAGAATGCACTGGTTTCCCCCGAGCAGGCGGCAATGGGTGCTGAATCGAAGGATTCCACCGTGCTTGCGGAGGCATACGGCGCCTACCAGGCGCGGCTCCGCGAGGCCAACGCGATGGATTTCGATGATCTCATTATGAAGACAGTGCATCTGTTGCGGGCTCACCCGGACGTGGCCGAACACTATCGGAGGCGCTTTCGCCACATCTTGGTAGACGAATACCAGGACACGAACCACGCACAATACGAACTCATCCGCGAGCTCACGGGCACGCCCGCGGATCCGGTTCACGGTGAACTCACCGTGGTGGGCGATGCCGATCAGTCTATTTATGCATTCCGAGGCGCCACGATCCGGAATATTGAAGATTTCGAGCAGGATTTCCCCAACGCCACCACGATTATGTTGGAGCAGAATTATCGCTCCACGCAGTCGATCCTCTCGGCGGCAAATGCGATCATCGCACACAACGAAGGTAGGCGCCCCAAGCGGCTGTGGACGGACCAGGGGGCGGGGGAGAAACTGGTCGGTTATGTCGCCGATTCGGAGGCTGATGAGGCGAACTTTGTAGTGGAAGAGGTCGATCGGCTGCGCGATACCGCGGGATATACCTACGGCGATGTGGCCGTCTTCTATCGCACTAACGCACAATCCCGTGCGATCGAAGACATGTTTGTGCGCTCGGGGATTCCGTATCGCGTGATCGGCGGCACGCGATTTTATGAGCGCAAGGAGATCAAGGACGCGCTGGCCTACCTGCACGCTGTGGTGAATCCAGATGATACAGTCTCGCTGCGGCGGATCTTGAATACTCCGAAGCGTGGTCTGGGCGCGAAGGCGGAAGAATCCGTGGCCTTGCATGCTGCGCGCAACGGTATCTCTTTTGGGGCGGCGTTGGCGGATGTGGCTCATCCTGATCCGCAGCGCGGCGAGGTAGCAGGCCTGACAGCACGGGCGCGCAGCAGTATCAGTGATTTCGTGGCGCTGCTTGAGAAGGCGCGCGAGCAGGCCGGCAACAGTGTGGCGCCTGCCGATATCTTGGATGATGTGCTGGACGAGGCTGGATACCTGGCAATGTTACGCGGAAGCGAGGATCCGCAGGACGAATCCCGGCTGGAGAACCTGGCGGAACTTCACTCAGTGGCGGCTGAGTTCCACACTGTGAATCCGGAAGCGGGTTTGGCCGAATGGCTCGACCAAGTTTCGCTGGTCTCTGATACGGATCAGCTGGCAGATGGCGAATCGGGTGAGGGCGAAGTCACGCTCATGACCATCCACACCGCGAAAGGCTTGGAATTTCCGGTCGTATTCATCACCGGCTTGGAGGATGGTACCTTCCCGCACATGCGCTCGCTCGCCGATCCGCAGGAGCTGGCAGAGGAGCGCCGCCTTGCCTACGTGGCCGTGACCCGCGCTCGCCAGCGCCTCTATCTCACGCGCGCCGCCACACGCTCATCGTGGGGCGCACCCCAGGAATTTCCAGCGTCTCGCTTCCTTGAGGAGATCCCGCCAGAATTGATCGATTGGCGTAGAGAGGCATCCAGCCAAGACGTTCTGCGAAATGGATACGGTTGGGGCGGCTACGGCCATTCAGGTGCGTGGGGTGGCAGAGGCTCTAGCGCGTGGAACGGTGGGAGCCGGTATAGCTCGCGGGGCTTTGGTTCCGGCGACGACGATTTTGCTCCGCCGGTAGGGTCCGGACGATTTGTTCCCGGGAAGCTTGGGGTTGAGGATACGCAGCGCGCCGCTGCGACGACGTCGCCTAACCACGATACGCCGCCCAACGCGGGCATCGGGCAGGGAGGCGAGCCGGCGGCGCCGTCGGGACTGAAAATTGGCGACACGGTGCGCCACAAGAGCTTCGGAGTGGGGCGAATCGTGTCCTTTGAAGGCAGCGGCAAATCCACTGTGGCAAAGGTGAATTTTCGTGGTGGTGTCTCCAAACGGCTCATGCTGCGATTCGCGCCGCTTGAGAAGGTGGACGAGGCATGAAGGA
Source organism: Ancrocorticia sp. (assembly GCA_022648165.1). Classification (GTDB taxonomy): domain Bacteria; phylum Actinomycetota; class Actinomycetes; order Actinomycetales; family Actinomycetaceae; genus Changpingibacter. The sequence goes on from JALCLX010000015.1 coordinate 8,157, forward strand.
AGGTGTGTCTCGCCGCATGAAAGAGGGTGTGTCTCGCCGCATGAAAAACGGTTACACGGGACCTTCGGCTCAGGGTAGACTCGAACTATCTCGACGTCGAGATATTGGCTGAGGAAAGGAATCCTTTCGTGGATCTCTACGAATACCAGGCGCGGGACTTGTTCGCCAAGCATGGCGTGCCCGTACTGCCCGCAATTGTGGCGGAAAATCCTGAAGAGGCGCGCGCTGCAGCCGAAAAGCTCGGCGGGCTGACCGTAGTCAAAGCACAGGTCAAAACGGGAGGCCGCGGAAAGGCCGGCGGCGTGAAACTCGCTCATTCGCCGCAGGAAGCCTTCGATGCCGCCCAGGCCATTTTGGGTATGGATATCAAGGGCCACACCGTCCACCGCGTGCTGGTGGCGAGTGGTGCGGATATCGCCCATGAATACTATTTCTCTATTCTGCTGGATCGCTCCGAGCGCCGCTATCTTGCCATGTGCTCCATAGAAGGCGGCATGGAGATCGAACAGCTTGCCAAGGAGCGGCCGGAAGCTCTGGCGAAGGTCCCCGTCAACCCGCTGATCGGCGTGGATGTGGCCAAGGCGGAGGAGATCGTGCAGGCAGCGGGCTTCGAGGGCGCTGTGGCGGCGAAAGTGATACCTGTAATCGAGGCACTGTGGGACGTCTACAAGGGTGAGGACGCCACCTTGGTGGAAGTCAATCCGCTCGTGCTCACGGAGCAGGGTGACATTCTGGCTCTGGATGGCAAGGTGACGCTTGACGATAATGCGCGCTTCCGCCATCCTGAACACGAAGCGCTGATCGACAAGGCCGCCGAAGACCCGCTGGAAGCGAAAGCCAAGGCGCTGGGCTTGAACTATGTGAAGCTTCACGGACAAGTTGGCATCATCGGAAATGGAGCCGGGCTGGTCATGTCCACGTTGGATGTGGTTGCTTATGCGGGTGAACAATATGGCGTGGGCCCGGCGAATTTCTTGGACATTGGCGGTGGTGCTTCCGCGGAGGTCATGTCCAACGGGCTTTCGGTGATACTCAGCGATCCGGACGTGCGGTCCGTATTTGTGAATGTCTTCGGTGGGATCACGGCGTGCGATCAGGTGGCCACGGGAATTGTGTCCGCTTTGGAGCAGCTCGGTGACGCGGCAACAAAGCCGATCGTTGTGCGGCTTGATGGCAATGCCGTGGAAGCTGGGCGGCAGATTCTCAAAGATGCGGCGCATCCACTTGTCACCATTGAAGAGACCATGGACGGCGCGGCCGCGCGCGCAGCCCAACTCGCGGCAGGAAAGTAGGGAGGCGCCCAGATGTCGATATTCCTCACCAAGGATTCGAAAGTCATCGTCCAGGGCATGACAGGATCGGAAGGTTCAAAGCACACAAAGCGCATGCTCGGTGCCGGAACGAATATCGTGGCCGGCGTAAACCCGCGTAAGGCGGGAACGGAAGTCGAATACGACGTCGTCCCCATCGGTTGGGATGCCGAGCATCGCACCGGCGGTACTGTGACAATTCCCGTATACGGGACCGTGGCGGAGGCCAAAGCCGCTACCGGCGCTACCGTATCTGTGATTTTTGTGCCGCCCGCATTTGCGAAGAGCGCGGCGATGGAAGCTGTGGATGCAAAGCTGGATCTGGTTGTGACCATCACGGAAGGCATTCCCGTGGCGGATGCGGCTGCGTTTTTCACGTATGCGCAGGAGCGTGGCGTGCGGCTTATCGGGCCGAATTGCCCGGGGATAATCACGCCTGGCCAGTCGAACGTTGGTATCACGCCGCCGGACATTACCGGGCCGGGCAGGATCGGCCTTGTATCCAAGTCGGGCACGCTGACCTACCAGATGATGTACGAACTTTCCGACATCGGCTTTTCTACCTGCATCGGGATCGGCGGAGATCCAGTGATTGGTACGACCCACATCGACGCGTTGCGCGCCTTCGAAGAGGATCCGGAGACTGATCTGGTTGTGATGATCGGCGAAATCGGCGGAGATGCGGAAGAACGTGCGGCTACATTCATTAAAGAACACATGACCAAGCCCGTTGTGGGTTACGTCGCCGGATTCACTGCTCCTGAGGGCAAGACGATGGGCCACGCCGGTGCCATCGTTTCCGGTTCGGCGGGCACAGCAGCAGCGAAGAAGCAGGCGCTTGAGGCGGTTGGCGTGCGCGTTGGCAAAACGCCCAGCCAAACGGCGCAGATTGCGCGCGAAATCCTGCGGGGTGCGCCGGGTGCGCGCTGACGGTGTGCTTTTTCTAGTCGGGAGTGGTGTTTGCGCAGTATTCGGTGCCACCTATGCCCAGTTTCAGCTAGAAAAGGTATTCGACCATCTGCACCTAGTGTCAGCTTGAAGAGCGACACGTCCGGGCTGGGCTAGTAAAAGTGCACGCGCGAATCAGTACCTGGTTCCAGAAAATACTCGGGTGGAATTCTGGCGCTGTCATAGAGCCTTTTGCATTGGTGGAGCTACGTTGTGTCAAGGGCAGGGTTGTTGTCGGCCGGCGTGGTCCCCCGGTGGTTATGGGCAGGTGTTTAGGCGGTTCTGGGCGGGTGTCTCGACGACGCCGTCGCCCAACAAGTCCACTGGGGCGCAACAAATCTGCCTGCGCCGCGCGCAGGTCTGCTCTCGCGTAACACGTCCGCCCGGAGGCGCGGTATTCCCGTGTTGGGGCGCGTAACAAGTTCACTGTGGCGCAACATGTCCGCTTCCCCCCGATCTGATCCCTCCCCGGGACGGGAACGGAGTCCCCGTCGCCGCCGCCGCGAAGGACTTCTACCCTGAGCTCCCTGCCGGGACGGGAACGATCTCCTCGTGGGACGAGAACGGAGACTGCCACCACGCTCACGGAGAGAGGCATGTTCGACGACGACGCCGTCGTGCGGCGCCTTCTCTGCAGGTGTGCTTTTTCTAGCCGAAAGCGGTGATTCCCCAGCACCCAGTGCCACCTGCACCCAGTTTCAGCTAGAAAAAGTATCCGGTGCAACCCAGCGCCAGCACTGCCCGCAGCCGGCGACCGACGCCGCAGCCGCCGATTGACGCCGCAGCCGCCGATTGACGCCGCCCGCACCCATCCCCAAACAGATAAGAACGAACGGGCGGCCGAAGGATAACCCGGCCGCCCGCACTTATGGTCGAAGTTGAGGTAAACGCTAAAGCTTCTGGCCTTCGCGTACTACCACGATGGGCTCGTAATCGTTGTTGAGCACCATGAAGTTCGGTTTATCTCCTGGGATGAATTCCAAGGTAACTCCCTTGGCTTCTCTGCCTTCACGTAGCAATGAGGCGGCGTACGTAGGCCCTGCCACCGTAGCACACACGATCGCCGCCAAGCTGAGCACGCCGCGGCGCGCCAACAGTGTGAGCTGCTCGGACAGCCGTGAACAACCGCCCGCCAATGCGTCGCCACCAGTCAGCCGCGCAGCATTACCCACCACTGTTACGTCTAGGCCGCCAAGCTGGTACTGGCCTTCAGGCATGCCGGCGGCTGCCATTGCGTCTGTCACGAATATTGTGGCGAGCTCGGGATCAATCCGAGCATCCGTTTCATGGTCAATAGCTTCCGGGTCATCGATTACGGCATCGGCGATGTAGCGTGTGATGTCCTCAACCAAGATTGGTTTGACGTGTACGCCATCCGCGATGAACTCGACGGCGGCCTCGCCGCGCCGTGCGGCCTGAATGAGCTCACGCACGGGGCCCGGTTCGCGGTGATGCAAGCTGGGCATTCCGTTGAACAGGTGCGTCGCGGTTTGTGGCACGCTGTCAAAACCGATGCTATCGGCATATTCCAGCGTGGATTGCAACACGGCCGCGGTGGTGGCGCCGTCAGCATTCGTATGTCCCCAGGAGGGTTTGGCGCCATAGCGCAGCAGCAATTTGGCGGCTTCGGCGGCATTGGTGGTCTCCGGGGCAATAGTCATGGTGCGAATCCAGCCTTTGCCGGCTTTGAGATACGACTCCAATTCGGCAAGGTCTGCGCCACGAATCGCTGCGGGATTTTGCGCGCCCTTCTTCTCAACCGAGATGTAAGGTCCTTCCATGTGGATACCGGCCAGTTCGCCGGACTCGCAGAAAGGAACTAACGCCTCGATGGCAGGGAGAGGGTCCACCATGGAAACCAAGGATGCTACAAGAGCTGTGGTGCCTTTGCTCCGGTGTGCCGTTATCGCTGCGCGAATTGACCGTTCATCCAGGTCATCAGGGAAGGATGCGCCGCCACCGCCATGGCAGTGGACGTCCACCATCCCGGGAACGATGTGCGTTCCAACAATTGCACCCGCTGGCGCCTCCGTTGCGGAACCGATTGGCAATATGCGCACGAGCGCACCGTCGGCGTTGATCTCCAGCCCAGAGCCAACGTGTTTGCCGAAACCATCGAGCACTTCACCAACGAAGTACATGTCATTCTCCCTTAGCTAGCCGCCAGCGTTCCTGGTACAGATCTGCGAACTCGAGTTTCGATGCCGCAGCAGTATCAGTAATGGCGACGACGTCCGGGTGCATCTGCATAATTGTGGCCGGCCATTTCGCACTGATCGGGCCTTCCACAAGTTGTGCCACCGCATCCGCTTTATTTGCGCCAAACGCGAGTAAAACGAGGCGTTTGGCTTCCATGATGGTACCGAGCCCTTGCGTGATGCAGCGGCGCGGTACTTGAGACGTGTCTCCGTTGAAGAAACGCGCATTGTCAGAGATGGTTTGGCCCGCAAGCGCCTCTATGTGAGTGCGTGATACGAGCGAACCACCTGGTTCATTGAATCCGATGTGGCCATCGACTCCGATCCCCAGTATCTGCAGATCGATGCCGCCACTGCCGCCAATCATCCTGTCATACACCAAGGCTGCCTGCTCCGGATCGTCCGCCCCTGCGTCCGGAGTATTGAGGCCAGCCTCAGTGAGTCCTGTCTTGTCTTTGCCAACAAGTTCGCGCCGAAGTACGTTCCGATAGCGCTGGGGATGGTCCTCTGCGATACCCACGTATTCATCCAGTGCGAACGCGCTGGAGTTTTTCAACGTAAACGTTCCTGCAGCGTGGGCCGCCCGTAGCCGCGCGTACAACTTTTCTGGTGTTGAACCCGTGGCCACCCCCAACGTTGCGTGTGGTTTGCGTGAAAACAGATCGATGATGAGCTCAGCTGCTGCGTCTGATGCCGCATCGGAAGTTTCGAATATACCTATGTGCATGTAACTCCTTGAATAGATGGCACTGGCGAATGTGCCAGGGGCGGATGTCCGCAAGAGTGACGGACTACTTGAGTATATCGTTCACAAAGTTCGGCTTATTGGTTCGAAGGTCCACGCGATTTGGTTCGAAGGTCCACGCGATTTGGTTCGAAGGTCCACGCGATTTGGTTCGAAGGTCCACGCGATCACTGTTGCGCGGTGTGGGCGAGGGCGTCGCCGAGCACCACGGCTTTTCGCGCGTCGTTTCGTGAAGAGTTCCTCGTTTCGGGCGACACGCCGATAGAGGATTTCCCGAACGGCGGCTCTGCAGGGAACGATGGACGATGATGAACGACTATCGGCATACAACAATCACGGCGGGCCTTGCTGCTCTTCAGGCATTACTGATCTCGTGGGCGGTGACGGTTCTCTGTGCCGTGTTCGTGTACACGATCAATGCCGCATCGCCGGTGATGGTCGATGCACGGTGGCAGGATGCTGCAACAGTTGGTTCTAAATTTTGGCTGCTTTCGTTGGGTGGTGCTGCGGCGCTCAGCACCGGGATGGTGACTTTGGCGCCGCTCGGATTCACAGCGTTGATCCTCTGGTTATATTGGCATTTTCTTGGCAAACGCAGGATAACGTCGTGGTGGCAGGTTGCGGTGCCCACGCTCGTCGCGGGTGCGCTCATCCTTGGATTCAGCTTTATTGGCTCATCCGGGGGAGTGCAATTGCGTGGGCCGGTGATCGGCGCAGCGCTGATTGGTGCGTCCACACTTGCTCAGTGGTGGACCTACGATGCTCCGGGATGGCGGATCGTACCCATGCTGCGCCCTGCCCGCGCCCTTGTTGTGCCGGTAGCCGCTTTCAGCGCTATCTTTGCCGCGATCCTCTGCGCCGTGTCGGTGGTGCTCAGCTGGTCCGTTATTTCCCAGATCAACGGTTACTACCTGATTAACCTTGTCTCTACAGTCATCTTTGCGATCGTTCAACTTCTTTATCTGCCGAACATTCTGGTATGGACACTAGCCTACGGTTCTGGCGCTGGCTTTGCGGTGGGCCAGGGCACGTCATTTTCCAGCGTGGGCGTCACGTCTGCTCCGCTTCCGGCGGTGCCACTGCTCGGAGCATTGCCGAGCCCCGGCACTGCCATGCCGTGGCTTATCGCCATGCTGCTTGTGATCGGCTTGGGTGTTGGTGCCCATGCAGCGGGGCGCTTCCTGCGGCTTTCGACGGCATTACGCAGTGGCCTCATCGCCTTGGCAGGAATATTCGTGGGTGCGCTCGCCCTCGGTTTTCTTTCTTCAGGAGCGATCGGTTCTGGCCGCATGGCTCACGTTGGTGTGATACCGGCGTTTTTCGCGTTAATAGTGGCAGTGGAACTCGGAGGCGGTGTCACGCTTGGACTTGTGCTGGGCAATGGACGCACTGTTGCGTGGGGTAAGGAACGCTGGTATGCGCTACGCAGCGTGACGGCGCCATCGCGCGGGGGAACAGAACCGGGCGAGGAATCCGCAGGTAAAGAAATCTCGGATTCTGGAGATACGTTGAACGGCGCGGGCACAGAGAGCACGACGGCGCCAACGGCAGCTACCGCTGACGTCGCGTTGGCTGCGGCACATGGTGATACACACGGAGATGACGGCGCCCTTTCTGAGGGCGTTGCCGCGCCGGATAATTCGGGAGCGAAGAATGCGGCCACTAAGCCGACGCCGCTCGCAAGCTATCGCCGGCGCTTTGCGCGCAATCCGATTGCGCCCCCCGCAGCGCCGACTGCGGCCACAGCACCAGTTGTTTCGGCAGATTTCATTCCGACTGCGGCCACAGCGTTTTCGCCTGAGAGGCCCGACGACGCGAGCCAAGGAGCCGACGACGCAGACCAAGGAGCCGACGACGCAGACCAAGGAGCCGACGACGCAGACCAGGGAGCCGGGGATCAAGGCGAGGAGCAAAATCCGCGCACGGCGAGCTGAGATAGCGTGGTTTGGTGCGAAGGACGTAAGCTCTTCGTGTGATTCAGAACGTACGCGCAGCGGCGCAGCCCGCACGGCTAGTGATTCTCGTATCCGGAACAGGGTCTAACATGGCGGCCATTATGAAGGCGGCCGAGGATCCGAAATATGGAGCTACAGTAGTGGCTGTTGGGGCGGATCGGCCAGGAACCCGTGGATTCGAGATTGCGGCGGCCGCTGGCATTCCGACTTTCGTGTGCCGTCTTGCGGACTTCCCGGATCGCGATGCGTGGAATCGAACGCTTCGCGACACCGTGGCGGAATACACCCCAGACATCGTAGTTCTGGCAGGTTTTCTGAAGCTGCTCAGCCCCGAGTTCCTGGACGCGTTCCCACAGCGCGTCATCAACACCCACAATGCCCTCTTGCCAGCGTTCCCAGGTGTTCACGGACCGGCCGATGCTCTTGCGTATGGCGTCAAGCTCTCCGGCGCTACGCTGTTCGTGGTTGATCCGGGAACGGACACGGGCGCCATATTGGCGCAGGTCGCATGCCCTGTATTGGACAACGATGATGCGGATACTCTGCTGGAGCGCATAAAAGGGGTGGAGCGGACGCAGCTAGTGGAAAGTGTGGGCCGCATGGCGCGCGAGGGCTGGTGGGTTGACGGCCGGCACGCCGGTTTCGGCACGCGCTAGCGCGAGAGGGCTTTGACTCCTTCGACCGCAACAAATACCGCTGCGGATAGCAAGAGTACGAGGCCCCAGTTCGCAACGCTCATGGCGGCGGTGCCGAAAATTGTGTTCATAAACGGCACGTAGATCAGCACCAGCTGTAGGGCTACAAGTACGGCTGCGGCGATCCACACGCTGCGGTTGCCGGTGAAGGCCCGCGTGGTGAATGAAGAACCATTGAGGATACGGCAGTTGAACAGGTACGCCAGCTGCCCGAAGGCCAGGGCATTCATGGCCACCGAACGGGCGAGCTCGTAGTCGCCAGTCTGGTTGCGCACGATGAGGTAGGCCGCGAGCGTGGCGCCGCCGATCAATATGGATACTCCTAGCACCATCCACAGGCGGTTCGCCGGGAGCAGAGGTTCGTCTGCGTTGCGCGGTGGCCGTTTCATGATGCCAGGTTCGGCAGGTTCCTTCGCCAGCGGAATCGACAGCGTGATTGCGGTGACCAGGTTAATCCACAAGATCTGCACGGGCTCCAAAGGTAGGGCGAGGCCCAGCATAACGGCCACGAATACGACCAGCGATTGCGCGCCGTTCGTGGGCAGCAGAAATACCACGGATCTGCGGATGTTGTCATAGATGCGGCGGCCTTCCTCCACCGCAGCGGTGATGGTGGCGAAGTTGTCGTCTGAGAGCACGATGTCGGCGGCCTCTTTTGTGGCTTCGGTCCCCTTGATACCCATTGCCACACCGACGTTCGCACGCGCTATCGACGGTGCGTCGTTGACGCCGTCACCGGTCATCGCAACCACCTGGCCGCGTGCCTGCAACGCCTCCACGATGCGTATCTTGTGCTCCGGGCTGGTGCGGGCGTACACATCCACTTCGGGTACTACGCGTTCCAGTTCGCTTTGCGTCATTTCCTCAAGTTCCGCACCGGTAAGTGCCCGCAGCTCTTCATGGTCGTTACCAATTCCGAGGTCTCGGGCGATAGCGGTGGCGGTTCCTACGTGATCGCCGGTAATCATGGTGACGTTCACGCCGGCCGCATGAGCTTGGGCGATCGCGTCCCGCACCTCCGGGCGCGGAGGATCCACGATCCCGACGACGCCCAGGAAGGTCAGTTCGGTGACATTCGAAACGCGAGGTTCGGCCACGTCTACGATGGCTGGAGCTGCGGAATACGCGACCCCAAGCAGGCGTAAACCCTGCGCGGACAGCTCCGCCATGCGGGCCTCCCATATGCCGGAATCCAACGTTTCAGCTGTGCCATCTGCGCGCAGCTGAGTAGTTGAGCGCGCGAGCAAGCGATCGGGGGCACCCAGAACGTGGAGTGTGCGTATGCCATCTGCGCCAGTGTCGATCGTCGCGGAGAATTTGTGTTCGGATTCGAATGGGATTTGGGCGACGCGCGTGTAGTGGCTGAGATCAATGCCGGATTTGTGTGCGAGTGTGGTCAGGGCTCCTTCAGTCGGTTCACCTACCAATGTCCAACGGCCCGATTCGTTGTTTTGGATCTGGGCGTCGGTGGTGAGGCCTGCGGCGAGGAGCAGCTCGTACATTGCGGGCGAGAAGTTTTCTGAAGCCGAGCCTGTGCCCTGTGGCGCAAGGGTCCCCGGTTGCGGCGAAGTCCCCGATGCGGCGGTGCCACTTGAAGTGACCTGTGCGTGCGTGATCGTGCCGTGGGGCGCGTAACCGGTTCCGGACACGGTGTAGGTCTCACCGCCAACCTTTACCACAGTGGCGGTCATTTCATTCTGAGTGAGGGTGCCCGTTTTGTCCGAGCAGATCGTGTCAACGGAGCCCAACGTCTCAATTGATGCCATTTTTCGCGCGATTGCCTGGCGTTTGGCCATCTGTTGCACGCCCAGAGCCAAGGTGATTGTGACGAGCGCTGGCAGTCCCTCTGGCACAGCGCCCACCGCGAAACCAATTGCGGCGGAGACAACATGGCTCAGATCGAAGTTGTGTACCAGAGTGCCAACCACGATGATCACCAGTGCCATTGCACCGATGACTATCGAGATCAACTTGCCGAGTTGCTCGAGTTGGCGTGTCAGGGGAGTGGCGAGTGTTTCGACATCGGCAACCATTTCGGTGATGTGCCCGATCTCTGTATTAGCGCCGATGCCGGTGACGACGGCTTCCGCAGTTCCTGAGGTCACAATCGTGCCCGAATAGACCATCGACGTGCGGTCGCCGATCCCGGTGTGTTCCGGAACGGGGGCAGTTGCCTTTTGCGCAGGTAATGATTCGCCTGTGAGTGCTGCTTCATCCACCTGCAAGCCGGTGCATGTGATGAGCCGCATGTCTGCGGGAACACGATCACCTGAACGCAGGCGAACGATGTCGCCCGGAACCAGTTCCGTGGATTCGACCATGGTCCATTCGCCTCCGCGCAGGGTCTGCGCTCGCAAGGCGAGCATGGATTTGATGCTGGCCAACGCGTCGTTCGCCCGACCTTCTTGAACGAAACCCACGGTGGCAATGGCGATTGATGCGAGCGCGATGACGGCGAGTTCCACCCAATCGCCCATGATCGCCTTGAGTGCGGCTGCGAAGAGCAGGATATAGATCAAGATGTCGTTGAAATGCGCAAGGTAGCGCCGCCACGCCGGGTGTGGTTCCGCAGCGGGAAGCTCGTTAGGGCCGTAGTGCGATGCTCGGCGTTGGGCTTCGGTTTCGTTGAGGCCCTGGGCGGTACTCTCCAGCGTCTCGAGAACCGTGTTCACGGGTTTTGCGTACGCGATTCTGAGCGTGGCTGCATGCATTGGCGAGGTGTTCTTCACGGATTTCCCTTCTCGGTAGCATCCGCCGCGCGTTTGGTGGGCGCGGTGGCGTGGACAGCGATGCACTGTCATTATTTTTCTACCAACTGGAAGAAAACTGGGAATTCCTGACGAGTTTCTGCCACGCGAATGCGCACGGTGCTGTGGGTGCGGCGTGGACGGAGGGTGGGATGGGTGGACGGTGCGGCGTGGACGGAATTCCCATGAGACGGTTGGGGCGCGATATGCTGAGGGCGGCCGCAACTGGCGTTAAACGTGGTGGACCACGAGGGAGCGGCCAGGATCTACGCCGCACGCCTGGGCATACGTACTCAAGTGGGAGGCTATATAGTATGCGAATTCCATTGCGCCGTGCTATCATTTCCGTTTTCGACAAGACTGGGGTAGCTGAACTAGCCCAGGGGCTGCACGCCGCGGGTTGTGAGATTATTTCTACCGGTTCCACGGCGTCTGTCATTGCCGCTTCGGGTGTGCCTGTAACGCCTGTGGATCAGGTCACGGGTTTCCCCGAGTGCTTCGACGGCCGTGTCAAAACGCTGCATCCTCTGATTCACGGTGGCATCCTCGCAGACCGCAGGCTCCAATCGCATCGCGAGCAACTCGCAGAATTGGGAATCACTCCGATCGACTTGGTGGTGGTGAACCTGTACCCCTTCCGCCAGACGGTGGCGAGCGGCGCTGGCATCGATGAATGCATCGAGAAGATCGACATTGGCGGCCCCACGATGGTGCGGGCAGCGGCGAAAAACCACGAGAGTGTGGCGATAGTGGTGGATCCGCAGCGTTACCCGCACGTTATCGAGGCCGCTCAGAACGGAGGTTTCACGCGTGAGGAGCGCCAGCAGCTCGCGGCGGAAGCATTCGCCCACACAGCTGCATACGACGTGGCGGTAGCCACCTGGATGAGCGAGACTTTGCTTGGCAATGACCGGCCCACCTTCGTTGGCGGTGCGTGGAAGCTGCGCCACCAGTTGCGCTACGGCGAGAACCCTCATCAGAAGGCGGGGCTCTTTACGGACGACGGCGCCGCCGGAGGGTTGGCACAGGCCACCCAGTTGGGTGGCAAAGCGATGAGCTACAACAATTATCAGGACACGGATGCGGCAATTCGCGCCGCATGGGACCATGAGGAACCGTGTGTGGCTATCATCAAGCACGCAAATCCGTGCGGGGTGGCCATCGCCCCAACTATTGCGCAGGCGCATCGCAATGCGCATGCGTGTGATCCGGTTTCCGCCTATGGCGGTGTGATTGCTGCTAATCGCGAGGTCACGGTAGAAATGGCCCGGCAAGTCAAACCCATTTTCACCGAGGTGATTGCCGCGCCAGCGTATGAGCCGGAGGCGCTGGCGCTGTTGCAAACGAAGAAGAATCTGCGCATTCTGGTTGTTTCCGGAAGTGGACGAGCGGCAGGTGGCGCGGGCGCGCAGTACGACCTGCGCCCGATCACGGGCGGCGTTTTAGTTCAGGATCGTGATCTTATCGATGCTGCAGGTGACGACCCGAAGAACTGGACACTCGTGGCTGGAGAGCCGGCGGATGAAGCAACGATGCGGGATCTGGTGTTCGCCTGGCGTACGGTGCGCTCAGTGAAGTCAAACGCGATCCTGCTGGCGCATGACGGCGCCACAGTAGGAGTGGGCATGGGCCAGGTGAACCGCGTGGATTCGTGCCGGCTTGCAGTGGAACGCGCAAACACGCTGGGTGTCAACGTCGAAAGCTCCACGGAAAGTGCGGGCGGCGCGGAAGGACCCGCGGGGACGAAAGCCCCGGAGCGCGCGCGTGGGGCCGTGGCGGCATCGGACGCATTTTTCCCGTTTGCGGACGGATTCCAGGTCTTGGCAGATGCTGGGGTGTGCGCGGTCGTGCAACCCGGTGGATCGATCCGCGATGCTGAAGTCATCGAAGCTGCGAAGGCGGCTGGGGCGACGATGTACCTGACGGGATGCCGGCACTTCTTCCACTAATGGACGGGGACACCTCCACTGGAGGCCGGCTCCTTGATGGCTGCGGACTCGTTTTCCGCTGGTAGGCGTAGGTCCGTTTTCTTAGTGCAGGGTTCAGGCCCGGTGTATTGGTATGCACCGGGCCTGATTTCCAGCTGTGAGCATCCTGGGTAGCTTTGCCCGGCACAGTGATCTATGTCGCATCTGCCGCTAGAGTTGGCAGTGAGATGAGTCCACAGCGGGGCCACAGTGGGAAGGGGCGCATCATGTCGGAGAATTCACCGTTCGATGAGGAGATGACCAGTAGGGTAGTTGCTCAGGCGAAGAAGTGGGAAGAAGCATCGCGCGCTTACCCCAATTCGCGTGCGGCAACATTATTAGCGGATGCGCTGCGCCAGCCGGATGGGCTCGATTTCACTGTCCAGTTTGTAGACGGTGTGATACGGCCGGAAGATCCGCACGTGGCAGCGGAGAATCTGCGCGCGCTGGCGGCCCGCAACGTGAAGTTCCTGCCGGCTTACCTGTCCGTGCCAGCTGTTGTGGGTGGCCGGGCTGCACCTCTCGCTCCACGCCTTGCGGCACGCGCCGCACAAAAACTCTTTTCGTCCTTGGTGGGTGATCTGGTCCTTGACGTGACGCCCCAGAATCTGGGCCCGGCGATTGCGCGCTTGCGGGCGGATGGTTCACGCCTCAACCTCAATTTGTTGGGCGAAGCAGTGCTGGGCCATGAAGAAGCGGGCAGGCGGATGGCCGCGACGCGTGAGCTAGTAGCACGGGCAGATGTTGATTACGTTTCGCTGAAGGTTTCCGCGGTGATTGGCCCGCATGCGCCTTTCGGTTATGCGGCCGCCGTGGAGGATGCTGTCGCGAAGATGCTTCCGCTATATCGGTTGGCGCGCGACACACACACGTTTATCAATTTGGATATGGAGGAGTATAAGGATCTCAATCTGACGATTGACGTGTTTAAACGCATTCTTGAGCGCGATGAATTCCTCAGCTACCGCGGTGGAATTGTGCTGCAGGCATATTTGCCGGATGCGCGAGATAGACTGCGCGATCTGACCGTTTGGGCAAAGCGGCGCCGCTCGCGCGGTGGTGCACCGATTAAGGTACGGATCGTGAAAGGCGCGAACCTCTCGATGGAGGAGGTGGACGCGCAAACGCACGGTTGGGAACTCGCTGTGGAGCCCGCCAAAGAGGCAACAGACGCGAATTACATCACGATTGTGGAGGAAGCGCTGCGCCCAGAAAACATTGACGCGGTGAACATCGGCGTTGCTGGTATGAACCTGTTCACCATCGCATTCGCGGTCTTGTTAGCGCAAGATCGTGGCCTCACGATAGGCGACGGCGTGGATATCGAAATGTTGGCCGGTATGGCTGTGCCCCAATCGCGGGCTGTGGCGGATTCTGTAGGGCCACTGCTGTATTACGTGCCCGTGGTCAAGCCTGAAGAATACGATGTTGCCGTTGCATACTTGGTGCGTCGGTTGGAGGAGAATTCGGCCCCAGCGAACTTCATGTCCAGCGTATTCCTTTTAGGGGAGGACGCCGTGTTCTCCCGTGAGGCCAATCGCTTCGCATCCGCCGTTGCGTTGGCGCGTTCCGGCGAGCTTTCGTTTGCTCCTAATCGGCGCCAGGACCGGAGCGCGGGTGGCGCGGATCCGGCGGAATACGCCGCCGGTGCCGAGTTTTCGAATACGCCGGATACTGACCCAGCACTCGCCGGCAATATAGCGTGGGCGGAACAGATCGCAGCGCGGATTCCTCATTCGGCTGCCGGCCGGGCCACGGTGAAACGCCACCTCTTGCACACGGCTGGTGAGGTGGACGACGTCGTCGCCCGCGTGCGTGCGGGGGCGCAGCTGTGGGCAAGGAGATCGGGCCACGAACGTGCACAGGCGCTGCGGGATGTCGCCGACGGCATTGAAGCGCGCCGCGGCGAACTGATCGAAGTGGCGGGTGCAGAAGCCGGGAAAACTGTGGATCAGGGCGATATCGAAGTCTCGGAGGCCGCGGATTTTGCGCGATATTATGCCACGTTGGCAGAGAACTTCGATTCGATGACGGGCGCACGCGTGGAGCCTGTGGAGACAACGCTTGTAACTCCGCCGTGGAACTTCCCGATTTCTATTCCGGCGGGTGGCGTGCTGGCCGCGTTGGCCGCCGGTTCGGGCGTACTGTTCAAACCGGCTAGCTTGGCGCGGCGCACAGGGGCAGTGCTTGCCGAAATCATGTGGAACGCGGGAATTCCGCAGGATGCCCTGGCGCTGGTCTGCCTGGACCGTGCGGTGTCTGCAGTTTTAGGGGAGCGGTTGGTGCGGGTGGCCGATCAGGTGATTCTGACCGGTTCGATCGACACGGCGCGCATGTTCCGCTCCTGGCGCCCGGACCTGCGGCTGTTTGCAGAAACCTCGGGAAAAAACGCGATCATCGTTACGCCGCATGCGGATATCGATCTGGCGGTGCGCGACGTGGTTTCCTCGGCATTCAGCCATGCGGGGCAAAAATGCTCTGCGGCCTCGCTGGTGATTCTGGTGGGATCGGCTGGATTCTCCAAGCGTTTCCAGCGCCAGTTGGTGGATGCCGTGCGTTCGCTGCACGTGGGGTATCCGGACGATCTTTCCGCACAGATGGGGCCCGTGGTTGAAGAACCGCATGGCAAACTGCTGCGCGGGCTCACTACCCTGGGACCTGGTGAACGCTGGGTGGTCAAGCCGCAGCGTATTGGCGAGAATCTGTGGACGCCGGGAGTCCGGGTGGGTGTGCAGCCAGGAAGTGAATTCCACAGAACCGAATACTTTGGCCCCATCGTGGGCATTATGCGCGCGAAAACCTTGGATGAGGCGATCGAATGGCAGAACGCTGTGGAATTTGGATTAACTGCGGGCTTGCATTCGCTGGATCGCAGTGAAATCAACTTTTGGCTCGAATCGGTGGAAGCGGGCAACATTTACGTGAATCGTGGTATCACGGGGGCAATCGTGCGCCGCCAGCCTTTCGGAGGCTGGAAGCGTTCATCGGTAGGTACTGGAGCGAAGGCGGGCGGGCCGAATTATGTGCTGGGATTGGGCCACGTGCGGATGGATGCCACAGGGGCCTTGCCGCGCCAGGTTCACATCGCGAACGAAGGATTGCGGCGGGCGCGCGCCATTGCTGCCACGATGACGGTTGTGGATCAGGAAAAGTTTCTGCGCGTGATTCGCGGTATGGATCATGCGATTGCCGCCGAATTTGGCTTGTATCACGATCCTTCTGGGCTGCAGTGCGAAAAAAATGTGTTTCGATACTTGCCGGCGCATAACACAGTGATCAGACTGGGCCGCGAACGTTCCGTGGGGGAACTCTTGGCCGTCGCCGCTGGCGCGCTGCAAGTAGGCGCGCATCCGCGAATCTCTTCGGCAAAGGCGATTTCCAAACCGATGGCCGAATTCTTTGCAGATAATGCGTTGGACGTGGTGATTGAAGACGATCAGGACTTCGCTGATAAGCTTGCCGCGCGCGCGAATGATCAAGATGGCATCCGCGTGCGCCTTTTGGCGGACAATGGGCCCGAGCTCGCAGCAGCAGTGAACGGAAGCGTTGATGTTGCGATCTTTGACGAGCCGCTCACTGCGAATGGCCGCATTGAATTGCTGCCGTTCGTCCGCGAACAGGCAGTGGCAGCAACGAATCACCGCTTCGGCAATCCGACGAGCCTGCTGGACGGATTACTCTAGTTGGCCCCCAGTGCGCGGCGCAGCTCCCGGCGAGCTCGCGAAAGCTCACGCGGTGAATCTACTGCGAGAAGAGCCTGCAGCGTTCCGCCGGATTCTTGCTGGCCAGATTCCCATCGTAGAGTGAAGCCCGCCTGCGTGTCCGCCCGCCGTGGTTCCCTGATATCAGGAATAACCCCCACCAGAGCGATCTCGTGTCCGAACTGGGTAGAGAAAACCTCTGGCGGGTCCAGGAAGCGTGGCCGTTGTGTGCCCGTCAAAGCAGCGGCGGCACGTGCGGTGTTACCCAGTACGCCCGTCCAATGCCCGCCCACCATCATGGAGCCATCCGGCAGGCGCACATCTGCGCAATCGCCCACTGCATACAGTCCCGCAATAGGGTGGCCAGCCGTGGTATACACGCGGCCGTGAAGGTCGGTAACAAGAGCCCCACGCGCTGAGAGTTCACACGCGGGTATGTCCGGGCTCGCTGTCACAAGCGTGAGGTTCGGCCGCGCACCGGTTGCCTGCACCAGCACGTCCGGCCGATCCGTGGTTTCGTACATCTCTCCGAGATGCAGCGCAACCCCGGCAGCTGCGAACCATTCCTTCCACAGGGAATCCACGGCGCCGTGGAACGTACGCTCCAGAATGTGCGCTGTTGCCTCCCATACTTCGACCGCCGCGCCCCGGCCTGCAGCAGCGGATGCGATCTCCGTGCCGATCCAACCCGCACCCACTATGTGCACCTTTGCACCCGGAACGATGAGTTCCCGCAACACGGCGGCGTCGTCGGCCGTATACAACACCCGCGCGCCGGGAATGGTGGCGCGCGGCGCCGCACCAGTGGCAATAACCAGGTGCTCCACGAAAACAGGCGAATCTGCGCCATCCACCCGCCATCCGCCCTCCGCAGGCCGAATCGCGCTGGCCGCACGTGGCACAACAGCAACGCCAAGTTCCGCAATATCTCCCAGGCCATCAGCACTGAGAGGATGAATGAACTGCCCGAAGAGCTCCTTCGACAGCGGTGGACGATCATAGGGAGCACGCCCTTCGGCATCCCACACCGTGATCGCTCCGCTTTCGCCACGTTCGCGCAACTCCGCCGCCATGCGCAGCCCGGCAAGGCCCGCCCCAATAATCCCAACTGCCATGCCCTCCATGATAGCCGCCACACCAAGCGGTACAGTGAGCGTATGACAACAGCGAAACAACGCGTTCCCAATACGCTGACCTATCTGGGCCTCATTGCCTGGGTGGTGGGGATGTGTGCGCTCGCGATCTATATCGGCCCTGTGACCGCCGTGTACGGTACTGGCATCTCA
This sequence comes from Ancrocorticia sp., assembly GCA_022648165.1. Classification (GTDB taxonomy): domain Bacteria; phylum Actinomycetota; class Actinomycetes; order Actinomycetales; family Actinomycetaceae; genus Changpingibacter. The sequence goes on from JALCLX010000015.1 coordinate 25,709, forward strand.
CTACTCATTTTTGCCGTGCTGCGCGCCGTGCTTCCGGTGGGAACGGTGCCAGGTGCTCGTGGGCGCTGGTTTGATGCGGTCCTGCTGGTGCTAGGTGCCGCCGCGTTATTCTTGCTGGCGCCGATCGCGGCCACCCCGATGTCGCTCTAGGTACCCTTCCTCCGCGCTGAGCGGAGTTCCTTGGATTGCACTGCCTTCATGCCTCACAATAGTGGGGTGGATCCGGTCCTGAAAAACATTCTTTTCGTCCTGCTTTTCGTCTTCATCGGGGGATTGTTCTCCGCTTCGGAGATGGCGCTTGTATCGTTGCGGCAAACGCAGATTGACGAAATGGCGCGCAAAAGCTCCGCGGGGAAGACCATCAAGCGTATGACGGCCGATTCGAACCGCTTTCTTTCCGCGGTCCAAGTTGGTGTGACCGTTGCGGGATTCTTCTCCGCTTCTTTCGGTGCCTCGGAGATCGCACCGGTGGTAGCGCCGGTGTTCCAAAGCTGGGGGATGTCTGCGGGCGCCGCCTCCACATTGGCTTTTATCTTGGTCACGATTTTTATTGCGTATCTTTCGATTATCTTCGGAGAATTGGTCCCCAAGCGCATCGCGATGCAATCGGCTGCGGCCATATCGTTAGCTGTTGCTAAGCCGTTGGCGGCGATTACCGCCTTCTTGCGGCCGGTGATCTGGTTTTTGGGGGTGTCCACGAACGTCGTGCTGCGGCTCATCGGCCGCAATCCCAAGGAACAGCGCGAACAGATGGGCACGGCCGAACTTCGGGCGCTCGTGGCGAGCCAGAATACGATTCGCGACGACGAACGCGAGATGGTTGTCGACATGCTTTCAGTGGGGGAGAGGACCGTCCAGGAGGTGATGACGCCACGTACCGAAGTGGAGTTCCTCTCTGCCCGGATGCCGATTGCCCAGGCGCAGCGCGAGGTTGCCCACATGGACCACTCGCGTTACCCGGTGCGGCTCGGTTCGTCCGACGACGACGTCATCGGGTTCATTCACATCCGCGACCTGATCAACCCGCCTGCCAGCGTGAAGTTTGTGGGTGATTTGAAGCGGGAAGTGATGTTTTTCCCAACCGGCAAACTCGTGTTGGAAGCGCTTACGGAGATGCGTGCCAAGCATGAGCATATTGCAGTGGTGGTCGATGAATACGGCGGGACGGATGGCATCATCACACTGGAGGATGTGGTGGAAGAATTCATCGGCGAAATTCGCGACGAATACGATCACGAACGGCCTGTTTTCGTGCAGCGTGGCACGGAGGAAGTGGTTGACGGTTTGGCGAATCGGGCCGAAGTTGCGAAGGCACTCGGGCGCGAATTCCCTGATGGGCCTTATGACACGCTCGCCGGATTCGTGGTGGCACAACTGGGGCACATGCCACGAGTGGGCGATTCGGTGAGGTGGGGCAGCTATATCCTGACAGTCTCCAGCCTGGACGATCGGCGCATTGACCGCATTCTTGTGACGCATTCTGAGGATCCACATGACCGGGCGATGGCGCAGATGGAAGGTGAAAGCGAATAGCGTTTACGGAATCGTGGGCAAAATATCTTGACGTCGAGTAATCTTCCTATCGGAACACCCGAATCAACGGAGGAAACATGGCAAAGATTAAGGTTCTCGGGCCAGTTGTAGAACTTGACGGCGACGAAATGACCCGGATCATCTGGCAGGATATCCGTGACCGGCTTATCACCCCTTATCTGGATGTGAATCTCCTCTACTACGACCTGTCTATCCAGAACCGCGATGCCACTGACGATCAGGTGACGATCGACGCTGCGAACGCCATAAAGAAGAATCATGTGGGCGTCAAATGTGCCACGATCACGCCGGATGAGGCGCGCGTGAAAGAGTTTAACCTCAAGAAGATGTGGAAGAGCCCCAACGGCACCATCCGCAACATTCTGGGTGGCGTGGTGTTCCGCGAGCCCATCATCATCAGCAATATCCCTCGCCTGGTGCCCGGCTGGAAGAAGCCGATCGTGATCGGCCGCCATGCGCACGGTGACCAGTACAAGGCCACCGATTTCAAGGTTCCTGGTGCCGGCACAGTCACCATCACGTACACACCCGACGACGGCTCCGAACCGATTCAGATGGAGGTGTGCCGCATGCCCGAAAACGGCGGCGTGACGATGGGCATGTACAACTTTAACGATTCGATACGCGATTTCGCGCGCGCATCCTTCAACTACGGGCTCATGCGCCATTACCCGGTGTATCTGTCCACAAAGAACACGATTCTGAAGGCCTACGACGGCGCATTCAAAGACATTTTCGCTGAAGTTTACGAGACCGAATATAAGGAGCGCTTCGAAGCCGAGGGCCTGACCTACGAGCATCGGCTGATTGACGACATGGTGGCCTCGGCTCTCAAATGGGAGGGCGGCTACCTGTGGGCGTGCAAGAATTACGACGGCGACGTGGAGTCGGATATCGTGGCGCAAGGCTTCGGCTCACTGGGGCTGATGACGTCCGTGCTGATGACGCCCGACGGGCAAACTGTTGAGGCAGAGGCCGCTCATGGCACGGTGACACGGCACTATCGCCAGCACCAGGCGGGAAAGCCCACCTCCACGAATCCGATTGCGTCAATCTACGCGTGGACGGGCGGCTTGAAGCATCGCGGCAAGCTTGATGGCACTCCTGAGGTGACGCATTTTGCGCAGACTCTGGAGGACGTCATCATCAAGACAGTCGAAGGTGGACAGATGACAAAGGATCTGGCGCTTTTGATTGGTAAAGACCAGCCGTGGCTCACCACGGGCGAATTCATGGATGCGCTGGACCAGAAGCTGCAGGCGCGCCTGCGCTGAGGCCTGTTCCGCACAGCGGAACAGGCTGCGGCGCCTGGCGGGGACTGTCTACGATGTGGACGTATTCGGTCGTATGGTGAGAATGCAGCCCTGCGGCTAGAAACCTCATCGATGTGAAAGGCGTCATTGTGTCCGTAGTGAAGAAAGCTGGCATTTTGCCGTGGGTTCTCCTGGCGATTGTGCTTGGCGTTCTATTTGGTCAATTCCTGCCGCAGGCTATTTCGCGTGTGTTTTTCACGTTCAACGACATCTTCGCGGAATTCCTCAACTTCTCTATTCCTCTGATCATCGTTGGCCTAGTAGTTCCAGCAATTGCCGATCTGGGAAAAGGAGCAGGCAAGTGGTTGAGCATCACTGCCATCATCGCGTATGTTTCTACCCTCTTCGCCGCATTCCTCACCTACTTCGTAGCGAAAGGCGTGTTTCCGCATATCTTGACTGCCGGCGCCTTTGACAAGGTGGATACGGCAAATACGGATGGTTTCAGTGGCTACTTCACCATTGAAATTCCAGAGCTTTTCGGCGTGATGTCGGCACTAGTGTTGTCATTCGTAATGGGTATCGGCCTGTCATTAGTGCCGCGCGGCGTGCTACGCAAAGGTTTCGTGGAGTTTCGTGAGATCATCTCTGCTCTCATCTCGAAGATCATCATTCCTTTGCTGCCATTGCACATCTTCGGTATCTTCTTGAATCTCACCGAATCGGGGGAAGCTGCGGCGATCATCCAGGTGCTTCTCAAAGTGGTTGTGGTGGTGTTGCTGCTGGAAGTAGTGATACTTCTGACGCAGTATTCTGTGGCGGGAGCTGTTGCACACCGCAATCCCATCAAAGCGCTTGTCACAATGCTGCCTGCCTACTTTACAGCGCTTGGTACCTCATCTTCTGCCGCCACGATCCCCGTAACATTGCGCCAGGCACGCGCCAACGGAATCTCAGAGCCCGTTGCGAACTTTACGATTCCGTTGTGCGCCACAATTCATTTGTCCGGATCGGCATCGAAGATTACGGCGTTTGCCATGGCGATTATCTTTGTGAACGGCCTGCCGGTCACTGATGGTCAGCTCGTGGGCTTCATTTTTATGCTGGGTATCACAATGGTTGCTGCTCCTGGAGTTCCCGGTGGCGCAATTATGGCCGCGACGGGAATCCTTTCCTCCATGTTGGGATTTGGCGATCAGGATGTGGCTTTGATGATCGCCACCTATATCGCGCTTGATTCCTTCGGGACGGCCACGAATGTGACCGGCGACGGCGCCATCGCGATCCTGATGGACAAAATCGCCGGTGCGAAGATTGGCGAGGCGACGGAAAACGCAGACGGTTTCGCCTCCATGGCCAGCTTCGACGCATCTATGTACCTGAAGGACGTCTCTCGCTAGCGTTCGGGAGTGAGCGGCTGGAGTACTGGATGCAGTGTCTCGTGAAAGTGGGGATCCGCCACGGTGTACAGCACGTCGGTCAGGTCAAGCCACCATGGATCGTAGGGTAACCGGTTGGTCATATCGGTCTGTTCGTCCATATGGGAGACGGGTTGCACCGCCATGCGGCCGCGGTAGTTGCCAAGATAGACGCCGCGTATCTTGCCGGTGGCGAACTGTTTGGAAAGTTCGTCCACCGTGGAGACGGCCAACTGAACTGCGAGTGTGCGGTCGAACGGTGTGGGATTGCCGCCTTGCTGCATGTGGCCGATGCGGTTGGTTCGCACGTCAAACAGGCCTTCGCCTTCGGCCTGAAACACCTGAGTCATGAGCTCCGACGTATAGTATTCGGAGGCATCCTCATTGCGGACGACCAGGTAGAGATTGCGCCCGGCCTCGAATGAATGCACCATTCGTGCGGCGTCGTCGGACAACTGGTGAAGCGTGATGCCTTTTTCGTACAGATAGACTTGCTCCGCGCCGCTGGCTATGCCGCTCATCAAGGCCAAGTAGCCACAGCGCCTGCCCATCGTTTCTGCAACGAAGCAGCGCTGCGAAGCGGACGCTGATTGCTTGATTTGGTCAAGTGCCCGCGTATTCGTGTTGAGCGCCGTGTCCGCTCCGATGGACAAATCGGCACCAGGCAAGTTGTTGTCAATGGACGCTGGCACGCACACGATGGGGATCCGAAATGCCGGATAGCGATCCTTCTCCTTCTCCATAGCCCACACCTGCTGGTAGCCGGCAAAGCCACCGATCATGACAATCGCATCAATTGTGTTGGTTTCGATCGATCGGCTGAGGGCATAGAACTGATCGACGGAGGCGATAGTGCGCCGGGTTCCCAGATTGGCTCCACCGGCACCGGACCAGCCATCCACATCTCCCCAGGTCAGCTCGCGGACCTTGCCCTCCAAAAGCCCTGGGAATCCGCCGTCTACGCCCAGCATCGTGAAGCCACGATCGAGGCCCAAGAGCACCACAGCGCGCGCGGCCGTGTTCATCCCTGGCGCGAGCCCGCCGGCGTGCACAATTGCCACGCGCGGTTTGCGGCCAAGAGCGGCGTCCAAATGGCGTTCGTGAAGCACTGCAGAGGACAGCGTATTGAAAACGGCGAGCATCTCCCGGTAACTCGAACCGCGCGAGCTCACAGCCTTCTCATATTCACCGTCTTTCATATATGTGGCGACCGCGCGAGTGTTTCTAATCGCGTCCATGAGCGGCAGGGAGACGATCTGATTGTGCCGGGTGGCGATAATGCATGGCTCGGTTTCTGGGGTTGCATGGATCACGGTGAGAGCGGCATTAAAGCCGAGCAGCGTGGACATCCACCGGTCATATGCGGATGGTGAGCCACCGCGTTGCACGTGCCCCAACGACGTAATGCGCACGTCTTCCCCCAGCCGTTCCGCGAGGACATCGCGTACCTGCGTGGCGGTGATTGCTTCGCCATGGCGATCTTGGGCACCTTCCGCGACAATCACGAGTGAATCACGCCGGCCCGCTGCGCGCCCTTCGCGCAATTTCTGGCAGATTTGTTCCTCCCAGCCATCTTCCGGCGGCATCTCCGGTACAAACACGTAATCGCAGCCGCCGGCGATGGCACTCATCAAAGCCAGGTAGCCGCAGTGGCGCCCCATCACTTCGATGATGAAGGTGCGTTGATGAGAGGCCGCCGTGGAAGAGATCGCATCGATCGCGTCGATGATGCGGTGCAATGCGGAATCGGTTCCCACCGTCATGTCTGATCCCACGAGATCGTTATCAATAGAGCCGACCACTCCGGCCAGATGAAGCTTGGGGTGATGAGCAGCGGTGGTAGCATCGAGCTCTCCGCGTGCGACGAGCTCGTCGATCAGACTTGGCCACTGCGCGCGCAGATCGTCAGCGCCGGTCAACGTACCGTCGCCGCCGATCGCGACGATCCGGTCAATACCCAGTTCAAGCAGATGTTTCACAGCGTCACGCATGCCGTCGCGTGTGCGAAACTCGGCACAGCGTGCAGTTCCGATCGTGGTACCGCCAGAAGAAAGGATGCCAGAGACATCGGACCATTCCATCTTCTTGATAAGATCGCCGCCCTGGACGGCGCCGCGCCAACCATCGTAAACCGCATAAGGTTCAGCGCCCTCATGGATTGCCGTGCGCACGACTGCGCGTACAACGGCATTCATGCCCTGGGCATCGCCCCCGGAGGTGAGAATAGCAATTTTCGTAGGCTCTGTGGCTATGGCGGCCTGTGTCTCTTTGCTCATGACTCTATTGTGCCCCGAAAGCGGGGGCGGCCGCGCGCGAACATCTCCTGGCGCTACTATCGGTAGCAACGCCGAACAGAGGGGAATCATGCACACATCCGGCGAGGCGCTGTGGCTCGATGAACGGACTCTTGCGGTACCTGCACATCTGGACGTGGAAGGCGCCGCCTGGGAGCTCTGTTACTCCGCCGCTGGCGGGATTGCGGTTGTTGCAGGCCACGTGACAGGTGCAGACGGTTTCATACCGCTTGTTTCGGATCCACGCGGCTTAGACGCGCAACAACGCGCGCGCGATCCTTACCTGAGTGCGGTGTTTACGCCCGACGGGAGCGATTTTCACGTGCTGCGCCCCGCCATGCCGCTGGCGCACGCACGCCTGGAACGCATCCTCACCGGCGAGCTCGTCATCGCCCGCAGCCACGGTTCGCGCGTGACCGCGGTCACTTTGGTGCAGTGTGCTCGTATCCTTGACGCACTGTATGCCGCAGAGGCTTCGCAGCTGAGCTACGGGCCGTCGTTTTCGGGAGACACCGTGACGATCCGCGTGTGGGCACCCACGGCGCGCAACGTGCGCCTGCGCATCGGCGAACAGCTCGTGGCGATGCGCAGAAGCGCCTGTGGTGCGTGGGAGGCGAGCGGTAACCGCACATGGATCGGGGCAGAATACGCCTTCGAAGTGACGGTATACGTGCCCCGCTACGTGGCACGCCCACGCCACCAGGGCGATGAGCGTATCGCCGGAAAGATCCAGCACTTTACTGTGGTCGATCCGATGGCGACGGGGCTGACGCTCAATGGCCGGCGCGGCGTCGTCGTCGACCTCACCGATCCCGCGTGGATGCCGGAGAACTGGCTGCATGCACAACCTGTGGAACTGCGCAACCCAAGCGAACACGCAATCTACGAACTCCACGTGCGCGATTACTCCATCGCGGATGCAAGCGTGCCCGAAGCCCTGCGCGGAACGTACGCCGCTTTCGGTACCACGGAATCACGCGGTTACCGGGCACTCGCCCAACTGCGGCGCGCAGGAATGAACACAATCCATTTGCTGCCCACCTACGACATCGGTTCGATTCCGGAAGACCGTGCGGACCAAAGGATCGCCGAAGTACCTGCCGTATTCTCGCCCGATTCTGAAGGCCCGCAGGCTGCCATCGCGCGCGTGGCGGACGAGGACGGTTTCAACTGGGGTTACGACCCTGTCCATTACGGCGTTCCCGAAGGCTCATATGCCAGCCCTGGCCACCAGGAGGGCGGCGCGCGCGTGGCCGAGTTTCGCTCCATGATCGGTGCTCTACACGAACTCGGATACCACGTGGTACTGGATCAGGTATTCAACCACACCTTCGAATACGGGCTCGCCCCCAGCTGCACCTTCGAAAGAATCGTTCCGGGCTACTACTACCGGCTTGGCTACGATGGCGAAACGCTCACGACGCCGTGCTCTGGCGAATTTGCTACCGAACATGCGATGGCCGAAAAGCTCATGATTGATACCCTGGTGCGCTGGGCCCGGCACTGCAGCGGAACGGACGTGAGCATATTTGGCCGGCACTGTGGCTACTGCAGCCAACCGCACGAGGCCATCAATTACGTCGACGCGCACGACAACGAGACGCTGTTCGATTATTCGATCTGGCGCATGCCACACGGCACCCCAATGGGCTTGCGGGTTCGTATGAACACGCTGGCCCTTGCAGCGGTAACGCTTGGGCAATCACCGTGTTTTTGGCATGCGGGAACGGAACTGCTCCGTTCAAAATCCTTGGACGCCGATTCGTTTAATTCCGGCGATTGGTTCAATGCGATCGATTGGAGCGGGCAGACCAGCCGCTTCGGCGTTGGCCTGCCGCCTGCCAACCGCAACGGCGAACGCTGGGATGCCATGCGCCCCTTGCTGCGCGATCCGAACAATCGGCCGGACTCACAGCACATCGCGCAGGCGCGCCAGGCAGCACTTGATCTTCTACGGCTGCGATCGTCAACTCCGCTTTTCACGCTGGGATCGGCCGAGCTTATCGAAGAAATGATCAGCTTCCCCGGCGCGGGGCCCACCGCTCCGCCCGGTTTCATCACCATGCGGATCTACGATTGGGCGCGCCGCCGAATCGACCGGCGTTTGGCAGGGCTGCTCATCGTTTTTAATTTCAGTGGCGAAACAGTCGCAGAGCGGCTGTACGGACTAGCCGGGACGCAACTTCGGCTCTCGCCCATCCAGGCCACCAGCGACGACGTCGTGAACCAGAGCCGGTGGGACGAGCACACCGGAACCGTGATCGTTCCCGGATACACGGTGGCGGTTTTCGAACAACCGTGGCCCTGACGATCCGCGGCGCGGCACGGTAGGCTATTCGTGGCCACACGATCTACTGAAGGAATAGAGAATGAATCCTGTTGATGCCACTCGCACAGAAGCGTGGAAAGGACTCGCCGCACTCGCCAAACAGTTTTCACCCAATTTTCGGGAACGTTTCGCTTCCGATCCCGGGCGCGCCGCGCGTTTCACCTTCACGGCCGGAGACCTCCGCGTGGACCTGTCCAAAGACTACATCGATGAGGAGATCCTGGCGGCGTTGGTGAAACTCGCCAAGGAGGTACACGTGGCCCAGCGCCGCGACGCGATGTTCGCCGGTGAGCACATCAATGTGACGGAAGATCGCGCCGTTTTGCACACCGCTTTGCGGCGGCCCGCCACCGACCACCTGGTCGTTGATGGCCAGGACGTGGTTGCCGACGTCCACGCAGTACTGGCGCGGATCTACGCATTTGCGGACAAGGTGCGTTCGGGCGAATGGACGGGCGTGACGGGCAAACCGCTCACGACCATCGTCAACATCGGAATCGGGGGCTCAGATCTGGGGCCCGTCATGGCCTATGAGGCGCTCAAGCCCTATGTGAAACCCGGCGTGGAATGCCGCTTCATCTCCAACATCGATCCCACCGATGTGGGGGAGAAGCTCAAAGGTGTAGACCCGGAGTCCGTGCTGTTCATTGTGGCGTCCAAGACCTTCACGACGTTGGAAACTATTACCAATGCGAAGGCGTGCCGCTCCTGGTTCTTTGAGGCTCTGGCAGCGAAGGGCATCCCCGCCGATGGTGCGGTAGCCAAGCACTTTATCGCCGTATCCACAAATCTGGAGAAAGTTGCGGAATTCGGAATAGACCCGGCCAACGCTTTCGGCTTCTGGAATTGGGTAGGTGGGCGCTACTCCGTGGACTCGGCAGTGGGAACATCGCTTGCCATCGCGATCGGGCCGAAGAACTTTGCAGACTTCCTGGCCGGATTCCACACAATCGATCAGCACTTTGTACAGACGGCGCCGGAGAAGAACGTGCCCCTCATCATGGGCATGCTCAACGTGCTCTACACGAACTTCTTCGGTGCAGCTACCCACGCAGTGTTGCCATATTCGCAGTATCTGCACCGTTTCCCCGCCTACCTGCAGCAGCTCACAATGGAATCGAACGGAAAGCGGGTGCGGTGGGATGGCACGCCAGTGACCACCACCACGGGCGAAGTTTTTTGGGGAGAACCAGGAACTAACGGCCAGCACGCCTTTTACCAATTGATCCACCAAGGCACGCAGCTCATCCCCGCAGATTTCATCGCTTTCGCAAACCCCACATACCCGCTCAAGGATGGCGGGCAAGACCAGCACGAGCTTTTCCTCGGAAACTTCTTTGCACAAACGAAGGCGCTGGCATTCGGAAAAACGGCAGAAGAAGTGCGCGCTGAAGGAACGCGGGAAGAGATCGTCTCCGCGCGGGTATTCCCAGGCAACAAACCCACAACATCGATCATGGCGCCAGCCCTCACGCCTTCCGTATTGGGACAGTTGATCGCACTATACGAACACATCACATTCACAGAAGGCGTAGTATGGGGGATTGACTCCTTCGACCAGTGGGGAGTGGAACTTGGTAAGCAGATGGCGGTGGCACTAACCCCGGCTATTGCGGGGGACCGCGACGCGCTTGCCGCACAAGACCCATCCACGCGGGCTCTCATCGATTACTACCACGCCCACCGCAAGTAGCTGGCACGTGGCTCGGGGCTTCGGCCACGCCCGTGTGGTGGGCCTTTTGGACCCCACAACGTCACTGCTACGCGCTAGGCTTGAGACTGTTACCGGTTTATAACAACCATTTTCGAAGGAGAAATCCGTATGGCTCACACGCCAGTTACCGTCACTGTTACCGGTGCCGCCGGCCACATTGGCTACGCACTATTGTTCCGCATCGCATCCGGCCAACTGCTTGGCGCAGATGTTCCTGTACGCCTCAATCTGTTGGAGATTCCGCAGGCTGTCAAGGCTGCTGAAGGTACAGCAATGGAACTCAACGATGCCGCATTCCCGCTGCTCGATTCCGTCAACGTGTACGACGATCTGAACAAGGCGTTCGAAGGCACTAGCGTCGCTCTCCTGGTGGGCGCCCGCCCGCGCACCAAGGGCATGGAGCGCGCTGATCTTTTGGGCGCCAACGGTGGGATCTTTGGGCCGCAGGGCAAGGCGATCAACGATCACGCCGCAGATGACGTACGAGTGCTCGTGGTGGGCAACCCCGCCAACACCAATGCCGTGATTGCGATGCACTCTGCACCCGACGTCCCGAAGTCGCGCTTCACCGCGATGATGCGGCTGGATCACAACCGTGGCATCTCGCAGCTCGCGGAGAAGACGGGCGCGAAGGTCGCGGACATCAAGAAGATGGTTGTGTGGGGCAACCATTCGGCCGATCAATACCCGGATGTCTCCTTTGCCACGGTGGCTGGTAAGCCGGCCACGGAACTCGTTGACGCCGAATGGTTGGAATCCTACTTTGTTCCCACCGTGGCAAAGCGCGGAGCAGCCATCATCGAGGCCCGCGGTGCATCGTCCGCGGCATCGGCAGCATCGGCAGCAATCGATCACGTTTACAACTGGGTGAACGGCGTGCGCGAGGGCGATTGGGTGACGGCCGGCGTGTACCAGGATGGTTCACACTATGGCGTTCCTGAAGGATTGATCTACGGTATGCCCGCTGTTTCCGAGAACGGCGAATGGAAGGTAGTTGACGGGCTGGAGATTTCCGATCGCACACGCGCCGGAATTGAGCACAACATCAAAGCTGCACAAGAAGAACTGGACGCGGTCCGCGCGCTCGGTTTGATCAAGTAGCACGCAGCCTATAACCGCACCCGCAGGTAACCAGATCCGCAGGTTACCAATTGGACAGGCCGTCAGTGCTCAGTAGGCCATCAGCGCCCGGTAGAGTAGAGGAGTTGGTTATCGCCTCTGCGCTGCCGGGCGCGCCTGCTTTTAAGACGGCGACGTCCGAGCAGAGGGAAGACGGCCAAGCAGAGGGAAGACGCCAGAACACGGGAACCTGAGAGCGGGTGAAGTGAAATGATCGTTGCTGCGGCCATTCTCGATTCGCTCGCGGCCCCCAAACGCCTGCTGTGTGCGCAGCGCTCCTATCCGCCACAATTGGCCGGGCTCTGGGAGTTTCCTGGTGGGAAGGTAGAACTGGGGGAGAGCCCAGAGGCTGCGATTGCGCGGGAGATACGCGAGGAGCTGCGCTGCGGAATCAGGCTGGGCCAGCGCATTGGGGCCCAGCGCATTGGCGGCGAGTGGCCGCTTGCCACGCCCGGGCTGCGCATGCGATTGTGGCTGGCTGAGGTGTGTGCCGGTGAGCCACTGCTCGGAGCGAGCCACCGCGAGTTGCGATGGGTAGGCCTGCCCGCAATTCGCGCGTTGCCGTGGATTCCAGCCGATCGCGCAATTGTGGATGCCGTGCTAGAGGCCACTCAGAAACAGAACAGCGCTACGGAAGCTGCCTGAACTCGCACAACTGTGGTGTACGTGACATGCCCATTAGACCAGTAACTTACGCTACGGTAGGGTAACCTACTGATACGTAGCTAAGGAGGTTGTATGGTCCGGCACGATCAGACGTCGCAGGTCACGTACGATATTGCGCGGCGCGGCGATCAGGGGACTACCCACTACGAATACTGGGATTACGGCGCATACCGAACGGCGCTAACGGGCTCCACCCAGGACGATATGGCAGAACTGTGGCGCGCGCGCCACGGTGAGCTCGCTCCCTACACTGCTTTGGTGGCCGACGCACAAACCGCCGGCCGGGGCCGGGTGGGCCGCAGATGGTTTTCGCTGCCCGAACGGTCACTTACGGTCTCCGCACTCATCGTGCTACCCGCCGCGCTGGTGGAAAGCGCCGGCTGGCTTACGCTTATCGGCGGAGCGGCTGCCCGCCGTGCGCTGTCCCGCTTAGCGGGTGTCTCCTGCAACGGAACCGAGCTGAAAATTTCATGGCCTAACGACGTCGTCGCCGTGTCCGCGTCAGGGGAACAACGCAAGGTGGCGGGCGTACTAGGGGAATACATCGGGCGGGCGGAGGAAACTGACACCCTCGCTGCAGTAGTGGGCCTGGGCGCGAACCTGGGATTGACCGAAGATGAACTTCCCACACCCACGGCTGCCTCGTTGCGCACCGCCGGATTTGAGGTTCCGGATCGGGGAGAAGTGGTACGCGCGTGGCTCCAGGAGCTGGAAGAACGCGTCGGCGCATTCGGCGCAACGGGTGATCCGCGCGCCAGTGGCGTGCTGGAGGAGATCAACCGTGAATGTGCCACACTCCGCCCGAACGTGACCGTTGGCAGACCGCGTGACACGCCCGTGATCGGGCGCGGGGTGCGCATCGTGGAGGATGGCTCCTTGATTGTTGCCAGCACTGATGGCGAGGTGGTGGTCACGTCTGGCGAAGTCTCGTTGTTCGGCGACATGCCGCGCGCTGTCACGGCGTTTCGCGAACCCACGGCTGGGCCGGAGGCAACACGATGAGCCACGCGATTACGCGAATTCTCGTTGCCAATCGATCGGAAATAGCGCTGCGGGTGATCCGGACGGCGCGCGACCTTGGCATCGAAACAGTAGCTGTCTATGCGCCTGCAGATCGCAACGCGCAGTATGTGAAGCTGGCAGATTCCGCGTACCTGCTGGACGGCGAGAGCTACGCGGATACCTACATGAACGCGTCACAACTTGTGGACGTGGCGCGGCGAGCCGAAGCAGACGGCGTGCATCCCGGATACGGTTTCCTTTCTGAGATACCGGAATTTGCGGATCAGGTAGTGGAGGCCGGCCTGACGTGGATTGGCCCGCACCCAAACGTGCTGCGCCAACTGGGAGACAAGATTGCGGCGCGCAGGCTTGCCGAATCCATCGGAGTGCAGACTGTCCCCGGAATCTCAGAACCCGTAGCCGGGCGCAGTGCAATCCGCAGTTTTGTGGAGCGCTTCGGATACCCGATTCTGACGAAAAAGGCGGACGGCGGTGGCGGCCGCGGCATCCAGGTGATATCGAGTGATGCGGACGTCGATCAGTTCTTCGCCGCCCATGGCGCGGATTCCGAACAGTATTTTGTTGAGCGGTTTATCCGCACTGCGCGCCACATCGAAACCCAATGCGAACGCGATTCGCACGGCACCTTCGCCGTCGTGTCCACCCGCGATTGCTCAGTACAGCGCCGCAACCAAAAACTGATCGAAGAAGCTCCAGCACCCCAGCTTCCCACGGGCGCTGAACACACGATCGAAAGGTGGTCGCGCGCGCTTTTCGAGGCGGTGGGCTACGTAGGCCTTGGCACCTGCGAATT
>JALCLX010000016.1 GCA_022648165.1 Ancrocorticia sp.
ACAACAAACACACCCACACCTTAGCGGGGCTGTCCCCTAGGCACAGCAAACCCGGCAGACCAATACGCCCCGCCACACTTGCAGCACCCCGGAATACTTTTTCTAGCTGAAGCGGGTAAAACCCCAAGAGCGGATGCCACCTACACCCAGCCCCAACAAGAAAAAGCACGCTCGCTAGGAAAGCACACCTGCGCCGCAAGAGAACTGGCACCACCCCAGCAAAAAAAGACACACCGCGCCAAGCTGCAGCACCCTTGTTCCGCCGAACTTGCGTAACGGAGCACTCGGTATCGCCAGCCGCCCAGAACCATAATCTTCGGCGTGCTGGCACCATTAATGGTGGGCCCAAAGGGACTCGAACCCCTGACATCCACGGTGTAAACGTGGCGCTCTAGCCGACTGAGCTATAGGCCCATGACGCTCGAACGAGCGTTTCAAGGAAGCACTCGCTGCGTCCAGTGTGTCTGCCGCATTCCGTTAGCACAACCGCCCATTAGAGGGGCTCGCCAACGCAACAACCTGCAAAGCAGACTACAAGAGTGTAGCAGCTCTCCCGCGTGAACCGAAAATACAGGCTCGGCGCGCGGGAGATGGCGGTCGACACAACCCAAACAACTCGGCCCGAGTCAATACGACACCCCGCTCACCATAGCGTCGCTCAATACGACGCCCTGCGAAATCTTACGATCCGGCTCAGCACCGGAAACGGCACACGATCCGCCCCAGCGCCCGGCACCGCAACCGGGCACCTCACGCAATCAGCTTTAGCGCCGGGGGCCTTGTGCGGTGAGCCGGACTCCGAGCCAGTCTTTACCCACGGCAACGCTCGTGGTGGCGAGCAAACCGGCTGTCTCTGCGGCTTCCTCGATCACATCGGCTGTCACGTGGTTGGGTTTTCGGGGTGCGGGCACCAATACCCATGTCACTGCGGAATCGGAATCAAGGTTCGCCTTCATGTCCAGCAGAAGATCTGCTAGGTCATCGGCGTCCCCGTCGTCATCGCGCCACCACGCGATGGCGCCGTCGGCAACGTCAGGGTAGTCTTCATCGACTAGTTCCTGGCCGGTGGCCTCCTCTATGGCTTTCCGTACGACGTCGTCGACGTCGTCGTCGTAGCCGAATTCCTGGACAACACTTCCTTTTTCGAAACCGAACGATCTCATGGGAATAAGCCCACCGCATTCCGCGCAAATTATCAAGCTAGCACACGGTTAAATCCCAAAATCTGGAACGATCTGGGCATGAAATACGTTACCTATGGCACATGAAGGCAACGCGTATCACATGTAAGGAGAGCCTTATCCCTCTTCCGTTAGCACGCGCGGCCGGTAGACTTATGCCAACTGGGACTTTCGTCCACATTGACGTGGTCCAGGTGCGTGCAAGAAATCACTAATGCAGGAATCCGCTGTAGCGCGAACGGTCACGTGGGCGTTGCGGCGGGCAGTCTGCCGGAGGTTCACAGCACACAAGAACCTACAAACTAGGGAGATTCATTCGAGCCGGTGAGCGCCACGAGCGCCGAGGGTGAAGCGAAGGAGATTCAGTGAGTTCACAGATGGGATTGTCGCCCCTAATCAACGGGCAGCTCGGGTTGGTACCCGATATCGATCCGGAAGAGACTCAAGAGTGGGTGGATTCACTCGACGACTTGATTGAGCACAGCGGCGGCCCCCGCGCGCGCTACATCCTGATGAGCATGGAACGCCATGCCCGGCGCAAGCAGATCTATGTTCCAACGAATCTGGTGACTCCATATGTCAACACGATTCCTGTGGAGGATGAGCCGTTCTATCCTGGCGATGAGAAATTGGAGCGCACGTTCCGCCGCTGGGTTCGCTGGAATGCCGCGGTGATGGTGACGCGGGCACAGCGCCCGGACATCTCAGTGGGTGGCCATATTTCTTCTTTCGCCGCTCAAGCCACGTTGTACGAAGTGGGATACAACCACTTTTTCCGTGGCAAGAATCATCCTGGTGGTGGCGATCAGGTGTACTTCCAGGGGCATTCGTCGCCAGGGAATTATGCGCGCGCCTTCTTGGAAGGCCGCCTCACGGAGGACGATCTGAACTCCTTCCGCCAGCAGGCTTCGCGCCGTTCGGGTGGGCGCGGTCTGCCGTCGTATCCTCATCCGCGCCAGATGCAGGATTTCTGGGAATTCCCCACGGTATCACTGGGATTGGGGCCGGCGGCCGCGATTTACCAGGCGTGGTACAACAAGTACCTCACTGACCGCGGGATTAAGAACACGGAAGATCAACACGTGTGGGCGTTCATGGGCGATGGCGAAATGGATGAAGCCGAGTCCCGTGGGTTGCTCCAGCAGGCGTCAAGCCAGAACCTGGACAATTTGACGTTTGTGATCAACTGCAACTTGCAGCGCCTGGACGGGCCCGTGCGTGGTAACGGCAAGATCATTCAGGAACTCGAGGCGGAGTTCCGGGGTGCGGGCTGGAACGTCATCAAGGTGATTTGGGGACGTGAGTGGGATCAGTTGCTGGAGGCGGATAAGGACCGCGCGCTGATCAACTTGATGAACACCACGTTGGATGGCGATTACCAGACGTACAAGGCGAACGACGGCGCCTACGTGCGCGATAACTTCTTCGGCCGGGATCCGCGTACCAAAGCGATGGTTGCGAATTGGACGGATGAGCAGATTTGGTCACTGAAACGCGGTGGGCACGATTATCGGAAGATCTACGCGGCGTACAAGGCCGCGATGGAGCACAAAGGCCAGCCGACTGTGATTTTGGCGCACACCATCAAGGGCTACTTGCTGGGACGGAATTTTGCTGGCAAGAATTCAACGCATCAGATGAAGAAGTTGAATTCTGCGGATCTGAAGTTGTTGCGCGATACGTTGCATCTGGATATTGACGATTCTCAGCTCGAAGATCCCTATGAGGCGCCATATTTCAAGCCAGATCCCAAAGACCCGGCGCTCCAATACATTCTGGAGAAGCGCGCGGCACTTGGCGGTTACCTGCCCGAAAGGCGCGTACACGTGGGAGGCATCACGATGCCTGCTCAGAAGCACTTCGATGGGCTCAAGACGGGTTCCGGCAAGCAGAAGGTCGCTACCACAATGGCGCTAGTGCGCTTGATCAAGGATCTGGCGAAGGACAAGGAATTCGGATTCCGCGTGGTTCCGATTATTCCGGACGAGGCACGCACCTTTGGCTTGGATGCGATGTTCCCCACTGCCAAGATCTTCAATACGAACGGCCAGCACTATACGGCGGTGGATCACGATCTCCTGTTGTCCTACAAGGAGTCTACAAAGGGCCAGTTGCTGCACACGGGCATTTCGGAGGCGGGTTCGACGGCGGCGTTCCAGGCGGTTGGCACCTCGTACGCTACGCATGATACTCCGATGGTGCCGTTCTACATCTTCTATTCGATGTTCGGCTTCCAGCGCACGGGTGATCAGTTCTGGGCAGCTGCCGATCAAATGGCGCGCGGTTTCATCATCGGTGCGACGGCGGGCCGCACAACGTTGACTGGTGAGGGCCTGCAGCACTTGGATGGGCAGTCCCCTGTGCTTGCCTCCACTAATCCCGCAACGGTCGTCTACGATCCGGCATATGCGTACGAGATCGCCTACATCATCAAGGATGGACTGGTCCGGATGTATGGCGACGGCTCGGACGGGCGCGATCAAAATGTTATGTACTACCTGACCGTGTACAACGAGCCTATCCATCAGCCAGCTGAACCGGAGAATGTTGACGTGGACGGCATCCTGCGCGGCATCTATCAGTTGGACACTCCAGAAGGGGATGGCTTGCACGTACAGCTGCTCGCATCTGGCGTTGGAGTTCCGTGGGCGCGCGAGGCACGCCGCATGCTGGCAGAAGATTGGGGTATTCACGCCGGAGTGTGGTCTGTTACCTCATGGTATGAGCTGCGGCGCGAGGCGTTGAAGGTGGAAGAGCACAACTTCCTCCATCCGGAGGAAGAACGCCAGATCCCCTATCTCACTCGTGTTCTGCGCAACGCGCAGGGGCCATTCATCGCCACGTCCGATTTTGAGCACCAGGTACAGGATTCGATCCGCCAATGGGTTCCGGGAGATTACTACACGCTTGGCGCAGACGGCTTTGGCTTCTCTGACACTCGGCCGGCGGCGCGCCGCGCTTTCAAGATTGACGCTGCGTCTATGGTGGTGCGTGCCCTCCAGGCGCTCGCCGATGAAGGCAAAGTGGATCGGGCACTCGTGGGCCAGGCCATTCAGAAATACGATCTGTTCAATGTGAACGCGGCTGAACCGGTCCGCGATCTCTGAGCGTGCCGGTGGGCCGGGCCGCACATACGCGGCCCGGCCCACTCCCGTTTAGACAGCTTTAGCTATCTCAGCCGGTGATGCACTTTACGGCGCCTTCGCGACTCACGGCACCTTCTGGTCCATAATGATCTCTTCGAGCTGCTCCACACTATCTGCGGTTTTCCACGCCTGTGCCCACTCGCGCGGGTTTCCTTCGCCCCATGTAACCAGCACCGCGGGAATCCCGTACGCTCCGGCGCCCTCCGTGTCATAGAAACGGTCTCCCACCATCAGCGCGTGGGCTGCAGATACCCCCGCTTCTCTGAGCACAGTGAGAGCCTCACCTACGCGTTCTGCTTTCGTTCCGTCCTCATGGCCTTCGGGCGAACCACACACGGCCAGGAATAGCGAGCTCACGCCCAAGTGGTCCAGCAGTACGGTTGCCATGTCCGTGCGTTTCGACGTCGCCACAACCATCGGGACGCCCGCAGCGTTCAATCGCCGCAGTAAGGCCTCCATCCCAGGAAAGAACGGCGTGTCGTACATGCGCTGCACATAGAACTCACGGTACGTCCGCACGTACAGGTTCACGTCATCCGCTCCCATCTCTACGAACGAGTTAGGCAGCGGTGGGCCAACATACTTCCGATAAAAGCTGGGTGCCTTGTCCCACCCGGAGAGCTTCTTCATGGTCAATGCAAAGCATTCTGTGATGATAGGAGCCGAATCGGTGATCGTTCCGTCCAAGTCGAACAGCACGGGGTGGCGAACGTAGGGGCGATGGCAAGCGTTATCAGTCACGGTGTATCACATTCCATTGCGGCGTGGCGCGCAGAGGCTGCGCCACCACGCCGCATCAGTGCGCGCGAAAAGCCGCACGCGAATCGTCAGAGTATCAGAGTTCGATGCCGGTCACGTCACCGGCACCCACACGCGATATCTTACGCTTGACCAGGTTCAATACGGTTGTGGGGCCCGCCTCACCGCACGGGCCTTCAACGACCACATCCAGCACGTTCCCCAACGTGTCATTGACTTCCCAACCGTCTGTCATCGGATCCTCGTGCCCCGGAAGAATAAGGGATGAAACGAGTATCGGTTCGCCCAGCTCAGCTACAAGCGCTTCAGAGATTTTATGATCCGGGATGCGAACGCCTACTGTGTGTTTTTTCGGATTGAGCGTCATCCGCGGCACTTCTTTTGTGGCCTTCAAAATGAATGTGTAAGGGCCGGGTGTGAGCGATTTGATCAACCGGAAATCGGCATTATCAACAATCACAAACTGCCCTAGCTGCGCGAAATCGTGGCACATCATCGTGAAGTGGTGTTTATCCCCCACATGGCGAATGGCCCGGATCCTTTCCAAGCCCTCCTTATTGCCTAGCGAGCAGCCGATCGCATAACCGGAATCGGTGGGGAACGCTATCACTTCCCCTGCTCTTACATGGTCGACAACCTTTTCCACTAGCCGCGGTTGCGGATCAACTGGATGAATGTCCACGTAACGTGCCATGAGTGCCCTCCTTGCCACTGGGTTACTGACGTTGCGGCTCGCTCGCCGCCGCCTTCCTTCTACCCTACCCGGTGCAGCCACCGTACGGGGGCACCTGCACCTGCATAACGGAAGGGCTCAAGTTCGTCGTCCCACGCCTGCCCAAGTGCCAGGTCTAGCAGACGTTGTAATTCCTTGGCATTACCGCCTGCTTGTTCGATGGCGGCGCGAATCCGGTTTTCGTGAACGACGACGTTGCCGGTCAAGTCCGTTTGCGCGTAGAAAATACCCAGGCCGGGTGTGCACGACCACCGCCCACCTTCACTCACAGGCGTGGGATCCTCGGTGATTTCAAATCGAAGGTGCTCCCAGCCCCCCATCGCCGAGGCGAGTACGGCACCCATGCCCACTTCTCCAGTCCACGAGGTCTCGGCTCGATACATGGACGGCAAAGCGGGTTGCCGCGTCCACTCAAACTGCACTTCATATCCGAGCACGGAAGATACCGCCCATTCGACATGTGGCCGAACAGCCGGTGGCACTGAGTGAATAAATATGACACCACGTGTGGCGTATTTACTGTTCATTGCGTCCTCCTGCAGATGGGTGGCTTTCCCCTTGCTACCCTCGCGAGGACTACAGCTCTACTTTGTCACAAATCCCGAATAGCTCGCAACGCTTTCTTCCGCGTGGCGCGGTCCAACCGGTCGATATACAGGTGACCATCCAGGTGATCCGTTTCATGCTGAATACACCGCGCCATGATGCCGTCACCCTCTACGATTTTCTTCTTGCCATCGAGGTCAATCCCCTCGGCCCGTGCGTAATTCGATCGTTTCGTCGGGAACCACAGATCTGGCACTGACAAGCAGCCTTCTTCGCCGTCTTGAAAGTGCTCTTCATCAAGTGCAACCACGCGTGGATTCAGGATATAGTCCACTTCGCCGTCGATATTCCACGAAAACGCGCGCAACGAAACGCCAATCTGGTTTGCGGCCAAGCCCGCACGGCCCTCGTCGTCCACATTCTCCAACAGGTCTTCCACCAATGAACGCACGCCGGGAGTGATCTCTGTAATCGGCGCACAAGGGGTACGTAGCACAGGGTCACCGACAATCCGGATTTCACGAAACGCCATATTTGCTCCTCTCGGCACATGTAATATGCGAAAGGTCAGGAACCTTTCGGCCCTGACCTTACTTCTGCTCCCGCGGTTGGACTCGAACCAACAACCGTTCGATTAACAGTCGAGTGCTCTGCCATTGAGCTACGCGGGATCGCAACGGGTAATACTCTAAATCAGATCGCCTCGCCTGCGCAAATCACGCATCTGGCGCCAGGCCCGTGACATCCCGCAACGACGCTTCCAGCTGGGCAACAACCACGTCATCTGCCGCGGAAGTATCGCCGTCTACGATTACTTCCGTGAACAGCACCTCATCGGGGCCGCGGCGGACCATGCCATGCGCGATTGCCCCTGAAGGCAGATTCGCCTGTTGTTGGAACACGATAGAGTACTCCACTCGCTCGCGCACGATGAGCGCCAGCGAATAACCAGCTTTCCCCTGCAAGGTCATGACCAATGGGGCACGCCGATTGTCCACAAAGCGCAGCGTAAGGCGATGCGCGTCGCCATCCCATCCCGCGCCTTCGAATTCGGACCACACGACTGATACAACCGACGGGCCTTCCCCGGGCGCGTCCGGAACGATGACCAGCCGATCCGGATATGCTGCAGCGATCGCGCCCTGGTTCGGATAGTCCTGATCCGAAATGCGCGCAAAACCGAGTAACTTGCCTTCGTATGCGCGCAATTGTGCTGGTATCGGCCGGCGTATCATCTATGCTCCCTCTGCCTGGATTGGTGCGCGGTAGTCCATCACAACGCTCACCGCGCTAGAATCGCCACAATCAGCAGAAGCGTGTTGGCGGGCATTGCTGCCAGCCATGTACGCGATGACCAATATGACGATCCCCACCACAAGCAGCGTGAAAAAACGCCGTTTCTGTGTCACTTTAGCTTTGGCTATTTCTTCCGCGGTGAACTTGCCGCTTGTACCCTCTCCGGCGTCAGCCCTCTGGCCTGCAGCAGTCGCATCGTCGCGCGCCGCACTTGCTCCATCTGGCTCATCGTTTCGGGCAGCTTCCTCCGGATGCTCGTCCATGAAGATCCTTTCTCCGGCCCACCGCTCCGTTAGCAGTTCCAACCTCTACGTTAAGCTATCTCACCGCACGAAATCCATACTGCCGCCGGCGGCGCACTCTGCCGCCACACTGGCCGGCGGCGCACTCTGCCACCACACTGACTGTAATTGCATCAGTAACAGACATACCGCACGTCATTCGTGCACACGATATCCCCTTCAACAGTGCGCTTTCATTCATATCCTGACGCGAGCTAATCTTGCTGCTGGGCGGAATAGACAAACGCTTTGCGAGTTACGGCCGCGATTACCCTGTGGAACGCGCGATGTTCAAATTGACGTGCGATCGCGGCCTCGCTACCTACAACACATTCGGCATCTCCGGCACCTTCACGCACGGCGCAATCGACGCACCCGTTCTTGCCTTCAAGCGCATGCTCAATGGCATGGTAGAAGAATTCATCGGTACCCACGTGCTTCCGGGTACACGCCCGGCTCGCCCGCGCTCTGGGAGCGCTGAAGTAGGCTCTCAGGCGGTTGCAATTATCCGATGGCGCCTAGCTGCGGAGCGAGCCGCTTGCGCAGCGGAACGTCGTACGTGCCTACGTATTCTTCGACGTGGCCCCTGAACTGACGTTTGAAGTGAAGAACGCCAGCATCGGAAGCATCGTCGCTGAAATCACCCGTGATGCCGAACATGTTGTACCACCGGACATCATGTTCTACTGCCCATTTCATCATGACATAGTGAATGAAGTACACGCCGTAATAACTCTGGAACTGCGAATACGCCCCAGAAACCAGATACACGAGCTCATGCGGAGAATGAATGAATAGACTGGCCGCTAGGACGACGTCGTCGCCATTGTCCCGTTGTACCGCCAGTGTCTCGTTCTTGCGCCGTTCGGCGACGTCGAGGCGCGTGCGAAAGAGCTTGACCTGGTTCCGATGCTTCTTTCCCAGTTCTTTGCCCGCTTCGCGTGCCTTCTCCTCAGCCTGCGCCAGTTGATCGAGCTTGGCTGTCACTTCCGCAATCTCAGCGTCGAACAGCGCGATCGCCTTATGACAGTGCAGGATCGCGGCTGGGATAAACACTCCGCCTGGTCCCATCCGTTCCATAAGATCGCGATAGTAGGCGATCGAGGCATGCTCGATGTCGTGCATTTCCGTTCTACTAGCCGTGTGGTGGAGCACCTTTTCCAGGATATCGATGCGATCGGGGCTGAGGAATTCAACATCGACGCCGTTTGTTCCCATCTTGTTGAACCGTGTGCGCACAACCTGATCTACCGAACTCACCACGTCTTTGAAGCTCATGCCGGCGAGGTCTTTCACATAGGCAAAACGCATCTGAATATCGGGAGAATCATAGAATTCGCGCGCGACGCGCTGCGCACCGATTTGGGCCATCGCCTCGTCAAACAGACGGGCCTGCGGTGTCTCTTCTCCCGGTTCGACGTCGTCATAGGGCCTGCGAATCAAAAGCGGGTTCACCCGAATAGACAGTACCTTTTTATCCTGCTTGGCCCATGCAATCAGCTGGTCGAAGAACGTACGCACCAAGGCCATATCGTTCCAATCCAGCACCGGGCCATAGGGAATGAGAATGCGGGAAAACATCTTCTTCCAGGGTTGGTAGAGAAGCGTAGCCGCAGCCTTAATCACTCCCGATTCGACGAGCCCCACGTGCGCCACGGTAAAACCCTCGCGCATCCGCGCCTGCGCGTAGGCAGGCAGCTGCGTAAAGAAACAGCGGTCTTGAGCCATCACAAAATCGCGGTAACGAACTTCATCCAGTTGCACAAATTCCATAATTCCCATCTTCCCAGTTACCACGATGCACCGGCAACGCGCTTAGAATCCCGAATCCGTTGGGTGCGGGTAAAAGTGATGCATCTGCCGTATTTGGTTTACGCCATTCAACAGGCGATACACAGCCCTGCGAGCATTTGCGTCGGCCGGATAGGCAAGCGGATTAACCGCCCTTCCCTGACGCCGCAGAGCCACGACTCTCTTGCGCAACGACGCATCACGAATATAACGCCTATTCGCTAACAGCATTGGGACCACCGTGTAGATACCTTCACGCGTGATTCCCTGGAATTCGCTTTCCTCGCCGTCCATGTCCGCAACAATTGACCGGACGAGGTCAATGCCGCCAATCTTCATGTAGTAGTGGCCACGCCCAATTCTGGGATTGAGGTCTAGCCAATATGGGGTTCCCGTACGCGGGTCCACTTTGACATCCAATGAGAAGAAACCACGAAGACCAGCAGCTTTCACCGCGCCGATTCCGGCATCGATTAATCCCTGGTTTTTCTGCACCAATATCATCGCCGCGTTACCTATAACGTCTGGCTGGTGCAGCCCTAAAAGCACTCGGCCCGAACCCGCCGCAGTCACTTCGCCACGCGCATCAACATAGCCGTTGACAACCCACTGCGTGGTATCGTCTCCGGGAATTAACTCCTGCACTATCAAACGCACGCCAATGCCATGTGAGCGCCATTCTTCGAAGGTCACGAAAGCCTGGTCAAGGTTGCCTATCGCCATTGCCTTCCACAATCCCTGTTTGCGATGAAAGTGGAAATCGGCGCCGTCTTCCGGCTTCACCACTACGGGGAACGGTATCGTTTCCAGTGTGCTCTTCCACGTAGCGGGTTCCCGCAAGTCGAGCACCGTGCGGCGCGGCACAGCTACCCCGGCCGATCGAAACACGTCTGCCATCGCATTCTTTGAATTCGCACGCGCAACGACATCGCTGCTCGAATATGGTAGGAACCACCGGCCTTCAAGCTCACTGCGGTGCCGCACAGCGAATTCCACGCCCTCGTCCGAATTGACGCACAGGATCAGGCGCTGGTTCGGGTGCGCATCTGCAACACTCCGCAGGCATTCTATGAAGCGGTTCTCATCAGCTAAGGTGCCCAGCGGGACCAGCTGCACGTCAAGTATCCGGGAGTCGTTGATGGGGCCACGCCGTATATCCGAGATCACAAGCGAACGCACTCCTAGCGATTCGTGGAAGATCCGTGCGAACGCGTAATCGGCTATGTCAAACCCGCAAATAACCGGGAGAAACTGCTCATTCATTTCACACCTATCTTCCTCAGAATTGCGTGCGCAGGCCCCACAAGTGCGCTGAGCTCTTCCATCCGAGCCAACTTCATCAAGCCAAAATAGACACCCGAAAGAACCAATGTCATCACGATAATGGCAAGGATCGAATACCCGATGCTGGCCTGCAGCACCACAACGTGCCTGATTCCCACCATGAGTATTTCGCCAATAGCCAAGGTGATTGCGCTGATCACCGCCAACTTGAGCAGAGTGCGGGCAATGTGTTTTCCGTCGATGTGGCCCATCTTTCTGCGCAGCGCGAAGGACAGCACGATTGCCGCTCCAAAATTGGTCAACGACATAACCAGTCCGATCCCGACCACGGTTATGCGCGGCGGTAGCATCCCCGAGATCGCAAATCCAATAAGGCCGGCCGTTTGGAATGGCAGATTCAACCAGAACACGCTGCGCATGTCTTCAAATGCGTAGTATGCGCGATCCAGCACATTCACGGCACCAATGGCTACAAGCCCCAGGCACATCGCGATGAGGACTCGGGAAAGTGTCACGATCTCCTGCGGCTTGGCACTCATGGCAATCACGCGAGATACCGGAATCGCCAGTGCTATGAGAAGTACTGAGCACAAGGCCATGAGCGTGGACACGATGCGGATCGTCTTAGAAAAATCCCGGCGCATCATCGCGAGGTTTTCATCGGCCGCATGCGTTGCCAAGCGTGTGAACATCGCCGTGGCCACAGAGACGACAATCAACGATGTTGGAATCGTATAAATCATGTTAGCCGTGGAGTACACGTAATTGCCCGCAACCTGCTCCAGCGGAATTCCCATGGAGGAGGCCCTGTCCGTTGCCCCGGCTGCCGCGTTCGTGAGTACGATCGTTGGGATCATTCCGGTGATCATCGACAAGAGTACCCACCATGATGCCTTGCCTGCCAT
Organism: Ancrocorticia sp.; assembly: GCA_022648165.1. GTDB lineage: Bacteria > Actinomycetota > Actinomycetes > Actinomycetales > Actinomycetaceae > Changpingibacter. The sequence goes on from JALCLX010000016.1 coordinate 11,923, forward strand.
GCCAAGCCCCACGTGGCGCCATTGGAAGTCTGGCCGGAACCTGATTCCCAGCCGCGCCATCGGCCATATCAAGATAACCGCCTGCATCACGATCCCGAGCGTGGAGAATCCGCCCAGAAGTGCCACACGCGTGCCGAGCCAATCCGCGGCCGTGGCATTCGGATCGCCCGGGCCGAAAAGAGCCAGGATAACCAGCAAGCCTGCAACAGCAACCAGGTTGTTCAACGCCGGAGCCCACATATATGGGCCGAAGTTCTCCCGCGCATTGAGCACCTGTCCCAGAACGGTATACATGCCATAGAAGAAAATCTGCGGAAGGCACCAATAGGCAAAAGCAACAGTGAGCCGGTACCACTCTTCGGACAATGTGGCGGCAAAGAGCTTCACAACAAGGGGCGCCGCTATGGTGAGGATCAGCGTAATCGCACCCAAAAACACGATTGCCATCGTCAAGAGTTTGTTGATAAACGCGGCCCCATGATCGTCCGATGCCTTGGTGGCCCGGACAATTGCCGGGATCAAGACCGCGTTGACAAGCCCTCCCACCACGATCATGTAAAGAAAATTCGGGATGGTGTTCGCAATGTCGAAGGCGTTTCCTACCGACGAAGTGATTCCTCCGACGACGGCGCCCAAGAGTATTGGGGAACGCACCAAGCCCAGCACGCGCGAAAATAGTGTTCCCAAGAACATGATGAGCGAGGACTGCGCGGCGCTTTTGGTCGTAGCAGGCTCCACAAGCCCAGGTACCGGCCGCAACTGGAAACGTTGCTCGGGACCGTCACTGAAGTGAAGCCCATGTGGGCGCCGTGGAGCAAAGACCATGAACACGATGGTATAACGCCTTCCGCGCTTCGTGCGCCGTGAGCGCGCCGACAAGCCGGCCTACAGTAGTGCCTCCACCAGGACTTGAACCCGGGACCCAGGAATTATGAGTTCCCTGCTCTAACCAGCTGAGCTATGGAGGCTGGACTTGTCAATCTTAGCCAAAGCAACGGCAAAACAAGAACTCGGAGTCCCGCGCGCGGCGCAGACGTGAGAGATCAAACAGTTTTCGCCTGGGCGGCTTCTTCCTTGAGGATCCGCTCCAATTCCACGCGTCGTTTGGCCTGAATCGCCGGATCCGGCACGGGCAGTGATGCAATTAGCCGCTTCGTATATGAATGTTGCGGATTCTGTAACACGTCCGAACCACGGCCACATTCGAGCAATCGGCCGTGATTGAGCACGCCGATACGATGGGCCAGCATATCTACCACTGCCAAATCGTGGGTGATGAACAGACACGCGAAGCCGAATTCTCGCTGCAGATCTTTGAACAGATCCAGCACTTTCGCCTGCACTGAGACATCCAGCGCAGAAGTCGGCTCGTCTGCGATCAAAAGCCGCGGCTCCAATGCCAAAGCGCGCGCGAAGGATATGCGTTGGCGCTGGCCACCGGAGAGCTCGTGCGGGAAACGCCCCGCATAGGAGGCGGGGAGCTGCACGGCCTCCAGTAGCTCCACAACACGCTTCTGGCGATCGGCTACACTCATGTCTGGCCGATGAATGTCCATCGGCTCTTGGATCGCCTGCCCTACAGTCTGCTGCGGATCGAAGCTCGTCGCGGGATCCTGAAACACGAAACCAATCTGCTTGCGATGAGGCCGGAAGTTCTTCTCCTTAAAACCCCTCATCTCAACACCGAGCACATTCAGAAATCCGCCTGTCACCTCTTCGAGCCCGGCAATTGCACGGCCGATGGTGGTTTTCCCGGAGCCGGATTCTCCCACGAGTCCAAAAACCTCGCCCTCGTGGATCGTGAAATCCACGCCACGAACTGCACGGAAAGCCGGGCTACCCAGCCTACCCGGATATGTCACCTCCATGCCGCGCGCCGCGACCACGGACGGGCGTGCATCAATGTCCATCAACTCTTGGTCTGTCAGGCCTTGAGAAGCCGAATTCTGGCCCAGGTGGGGAACTGACGCGAGCAACTGTTTTGTGTACGCCTGGACTGGCGCATAGAACAACTCACTGGCCGGCGCCCGTTCGATAATCTGCCCCTTATACATGACGGCAACAGAATCCGCGATGTCCGCCACCACACCCATGTTGTGCGTGATCAGAAGGATGGACGTGTTGTACTCGTCGCGAATGTGGCGCAGCAAGTCCAATATTTCCGCCTGGACAGTCACGTCCAACGCCGTCGTAGGTTCATCCGCAATGATAAGGTCGGCACCCATCGCCAGTGCCATCGCGATGACAATGCGTTGCTTTTGCCCACCGGAAAATTCGTGGGGGTAATAGTCGATACGTTTCTCGGGATCGGGGATGCCCACCGCACGCAGTGAACGAATTGCCTGTTCGCGGATCTCCTTCTTCTTAATCTTCGGATGATGCGCGCGCAGCCCCTCCCCGATCTGCCACCAGATCGGGTACACGGGATTGAGTGACCCTGAAGGCTCCTGGAATACCATCGATACGCGTTCACCGCGCAGTTGCCGAAGCTTCGCACCGTGTAGTCCCACCACATTGGTGCCCTCAACCAGAATTGTGCCGGTCTCACTGGCGGTCTCTGGCAGCAAGCCAAGGATCGATCGGGCGGTGACGGATTTCCCGGAACCTGATTCTCCCACGAGCGCCAGAATCTCACCCGGGTCCAGGTACAGAGATACGCCGTCGACGGCGCGGACGTCACCTTGGTCTGTCGCAAATGTGATGCCCAAGTTAATCACCTTGAGACGGCGGTCTTTTGCCATCTCCGCCTCAAATTCCTCGCGCGTGTATGGCCTGCCGTCGAAGCCTCTGGCAGGCGCATTCCATTCGGCGTCAGACATGATCAATCCCTTCTGGTGCAGCGGGCTGGGTAACCTGCGGCGTGCCTTGAAGCTTGTTGTGGCCGCGGCCCTTCTTTACCCCCTTGCGGGTGCGGAGCCGCGGGTCATTCAGATCATTCATCGACTCTCCCACCAGAGTGATCCCCAAAACGGAGAGTACGATCGCCAACCCGGGGAACACCGCAGTCCACCAGATGCCGGACGTCACGTCGGAGACGGCGCGGTTGAGATCATAGCCCCATTCCGCAGCCGCAGTGGGTTCAATGCCGAAACCAAGGAAACCTAAGCCAGCCAATGTCAGAATCGCTTCCGAACAGTTCAAGGTGAAGATCAGCGGCAACGTTCGCGTCGAATTCCGCAGTACGTGGCCAAACATGATCTTCCTGCGCGGCGCGCCCAACACCTTCGAAGCCTCCACGAAGGGTTCAGCCTTCAAGCGGACGGCCTCGGCACGTATCACACGGAAATACTGCGGTATGAAGACCACGGTAATAGAGAGCGCAGCTGAGAGGATACCTCCCCAGGAACTCGATCGGCCCCCCGAAATGACGATCGAAAGAACGATCGCAAGCAGGAGGGACGGGAAGGCGTAGACGGCGTCGGCAATCATGACGAGAATCCGATCCAACCATCCACCGATGTAACCGGAAATTACGCCCAGAACGACGCCGATAATCGCAGACGCGATCACTGCGCAGACGATCACCGCGACGGCAGTACGTGAACCCCATACCACCCGCGAAAACACGTCAAAACCAGATACCGTTGTGCCCCAGATGTTGCGAGAGCTCGGCGGTTGTTGCACACCAAATGATCCCTGATCGTCACCTTGCGCGGACCACGTATAGGGCGCAATCAATGGCGCAAAAATAGCCGTAAGTAAAAGAATCGCAGAAAGCACCACCCCAGTGATAAGCATCCCGCGTTGCAATCCATGAGATCGCCGCAAGTCCGCTATCACCGGCAATCGCAGATACCACGGATCGCGGTGAGGCGCTGCAACTATTTCGTCAGAAACTTGAATACTCATCAGTACCTCACTCGAGGATCGATCAAGGCGGCAATAAAGTCCACGATGAAGTTGATTACTGCCACGATCACGGCAATCATCATCACGATTCCCTGGACTGCTACATAATCGCGGGCACTCATGTACTGCGCCAGCATGAAGCCCAGTCCCTTCCATTCGAATGTGGTCTCGGTGAGCACAGCGCCGCCCAAACTCATGGCGATCTGCATGCCCATAACCGTGATGACGGGGATGAGTGCCGGGCGCAGTGCGTGTTTACGAACTAACCGTGCCTCGCTGACGCCACGCGATCGGGCGGACTCAACATACAGTTGGTCCAAAGTCCCGATGAGGTTTGTGCGTACTAGGCGCAGGAATACTCCACCTGTGAGCATGCCCAGTGCTATTGCCGGAAGGATCGCATGCTGCAGTACGTCGCCAACGAGTTTGCCGTCCCCCAGCCGGATTGCATCGAGCAGATAGAGGCCCGTGGGATTCGTAATCTGGGCCATCTCCAGTTCGCCTGAGCTGGATGCACGCCCCGCAATCGGAAGCCATCCGAGATTCACCGAGAACACGAGCTTGAGCATCAAGCCCATGAAGAATACTGGAGTTGCGTAACCGAGTATTGCGAAGACGCGCAGTATTGCATCTGGCCACCGGTCTCTGAATCGTGCCGCGACCATACCGAGCGGTACGCCGATGAGCAGCGCCACGACCAATGAAAACATCACCAATTCGAACGTAGCGGCACCGTAGGTGGTAAGTATCTGTGTCACAGGCCTGTTGTCTGTGAAGGTGGTTCCGAAATCTCCGTGGAGAATGTTCCACAGGTATTCGAAGTATTGCAATATGAGTGGCCGGTTATAACCCGCTTCTTCAATGCGCTGTTGCAGTTGTTCGGGTGGAAGGCGGCCACTCATTGCCGCCGTTATAGGATCTCCCGTGGCTCGCATAGCGAAGAACACCACGGTAACCAAGATGAAAATGGTTGGAAAAATGAGGAGGAACCGTATGAGCAGGTATCTGCCCAGTCCACCGCCTTTCCGTGTTTTCGTCTCGGAAGACGTTGGCGCCACAGCTGTAATAGGGCTGTCTTCACTTTCGAATGCTTCAACGCTGGGCGCTGGATCTGGTTGTGTCATCGTCTCTCCTCGTGTGAGGACCTGTTGAATTTTGAGTGAGAGGAGGGACACCGCACGGTGTCCCTCCTCTCACTCATTCATGGCTCACTTTGTAACTGTGGCAAGCCGTAGCTTGAATGATGCGTCCAAATCCACGCCGTCAACATTCTTACCGACCACGGCGATCTGCTTACCTTGCAAGAGCGGCAAGGTTGGCAGGTCGTCCGCCACTTCGTCCTGAATCTTCTCGATAATGCTCTGGCGCTTGTCCTTATCTGAAGTTGCTACCTGTTCCTCAATCAGCTTCTGCACCTCCGCGTTGTCGTAATGGTTGGCAACGAAGTTGTCTGCTGTGAAGAACGGCGTCAGGTAGTTGTCCGCGTCGGAGTAATCCGGGAACCAACCGAGTTGGTAGATCGGATACACATCGTTCGTACGATCCTTCGAATACTGCACCCATTCAGTGGACTGAAGGTTTACTGTAAACAAACCAGTGGCCTCAAGCTGGTTCTTGATCGCTGCGTATTCGTCTCCAGACGACGGGCCGTAGTGATCTGGATTGTATTGCCAGTTGAGTGTGACCGGAGTGCTCACGCCCGCATCCGCCAAGCGCTGCTTTGCACGCTCCACATCGGGCCCACCTTCGCCGTCACCGTACTTCTCCTTGAGGGATTCAGTAGCGCCGTTCAGGCCTTCGGGTACATACGAGTAAAGCGGCGTGTACGTGTCCTTGTAAACGTCCTTTGCGATAGCTTCACGATCAATTGAATCAGCAATGGCCTGGCGCACCGCGAGTGCCTTCGCAGCATCCGCATCGTCAGTCTTCGCGCCGTACGGCATCGTGTCCAAGTTAAACACGCTGTAGCGAATTTCTCCGCCGGGGCCTTCGACGATCTTCACCGAATCGTTGCTCGAAAGAGAATCAATGTCCGTGGCAGAAAGCGAGCGGTATGCAATATCGATTGCGTTCTGCTCAATATCCAGCTTCATGTTCGAGGCATCTGCATAGTAGCGCAGCGTCGCACCGTCGTTCTGGACCGTGCCCAAGGATCCCTTGTACCCGTCGAACGGTTTGAAGGAGACCAGCTCGTTCACCTTGTAGCTGTCAATCGTGTACTGGCCAGCAAATGGCTCGGCCTTCACAATTTCCGCGTCAGATAGCACTTTGTCTGCCGGGAATACATCCTCATCGACAATCGGCCCTGCGGGGCTGGTCAGAACCTGAGGCCATGTCTGGTCGTTGTCGTTCTTGAGGTGGAACACCACTGTGGTGTCATCCGGTGTCTCGATGGAATCAAGCGAACCTAGCAGGCTTGATGGACCATTGGGATCCGCGATTTTCAGCTGCCGTTCGAAGGTGAATTTGACGTCCGACGACGTCAAATCGTCACCATTGGCAAATTTCAGGCCGGACTTCAGCTTCACGGTATATTCGTCGGGAGCCGTGAACTCGGCGGATTCTGCGATATCCGGCTGCGGTGTCATATCCGTTGCGCCCGGCACCGTGTTCAAGAGGAATGGATATACCTGGTTCATGATGAAGAATGAACCATTATCGTAGCTTCCAGCTGGGTCCAGGCTCGTTACCTTGTCGGTAGTTCCGATACTGATTGTTGTGTCTCCAGCAGTGGCATTCTGCGAACTTGAGCTGCCCCCGCTATCGCTTGTTGTAGCGCACCCAGCGGTGAGAGCGACGATTGCTCCCGCAGCTGCAACGCCCCGGAGTAGTTTTCGCGACATGTAGATCTTCCCTTCTGACATCTCGCCCGGCAGAGAGCCGGCCGAGGTTTCACCACGCAGTAATGCGGGCCGCATGAATTCCGCCCACAATCTGGACGAAAGTCGTGTCGCTGACCAACATTCCGTTAGCAATACAGCATAAGGTAAGCATCTGTTTGTTACGAACACGTTTCCGAACCGTCTCACATCGTGGAAATCAGTGTTCTGCCATCCCAATTATTCGAGTTGTTCGTCACATGTTCTGCGCTGAGTCTCTAACTCCATAAGCCGTTCAAAAAGACGCTCCTGCCTGGAAGGATCTCCTGCAGTCCGTTTCAGCTCCGAACGGACATCGGCTATCTGGCGCGTAATTCCCTGTCTAATAAGCGACACTGCGATACTCCACACATATCGCTCCATCCGCTCAGGGCGCGTCTCTGGCAGGGTTTCCACGGCAAGCTGAGACACCGCTTGGGCAACAATGGGGTCCGCTGCCTCAATCACGCGCTCCACATACCACGTGGCAGCCTCCGTTTCCGCTTCCGGCTCCGTGAGGCCCGAGGCCACTAGCTGCTCGAAACGTTGGCGATATGAAGCCGCACCGCCTGCGGCACGAATCGCCTCGTGGATGCGGTGGTGAATGGGCACTGTGAACGTCTGTGGCGGCAATTCATCCATCTGTGCGGGGCCTGCGTACCAGGGCAGTTGAAGATACACATCCAGTGCTTCGCGCTCCACGCGCTCAATGGGATCGCGGATTTCTGCGCGCGTGTGCAGCACTGGTTCCGGCCGTGGCTCTACAGCAGCCGCGGGCACAGTTTGGGCGTGCTTTAATGTGCCGCGCGATTCACGCACGGCTTGTTTGACGGGTCCCTCATCCATGCCCAACCACCCAGAAAGCATACGAGTGTATTCACCGCGCAAAACTCTGTCGCGTATCGATGCGACCATGGGCGCAGCGGCACGGAGCCCCGCTGCCCGCCCTTCTGCCGTATTCAGCGGCAGACCGCGCAGCACAGACTGAATGGCGAATTCAAAGAGTGGCCTGCGTGAATCAATAATCGCCCGCACGCCTTCGTCTCCGTATGCCATACGAACTTCACATGGGTCCATACCGTCCTTTGCCACTGCGACGAACGTTTGCGCAGCAAACGCTTGGTCGCCTTGAAACGCCTTGAGCGCAGCTTTTTGACCGGCCGCGTCGCCGTCGAAGGTGAAAATTACCTCCCCGCCAAAAGCCCTGCCATCGCTGAGAATGACGCCTTTCGCCGGATCTGCCCCATCGCCGATGAGCCTGCGGACGATCTTCACGTGTTCTGCACCGAACGCCGTACCGCACGTTGCGACGGCGCATTCAACACCGGCGAGTTGTGCCGCCATGACGTCCGTGTATCCTTCGACGACGACGACGCGGCGCTGGGCCGCAATTGCCTTTTTTGCCTGGTCTAAGCCGTAAAGAACTTGCGCTTTCTTGTAGATCGGAGTCTCTGGAGTGTTCAGGTATTTTGGGCCATTGTCATCATCTGTAATGCGGCGCGCACCGAAACCGACGGGATCTCCCATAATGGAGAATATGGGCCACATGAGCCGCCCGCGGAATCTGTCGTACAACCCGCGGTTCCCTTGTACAGCCAGCCCTGCTGCAAGAATTTCTTTTTCAGAAAAGCCACGCGATCGCAGAACTTTGAGGAGGCCATCCCAGCTCTCGGGCGAAAAACCGATCCGATAGCGCGCTACCTGTTCGGGAGTGAATCCGCGGCGCTCAAGAAGTTGGCGTCCCGGAGCTCCACCCGGGGTATGTAGTTCATGTTCGTAGAACTCCACGGCTACACGGTGGGCTTCAACGAGACGTGAACGCTTAGGGCCGTCTGAATCGGCCCGCCCAGTATCTTCAGAATGGAGTTCCACTCCTGCCTTGCGGGCCAGAATCTCCACGGCTTCAACGAAGGTGACGTGCTCTATTTTTTCAATGAAAGAGATTGCGTCCCCGCCTTCACCGCATCCGAAACAATGCCACCGCCCCGCGTGGGGCCGTACATGGAAGGATGGCGTTTTTTCGTCGTGGAACGGGCACAGCCCTTTCAGCGAATCCACGCCGGCTGGCCGAAGCGCGACGTATCCGGCGACGACGTCGTCAATGCGCGTGCGCGCACGCACCTCATCAATATCCTCGCGTTTTATCAGCCCTGCCACACGGCTATTCTAGTGGCCTGATCCCCCGCAGAACCTAGTGCCACAGCATGCCGCACAGCCGCGAGTGCCATTGGCGCGCCGACTGGTCTGTCAGGGACGCAACTTGGTCCACGACAATGCGCAAGTGGTCTTCTTCGTTCGCGTCGTGCCACATATCCAGGTAATGCCGTTCCAGCTCTTGTGGGTTCGCCAGCAGTGCATCGACCAGATCGAACAGTAGCGTGCGCTGTTCAAAGTACAGTGGCTCTGATTCCCGCGGCAACATCACGTATGTCACGGCAATCCCCTTCAGAAGGGTAATCTCGTCGCGCGTTTCTTCTGGGATAACCATGTCGGCGCGGTACCGTACCAGAGGTTCCCGGCCATAGACATCGAATGTCGCATCGCACACCGCGGAGACGAACCGGCCAATCAGATCGGATGTCAGGTCCTTCATCTGCGCCAGGTCACGATACGATCCCACGAAGCTTGCCGGCCACGCCTCATCGCGCAGCAATCGATCGAGCGCTGCTTCCAGGCGCTCCGGGGTACTGGAGCCGTACCAGCTCATCGTGGCCGCTATGATGCGTTCCTGTTCACGGGGTTCACGCAGATCCTGCGGACTCACAAATCCACGCACTACTGCATCTTCGACGTCGTGGACGGAATAGGCGATGTCGTCCGCCAAATCCATGATCTGCGCCTCGATACATTTCGCGCGTCCGTGATCTGCGTGGATCCAGTTGAATACTGCAGCGTCGTCATCATACACATTGAACTTGGGGCTGCGTGTACCATCGGGCAATAGCGGCGCCTGGTCCCGCTGCCACGGATACTTGAGTACGGCGTCTAGGCTTGCGCGAGTCAGGTTCAAACCGGCCGGCCAGCCATCTGGTGCCACACGTTTGGGCTCGAGCCGGGTGAGCAGCCGCAATGTCTGTGCGTTGCCTTCGAAGCCTCCGATGTGCTCGCTCACCTCTGCCAGTGCGCGTTCCCCGTTGTGCCCAAAGGGGGGATGCCCCAAGTCGTGGCACAGGCAGGCGGTCTCCACGATGTCTGGTTCACAGCCTACGTTCTTGGCCAGTGAACGGCCGATCTGTGCCACCTCTAATGAATGGGTGAGGCGCGTTCGAATGAAGTCGTCAAACTCCGGGCCAAGAACCTGGGTTTTCGCACCCAAGCGGCGCAGCGCAGAAGAATGCAGTACTCGCGCCCTGTCGCGTTCAAAATCCGTACGGCTCGGCGATTTCGCCGGTTCTTGGACCCAACGCTCCCTGTCACGCGCGCTATAGAGACTCATCACGCTCCGAGCGTACCCCGCCGCTGCGCGCGCGCCCAAGAAAAACCACAGCAAAACCACGCCATACCAGGGTGCTTGCGCGCAGCGCACGTTTCGCTGGTGGGCGAACGCCACGCTCACTGCGCTCACCACGCCGGCGCGACCGCTACCCTAGTGTCAGCACCCGGCGCTACCACTACCCTAGTGTCGGCACTCAAACGAGGAGAATACATGGAAATCACAATCGGCATCCGCCAATCTAATCGCGAACTCAACATCGAATCAGAAATGACAGCTGACGATGTGTACTCGAAGGTTTCTGCGGCTGTAGCCGATGGCACTCCGCTGCGCCTGGAAGAATCCAACGGCCGCACTGTGATCGTGCCAGCCGGGGCGATCGCATATGTGGAAGTGGCCTCCGCCCAGACGCGGCGCGTTGGCTTCAGCTTCTGACAGCCACGGTATAAAGAAACCTGCCGTATCCAGGAGGGTCACCGTATCCAGAAGAGGTAGAAACCTCTTATATTCAGGCGCGTAGAATTGACCTGGTTGCCCGGTCGTTTGTTGGCATGAGATTCGCGATCGGCTGCCTCAGTGGCACAACGCCGCATGCGAAAGGAAACGCTACATGAGCCATAGCTCAGGCATCATCAATTCATCATCCGCACACGTTCCCACAATCCACGAACCTACAGCAGATATCACTGGCACCGGCCAAGACGCCGCAGCCAAAACGTTCGCCGATTTTGGTGTATCACAGCCGATTGTGGAGGCACTCGCTGCCGAAGGTATCGTGCATCCCTTCCCGATCCAGGCGCTCACCCTGCCCGTCGCTTTGCGCCGCAATGACATTATCGGGCAGGCAAAAACCGGCACTGGTAAGACCCTAGGCTTCGGTATTCCCATGCTTGAGAACACCGTTGGACCTGGTGAAGAAGGCTGGGACACACTGCCTGCGGCACGTCAGGGTAAACCGCAGGGACTCGTGGTTCTCCCCACCCGCGAACTGGCGAAGCAGGTGGCTTCGGAACTGCGAACGGCTGCCGCGCGTCGCACGGTTCGGATCACGGAGCTTTACGGGGGAACCGCCTACGAACCACAGCAAGACAAACTGCGCGAGGGTGTGGAGATCGTGGTCGGTACGCCAGGGCGTCTCATTGATCTGATGCGCCACGGCGTCTTGCACCTCGATTCAGTCCGCACTGTAGTCCTTGATGAGGCGGACGAAATGCTCGACCTCGGTTTCCTCGACGACGTCGAAACCATTCTGGCCGCAACCCCCGCACAACGGCATACCATGCTGTTCTCTGCAACAATGCCCGGTGCCGTCGTCGCGATGGCTCGGCGTTACATGACGAAACCTACTCACATCCGTGCCCAGGACCCAGACGACACAGGCGCGACCGTCCGGACCACGCGCCAAGTTGTATACCGCTGCCACGCAATGAACAAGCTTGAAGTGATTTCGCGCATCCTCCAAGCTAATGGGCGCGGCCTGACCATCATCTTCACGCGGACAAAACGGCAGGCGGCAAAGCTTGCCGATGAGCTAACCGATCGGGGATTTGCTGCGGGCGCACTCCACGGAGACCTAGGCCAAGGCGCGCGCGAACAGGCGCTGCGGGCCTTCCGGCACGGGAAAGTTGACGTTCTGGTTGCAACCGATGTCGCCGCACGCGGAATCGACGTTGACGATGTCACGCACGTGATCAACTATCAGTGCCCCGAGGACGAGAAGATTTATATTCACCGCATTGGGCGCACGGGCCGCGCTGGGCATTCCGGCACGGCAATCACATTCGTCGATTGGGAAGATCTTCCACGGTGGGCTGTGATCAACAAGATCCTCAATTTGGGTATGCCCGATCCGATCGAGACGTATCACACCTCTGATCACCTGTATACGGACCTGGATATCCCCTGCAATGTCACGGGCGTACTGCCCCCAGAGAAGCGGATTCGCGCCGGGCTGGCGGCCGAAAAGCTGGAGGATCTTGGGGAGACAGGGCATGCGGCAGGCCGCGGGCGTGGGCGCCGCAAGCGCGGGCATTCCCACGGATCGGAAGTGCACCATCGCAGCGAGAAACACGCGCACCAGGCCGGTGAACCGCGGGCAAAGTCTGCGATAGCCGAAAACCCTCAGGCAGCGCCTCGGCGTAATCGCCAGCGCAAGCGCATTAGGCGCACCGATTCTTCGGAAAGCTAATCCTCGCCAAATAGCTCGTCTACCACGGTGGCGAAGCCGTCGTCGTAACAGCTGGGGGCAATGCGGTCTGCGGCCTCAAGCAAATCGTGCACCGCATTTCCCATGGCCACTCCTAGGCCGGCTGCCTGAATAAGTGGAATATCGTTGAAATTGTCGCCAAAGGCAACCGTTTCTGCGATAGGTACGCCCACTGCCTCCGCGAGCGCCCGCAGCCCCCAGCCCTTGTCTGTGCCAGCGGCGTTCACCTCCAACAGAAAATCGGCGGAGAACACTACCTCTATGGCCGCACCGAATTCCCCACGCAACCTTTGTTCTACCGAGTGAAGATCCTCCGGTTCCCCGGCCACCAGGAACTTCGAAGGGCGCAGCGCAGCCACGCCCTCGGCGTCAATAGGAAACAGCTGCAGCCCATTGCTCTTCGCATCCACCTGTGCATGAAATCCTTCTGGATGGGCTGAGTAGACCCTTCCATGCAAATGCGCCATGGCCTCCACAGGATATTCGTGAATCACGTCGAATACGCTGCGGGCCAGCGTCCCGTCCAGTCTGCTTGACGCGATGTGTGTGCCACTGGACGCCTCAACGATCTCCGCGCCGTTGTAGCCGCAATAGTAGAAACCTGTGGGATCAATATGGTGTAACGCGAGGTTGTGTTCAATGCCCGCTGGTCCGCGCCCCGAAGCGATGGCGATCGGTACGCCCATTTCCTGCAACGTGCGAAGCGTATCGATTACCCGTTGCGTCATCCGCCCGCCGGGCAATGCGGCCAGGGTCAGATCGTAATCGCTTGCAACTAACGAATATGCGCTCATCTGTTAATTCGCTCCCGCCACGATTGCGAGGATCCCATTGATCATCAGCTGCGTGGCGATTGCGGCTAACAACATGCCCGAAATGCGGGTGAGGAAGATGATGCCGCCCTCTCCCAGCAGCCTGCTGATGGGATTGGCAAAGCGCATCGTGATCCATTCGACCACGTGCACTACAATCAGTGCCAGCGCAACCGCCCAGATACCGCCGTGGGCTCGGACGGCTTCCTGGGCAGCCATCATCACCGCCACGATGGAACCGGGGCCTGCGAGCAGCGGAACGCCAAGCGGCACCAGCGCCACATTGGCTGATCCTGGGCCTCCTGGGCTCGATTCGTGGCCGGTTAGCAACTGCAGCGCAACCAGCAGAAGCAACAGCCCGCCGGATATCTGCATTGCCTCTTCTGAAAGGTGAAGCAGGCTCAAAATCCACTGCCCAAAGAGCGCGAAAACAGTGAGGACACCCAAGGATGTTGCCGTTGCCTGCCATGCGGCGGTTTTCCGCTCGCTTCGAGTCATCGTGGCCGTGAGCGCCATGAATACCGGAAGGTTTCCGAAAGGATCCGCAATCACAAAAAGCGTGGTGAACGTTGAGATGAACAGAACGCTGTCGAATCCGGTCACGGGTGGAGTACCTCCAAGAAAGAACTCTGGGTAAGAGCTGAAATGACGCGCGGCGAGGTGGTGTTTTCGCCGAGCCGATTTGGTTTGCCCGATCCATGGTAATCGCTCGAACCAAAGCGAGCCAGGTGGAGGCGCAGCGCCGTTGCCTCCAGAAACGCAATAGCGTCTCTTCTATTGTCGCGGTGATCGATCTCCAGGCCGAAGAGCCCCGCCTCCGCCAGCTCGTCGAAGGCGCGCTCGGGTGCCTCACGGCCGCGTTGCGGCGCACGCGGATGGGCAAATACGGCTTTCCCGCCGGCAGCTGTGATCCAAGCGACCGCATCAGAGGCGCTGGGGGCATAATGCGGAACGAAATAGGGTGAACCTGGCCGCAATAGAGACGTGAATGCCGCGCTCCGATCAGGAATGACACCGGCATCCACCAGGGTATCTGCGATGTGCGGACGTCCGATAGTGGCACCTGGAGCCGCGTGGGCGACGACGTCGTCCCACGTAATCGGAAAATCTTTCGCAAGCCGCGCCACCATTTCCTTAGCCCGTTCCACTCTGGCGGAACGCACCTTGGCGATGTGTGCGGTGATGACCTCATCGTGCGGGTTGAATAGGTAGCCCAGGATATGAACCGAAGCTCCATGGCATTTGGTGGACATCTCAATGCCTCGGATAAGCGCAACTCCCGACGGCGCAACGCTTGCAGCTGCTCCCTCCCACCCCCCGATAGTGTCGTGATCGGCTAAACCAATCATGTCAAGGCCAGCATCGCGTGCTTCAAAAAGAAGCCTGCTGGGCGGCGTACGGCCATCCGAGGCGGTGGAATGAGTGTGGGGATCAATGCGCATGATATCAAGCATAGTTGCCCCTCGGCGCGCGGGAGATACTCCGCTGCCACGCGTGCCATGCACTCCGGGTGCAACAATAGAGGTATGAGCAAACAGGACATGAAAGATCGTGGCAACAACCGTTCACGCCAGCCCAATCATGAAGCGTTCGCAGACTTCATCAGTTCCGATTGGGCACCGCGCCCGGAAGGCCCCGCGCGCGCTCCAGTGGCAGATTACCTTCCTGCACGCCACAAGGCGATCTCAGAACGCTTCCCCGGCGAACGCCTCGTCATCCCGGCCGGGACGTACAAGGTGCGCAACAACGATTGCGATTATCGCTTCCGTGCGCATTCGGCTTTCGCCCACATGACAGGACTGGGAGGAGAGCTAGAGCCAGATGCCGTATTGGTTTTGAATCCTACGCCTTCCGGACATGAAGCAACGCTCTACTTTCATCCGCGCGCACCGCGCTCCTCACGCGAGTTCTATGCCGATTCGCGCTATGGCGAGTTTTGGGTGGGAGCCCGGCCCTCGCTGGCGGAGATGTCTACGCTTACCGGCTTGCGCTGCGATTCGATCGATAACCTTCCAGACGCGCTGGCGAAAGATTTAGGGCCTGGCCAGGTTTCCCTGCGTGTGGTTCCTGAGGCGGACGCCTCCGTTCAGGCGCTCGTTGACGAGCTGCGGGAACGCGCCGAATTTACACACGATACCGCGCAATCTGATGCGGAACTCGCCGAGGCACTCTCCGAGCTGCGCCTGACGAAGGATCCGTGGGAGATTGACCAAATGCGGCAATCCGTGGCGCTCACCAAGGAAGGATTTGCGAACATCATCGCGTCCCTACCGCGCGCGGTTGGCCACTGGCGCGGTGAACGCGTGATCGAAGGTGCCTTCGGTGCAAAGGCACGCGAGGAAGGCAACGGGCTGGGTTACGATACGATCGCTGCCGCCGGGGACCACGCGAACACACTGCATTACATGGACAACGCAGGGCCTGTGCGCCCAGGCGAACTGGTGTTGGTGGATGCCGGTATCGAATCGGATTCGCTCTACACGGCGGATATCACCCGCACGCTGCCCGTGGATGGGAAGTTCACGGATGCACAAGCGGAGGTGTACCAGGCGGTACTAGATGCAGCCAACTACGCCCTGGAACGGGCCAATCAGCCAGGCTGCCGCTTCGCCGATGTGCACAATGCCGCGATGGAAGTGATTGCAGATCGCCTGGAGAAATGGGACATGCTTCCATGCACAGCGGCCGAATCACTTGCTTCGCCCGCGCAGTACCACCGGCGTTGGATGCCGCACGGCACATCGCACCACTTGGGGATTGATGTGCACGATTGTGCTCAGGCCCGCCGCGAAATGTACTTGGAGGCTGAGCTGAAACCCGGGATGATCTTCACCATCGAACCCGGCCTTTACTTCCACAAGGATGACCTGAAAGTGCCCGAACGCTTCCGCGGAATTGGCGTGCGCATTGAAGACGACGTGCTTGTGACAGAATACGGTGTGGAACGCATATCAGAAGACATTCCACGCGATATTTCCGCTGTTGAGGAGTGGATGGCTTCTATCCTGAAGAAGTGAAAACCTAGGAGCTGCGGGGATCTTGCACTCCCGTGGAATAAGCAGACGCACACCGTGGGAGGTGCTATGTCACACTCAAGTTCGAATCGAGTGTTCGCCGCACGTTTGGCTGGTACACCGGTCTTCGACCCTATCGGAGACAAAGTTGGAACAGTGTATGACATTGTGGTCATGTTTCGCTTCAAGGGAGATCCTCTGGCGGTCGGCCTCGTCGTAGAGGTGGTCGGCCGCCGCAGGGTGTTCCTACCGCTCACGCGTGTCACCGCCATCGACAATGGCCAGGTGATCACCACCGGCTTGGTGAATATTCGCCGCTTTTCTCAGCGCCCCGCGGAAACTCTCGTGCTCGGCGAACTCCTGGAGCGGAAGGTGTCCGTGAAGGAAACGGGTGAAAGCGCCGTCGTCGTCGATGCGGCAATCGAACGGATCCGCGGACGCGAATGGCGCCTGACAACCGTCTACGTGCGGATTCTGAAGAACAACCGGCCAGGTCCCAATTCGCTGACGCTTCCTGCCTCTGGCGTGGCCGGACTCAGCCGTTCGGTGCTCACCCAGGGGGCTTCTACGATCCTGGCGCAGATCGGAACTCTGAAACCTGCCGATGTGGCGGACGTGCTGCGGGATCTGCCGCCGGACCGGATGCAAGCGGTCGCAAACGAATTGACGGACGAACGGCTCGCGGACGTCCTAGAAGAATTAGGCGACGACGACCGCGTGGAGATTCTCTCCGGCCTCGATGTGGACCGCGCCGCCGACGTCCTGGATGTGATGCAGCCCGACGACGCCGCCGACTTGGTAGCGGAGTTGCCAACGGATCAGGCCGCTTTGCTGTTGGAACACATGGAGCCAGGCGAAGCCGAAGACGTGCGCAGGCTGCTCACGTATGAGGAGCGCACTGCTGGCGGCCTCATGACCACCGATCCAATCATTCTGCCGCCCGAGGCCACGATCGCCCAGGCTTTGGCCTCTGCACGGCGCGCGGATATCCCCCCTGCGCTGGCCACCGTCATGTTCGTATGCCGTCCGCCCTTAGAGACCCCTACCGGACGGTTCTTGGGCGCAGTACATCTCCAGCGCGCGCTGCGCGAGCCGCCATCTGCACCTGTCGGAAATATCGTTGACAACGACGTGGAGGGCGTCCCTCCCGAAGCGGGCATCGAGAAGGTGACACGACTGCTCGCAACCTACAATCTGACGGCCATCCCCGTAGTTGACGACGGCGGCTTACTGCTCGGCGCGATCTCAGTGGACGACGTGCTCGATCACCTCCTGCCCGAAGACTGGCGTGAATCCGATGAAGATGAAGAACCCGATTCGGAGGATTTCACTCCTTTTGATGGTTCCCGCGATGGATCCGATCCCCACCAGACAGCCACCTTCCGAAGTACCACCGGGGAGGGAGCCCAGGGGGATAATCCCACTGCGCACACTCCGGCTCCCCATCCGCGTACTGCCAGTGGCGCCGCGGCGCCACTGACTTCATCCGAATCCCACGGAGGTGACAAATGAGCGATTTCGACAAGCCATTAGAGACCAGCGGGCGGCGCCGCCTGCGCTGGCGCCGCAATCGCGACAGCGACGCATTTGGGCGCTTCGCCGAGACCGTGGCCCGTTTCATGGGCAGCCCAAAATTCATCTTGTACATGACCATTTTCGTGACCGCATGGATCGTGGCGAATGTGGTATTGGTACAGGTCGCAAAAAAATACGCGTGGGATCCTTACCCGTTCATTCTGCTCAACCTGGCCTTCTCCACTCAAGCCTCATACTCTGCGCCGCTGATCCTTCTGGCCCAGAACCGCCAAGACGATCGCGACCGCGTGATCGCAGAACAAGATCGGCAGCGAGCTGAACGGAACCTGGCTGACACCGAGTATTTGACACGCGAGATTGCCGGGCTGCGCATGGCCATTGGCGATGTGGCCACCCGTGATTTCGTCCGCTCTGAGCTACGCGACGCCTTGGAGTCCATGGAGCGCACCCGGGAAGATCGCGTAGCCGAGCGCGATACCCGTATTGCCGAGCTGCAGCGCGAGCTCGATGCGCTGCGGGCACTTCACGCGGCCGACGAAACCGCAGATGTGGAAACGAAAAGCTGAAACCACCAGTGAGGCCGCCAACGGCTACCAGCTGTTCAGTGCCTTCACTATCGTGTCTGCATATAACTCCCCGCCGGCAGGCCCAGGATGAACTCTGTCTCCTGCGAGTAGGTCTTGGTGGGCCGCAGCAATCGCCGCCCAGTCCGCCACTCGCACTTGCTCCGGATGCGCTTTCGCGATCTCCCAAATACGCCTATTGGCTTCGGAGATCCACGATGCGGTAGCCGGGCCATAGCCCGTCACAAAAACGATCTTGCGCTTCGAACCAACTGCGTCAAGAATCGCCTGCGCATCGGCCTGCCGGATTGTCCCGTTGGTGGCAAGGGCAACGACTACGTAATCGCGCAGTTCGCCCGCAGAAGCCAATTGTTGCGCAATGGCCGGGAAGGCAGTAGCTTGCCGCGAAACCTCCGCATTGATCACGATTCCGGGAAGTTTTTCCTGCAAGGCAGGAGCAGCCGCAAGAGCCACCGAATCTCCAATCAGAGTGACGCTGTCTCCGGCAATCGTGGATGCAGACGGTGCCGCAGTTGATGATTCTGGCTGCGAACGTGAGGTCGCATCACTGCCGTTGAGCGCCTGTTGCCCGGCCGCCACATAGCGCTCCGCAGAGGATTGGGCAGGCGACGCCGCAACCGCCCATGTGAACAAGGAGAAAACAATAACCACGCACACGGCGATCGCAATCAGCGCACGCCGCGACATCGTCGCCAAAACCCGATGAACCCATGGCATGAAATGCTCGTGACGGATCGGCGACTCGACATACCGATAGGACAAATCCGCGCATAGCACCGAAGCGGCCACGACGGCGGCGGCGGCGGGAAGCGCATCCCAGTGCAACGCGTAGAACGCGCACACCCACAAAGGCCAATGCCACAGATAGACACCGTAACTGCGTTCCCCCAGCCACACCAGCGGGCGCGAGTTCAGTAACACGGAAAGCCTGCCTGAAACGTCCGGAAGCAAGGCGCGCACTACCACGGCAGACAGCAGCGAGGCCGCCACCATTCCCCAGGGATACATGAAGCGAGAGTCCGGAACACATACGGCGAGCGCGATCAGTGAGAGTAATGCGAGCCAGCCTGCGGCCCGCCACGCGCGCGCGTGAGCATCGGGAACGGCAGCCAGATCACCACTCATGACATGCGGGAATGCGAATGCCAGAGCTGCGCCGATCATCAACCCAAATGCGTGGGTATCCGTGCCGACGTAGGCCCGGGTGGCATCGGCAGCGCCAGAAACGATAAGGGCATGCGCTCCCGCCGAAAGCGCAGCCACACCGAGAGCGGACCAGGGCCTGGCCCGGCGCGGAACGAATGCCAGCACAAGGAGAAGAAGCACCGGCCACACCAGGTAGAACTGCTGTTCTACCGCAAGCGACCACATGTTCGTCAACAGCAACGGCGAACGCTGCGCAAAATACGACGATCCATTGGCGATCTCCAGCCAGTTGTAGGTGGCGGTCAACGATCCGAATGCCTGCCACGGCAGCTGGACTATTGCGTCCCCTCCTACGATTCGCGCCAGAGCGATCGATCCGAATGTCGCTACCAGCACCGCGGGAAACAAACGTCTGATTCGGCGCATCCAAAAACTAGGTAGAGAAAATGTGCCTGTTTGCGTATGCTCCTTGAGCAAAAGTGCTGTGATCAGAAATCCGGAGATGACGAAGAAGATATCCACGCCGATGAACCCGGCCTGAAAGCTCCCTGGCAGAACGTGATATCCGAGCACCACAAAGGCGGCAATCGCACGCAGTCCGTCCAGTCCTTGGATCCGGCGATGCTGGGTGCCAACCGCTGCCTGTGCTGTTTTTGTCGCCTGCTGCCCCGCCACACCGGACATTCTATGCAAGGCGTCATACCCTTCTTTGAGGGTGTCAGGGTATGTTGCTGTCACGCACGTCACCTGGGCGCTATCTAGGCGCTACCTGTGCGCTTGGGCAGGCACCACACAGGCGGGTACGATTGCCATCATGGTTACCGCTGATGACATCCTGCACGCACTGGACCGCGTCATCGATCCAGAGTTGCGTAGACCGATTACCGATCTTGACATGGTGGACAAGGTTTCGATTTCCGACGACGGCGCCGTTACGGTATCAATCTTGCTCACAACGATGGGATGTCCGTTACGTGACACCATCACGGACGATGTGGAAAAGGTTGTGTCCGGTCTTGAAGGAGTCACGTCCGTCAAGGTGACAATGGCGGCGATGAATGATGCGCAGCGCGAGGCGCTCGCCACCAAGCTTCGCGGAGGCGTACCGCCCAAGCACAATCTTTTCACCGAGCCAGGAAACTTGACGAAGGTCTACGCAGTCGCGTCCGGCAAGGGCGGCGTGGGCAAATCGTCTGTCACCGCAAATCTGGCTGCAGCACTCGCACGCCAAGGCCTGAAAGTGGGCCTAGTCGATGCCGATATTTACGGATTCTCCATTCCGCGGATGATGGGAGTGGACACTCCCCCGCAGCAACTCAATGACATGATCATTCCGCCAGTGGCCAATGACGTCAAGGTGATCTCGATCGGAATGTTCGTGCCGGATAACTCGCCTGTTGTGTGGCGTGGCCCAATGCTGCACCGCGCGCTAGAGCAGTTCTTCGCCGATGTCCATTGGGGAGATCTTGATGTGCTGCTGCTCGATCTTCCGCCAGGCACAGGCGACGTGGCGATCTCCGTGGCGCAGCTGATTCCCGATTCGGAGATCCTGGTTGTGACCACGCCGCAGGCCGCCGCTGCGGAAGTCGCAGAACGCTCCGGGCAAATGGCCAAGCAGACCAGGCAGCGCGTGATAGGCGTCGTTGAGAATATGTCGTATCTCGAGATGCCTGATGGCTCCCACAACGCACTCTTCGGCACTGGGGGCGGTGCCACCGTGGCCGCTCAGCTCTCCAGTATTTTGGGCTACGAAGTCCCGCTCTTAGCGCAGATTCCACTTGAGCCACAAATCCGTGAAGGCGGAGATACGGGCAAGCCGTGGGCCACCCAGGACGGCGATTCGTCGGCCCAACAGGCGTTCCGGAAGGTTGCCGATGAGCTGGCACACCGGGCGCGTGGCCTCGCCGGACGCAGTTTAGGCGTCACTCCACTCTGAGTGATTGCGCAGATTGGAAGGGGTGAGCCCGGAAATGGGCTCACCCCTTCCGTTCGTCTAGCGAGGATGGCCGCACCGGTTGCAGTGACCAGGTACCATAGGTGTGTCTACCGCTGGAAGGGAATGCCATGTCTGTTGATTACACACAGTCCTGGGCGTATGCCGAAGATGTGTGCCAGGAAGACGCCATCACGATCGCCGCTCGTCAGATGGCACGTGAATTCAGCATTCCCGCCGTCAGCCCTGCAGTGGGTGCGTTTCTTCAAACCCTTGCAGCAGCTTCACGTGTCCACTCCGCGGTGGAAGTGGGCACCGGTACCGGAGTGTCGGGGCTGTACTTGCTGGGGGCGTCGTCGGACATCTCTTTGACCACGATCGACATCGAATCCGAGGCTCAGCAAGTCGCACGCGAGGCCTTTGGGCGCGCCGGAATTCGCCCCGGGCGCACCCGCCTCATCAACGGGCGCAGCGCGGACATTTTGCCGCGGCTAGCATCCTCTTCATACGACTTCGTATTGGTTGATGGCGACCCGATGGAGGCGGCCGGTGATGTACAAGAGGCGCTGCGCATTCTGCGGCCCGGTGGCACCATCGTTCTGGCACGTGCCTTATGCGGCGGGAAGGTGCCGGATCCGGCACGGCGCGAAGAGGACGTAGTAGCAATTCGATCCCTTGGCAAGGAGCTTTTGGACGCGGCTGAGTTGCGTTCATCGTTGATCCCGATCGGCGATGGCGTACTGCTTGCGGTCGTGCGCTGAAATCCTGTCTCCTGCGTTCCCTCCCTCCCGCGCCCGCCTGCCTCCCGCGTGCTTACCCACGCCGCGTGCTTACCACGCCGCCGCCCGCGTGCTTATCCACGTCGCGCCCGGCGTGCTTTTTCTAGCTGAAACGAGGTCTAAGTGGCATATGGTGCTGGGCAAACACCGCATCCGACTAGAAAAAGTATCGGGGTGCTCAGGTACGCGGGTCGCAGCATCAGCCAACACGCGGGCCGCAGCATCAGCCAGCATCAGCCAAATAGACTGCTACAAAAAATGAGCCCAGCGCACGCTGAGCTCATTTCACCGCTTCTCAAGGATCCACTTATCGCTTCTCGAAAACCCACTTGCCGCACTGATCAGGGATCCGCTTCTCGAAGACGTGGCGCGGGCCTGTGGCCTCAGCTGCAGGAGCACCTGCCGCAACAGGATCCGCAGCCCTAACGTTCTACGGCTGCGAGTGCATCTTTGAGGTTGGAGACTTCCTCATCGTTCAACTCAAGAACCAACCGGCCACCGCCATCAACAGGGATGCGGACGACGATCCCGCGGCCCTCCCGTTCTACTTCGAGAGGTCCATCACCAGTGCGAGGCTTCATTGCTGCCATCGTGTCATCCTTCCCTTGGCGCATATGCATGCAATATTCTACTCGGAATTGCCCCGATGATTCGACTCTTGAGCGCGTTTCGCCTTAGCCACCCGCTTGATACCATGGCGAATTGCGAGCACGGCTTCCTCCGCTGTATCCACGATTGTCACCAGTTCTAGGTCCTCTTGCGCAATCATCCCTTCTTTCAGAAGCGACGAGCGGGCCCATTCGAAAAGCCCGCTCCAAAAGTCTTTGCCTACAAGCACGATCGGGAATGATTGCACCTTGCGCGTCTGGACCAGCGTGATGGCCTCAAACAATTCGTCAAGCGTCCCAAAACCGCCTTGCATCACAACGAAACCTTGTGAATACTTTACAAACATGGTCTTGCGGACAAAGAAGTAGCGGAAGGAGATGCCGAGATCCACATAGTCGTTCATCCCCTGTTCGAACGGAAGCTCGATGCCGAGGCCAACTGACGTGCCTCCGGCCTCTTGTGCACCGCGATTCGCAGCCTCCATGATTCCGGGGCCTCCCCCAGTGATCACGGCAAAGCCATCGTGTGCCGCCAATGCTGCGGTCTTCATAGTGAGCGCGTACACCGGATCGTCAGGCGGCACGCGCGCGGATCCAAAAATAGAAATCGCTGGGCCTAGCTGCGCCAAAGCGCCAAAGCCTTCCACAAATTCAGATTGGATTCGCATCACACGCCACGGATCTTCATGTAACCAATCGGCCTCTTGCCCTGGCGCCAGGAGCGCCTGGTCTGAGGTGTAGTTGGGGATCTGGTTTCCGCGCAGCAACACGGGCCCACGCCGGTGAGTTCTTCTGCTTATCGTCATGTTTCTAGTTTCTCATCCTCGTCTATATGCTCGATGACGTGCAGGTGAACACGCACGCCACGCTGTTACTCATGTCACTGCCCCTCACGCCAGCCATTCTTGCAGCGCCTGAAAAGTACGCTCAATCTGCCCAACGGGGCACGCCTCATTATCTGCGTGTGCCAACAGCGGATCACCGGGCCCACAATTGACTGCCGGAATGCCAAGGCTGGAGAATCGCGCGACGTCGGTCCATCCCAGTTTCGCGGTAGGCTCCGGCGCCCCGTGGGAGCGAAGTATGGCTGCCAGGCGGTGGAGTTCGCTATGGTCCATTCCCGGCCTGGCGCCGGGCGCTAAATCCGTAATCTCAAAGTCTACTGGCAGATCAGAGAAAAGCGAACGAACGTAATCTGCTGCCGCTTGTTCACTGCGGTCGGGAGCGAACCGGAAGTTGACGGTGACGGTGGCGGCGTCGGGCACCGAATTCAACGATTTGCCTCCCTCGATTGCAACAGCTAAAAGCGATTCGCGAAAGTCCAAGCCGTCTACTGTGTGGGTCTGCGCGGGATAACGCTCCAAACGCCGCAGTATCTCGCCAAGCCCATGAATGGCGTTCACACCCATCCATGGGCGCGCCGAATGCGCAGCGACGCCGTGCGTGTGGATCCTCATCCGCAGTGTCCCGTTGCACCCGCCTTCGATCGCGCCGCTCGTCGGCTCGCCCAGCACAGCGAGATCCCCACGCAACCATTCAGGATGGTTGCGTGCGATCCGTCCCAAGCCGTTGAGCGGTGCCGCAACCTCTTCGTGGTCGTAGAAAACATACGTCACTTCCATACGCGGCGCGCTCAACTCGCGTGCAAGGGCCAGGAACACCGCATCTCCGGCCTTCATGTCCACGGAACCGCGTCCCCACAGCTCCGAGCCCGATAACGTCCCAGGTACGTTTGCCGCGATGGGAACGGTGTCCAGGTGGCCAGCAAGAACGATGCGCGTTGCGTTGTCCCCGTGGGTGCGGGCGACGACGGCGTCCCCGTCGCGCACAACGTCAAGATGCGAGTAACTGCGCAGTTCGTCCTCGACAATTCCCGCAATCGTGTGCTCGTCTCCAGAGACAGATGGAATATTGACCAACGCATGGGCGAGTTCGGTGACATTATGAGGCAGAACCATGCTCCAAGCCTAGAGGCAAAAACTGCTCGCCGCACCTGAGGTGCGGCGGCGTGCTAACCACTGTAGCGTTGAGAGTATGGAACGAACGATTTCGCCCGCTCGCCGGCTCGCTGAGGAAGCGGCAGCGGTTATTGCAGAAAAAACGGGGGTCCCAACCCATGACCTCTCGTTGACGTTAGGCTCCGGTTGGGGCGGAGCTGCCGCACTGATCGGGAAGAAGATCGCGGAAATCCCCGCATATGAGATTCCCGGCTTCATGAAATCGGGTGTACCCGGGCACACTGGCACAATCACGTCGATAGAACTGCCCAATGGCCGGCATGCGCTCGTACTGGGCGCGCGCACACATTATTACGAAGGAAGGGGCGTGCGGGCGGTTGCGCATGGCATCCGCACAGCTGCCGCCACGGGAGCGCGAATCGCGATTCTGACGAACGGCTGCGGCAGCACAGTCCCAGACTGGGGCCCGGGCACGGTGGTGCTGATCCGCGACCACATTAATCTGACGGCTGCCTCCCCGTTGGAGGGCGCAACTTTTGTGGATATGACGAACGCTTATTCCCAGCGGCTGCGAGACCTCGCGCATACGGTTGATCGCGATCTTCCAGAAGGAGTGTATGCGCAGTTCCCCGGGCCACACTATGAAACGCCTGCGGAAGTGAAGATGGCCCGCATCCTGGGTGCGGACCTGGTTGGAATGTCCACTGCCCTCGAGACTATCGCGGCACGTGAAGCTGGCATGGAGGTATTGGGTTTGTCCTTAGTGACGAATCACGCGGCCGGCATAGCGCCCGGCGCGCTCAACCATGCCGAGGTTCTCGAAGCGGGGCGCCAGGCCGGAGCGCGCATCTCGCACCTCCTGGCCACCATTATTTCAACCATTGATTTCGATAAGGAGTAATTGCGTTGTATTCACCATCGGACGTAGAAGAATGGATCGCTCACGATCCCAGTGCCGCAGACCGTGACGAATTGAAAGACTTGCTCACACGCGCCCAAGGCGGCGATCAGGATGCAGCTGAAGAGCTCACCGATCGCTTCTCCGGGCCGCTCCAATTCGGTACGGCCGGGTTGCGAGGCGCTATGGCTGCCGGCCCACACCGAATGAACCGCGCCGTGGTGCGCAAGGCCGCTGCGGGGCTCGTAGCCTACCTGAAAGAGAAGGCAGGTGAGGATGCGCTGCTGGTGATTGGGAACGATGCCCGCTACCACTCGCGTGAATTTGCGGAGGATACCGCGGCCATTGCGCAGGCGGCAGGAATTCGAGCACTCATTATGCCGCGCGCACTACCTACGCCATTGCTGGCATACGCCGTACGCAAGCTGGGTGCGGATGCCGGCGTAATGGTGACGGCGTCGCACAATCCGGCACACGACAACGGGTACAAGGTGTATCTGGGTGGGCGCTGCGCAGACGAATGGGGCAACGGAGTCCAGTTGGTGCCGCCTGCGGATGCGGAAATCTCCGCAAAGATCGCTGCGGTGGGACCGGCGGACGAAATACCGCTGGCCAATGGCTACGGAACGATCGGAGAAGACGTTATCGATTCGTATGTGGCGGACACCGTAGCTCTCATTCCACCCACATATTCGCGCGATATGAAGATCGTCTACACGGCAATGCACGGGGTGGGCGCGCAAATTATGCGCCGAATCTTCCGTGGCGCCGGTTTCACCAATGTCGTTGAGGTTCCCGAACAGTGCGAGCCGGATCCGGAATTTCCAACTGTGCCCTTCCCCAACCCGGAAGAAAAAGGGGCATTGGACATGGCAAAAGATCTGGCACGCAAGGTCAATGCGGAGCTCGTCATCGCTTCAGACCCGGACGCCGATCGATGCTCGGCTGCGGTGCCGTATAACGGCCAGTGGCGTCAGCTTTCCGGTGACGAACTCGGTACGATCCTGGGAGAATTTGCCGCAGAAACCGCCGCGCTCCTGGTTGACCGTTCTGCCACTCGCAATCCGCATGAAACGCCAGCTGACGTGTACGCCACACTCGCGTCCTCGATCGTCTCCTCCCGTATCCTCAAGGAGATTGCCGCCTCTCATGGCCTGCCTTACAAGGCCACGTTGACGGGTTTCAAATGGATCGCCCGCACCCCACACCTGGCCTTCGGCTATGAGGAGGCGATCGGTTTCTGTGTGAACCCGGCCGCCGTGCGCGATAAGGATGGGCTCTCTGCGGGCATCACGCTCGCCTACGTAGCCTCACGGTTGCGCGATTCCGGTAAAAGCCTGCTCGACGAGCTGGATCGGCTCTACACGCGCCACGGCGTGTATCTGACCGGACCTGTCACGGTTCGGGTGGACGATCTTTCGATTATCCCCGCCACCATGGAGAAAATACGCAGAGAGCCACCCACAACGCTCGCAGGATCGCCGGTGGTACGCATCCAGGACTTGTCCGAAGGGTCCGCAGAACTACCGCCTACAGACGGCGTCGCCTGGTATACGGAGGCGAACGATCGGGTGATCATTCGCCCCTCCGGAACAGAACCGAAGGTCAAGTGCTATCTGGAAGTCATCGAACCTGTCGCATCACCAGCGGAATTGGGAGCCGCCAAACAGACGGCCGCTGAGCGCCTCGCCCGGTTCAAGGACGACGTCGCCGCCGCCTTGCGCATCGGATGAGTGTGTGGTGTGGGGGGGGGGGCCCAGGGCGCCCCCCCCCACCACAAGTATCAAT
>JALCLX010000017.1 GCA_022648165.1 Ancrocorticia sp.
GGCCCCCTGGTTATTTTTTGGTTGGGGGGGGGCGGGCCGTGCCCCCCCCCCCCCACACCACAGTTAGCATTCCACATAGAGGTTGTGGGCAGGTTTGGGCTAGCGGACAGATTCGACCAGCGGGCAGGTTGAACCTATTCGGGCAACGTGTCCAGTACCTTCTGGGAAGAGCTCAAGCCCAGCCGTGTCGCCCCGGCCTCTATGAGCTCCACAGCGAACTTGCCGTCCCGGATGCCGCCAGACGCCTTCACTTCTAGGGCATTTCCCACGGTTTTTTTCATGAGTTCTACGGCGTGCACGGAAGCGCCACCAGCCGGATGAAATCCCGTGGACGTCTTCACGAAATCCGCGTCCGCCGCCATTGCTGCCTTGCACACGCCGACAATCTGGGCGTCGGTGAGTGCGGCTGATTCGATGATCACTTTGAGTACGCCGTACGGCATCGCATCCCGCACGGCGCGGATATCGGCTTCAACCGCATCGAAGTTGTTTTCTACCGCGTCGCCTACGTTGATAACCATGTCGACCTCGTCGGCACCCTGCGCCACCGCACGTGCGGCCTCAGCTGCCTTGACTGCGCTCTGGTGTGCACCGGAAGGGAAGCCGCACACCACCGCGACCTTCAGATCGCCCAGGTCGAGATCCGCAGGCAGCGGAAGCTTGCTTGGCGAAATACACACCGAATATGCCCCGATACGCTTCGCCTCCGCGACGAGGGCACGGATCTGTTCCTCTGTAGCTTCTGGTTTGAGCAGTGTATGGTCTATCATTCCTGCAACGTCTTTGGCGCTCAATGCCATGTCTTTTCCTATCTCTTCTATCGCGCAATGCGTTCGAATACTACTGAACCGCGGGGTGCCACCGGGGAATCGCCGATCGTCAGCGTTCCATCCAGTGCCTCGAGAGCGCGCGGGAAGCGGTCTTCTTCATCAGTGTGGAGCGTGAGGATCTTCTGTCCCTTATGCACTCTCTCCCCCGGTTTTGCGAAGATCTCAATTCCCGCTGCCGCTTGTACCGGATCCTCTTTGCGGGCACGTCCGGCACCGAGCCTCCAGGATGCCACACCCACTTTGAGCGCATCCATATCTTCCAGCACGCCATCGCATTCGGCAACCACGTCGTGAGTGAAGCGGGACGTTGGGAGAACGGCATCTGGGTCCCCGCCCTGTGCGCGGATCATGCGGCGCCAGACGTCCATTGCGCGCCCGTCCCGCAAGGCCGCCTCAACATCCGCATCGGGTTGCCCGGCGCTTGCCAGCATCTCACGGGCCAGTGCCAGGGTGAGTTCGACGACGTCGTCGGGACCGCCGCCTGCCAGAACCTCTACCGCTTCGCGCACCTCAAGTGCGTTACCAACCGTGCGCCCCAACGGCACAGACATGTCCGTAAGCAGCGCTACCGTTGTGACGCCCGCGTCCGTTCCAAGATCCACCATGGTGGTGGCGAGTTCCCGCGCCTTGTCAATATTCTTCATAAAAGCGCCGGAACCCACCTTGACGTCCAAAGTGAGCGAATGGGTGCCTTCGGCGATCTTCTTGCTCATGATCGAAGATGCGATCAATGGAACGCAATCCACCGTGCCCGTGATGTCACGCAGCGCGTACAGTTTCTTGTCCGCTGGTGCCAGGCCCGCGCCGGCGGCGCATATGACCGCCCCGCAGCCGTAGCCCAACTCGTGATAGATTTCCTCATTTGACAGATTTGCCCTCCACCCAGGTATGGATTCGAGCTTGTCCAGCGTACCGCCCGTGTGGCCAAGGCCGCGCCCGGAAAGCTGCGGAACCGCCACGCCAAATGATGCCACAAGGGGCGCAAGCGGAAGTGTAATTTTGTCTCCCACTCCACCTGTGGAGTGTTTATCTGCGGTGGGCCGCGGCAAGGACGCGAAATTCAAACGTTCGCCGGAACTGATCATCGCGGTGGTCCAACGGGCTATTTCGTGCCGATTCATCCCATTCAGGAAAATCGCCATAGCCAGCGCACTCATCTGTTCTTCTGCTACCACACCCCGGGTATAGGCATCAATCACCCAGTCGATCTGCGCATCCGTGAGCACCCCACCATCGCGCTTTGCACGGATGATATCTACCGCATCGAATCGTTCCATGGTCAGTCCTCCTTATACGTAGATGTCGGGACTTCGCTCAAATCTGTTTTCCCAAAGCCGAACGGCATAATCTGCTCAAAGGGCAGGATCCCCGCCGGAATGGATACGAAGGCGCTGCGGTCCACATGTTCAGAGAGCAGCTGGCGGCAGCGTCCACACGGCACTACCGGTTCTTCTTTTCCGTTCACTGCCGCAAAGGCCACGATGCCCGTGCTGCCAGCTTTGATCATCTCGCTTACCATGCCGCATTCAGCGCACAGCGTCACGCCGTATCCAGCATTCTCCACGTTGCAGCCGGTGAAGATCCGGCCATCGCGCGTCAGGCACGCCGCACCCACGGGGTATCCGGAATAGGGCGCATATGCGTGTTTCATTGCATCGACAGCACGATCGTGGAGTTCGGCCCACTGTTCGTCTGTGATACTCATCGTTCACCTCTTCTGCGCCGATGGCGCATCGTGGGGGGACCGCTTCGGCTCACCCCCAGAAGAAACGCGCGGGCGCTTAGCGCCCGCGCGGCTCACTACTTGTAGTACGGCACGTTCTCCGATGCCGGCGGGCGCGAACGCCCAACGAAGCCGGCCACCGCGAGCACTGTGACCACGTACGGAATCATGTTGATCAGGTTGGACGGCGCGTTCATATTGAGGCTTGGCATCATGATGGCCACGGCCTTCGCGAAGCCGAACATGACAGCTGCGCCGACGGCTCCAAGCGGGTGCCACTTGCCAAGAATCATGGCCGCCAGCGCGATATATCCATTACCAGCAGACATGTTGTTATTGAAGCTATGCCCAATTGAAGCGCCGATCGTGAAGTAGGCACCACCCAGCCCGGCGAGCGCACCCGATAGCAATGTGGCGTGCACACGTGTGCGCTGCACATTGATACCCACCGTATCGGCCGCATGCGGGTGTTCACCGCAGGCCCGCAGCCGCAGGCCCCATCTGGAGCGGTACAGGTAGATCGTCAACACAATGATCACGAGATACATGAAGTATGTCAGAACCGTCTGGTTGAACAGCACCGGTCCGATCACCGGGATATCCCCGAGCACCGGAATCTTCACATTGGGGAGATTCACGGCCGAGGAATTCAGATTTGGATGCGAGGAAAGCACCGTGGAGAAAAAGAACGTGGTGAGGCCCAATGCCAAGGTATTGAGCACCACGCCAACGATGATGTGATCCACGTTGTACTTCACGGCAAACAGTGCGAGCAAGGTTGAAAGCAAGGCGCCGGCGAGCGGCGCGGCTATCAAACCCAGCCAGACGGAACCGGAGGCAGACGCCACCAGCACACCGGCGAAGGCACCCGTGAGCAACTGCCCCTCAATCGCGATATTGACCACGCCAGAATGCTCAGAGACCACGCCGGAAAGCGAGCCGAAGATCAACGGGGTGGAAAGCGCCAACGCGGATGCGAGCGTGGCGGTGAGCGTAATATTGCCCATCGCACCTCCGCCCTGCCACGTCAACAGTGCCAACACCACGCTGATTCCAGCGAGCACCGCGGGCACTGCCCCCACAGGCTTCCGATTGATGGCGCGATAGAGTGAATAGAGGAATACCAGGAATGCCACGGCCGCCAGGATCCAACAGAACATCACGGCATTGACATGCCAATCTGGGATCTGGAATCTGTCTGAACGCGACAGCGTGAACTTATATGTTGCATCTCCATGCGAGTTCAAGGCGGTGAGAACGCCAACCACGGTCGCGATGAAGTAGGTAATCGGCATCTTCCATGAGATCTTGGAAAGTACATCATCCGCCTGTGTCTCAGCGGGACGCGCAACGACTGTCGTGCTCATGCGGCCACCTCCTTCTCATTCTGAAGCGTGATGTATTGCCGAATCGTCATCCCGTTCGGTTGAGGCAGGTGGAAAAGCCACCGCACAAACGGAGGCGCTGCGATCAACAAGACGATCACGGACTGAAGCACCAGCACCATATCGATCGGCACGTCTGCCTGAGCCTGCATAATGCGGCCACCAGCCTTGAATGCTCCGAAAAGCAAACCAGCGAAGAACGTGCCCACCGGAGTGTTGCGTCCCAAAAGCGCCACCGTAATGGCATCGAAACCGATGGAGCCTGCCACGTCGCTGGTCAAATACTTCATAGTGGATGTGATCTGAATGCCGCCTGCAAGCCCAGTGAACGCGCCAGACATCGCCATCGTCATGGTGGTCACCACTCCGATCGACATACCTGCCGTGCGCGCGGCGTTCGGGTTAGCACCCACGGCTCGCAGTTCGAATCCCCACGTGGAGCGCTCCAGGAACCACCACACGAAAATTGCAGCGAGAATCGCGATGATAAAGCCGAAATCCAATTGGAAAGGCCTCGGCAGGAGAGCAGTGAGCTGCGCATTCCTCGCAATGATTTCCGATTGCGGATTCGAAGAACCGGGCCGTTGGAACGTCTTCAACGTGAGCAGGTGGTTCAGCAATAGCAGCGCAATCGAATTGAGCATGATGGTCAGAATGACCTCATTAGCGCCCGTCTTTGCCTTCAAGAATCCAACGATGCCTCCGTAGAACGCGCCTGCAATCATCGCACCGATCAAGCATGCGAGGACGTGAATAACCGGCGGCAGCGTCCACGCGAATCCAATGTACGCAGCAACTATGCCACCAAAAATGATCTGGCCTTGTCCACCGATGTTGAACAGGCCAGCGCGAAAACCTAATGCGAGGCCCAAGCCCGCAACGATCAGAGGAACTCCCGCGAAGATCGAGGAGGTGAGTGGCTTGAGTGCGCTGGTCAGATTACTTGCTTCATAGTTGAAGATGGCGCCGCGAAACATCGCCGCATATGCATCTGGGATGCTCGCACCTGTGATGGCGATGAGAATCGCGCCTACAAGCAGCGAGAAAATGAAGGCCAGCAGATACACCAGGAAATTCGATCGCACTCCAACGGCTGCGACCGCTTTGATCCATTGGCCGAAGCTCGCTTTGGGCGGCTTCGGTGCAGTGTGTACCGGATCGTTTGTGCTCATGCCCGGACCTCCTTGCTGTCCTGTTCCATCGCATCCTCGTAGGGAACACCCGCCATCATCAAGCCGAGTACGGAACGCGGCGTATCAGCGGGCACGATCCCGATGATCCCACCGCGGTACATCACGGCAATGCGATCGGCAAGTCCCACAACTTCGTCGAGCTCGGACGACACCACAAGCACCGGAACGCCGGCATCGCGGGTGGCAATGATCCGTTGGTGAATGAACTCAATCGATCCCACATCCACTCCGCGAGTAGGTTGGTTGGCCACCAGCAGGCTCAGTTGCCGTGACATCTCGCGTGCAACCACTACTTTCTGTTGGTTACCACCGGAAAGGGTGGAGATAGGATCGGAAACCTTAGTCAATCGGATGTCGTATTCCGTGCGGAGCGTCTCTGCATGTTCCGCCACGGCGGAGGGGCTCATGGCAGGCCCCTTGGCAAATGGCCGGTTCTTGTACTGATCCAGAATGAGGTTCTCCGCGATCGAGAAGCTGGCGATCATGCCATCTGTGGAGCGGTCCTCCGGGATGAATCCCATGCCGTCGTCGAGCCTGTGCCGCACATTGAGTTTGGTCAAGTCCGTGCCATCGAGCGTCATCGATCCGGAATTCTGTTGGCGAAGCCCTAAAAGGACGTCTGCGAGTTCTGTTTGTCCGTTTCCCTGGACACCTGCAATCGCAAGCACTTCGCCCTTGTGAATGTCAAAGCTGATGTGGTCCAGGGCCATCTTCCCGTTCTCGTCCAGCAGCGAAACGTTGTCCAGCTGCAGGCCCAGTGGCCCTGGTTTGTGTTCGCCTTTTTCTACACGCAACAACACGGGACGGCCCACCATCATGGTGGCAAGCTCCGCTTCCGTGGAATCGGGACTCGCCTGGCCCACCACTCGGCCGCGGCGAATAACCGTAATGGCATCTGCGACCGCGAGCACTTCACGCAGCTTGTGTGTAATGAAGATAATCGACGTCCCCTCGCGAGCGAGTTGCCGCATGATCTCCATCAGTTCGTCTGTTTCCTGTGGCGTGAGCACTGCGGTGGGTTCGTCGAGTACCAGAATCTGCGCGTCACGCGAGAGTGCTTTTACGATCTCAACGCGTTGCTGAATACCGACGGGAAGATCCTCAATGTATGCGTCCGGATCTAGGTCGAAGCCGAAACGGGCGGACACGTCTTTGACTATTTCTTTTGCCTTGCGAACGTCAATCAAGCCGGCTTCTTTCACCGGCTCATATCCCAATGCCACAGATTCGGCCACGGTAAAGACGGGGACCAGCATGAAGTGCTGATGCACCATGCCGATGCCCGCGGCTACAGCATCTCCAGCGCTCGAAAACTGTACCGGCTTGCCGTCCAGCAGAATTTCACCTTCCTCCGGACGATAGATTCCGTAAAGGACGTTCATCAATGTGGACTTTCCTGCGCCGTTTTCGCCCAGCAGGGCGTGAATCTCCCCGGGTTTCACCACCAAATCGATGTGATCGTTCGCTACTAAGGGACCAAAGCGCTTTGTGATCCCTTTCAGCTCCAGCTGCACTGTAGCCTGCCTTTCCTTATTCCGCCTTGCAGCGGACCGTTCACCATGAGGGGTGCGTTGAGGCCCGGTCTCTTGCGTGAGCAAGCGAACCGGGCCTCTGAGCGCATCAGTTGGAGCTTGGCGACTCGACCGTGATCTTGCCGTCGATAATGTCCTGCTTGAGCTGGTTCAGTTGATCTGTCAAACCATCGGGAAGCTTGCTCTCAAAATCGTGGAATGGAGCGATGTCCACGCCACCGTTTGCCAGAGTTCCCACATAGTTCTCATTGCTGAACTTGCCTTCAGAACCCGCCTTGATCGTGTCGTACACCGAGGTGCCGATTTCCTTCATTACGGAGGTCAGCACAATATCCTTGTACTCCGGTGCAGATTCGTACCAATCCGAATCAACGCCGACGATCAGAGTGTCACCATCGGACTGCGCAGCCGCTGCTGCGCCCAAGCCCACCGGGCCTGCGACCGGCATGATGATATCCGCACCCTGCTGGATGAACTGCTGAGCCACCTGAGTACCCAGTGTCTGGTCATCGAACGAGTTGGTGAACTGTCCCTTCTGGGTTTCCTTGTCCCAGCCGAGCACCTTCACGTCCTTGCCGTTGTCCTCGTTGTACT
This sequence comes from Ancrocorticia sp., assembly GCA_022648165.1. Classification (GTDB taxonomy): domain Bacteria; phylum Actinomycetota; class Actinomycetes; order Actinomycetales; family Actinomycetaceae; genus Changpingibacter. The sequence goes on from JALCLX010000017.1 coordinate 7,258, forward strand.
TAGCCACGCCGTCAACGAAACCGTCCATGAAGATCGTCACCGAAGGAATAGCCATTCCTCCGAATGTGGCGACAGTGCCCGTTGATGTCATCGCGGCTGCTGCGTAGCCTGCAAGGTACGCGGCTTCTTGTGTGTTGAAGACCAGTGCGCGCGTGTTGTCGCCAGCGTAATCATCCGCGAATGTGGAGTCCACAAGCGCGAAGTCGATATCCGGGTTATCTACCGCGGCGGCGCCAATGGCATCGGCAAGGTTGTAGCCAACACCGATAATCTCATTGCAGCCCGAATCAACCATGGACTGGACATTCGGCTGGAAATCAGACGAATCCTTCGATTCCGCCGTGTTGTCTTTAACTCCGAGTTCCTTGACTGCCTGATTCAAGCCGTTAAGGGCTGATTCGTTGAATGACTTATCATCCCAGCCGCCGGCATCGGATACCAGGCATGCCGTGTAATCAATCTGAGCGGCCGCTGTGGAATCGCCCGCTGCTGTCCCTTCTTCTGTGCTACTGCCCCCATTGCCACCACATGCGGCGAGGACCATCGCTGCGGCGCCCAGACCGGCCGCAAACTTCATGTTCTTCACGCTTTGTCTCCTCTGTCCCTAGAACGCCGTGGTTCGGCGTAGAACACCACTAGTGTACGTGGAAGAATGCGTTTTGTGAGACACACGACGGCTGGTGCTGCGCTTTCGCGCCCATTCCACGAAAATCCACGCTCTCTACGGCTATAGGCATTTTGGACGCAAGCCGTTTCATATAGTGGACACGCGCGCAGCCGATATTATGATGCACTATTCAAGGCGTTGACGTGGGAAAACCTACGCCAAATGGCCCAGCCCGGCGAGCGGCAGGGCCTCGACCGCCGATTTTACCTGCTGCGCACGATCTTGCGTTGTGACCAAAATCACGTCATCCATATCCACGACGACGGCGCCCGGAACGCCCACGACCACCACCGGTTTCGAATGCGAGAAAATGAGGGCTCCGTCCGAATCGATGCGCAGAGTTTGCTGCGCACGTCCTCCTGGTGCGACCTGGTTAGCGCGCGCGGCCGGATCAATCACCTCGGCTAACGAAGCATAATCGCCCACGTCGGACCAACCCATGACCGCGGGAATCACCGCTACTCCCCCCTCCGACGCCAGTGGCTCCGCGATTGCCCGGTCGATCACTGCATTCGGCAGCGCCTCCCAATACTCTGCAACCGCCTGCGCACGCGCTGGCCCGTCCCACGCCGCTGCGAGCGCCCGAAGTGGAGTGGCAATTTCCGGGTGGAGTCGCTGCAGCGAGTCCAACAGAACCTGCGCTCGGGCTACAAACATGCCGGCGTTCCAGAAGAACTCTCCGGTTGCGACATAGCGCTGCGCCGTAGCGCGGTCTGGTTTCTCAACGAATTCCTTCACGCTGCGCACTCCGGGTAGCGCCTGCGAACCGGCGTGGATGTAGCCATACGCGGTAGCCGGTTCAGTGGGCGTGATGCCGATCGTTGCCACATACCCGGCCTCGGCCGCAGCAATGGCGGAGCGCACTGCCTGCGCAAATGCGCTCTCGTCTTCGATGATGTGGTCAGCAGCGAACGATCCAACCACGGCGTCCGGATCTCGTTGTTCGATGAGAGCCGCAGCGAGCCCGATGGCTCCCATTGTTCCGCGCGCCGCCGGTTCCACTATCACCTCTGCGCCGGGGACTTGGCCCGCTACCGCATCCGCATGCGCGCTTCCTGTCACGATCAGTGCCTGATCCATCAGTGGTTCCAGCCGATCGACGGTTTGTTGCAGCAGGCTGCGCCCCACGCCCGTCAGATCCGCCAGGAACTTGGGTGCCGCTTTCCGTGAAAGCGGCCAGAGGCGCGAACCTACGCCCCCTGCTGGGATGATGGCGTAGAAGGACATTCATCTTCTCCTATCGATTCGGGGATGAGGTATCCGGTGGCCGGATTGTGAGCCCACTCTAGGGTAGCTGGGGCGGAAAGCGTGACATAGTTGGGTGTGTCATTGGCGTGGATGTCGGATCCATCACGAAGCTGCATGTTGCGCGGTGGGTTCGCCATGAAGGCGCACGACATGAGCAGGATGCGCGCCGATAGGTTCAGCCACAACAGCAGCGTTGCAATTGCTGCGAAGGATACGAGCAGCTTGTTGTGCGTTACTGATCCAACGGCCGAAGTTCCCAGGATACGAATGATCGTCAGGAACGCCGCTGCCAGGCAAGATCCCACAGCGAGATCTTTGAACGGAACGTGCACAATGGCCACAACCCGCACCAGGAAGGCCACAACCAGCGCATCCACACACAGCGAACCCACGATAGTGGATATGCGCACGGCGGTGTTCACGATCCCATCCGAAATGTCCAACCACCTCATCACCGCGTCACCGGCGCTGCTGGCCCCGATCGTCAGGATGGACGATATGAGTATTCCAAGCGCCATCACAACGAAACCACTCAGTGCGCGCACGTACGCGAACACAGTGTTCTCGGTAGAGATGGCCAGCCCAAACATCGTGCGAATCGATCCGGCTAGCGAGCTGAGCATTGAGATCGCGGACCACAGCAGCACTCCGGCCGCTATGAGCGACGCGGGATTGATCGCTGAGCTCAATACCACGGATTTCGGATCTATCATGCCGTTGCCTGAACCGTCGTCCAGCAGATTGGGTAGCACGCTGTTGACGCTCGCGATAACTTGATCCCGCAACTCCCGGTGATTGCCCAGCGATGCCATAAAGGCGGTCCATGCGATGGTGAGCGCTGCCGCAATGGAAAAGAGTGCCGAGTAGGCGATGCCGCCAGCCAGCATTCCGCCATTGCCCATGCTGTATCGCGCCATTCCGCGCATCACCCGCAGGTCCCTCGCGCGGTCTAGGAGTTCCAAGACGCGCTGCCATAGTGCTGTGAGCTGCCGGATCGGGCGTGCCACCGCTACACCCCGTAATCGATCACCACAGGCGCGTGATCGGAGAATCGTGCCTCGTAGCTAGGCGCCCGGTCAACCTGGTGGTGCGTGGCGGCGCGCGCAAATTCGGGAGTAGCCATCTGATAATCGATCCGCCACCCGACGTTCTTTTCGAACGCACGCCCACGTTGTGACCACCACGTGTAAGGGCCGTCCTTTTCCCCTTCGATTGCGCGCGCGGTATCCACATAGCCCAATTCGGTGAGCCACCGGTCCAGGTATGCGATTTCCTCGTCAAGGACTCCGGAGGTTCTGTTGTGGTTGGACTTCCAATTCGTGATGTCCAGCGGGGTGTGCACGATGTTGAAATCCCCCGCAACCACTAGCTGGGAGTGAGCTTGCCCGCTGCGCAGTTCTTCAAGACGCCGCGTGACCGCACCCAGATGCGCGTACTTCGCCGCCATCTTGGCGCTATCAGTAGCGACACCGGCATGCAGGTAGGCGGAGACCACCGTCAGATCGTACTGTGGGAGTGTCACTTCAAGCCAGCGCCCGGTATCGACCGGCGGTTCTTCCTCTGCGGAGCCGGCGACGCCGTCGCGCACCGCACCTACCTCGATGCCGTCGCGCACAGCAACGGTCACTCCCGCCCTGCCCTTGATCTCACACGGTCGGGTGATCACGTGGTATCCGGGACCGATTAGGCCCACTACTACTTCTGTTGGGGCGCGCACCTCTTGAAGCAAAAGAACATCCGGCGTGGCTTGAGCCAGCCATGCGCCCATTCCCTTCCTATAGGCGGCCCTTACTCCGTTGACGTTACACGTGGCGATTCGCATGTCCCTAGCCTAACTGACGCCAGGGACATGCGACTCATCTCAGCCCTGCAGCACGTTCGGCTGCTTGAACTACATTCTCCAGCAGCATCGCCCGCGTCATCGGCCCCACTCCGCCGGGGTTCGGAGAAATCCAGCCAGCGACATCGCGCACGGCGGGATCAACATCGCCCGCTATCACGTACTTGCCCTTGGATTCGTCGAATCTGCGAGATACACCCACGTCGATCACAACGGCACCCGGTTTCACCCACTCGGGTTTCACCATGTGTGTCACCCCGGTTGCGGCGATCACGACGTCGGCGCGGCGCACCTTCTCCGGCAGGCCACGCGTGCCTGTGTGGCACAGCGTCACAGTTGCGTTCACGGCGCGCCGTGTCAAGAGCAAGCCGATCGAGCGGCCAACTGTGACGCCACGGCCAAGAACGCACACATCCTTGCCCGCAAGGCCGATGCCGTAACGGGTGAGAAGCTCCAGGATTCCAGCCGGGGTGCACGGCAGTGGCGATGTCACTGGATCATTCACGTGCAGTACCAGGCGTCCCAGGTTTGTTGGATGCAAACCGTCTGCGTCCTTGCGCGGATCGATCAGTTCAAGCAGATCGTTGACCGGCATTCCCTGAGGCAGTGGGAGCTGGACGATATAGCCGGTGCAGGCCGGATCCGCATTCAAACGTGCGATGGCGGCCCGGACATCGGCCTCACTCGCGTCCGCTGGGAGATCCTCCCGGATAGACGCAATCCCCACCTGGGCGCAGTCACGATGCTTGCCGGCAACATACGTGACCGAGCCGGGATCGTCGCCCACCAAGATAGTTCCCAAGCCCGGCTGCTCCGGCAACGCGGCAACCCGGGCTGCGAGTTCCTCTTTGATGGTAGCCGCAGTGGCCTTTCCGTCCAGGATTTGGGCGCTCACTTCTGCTCCCCGCAGAAGTGCGTTTGGTCGAGTCCCGGATACAATGGGAAGGAGTCCGTCAACTTCTTCACGCGCGCTCGCAGCGCATCTACGTCGGCGGACTTTCCTCCAACCAGAGCGGTAGCGATAATATCCGCCACCTCTGTGAATTCGTCGGCGCCGAAGCCGCGGGTGGCCAACGCAGGGGTGCCGATGCGCAGGCCAGAGGTCACCTTCGCCGGGCGGGGATCCCACGGGACCGCGTTGCGGTTCACTGTGATGCCCACAGCGTCCAGCAGATCTTCCGCTTCTTGTCCGTTCAGCGGCGAGTTGCGCAAATCCACCAGTACAAGATGCACGTCCGTACCTCCTGTTACCAGTGAGACACCGGCATCAGCCACATCCTTCTGGTTGAGGCGGTCAGCAAGAATCTGGGCGCCCTCCAGCGTGCGGCGTGCCCGATCTTTAAAGGCATCTCCTGCAGCGAGCTTCAACGCCACAGCTTTCGCTGCGACGATGTGCATGAGCGGACCGCCCTGCTGGCCCGGGAAAACGGCCGAATTGAGCTTCTTGCCAAATGTGACGCCGTCGCGTGACAGCAACATTCCGGAGCGCGGCCCACCGAGCGTCTTGTGAATCGTTGTGGACACGACGTCGGAGTATGGAACGGGACTCGGATGCAAACCCGCTGCGACCAGCCCAGCAAAATGTGCCATGTCGGTCCACAAGTAGGCACCCACTTCGTCTGCTATCTCGCGAAACGCAGCGAAATCGAGGTGGCGCGGATAGGCGGACCAGCCGGCGATGATCATCTTCGGCCGTGTTTCGAGCGCCTTCTGCCGCACCAAGTCCATGTTGATCCGGTACGTCTGCGGATCCAGGCCGTAGGCCACTATGTTGTAATTCTTGCCTGAGAAATTGATCTTCATGCCGTGAGTCAAGTGGCCTCCGTGTGCCAAGGCTAGCCCCATCACCGTGTCACCCGGGTTGACCAGTGCATGGTAGACGGCCGCATTCGCCTGCGCCCCTGAATGCGGTTGCACATTCGCGTAATCGGCGTGAAACAGCGATTTCGCACGCTCAATCGCAAGAGTTTCAACTTTGTCTACTTCTTGGCACCCGCCGTAATAGCGCCGGCCGGGATACCCCTCCGCATACTTGTTCGTCAACACCGATCCTTGGGCCTGCAACACCGCGCGCGGCACAAAGTTCTCTGACGCGATCATCTCCAGGTAAGAACGCTGGCGCGCCAATTCTGAATCAAGTACTGCGGCAACATCCGGATCGAGTTCCGCAATCGACTGGTCCATTTCGGACATGGATTCTCCTCATGTATTGGCGAGTACTGGCCCAGGCGGACGACCAGCTTCGCGAAACACTTACCGCTCCCTGGTGGTACACCCACCTCAGGCGCCAGTTGCGGCGTTCTTAGGCTACCGGATCACCTGGCCCACTCTCTAATGATTCCATGATGACGAACGCGAGCGCGGCGCCGCCGTCGTGACTTATGGAAACGTGGAAAACGACGTCGCCAACGGCGTTGCGTACGGCCTGCTCCATTTGACCGTGGAGCACAACGCGGGGGCGACCGTACGCATCGTGGGTGACTTCGATGAGGTGCCACACTCCTTCCGGCAACGGGCGTTCCTGTCCCCACAGCGCAGCGGAGAAGGCCTTGACCACGGCTTCTTTCACGGCCCACCATGCGGCTAGGTGCTCTGCTTCGTCTCCCTGCCCGCGTGCGCGGCGCCGTTCGCGGCTTGTGAAGACGGCTGCGAAACGGGTAGGCGCTGCGAGCTGTTCAGCGAAGGAAGAAACTGCTACGAAGTCCGCGCCGACGCCACAAATCACTGGCCCTCCGTTTCGTCGTCCAGCAGCATCGCGATCTCCTCGTCCTGTCCGATCCTCGTGCGTTCCTCGAACAGCGTGGTGCGTCCAATCATCGCATCGCGCAGCCGCCGCGCCCCCTGGTGAAGCCGCAGGTTGGCCGCATCTTTCCAGGCACGGGCAGCTTCACTGCCGTCTGAATGTGCGATGGCTGCCTCGAATGCACCCGGATGGACCAGCGCAACTAAGGCCGCCACGTGCCCAAATCCAAGTGATGTGACCAGAGCTGCCTTCGGAGAACCTATACGCAGCGGCTTGCGCGGCCACACCAAGAACGGGTCGGCGGCGAATTCGGCGTCCTGGCAATCCAGCGCCGCGTTTCCGGGAACGATACCGCTGGCGAAAAGTTGGGCCACTCCCGCCATCTGGAACAGCGCGGCGCCGCCTTTTGCATGCCCAGTCAGGCTCTTCTGTGAAATCACGTACAGCGGGTTACCCGGAGTGCGCCCCAACGCGCGCGCAATGCGCACGTGGAGTGCCGCCTCATTGGGGTCATTGGCGTGCGTAGACGTATCGTGCTTGGAAACTACCGCGATATCATCCGCCGTTACTCCCAGTGCGCGCAGGGCGCGCGCGCATTGCGAATTCTGCCCGCCGCGCACTGCCGCCACGATACCCTGGCCAGGCGCCGGTATGGAGGTGTGAATTCCGTCTGCATACGAGTGCACATATCCCACTACGGCGAGCACCGGTAAGCCCAGATCGCGGGCGATATCGCCGCGCGCAAGAAGCACCGTGCCGCCGCCTTGGCTTTCCACGAAGCCTGCACGGCGCGCGTCGCCAGCCCTAGAAAAGAAACGCTCCGATATTCCCTGGGCGCGCAGCTGTTCGGAGTGGGCGGTGGCGTTCATGTCGCCGAAACCGATCAGCGATTCTACCTGCAGATCATCAATCGCGCCGGCCACGACAAAGCTGGCCTTGCCTGCTGCGATTTTGTCCACGCCTTCTTCCACAGATACCGCGGCGGTGGCGCAAGCCCCCACAGGATGGATCATCGAGCCGTATCCCCCGATGTAGCTTTGCATCGTGTGCGCCGCCACTACGTTGGGAAGAGTTTCTTGGAGAATATCGTGCGGATATTCCTTCCCGAGGAACCGGTCTACATACAGCTTTCTCATGGACGTCATGCCACCGAAGCCGGTACCTTGCGTAGACGCGACCTCGGAGGGGTGCACTGCGCTGAGCAGTTCTGTGGGGCTGAATCCGGCTGAGACGAAGGCATCCACGGTGGTGACCAGGTTCCAGGCCGCCATGCGGTCCATCTCTTCGCTCAGCGACGATGGGATACCCCAATGTGCCGGATCAAAACCTTCCGGGAACTGCCCACCAACACTGCGGCTGAGAACAGTCCGCCGGGGCACGTAGGTGGTGCTTCCTGCTTTACGTGTGACCTGCCATTCGCCGTTCACGGCGTGCGCCACGGTAGTCTCCGGATCAACGGCCACATGGGCGCGGGCCGCAGCCTCGTCTTCCACTGCGAAGGTGACGTCATGTTCCAAACGCACAGGCGCCACATCCTCTGTGGCTAGGCCCTGCAGCGGTCCATCGTCGCTGAAGGGTCTAATACCGCAGCGTGCTACTACGTAGTCGCGGTACTTTTCCCATATGTCTGCCTCGTCCACCAGATGGTCGTCCGCGTCATACCATCCGGGTTGTGGCGTGTCGTGCCAGGTCAGTAGGCCCATCATCCAGGCGAGCTCCAGTACTCCCGCTGCACTGATGTCCACGTCTCCTGTGGAAGAGATTCCCAATTCCGCCTCGTATCGCGTGCGGGCGCTCCCCCACGGGCCTACCTCACCCATGCCGACGATCACAACCATGTCTTCTGGCCGGGCGGTGACCCCGCTCCAGTCCGCGTCACCACTACCTGTTTGGCGCGGCACCCGAATTGTTGGCAGTGCTTTCACTGCCGGCCGCTGCTGTGCTTCGGGCTCAGCTTTCTGCTGGCGGGGAGATAATGTGGTGAGGTCAACGCCTGCGAAACCTCCGGTGAGGTCCGCGCGGATCGGTTCGCTTTGGGCCCGGCTCCGCGCCTGCGATCCGCACAGCGCAACGAGTTCTTGCGCGATTTCTTCCGTAGACCAGGTTTTCACGCCGGCGTGTTCAACTGCCGCGACCAGTTCGTCATTGTGCCCCATGAGCCCGGTACCACGCACCCAGCCGATCGTCGCATGGACCAGCGAGGTGTGCTTGCCCCACGGTTCGCGGTGCCATTTGTTGACGATCGCGTCAAAGGCAGCTTTCACTTCGCCATATGCCCCGTCCCCTCCAAAGGTGCCACGGTTCGGCGATCCGGGCAGCACCACGTGAAGGCGGTGATCCGTATTCCACTCGATACCGATCTGGCACAGTTCACCGATGAGCCTCTCCACTCCCCACAAGAGTACGCGCGCCTGATTCTCCGATTCCGGCCCGGCGTCATTCATGAAGCCGTAAACGCGTGGTGCTGCGAACGGCAGGAGGATATCGGGCGTCATGGCCTCTTTGACCACGGTTGTTTCCGCGCCCACGGTGGAGCGTTGTTCAGCCGCGATCCAATCAGCCAACGCATCGATATCGTGAAAGCTTGCCAGATTGGCCGGCACAAGCCATACCTGTGATTCTGCCCGTCCGTGTGAACGATACAGCTCTTTTGCAAATTCGAGCCGCGCAGAGTTCACATGTGATGCGGTAAGTATCACCGTTGCACCACTGGCCAGCAATGCTCCTGCGGCACTTCCTGCGATGGAATGGGGAGTCGCTCCTGTGACCACTGCGGTCAGTCCACTGAACGGGCCAGGGCGTGTGGAGCGCGCCTGCTCCGCGATCTCAGCGAATCGCGCCGCGAGCTGCGGATGGTGCGCCGCATACCATTGTGCCTGAAGTGCCACTTCCTCACCCGCGCCTGCGAAATTGGCGTGCACGTCCTGCCCGGCCGCGATGCGTGCCAGATCCTCGCGCGCCGTCGCCCACCTGTCGCTCAAGTGCACGGCCTTGCGCGGGTCAAAGGCCGGGCGCACGAATTCCTCCCACGTTGCTCCCAGTTCGCGATTCATCGCCTCACGCAGCGCGGAATCGCCGTCCTCTTCATGGGCAACCTGCTCCACAGTGACACCAAGGCGTGTCAACAGATCGCGCGCCGTGTCTGCAAGCGCACCCGTAAGATGGCGTGCGAAGGAATCTAGCGCAGCGGAGTCCACCACCGCGGCACGCGTGGCTGCCTGCGGTTTCCTTGCGGAGATGCCGTGTGCCTCCGAAATGCGCATTATCGCCGCGTCCACAAGTTCCGGTACAGCTACGCCCTGGGGCAGCGTGGCGAGTTCGCCGCCCCGAATGGATTTTCCTTCCCGGGTACCCAGCGCGATTTCCGCTTCGATATGCCGGATCCAGCTCCGTGATAGACCCCAGGTGTTGCCAGCGTAATCCGATATGGTTGCGCCTTTGATACCCAATTCGTGCAACCTTTGCGAGATCACATCGGACAGAATCGGTCCGAAAGCCTGGTAGCCGTGGGCCTCGGTGTTCACCTGCGCACGCAGGTGCTCCAGCGGGGCGTCCGCGGCGCCGTCCAGGGACGTCAAATCGAATTCCGCCGTCATATCCATCAGGATCTGATTGCGTTTGGACGAGACGCCGTTTGTGAGTGTTTCCACGCTGTCTGTGCCCGTCATTTGGTCCGGGCGCATCTTGGTTCCATGCGCTAAGAGCACTGCGAGGGCGTCCGCAGCCGTGAAGGGAAGGCCGGGAACTGGTGCGGAATCACTGAGGTTTGCCGGCGGTGCCGCGTTCTCAGTGCTCTCGGTGCTTTCAGTGCTCTCGGTGCTCTCGGTGCTTTCGGAGCTTCCGGTGCTCTCCCGCGCGGGTTGATCAGCGTGCCCACGCGTCTCATTGTCATCCCCACGTGCAGTATCGTCTCGCGCCGGGGCAGTTACGTCCTCACGCATCACGCGCGTGGCATCGCGTTGCAGGTTGAGCACACTTACGCGCGCCCCGGCGTACTGCTCAAGTGCGAGCGTGCGGGCCGCGAGGTTGGCAAGGGTGGGCGAGGCCGCGAGCCCAACTTCCACGATGTCCTCCACGCCGGAGCGGATCAGTACATCCTGCGTTTCGATCCACCGCACCGGAGAGGCGAACTGCCATGCGAGAAGCTCCACAAGCAGGCTTCGGGCGAAGGCGTTCCGGTTCTGTATTCTTTCCTCGTAGTGATCCAGCAGCTCGGCCACCGCGTCAGCCGGCACCACCTCCAGGATCGCCTCACAGAACTCTTTCGTCAGTTCGAAGGGACGCGCCACCAGATTCGGTATGTAACGGCCCTCCAGTGTTTCTACGTGGATGTCCTCCGGTAGTAAGGAGACCAGCAAGTTCCGGAAATCGGCAACTCCCGGGCGCAGCACCGACGAATGGAACGGTACGTCGATTCCAGGTATCACCATGAAAGGCCGTTTCCCGCCAGCGCGTTGCGCACGGGATTCGGCATCGCGTGCCAGTGCCTCCAGGCCGGCAACAGTTCCCGCAATAGCGTACTGTTGGCCTTCTAGATTGAGATTCACCACCTCAAGGAACTCTCCGCTTTCGCGTGCGATCGACGCCACGTAGGGTGCCACCTCTTCGGCGTGCAGACCCATGTGGTTCGGACGCAGTGCGCCCAGCCGATAATTCGATCGGCCGCGCTCGTCGCGTGGCACCAGGTGGTGCATCGTAGAACCGCGTTGGAACACGATCTCTAGCACGTTTTCAAGCGTGAAAATCCGGCCGTACGCTGCCAAGGCCGTGTATTCGCCAAGCGAGTGACCGGCAAAAAACGCACCGTCCACCAAGGCTCCCGCCTCACGTAGCCGTTCGGTTTGCGCGATAGCAACCACCGCCAGCGCCACTTGCGTAAATTGCGTCAGGTTTAGAACTCCCTGAGGGTGACGATACGTGTGGCCACGCACCGTGAGCTCCGTGGGATTGTCCCGTACTACGGCTAGGATCGAGAATCCGAGCGCTTCACGCGTATGGCGGTCAGCACGCTCCCATACCTCGCGCGCGGCCGGAGAAGATGAACGCTCATCGAGCGCCATCCCCTGTGCCTGTATGCCTTGTCCTGGGTAGAGATATGCCGTGCGCGGGGCTTCCACCGCGGCTGTCGCTTGGGAGACGACGTCGCCGCCAATGCGGCACGTGACTTCGAGCGCGAGCCCGCCACCGCGGATTCGCCCGGTGCGCTCCACCGTGATCTCGACCTTGTCACCCAAGTTCACCATTCCGAACATCCGGTATGTCCACCCCGTGATACGCCATCCCGGTGTCTCCATCGTGTCGGATACGGCGTGCTGGGCTGCGGCACACAGCCACATGCCGTGGACCAGCGGAGCGTCCATTCCTGCGATGCGCGCGGCGCGATGCGAGGTGTGTATGGGATTGAAATCCCCGGATACGATGGCAAAAGCCGTCATGTGCTCCGGAGCCGTGACGGTGATGCGCCGTACGTGAGAGCGTGGAGTTTCGACGACGTCGCCGTAACCGCTGCGCGGTGTCGGCTCACGAGGTGCCTGGGGTGATCCAACTCTGCCGCGCATCGCGAATCTATCTGAGAATTCCAGAATCACACCCGCTCTGGAGGTGACGCGAGTTGCGATTTCGACTACTCTGCCCGCAGAGGATTCTTCGATCGTGGCACACCGGGAGTGCGCCGTGAGTTCGCCCGCCGTGAATAGTTGTTCCACGGGAACATGGAGCCGTTCGCTGTGATCCAAGTGAACGGCAGAGAGCAGACCTTCGATCACTGGATAGCCGTGTGCCACCCCCGAACCGATCGCAGCGTAGATGCTGGGCCAACACGAACCGAGGAGCGCAGAAGGCACCGGCTGGGCGGTGCCGCCGTGCGGCGCGGTCACTCCAGCGTGGAGCGCAAAGATCGATTCCGATACTGCGAAAGTAAAGTGCGCTTCCATTCCTTGGCTGTCACAGGCTGGGAGCTGGGCAATGGGCGTTCCGCCCACCGTCGTCGATCCCACTCCAGCCGTGTGTTCCAACAGTTCGCGCATGGCAGCGGCAAGCCGTGCGTCGTCAACAACCGGCAGGCCGCCCGTGTGCACAGAGCGCGGCAAAACAACGGGAATACGCAGCTCACGGACCGCGTGTTGCTCTGTACGTGTTCCATCCCAGAACGTGTCCAGCGGCACGTAAAGCTCCAGGCCGTCGGGCGTATCCCGCAATTCGCATTCAGGCACTACCGCGGCCGGATTCGTGGCTAACTGCCCGTGCCACATCACGAATGGCACCGTGCGAATGTATTCGTTGCGATCGCGCGCCACGCGTGCGAATTGATCGCGCGGTTGCGCGCCGCGTTCCGCAAGGCGCGCCACCGCCGCATCTTCATGCCGCGCCAAAATGGTGGCAACGGGTTCGTTGCACTGCGTTATGGCGGCAACGGAGACGGGACCAGGAATGATGCGCACCTGATCCGCGCGATACCGCGGATCCTGAGATTGCCAGAGAGAATCGGACCCCCACCACTGCAGAATGTCCGGTCCGATGACGGGTACGAACGGAACCGGTTTGGGGTACTTGCGGCACAATGCAACAAACCAGGCGGCGTCTGCACCTATCATGTGCATGGTACGCGCCTGCGGGTATGCTGCGGCGAATCGCTGCACAGCGTGCTCCGGCTCCTGCACATCTGATTCGTCTGGAAATAGAGTTGGCCATTCGCCGTGGTCCTGTGGGCATAGGCGCGCCTCGAAGTGATGCAGCATCTCGTGGAAGCGTGTGATCTGCGCTGGGTCCGTCCACGGATAGGTGAGGGCCACATAGCGCTGCAGCACGTCCAGGTATGTCATGTCTTCGAGTTCGCCGAAGAATGGTTTCGCTGTTGTGTTGATCGCTGCAATGATCTCGCCACGGCGCGCCTCCACTGCGGCGGCATCGCCGTCTACCTCCACAAGGAGCCGACCTGCGGCTGCGGCGGAGTTCTCCACCTGGTAAATATCGGCTCGCAGCTGGGAAAGCCCTGAGGTCATTCCTCCGCGCACAGCTCCGGAAGCAATCCAGCCCCCGGCGTCGTTAGCAGACACTCCTGGCGTGGCAACCAGCAGCTCTTTGACATCGGGGTTCGTTTTCGCCTCGCGTACCGTCATCGCAGCGGTGCCGATGAACACCGCATCCACTGGCATCGCCGGCATCCCGTAGGCGGTACTCCATTCGCCCGTCAGGTACGTCGCAGCACGTTCGGGGATGCCCAATCCTCCCCCCACCGCCACCACGATGCCCGCACTGCGGACATCCTGATAGGTGGCAAGCAGAAGCTCGTCCAAATCCACCCACGAATGGTGGCCCCCCGCGTGCCCATCCTCGATCTGGATGATCAAAGGAAGGCCCGTCACATGGTGCGCAATCTTTACCACCTGCCGGATCTGCTCCACTGTACCCGGTTTGAAGGCTACATAGGGGAAGCCTTCGGCGCGCAGGCGCGCGATCAACGCTTGTGCTTCTTCCAGATCCGGAATCCCTGCAGATATCGTGACGCCGTCAAGCGGCGCACCCGCGGCGCGTTCGCGTGAAACCGAACGGCGCGCACCGAAATGCAGATCCCACAGGTAACGATCTAAAAACATCGCGTTGAACTCTGCAGCACGCCCTGGTTCTAGCAAGCGCGCAAGCTCGGCCAGATGATTAGACAGTATCTCTTCAGTGACTTGTCCGCCGCCGGCGAGTTCCACCCAATGCCCAGCATTTGCTGCTGCAGCCACAATTTCCGGGTCCACAGTGGTAGGCGTCATACCTCCCAATATGATGGGCGAGCGTCCCGTCAAACGCGTAAATGCGGTCTCAACAAGCGTGCGGCCCTCAATGCGCACCAACTGTGGCGCGAACGCTGTCCAATCTTGCGAGGGAACAGCCCGCGGCGCGCCCGCCATCAGCTCATCTCTGGCAGCCGCCGTACCGGCGTTGATGTACGTGACTCCGGTTCCAGCCAGGTTCGCCACCATTATCCGCTGCAAAGTTCCTGGCCCGAAGTCAACCACGGCACACGGCTTCTCAGTGGCCTTCAGTTCTGAGATCACTTGGCGCATCTGCGCGCGCCAATCCAGGTGCTCCGTGAGCACGGCACGCGCCAACGCATCCGCGCGCTCCACGTTGAGGCCGCACCGCTCACACCACTGGTCCACAAGCGCCACCGCCGGCTCCAACAGATGGGAGTGGAATGGGGCGTCCACGTCCAGGTATTCCACGATGGGGCGCAGCGGTTCCCCGCCCGTGCGCTTCGCCTGGCGCTCGGCCACAGAACGCTCTGCAAGCCGCTGCAGGCCCGCCACCGCACGGGCCAGGTCCGTTGGCCTGCCAGCCAATACGGTCGCCTCACGCGAGTTGACGATAGCGATATCCGCCTGCCCGCGAACCTCTTCTATGAGTGGCAGCGGGACGCCCCGCACCGAAACCATAGCGGTGGCCTCGCCGTTGCGTTCGGCACCGCATTGACGTGTCACGGTAGTAGCAGCAGCACCGATCAAACGCGCTAACGCATACACCGCCGCGCGGTCATCTGCTTCTATCAGCGCAACCGCAAGCACTCCCTGCGAATGGCCGATCAAACGTGCCGGCCTGCCAAGTTCTGGTGCCACATCGAGATAGGCAGCATATTGTGCCAGCAAGATTCCCGGTACCGAGGCAAACGCACCGGAGGAAAGCGAGGAATCCTGAGTCACGTGCAGTGGGCCCGCGCCGATCACCGTAAGCTCTGGCAGCACTGCAGAAAGCCTCGTCTCCGCATCGCGCTCGAGCGCACTGAGTGCGGTGGAGATTCGAGCATCGCGTGCGAATTCATCGAGTTCACTGCGCCACGGGGAGGATTGCCCCGCAAAGAGTGCAACCCACGGGTGGCCGGCGCGGAAGTCGTTCATATCGAAAGTCATGTGTATTCCTCAGTTCCTAGTACTACATGGGCATATTGCCGTGCCGGCGCGAACCGGGATGGCTGCGATCTTTCGAACGCAAAATGCGCAGGGCGGAGACGATAGTGGATCGCGTGTTTTCCGGAGTAATGATTGCGTCAAGTTCCCCGCGTGCCACCGAAAGATAGGGATTCACGTTTTCGCGCGTATATGTGGCGGCCAACTCGCGGCGTAGCGCTTCGACATCCTGCCCCGCTTCCTTGGCAGCGGCCAGTTTGCTGCGCCCCACGATCGCCACAGCACCATCGGCGCCTAAGACGGCGATCTGTGCGCCAGGCCACGCAAAATTAATGTCACCCCCGATGGATTTGGAGCCCATCACGATGTAGGCGCCGCCATACGCTTTGCGCAGGATCACCGTGACCAGCGGAACGGTAGCATTCGCGTAGGCCCAGATCAGCTTGGCCCCGCGCCGAATGATTCCGGCCTGTTCCTGTTCCGTGCCCGGCCGGTATCCGGGCACGTCCACGAGCGTCACGATAGGCACGTTGAACGCATCGCAGAATTGCACAAAACGCCCCGCCTTTTCCGAGGCATCTACGTCTAAAGTGCCCGCGTCATGCAAAGGTTGATTTGCCACGATTCCCACGGATTGCCCATTCATGCAGGCGAAACCCACCACGATCGAGGGAGCAAAAAACTCTTGAACTTGTACGAATTCGCCGTAATCCACAAGATGCCGGATCACATCTACCATGTCGTATGGCTGTTTGGATTCCTCTGGTACCACAGCGGAAAGGCTCGCGGCCGCGACGGCGTCGTCCTCCCCTTCCTCATAGTCCCAGACGCGCGCGGGGCCATCGCAATTCGGCGGCAGATAGGTCAGCAGCGTGCGCGTGTAATCGAGCGCGTCTTCTTCATCTTCTGCCAGGTAATGCGCCACCCCCGACTGGAAGTTGTGGACTGCTGCACCCCCCAGGTCCTCGAAGGAAACACTTTCCCCTGTGGTTGCCCGCACCACCTCCGGGCCAGTGACGAACATGTGCGAATTCTCCCGCGTCATCACGATGAAATCCGTGAGAGCCGGGCAGTACACCGCACCTCCAGCGCACGGCCCCATAATCACAGAAATCTGCGGAATCACGCCCGATGCCTGGCACGTTTTGCGAAAGATCCTCCCGTACTGGCTCAGCGCAACCACGCCCTCCTGGATGCGTGCACCACCAGAATCCAGCATCGCGATAATCGGTATACGCAGCTCTAAGGCCCGGTCCATCAAGGCGATGATCTTGTCGCCCTCAACTTCCCCCAACGTCCCGCCGGCAATCGAAAAGTCCTGTGCGTATACCGCCACCGGGTCTCCCGCCACGCGCCCGATTCCTGTGACGACGGCGGCGCCAGAAAATCCGTGCGCCATGTTCCCACCTTGGAACTGACCGAACTCCGTAAAAGAATCCGGATCGACGAACAGCGCGATGCGCTCGCGGGCAGTCTTTTTCCCTTTAGGATGCTGCCGGGATCGTGCACGCTCCTCGGCGCCCGTGGCGAGCGAGTTCTGGTATGAGGCAAAATCGCACCGATTGATCACGCTGGCGGTAGCGTCGATCGTCTGCGATTCGTCCGGCAGACCACGCAGCCCACGGTGTGCTATCACGGCCATCTTTTACTCCTTCGTCGTCTCACGCGCGTCGTCCAGTACACGCACCAGTGGCTGGTAGGCGGCCACATTTTGTCCTGCTTCCACCGCGATTTCCGCCACATGCCCGTTGTACGGCGCGTGAACGTAGCTCTCCATCTTCATAGACTCCAGTACCACCAGCAGGTCGCCGCGGTGCACCACATCGCCCACCTCCACGCACACACGCACCACAATTGCCTGGATCTGGGAATTCACCATGCCGTGGGCGTCTACGAGCTCGCCTGTGCTCTCCTCATGCCGGCGCCGCAAGCCGCCGCGCAGCGGTTGTTGGCTTCGGTTGCGCCCACCGGTGCCAGCAAATCCGGCAAACAGCGAACGGGGAAGGGTAAGCTCCACGCGCCTGCCATCTACCTCCACCGCAAAGCGCGTCAGTTCCTCAACCACGTGGGTGCTCGCAGCCACGGAATTCGCTGCCACAGAAGATTCGCTCTCTAATGCGGAGAGCACCTCGTCTTCGAACCACCGCGTGGACGGCGCATGCTCGGCAAACTCGGGGCGAGCAATCACGTCCGCGTAGAGCGCTGCAGGAGTCGCTACCCCTTCGATCTGCAGTTCCGCCAGGGCACGGCGCGAACGCGCCAGAGCTTCCCGGCGGGTAGGTGCCGTGACGATAACTTTGGCGAGCATGGGGTCAAATCCTGCGGCGACGGTGTCGCCCTCCGCAACACCCGATTCGATCCGGACCCCGTGGCCCAGAGGCCAACACAAGCGGTTGATCGTACCAGTGGAAGGCATCATGCCATGGGCCGGATCTTCGCACGTAATGCGAAACTCGAACGAGTGCGCCCGCGGGACCGGCACGGCTGTGAGCGCGCCGCCTGCTGCGATACGGATCTGTTCGGCGACGAGGTCGAGCCCCGTCACTTCCTCGGACACTGTGTGCTCAACCTGCAGCCGCGGATTGACCTCGAGGAAATAGACTGCACCGTCCGGCTCCACA
>JALCLX010000018.1 GCA_022648165.1 Ancrocorticia sp.
CGGTGGCGCGGATCAATTGATCCGCGCCACCGCCTTACTGTCACCGATCTTTGCCTCACTCATGCGGCCGTTGAACGCGCACGCAACAGCGGGATGACGCCCTTAATGATGGATGCCAAGTCTGTGGGCAAGGAAGCGGGCAGGAAAATAACTCCGTCGGCCGCACCCATGCCGATCCATTCTTCCACGGTGTCCGCAACGTCATAGACGGTACCGATGGTGTGTGCTTTGTTCGGAAACACCGGGGATCCATTCATGTCGCGAATCAAGCGAGCCCGTTCCACCGCGGCCTGCTTGTTGCCAGAAATCACAACACCCAGTTCAACAAGCACTTTGAGTTCGCGCCCCCGCTCACGCGCAGCCGAACGTAGCGCAAAACGTGCCTCGCGCGCATCATGCGGATTATCAGTCAAGAGACACACGGAATCGGCGACATCCGCCAACTGCGCTACCAATTCGCCGCGGACGTTGCGCACGGGAACGCGCACCGTAATCGACACACCCAGATCGTGAGCTACGGCAATCGGCACTGCGAGTGATTCGGCATCGAACGTACCGTCGTCGTTCAGGCAGATCTCAACAGATCCCCATCCCTCGCGTTGGCTCGCCAGTAGCTTTACTGCCTCTTCTATGCTCTCTGGAGTGGTTGGTACTTCGGCAGAGAAACCGACTGCGCCCACCTGGGTCAGCCGTGCCATGGTGCGCGCTGCGTCCATAGCTGCGCCATGTTTGTCTGAACGCACTCGGAAATCTTTGGAAAGAGTAATGAGATCAAGCCCACCGGAACACGCCGCCATGGCGCACGATGCCAGCATGGGAAAGCTGGCGTACTCCACTGGGAGTTCGGCGTTAATCCCCGTATATGAGTCGCTTGACACCGCACCAAGCATGGTGAGGTCGACTCCAAGGAAGACTTCGGTTTCACGTTCCGCTTCGCCCACATTCCCGTAGGTATCCACGGTTGTCAATTGAACTGTCATGGTCGATCCTGTCGCAACACACGTGGAATGCGCTAGGCATCACGTGGATCGTGAGCCTATGCACGTTCGACTGTGACCCGAAAGAGGAAACCGATTGCTCACCATCCAGGATACGGATGCATCAACAATGCGACTTCGATCTTCACTTGCCCGTATCTGGAGTTACTCGTGGTAACTCAGACGCATTGTTAGGCTATCCACCACTTCGTCCACATGGCAAGACAAGAACGCCATACAGTGGACGAAATCACGCTGTGTGGTATGGACGCTCCGAATGTCGCACCATCACAAGGTCATTCACATGAACTACCGGCTTCATTCCCTGCGATGCCGCTTTATCGCCAGCGAATCGTACCAGTTCCTCCGCAGAGATGCTGGTCAAGCCGCGTGCAATCGTCTCTCCTGTCATGTCACGGATCTCGATCAGATCCCCCGCATGGAAACCGCCAGCAACGCCCGTAACCCCGACCGGCAACAATGAAACACCACGGCGCCGCAGCGCGGCCGCGGCTCCGTCGTCCACAATGATCCATCCCCGGACCTCCGCAGCATGCTCCAGCCACAGTGCGCGCGCCGACGATCTTCTCCCTGTCGGAGTAAACCACGTGCCTACCGTTTCCCCTGCCAATGCGCGCCCAATGTTTTCCGCCGATGTCAGCAATACCGGAACCCCACCGGAACACGCGATATCCGCCGCATCCACTTTGGTGCGCATACCACCCGTCCCAAAATCGGAACCACGGCCCGTAATGAGCAAACCCTGAAGATCCTCTGGCGATTCGACTTTCGAGATCAAAAACGCACCTGGATCCTTCGGCGGCGCGGTGTACAGGCCATCAACGTCGGTGAGCAGGATCAGGGCATCTGCGGCAACGACGTGCGCCACCAGCGCCGCCAGGCGATCGTTGTCGCCGAACCGGTGTTCGTCAGTAACCACGGCATCGTTCTCGTTGACAATGGGAATCACACCCAGCCCCAAGAGATTCCGCAAAGCGCTTTGCGCATTGGCATAGTGCTTCCGGTTCACGACGTCGCTCACGGTGAGCAGCACCTGCCCGATGGTGATGCCCGATTTGAGAAACTCGTGATCGTACGCCGCCATAAGGCGCGACTGACCCACCATCGCAGCCGCCTGGTGCATATGGATATCCTTGGGTTTTCCGTTGAGCCCTAGTGGTCCAACTCCGGCCGCCGCCGCGCCAGACGACACAAGCACTACCTGTTGGCCACGTCCGCGCGCCTCGCTCAAAACCCGCACCAACTGTTGCAGCTGCACCCAGTTGAGGCTGCCATCCGGCATCGTGAGCGACGAAGATCCTACCTTCACAACGATACGATGCGCCTGGCCCAGTAAATTGCGATTGAGGAGAGGTTCCTTCACGATCTCTATCGTGCCACGAATGCGCTCTCTGCCGAGCCTGTGCCCACAGACGGGCCCGTGGCCCAAAGATCTACGACGATCGAGGTAGTGCGTGCTCTACTGGTCGCTCGGATCCGTCCACACGCCGGATTCTCGGTCCATCCACAATTCTTCGCGTGCCTCGGCCTTAGCGTCCATTCGATCTTTGTAGGCCGCTTTGCGCTCCTTGCGGGAAGCACGCACGTTCTCGTCAAGGCGAACGTCTGTACCGCGGGGGCCAAGTAGCTCCGCCCCCGCCGTCATCGAAGGTTCCCAATCGAAGATAAAGCCGGTATCTTCTGGGCCGATCACAACCATGTCACCGGCATGGGCTCCCACCTTCACCAACTCGTCCTCGATGCCGATCCGGTTCAAACGATCGGCCAGGTAACCTACGGCTTCGTCATTATCGAAATCGGTCTGCCGGACCCACAGTTCAGGTTTCTCTCCGCGAACCAGATAGAAATCTTCGCCGCCCCGCGAACGTTTTTGAATAGTGAACCCCGCAGAAACCTGCCCGCGGCCCCGCGGACGAATGATTGGAAGAGGTTTCGTCTCCTCAGGTTCCGTTGCCCGCGCCTGCGCCACAGCCACAGCAAGCGCAAACGAAAGCGTCCGCAATCCTTCGTGGGAGGCAGCCGAAACGGCGTAGACGGGCAGGCCGCGCTGTTCGAAATCCGGACGCACAAATTCGGCAAGTTCTGCGGCCTCCGGAACGTCGATCTTATTGAGCACGATAATCCGCGGGCGTTCCATCAGCGGCACCCTATCGTCCATGGCGGGAATATCAGCCGCGTACGCGCCAAGCTCCCTTTCCAGCAACTCATAATCGGTGAGTGGGTCCCGGCCAGGCTCTAACGTAGCGCAATCCAACACGTGCACAATCACCGCGCATCGTTCGATGTGCCGCAGGAATTCCAGTCCGAGCCCTTTTCCTTCGGCAGCACCCGGAATCAGACCCGGCACGTCAGCCACCGTGTATCTTTCGTCTCCGGCCTGCACCACACCCAGATTCGGTACCAAAGTTGTGAACGGATAATCCGCGATCTTCGGCCGCGCCGCAGACATGGCGGCGATGAGCGACGATTTGCCCGCAGAGGGGAATCCCACCAACGCCACATCGGCCACAGACTTGAGTTCAAGCACAATATCACGCGACTCGCCCTCGTCTCCTAACAGAGCGAATCCCGGAGCCTTGCGTTTCGGCGAGGCCAACGCCGCATTGCCAAGCCCACCCACGCCGCCGCGCGCAACGATGCAACGGTCGCCGTCGTGCACCAGATCGGCCAAAATCTTCCCGCTGGCCGTCTTCACAACGGTTCCAGCGGGCACCGGCAGGATCAGATCCGCTCCGTTCCTTCCCGCGCGCATATCACCTGCCCCCGGCGTGCCGGATTCCGCCTTCTGATGCGGGCTATGGTGGAACGTGAGCAGCGTAGTAACTTGCGGATCGGCCACCACGACGACGTCGCCGCCGCGCCCGCCGTTCGCGCCGTCCGGGCCGCCCAACGGTTTGAATTTCTCCCGCCGAGCAGAGACACAGCCGTTGCCTCCGTTGCCAGCCGTAACGTGTAGCGTCACACGGTCAACAAAGGTTGCCATGATTCTCCTTCATTCGAATATGCAACTGATCATCCACACGGACCGAATGCAAAAGGGCGGAAGGCAAAGCCTCCCGCCCTTTTGCATAATCCTGCGGTTTCAGGCAGCCACCACGTCTACGACCTTGCGATCGCGCCGAATGCCGAACTGTACATTGCCTTCAGACAGAGCGAACAACGTATCGTCCTTGCCGCGGCCAACGTTCAGGCCTGGGTGGAAGTGAGTACCACGCTGGCGAACAATGATTTCGCCGGCCTTAACAAATTCCCCACCATAACGCTTCACGCCAAGGCGCTGCGCGTTAGAATCGCGCCCGTTATGGGAGGAGCTGGCGCCCTTCTTGTGTGCCATCTTCTAAATCCTTCTTCTGAACTACGTTGAAGCGGTGCGAAGCACTCACTTAATGCCGGTGACCTTGAGGCGGGTCAACTTCTGACGGTGACCCTGCCGCTTCCGGTAACCTGTCTTGTTCTTGAACTTGATGATCGAAATCTTCGGGCCCTTTTCTTCCCGAACGATTTCGGCGGTTACCTTTGCCGTAATGCCATCGGCAGCCGTGGTGACCTTCTCACCATCAACGAGCATGATGGGCTCCAGCTCGACTGTATCGCCTGCTTCGCCTTCCATCTTGTCAACCACGACGACGGACCCGACGGACACCTTCTCCTGACGGCCGCCTGCCTTGACGATCGCGTACACCACGTTCTTGCTCATCTCTGTAAATACCGGCTGCTTGCGCTTGAGCGCAAAGCTCTGACTGTTGGGCGCGCATGAACGCGCCGACTCTCTAGGTTACTTGCCCAGACCCTCTCCGGGCAAGTTTGCGGCCCGCTTCACCCGCTATGGGATGCGCCACGGTCCGCGATGGCCTACTGTGCAGGGAAACTGAGGATCGCCCCCGTTCCCGATCCGGGCGTTATTGTCCCGGCTGAAGATACCCGCCGAGCGCGCGGTTTCGCCGTCGGTGCCTCCACCAGTTCGCCCTTAACAGGCTCGATCTTGACTACTTCACCCGCCGCACGCCGCGGCTCCACATCTGAGCTTGGCGGCTCTCCCTGAGCACCAGAGTTCTTCCGCGCAGGCTTCTTCTGGCTATTCGAGCTCTTGTTTTGGCTACTCGAAGCCCTGCGGCCATTACCGCGGCGTTGCTTACGTCCCTTGTTCGCGCCATCATCCGAACCTGCGGATGGACCCGCCGCGGCGTCCTCTGCATTCGAGCCAGCATCGCCATGCGCAGTTTCTCCGCTGCGGTTCGCGTTCTCCTCGTGGCCGGCGTCGTGCTCCTTCGCGGCAGCAGCAGCGATCGAGTTGAGTGCGTGGCGTACTTCGTCACGCTTCGATTCGTCGGGTACCTCCGCAACGTGCTGCTCCTGGTTGCCCTTCCTTTTGCGTTTGAAGGTGTCACCGCCCGCATCCGTTTTTTCAACAGGATGCGTGTGAGTGATGAATCCGCGACCTTCGCACACCTCACACGGTGTAGAGAACGCCTCAACCAGCCCTTGGCCAACGCGCTTGCGCGTCATCTGGATCAGTCCGAGCGACGTCACTTCAGCCACCTGGTGCCGCGTGCGATCGCGTCCCAGGCATTCGACCAGCCTGCGCAGCACGAGCTCTCTGTTAGATTCCAGCACCATATCGATGAAATCGATCACGATAATTCCACCGATATCGCGCAGCCGCAACTGGCGAACAATCTCTTCAGCTGCTTCCAGGTTATTACGCGTGACAGTCTCTTCCAGCGTTCCGCCTGAACCCGTGAACTTACCCGTGTTAACATCGATAACCGTCATGGCCTCAGTGCGATCGATAATAAGGGTTCCGCCGCTAGGCAACCACACTTTCCTGTCGAACGCCTTCGCAAGCTGTTCGTCAACCCTGTGTTCAGCAAAGATGTCGGCTTTTGACGTCCAGTGCTGCAACCTATCGGAGAGCTCTGGTGAAAGCTCGTTGACGTATGCGGAAATAGTGCGCCATGCGTCGTCACCCTGCACCGTGAGACTGGAGAAATCCTCATTGAAGATATCCCGGACTACTCGCACCGCCAGCTCTGGTTCACCCTTGAGCAGCGTGGGGGCCGATTTGTAGTTCTTTGCTTTTTCTTGGATGCTTTCCCAGCTCTTAGTTAAGCGCTCCACGTCTGCACGCAGCTGCTCTTCGGTGGCCCCTTCCGCGGCCGTGCGCACAATGACGCCGTGTTCAGGTGGCACAATTTCTCGCAAGAGCTTCTTGAGACGCTGCCGCTCCTTATCGGGAAGCTTGCGCGAGATACCCGTCATGGCACCGCTGGGAACCAACACCAGGTGACGCCCAGCCAGCGTGATCTGCGCCGTCAAGCGCGCACCTTTTTGTCCGATCGGATCCTTGGTGACTTGCACTACAACCGTGTCGCCGGATTGCAACGCCTGTTCAATGCGGCGTGGTTTGCCTTCTAGCCCCGCAGCCTCCCAGTTCACTTCACCCGCATAGAGCACTGCGTTGCGGCCCTTACCAATATCAACGAATGCCGCTTCCATCGAGGGCAGCACGTTCTGTACCCGCCCAAGATATACGTTGCCTACCATCGAGACTTGGGTGTGGCGCGCCACGTAGTGCTCCACTAGCACATCGTCTTCCAGCACCGCAATCTGGTTGAGCCCGTCTTGTTCCCTCACCAGCATTTCGCGCTTCACCGATTCGCGCCGGGCAAGGTACTCAGCTTCCGTAATCGTGTGACGGCGCCGATTCAGGTCGCGGCCTTCTTTGCGCCGCTGCCGTTTTGCTTCGAGGCGCGTTGAGCCCTTCGGGATCGCCACTTCGTCAGCCGCACCCTCGGCAGATGCGGCCGAAGAACGACGGCGCCGCCGCCTGCGCGTAGTACCCGGTTCCAGTGCGCCTTCGTTCGGCGTTTGGCCAGCCGAGGCAGCGTGTGCGTTCTCAGGCGTTTCGTCTGCAACTGGTGACGCAGCATCCTGCGCCGAATCAGCCGACGCCGCCAAATCGACGTCGTCGGAGGATTCCTTCCGATTCTTCTTCGAACCCGCATGTTGTTCTAGCTGATCCGAATTACGGCCACGTCCGCGCGAACCACGGCGCCGGCGTGGAGATTCTCCAACCGATTGCTTATCCGGCGCAGTGTCACCCGCGCCCTCGCCTTCTAAAGAAGCCTCACGTGTTTCGTGGTCAGAAGTGGAATCGTGCTCGTTCTCAGTGCTGCTGAGCTCGGATGCGTCCGTCTCCGCTTTCTGCGTGCGGCGGCGGCGCGGCCGCGCCCGCGTGACATCCGGCTCCTGAAACAGCAGCGCAGTCATTGCGGGAGCCGTGACGTGCACGTCAACCGCCTCCTGCGGTTCGGGAGCCTGAAAAACAAGTGAATCAACAGCCACCGTTTCAGCCTGCTCCTGCTGCGCATCAGATTGGGCGGATGCGGGTGCCTTCTTAACTGCGCTCTTTTCCGCAGACTTCTTCCGAGGTGCCCGTTTTGACTTACGGGGGGATTTCTGCGGCGAGACCTCGTCAGTTGACGCAGAGCTGGTCTGCGCGTTCTTGAGAGAATCGGAATCTTCGGGAGATTCGGCACTCTCAGAAGAATGCGCATTTTCAGGAGCAGTTGGTGCTGCAGCCTTCTCGCCACCAGCTGCAGCTGTGCCCTCCACACCTGCAGCGTGTGCTTCAGACTTCTGGTCAAGTGCGCTCAGGAGCGCGTCCGCAACCTCAGGTCTTGCTCGCACTGCACGCTTGCGGGCTGGCCGGCGCGCAGCAGAACTCTCCAGTTCCGCAAGAGATTGAGCAACGGCATCTGAAATGACGGAACTCAGTTGATTATCGCGTGTCTGTTTATTCTCCGCCTGCTCTGCACGTGCGGATTCATTGGCTTGATCAGCCATAAGATTATGCACTTTCTTGATCGGGGGATCGCACCCCGCATAGTGCGTCCGCCCACGGGTATAGCGGCTTCGCCGCGAAAAGCTCTCTCATCGAATGTAAGTTCTGCCACCGGCGGCAACGCGTGTGCGGCGCACAGTATGAGGCAGAAGCTCCAAACGACTTGTCCAACGATGCGGGTCATCAGACACCATCCGTATTCTCTCACACCCTCCACGCCGGATCTACGTGCCATGCCGAATCGCACACTATGGCTATGCACACGCATTCTCGGGCAACACACGAATTATGCACGCTACTTGTTACGTAATCATCACCTTTTTCACCCATCGATTAAGTGGAATCGCTCCACGAAATCGGCCAGAATGAGAGAGTAGGGCAAAAGGTCCTAGGCGAACCACGAATCGCGGCGCACCGGGGCCTTTTACATCATCACGGCAAGGCACGCGACAAACCGGGCGACACGGGTCCTGTTTGTCGTTGAACGTGTTTCGTCGTCCGGTCAATCGAAAGGTGTTCAACGTGGACGCTTTAGTGTTGGCACGGTGGCAATTCGGGATCACGACGGTCTATCACTTCTTGCAAGTGCCGTTGACCATCGGCCTCGCGACCCTCGTAGCTATCATGCAAACCAAAGCTCGGCGCTCTGGCGATCCGAAGTGGCAGAGGGTAACCGATTTCTTCGGCAAAATCCTTCTGATCAATTTCGCACTCGGTGTGGCGACGGGCATTGTTCAGGAATTCCAGTTTGGTATGAACTGGTCCGAATACTCACGGTACGTGGGAGATATCTTCGGCGCACCGCTCGCGTTTGAGGCTCTGCTTGCCTTCTTCCTCGAATCCACATTCCTTGGGCTTTGGGTATTCGGTAAGGGCAGGCTTTCTCCCAAGGTGCACAACCTCACGATCTGGCTGTTCGCGATCGGTACCGCGCTGTCTGCCTTCTTTATCTTGGCTGCTAACTCCTTTATGCAGTATCCCGTAGGCGCAGTGGTCAACCCTGAAACCGGGCGCGCTGAACTCGACGGCGTCGGCGGATTCATGCACGTCTTGTTTAACACCACATCCGTGTTGACGTTCATTCACACACTCTCCGGAGCATTCTTACTGTCCGGCACCCTCGTCGCGGGTATTTCGCTGTGGTGGATGGCCCGGTCGATCCGCATGTCCGGCAATGAAAAGGAGGCCCGCGGCTACTGGAAGCCTGCCGCACATATCGGCCTCGTCTCGATGCTCATCGCATCGATCTTCGCAATCGGTTCCGGCCATATCATGGGGCAGCACGTCGTCGAAATTCAGCCCGCGAAAGCAGCCGCCATGATGGGTGTCTGTGAATCTGGCGAGAGCCACAAACTGGTGCTCGTGATGAACACCAGTAGTTGCGAAGGCGGCCAGCTTATCCTGCCAATTTCCGGCCTCGAATCCTTTATGGCAACCAATCACTTCAGCGGCGAGGGCTCGTATCTCCAGGGCCTCGACGACGTCAACGCAGAGCTGCAAGAAAAGTACGCGGATGTTTACGGCGCCGACCAAGACTATCGGCCAAACCTGACCGTCACGTTCTATTCTTTCCGTATCATGATGGGCATCGGATTCCTCGGGCTCTTCCTCTCTCTGTGGGGCTTCTACTTACTGAGTGGCAAGAAGATATTGCGATCCGAATCAGTTGGCAAGTTCTGGCTATGGATGATTCCGCTACCGTTCCTCGGCAACTCGTTTGGTTGGCTTCTGACGGAAATGGGACGCCAGCCATGGGTAGTCAACCCCGGAGAGAACAACGTGTTCCTTCTGACTGACCTGGGAGTTTCCGGCAACGTCTCCGCTCTCAGCGTTGGACTGTCTGTCGTCATCTTTACACTGCTGTACACCGGCCTCGGCGTCGTATGGTTCTTGCTGCTACGCAGGTACGCACGTGAGGGCATCAATACCAAGAAGAAGGTCATCGAGTACGACGCTGCGGCGGACGCACCGATGAGCTTCGTGTACTAAGGAGAGAACTATGGATCTGTCATTTATTCAGTTTCTCTGGTTCATCCTCATCGGCGTGTTGTGGACCGGATACCTTGCCCTTGAAGGATTTGGATTTGGCACGGGTATGCTGCTGCGAATCCTCCCAAGGGGCGAGAAAGATCGCCGCGCCATGCTCAACGCAATCGGACCCCACTGGGATGGCAACGAGGTTTGGGTGCTGACCGCAGGCGGAGCAACATTCGCCGCGTTCCCCGAATGGTACGCCACCATGTTCTCTGGCATGTATCTAGCTCTGGTGCTTGTGCTTGTCTGCCTGATCGTTCGCATATGCGCGTTGGAGTGGCGTAAGGCCATCAACTCCGATGCGTGGCGCAACACCTGGGACTGGGCTCATACGATCGCCACCTGGATTGTGTCCATACTGTGGGGAGTCGCCTTCGCGAACCTCGTGCAGGGCATGAAGATTCAGGTGCTTGATCCGTCAGGAAACGTGGTCCCCGCCGATCATGTCGATACTGCAAATCTTGTGGGAGACCAAGTGCACGTTCTCACCGGCGGATTCTTCTCTCTGCTCACGCCGTTTACCATTCTGGGAGGCCTTGTCACCCTGACACTGTTCCTCTCTCACGGTGCACTGTTCATCGCAGTGAAGACGGCGGGCGAGCTCCACGACCGTGCGAAGGCGCTTGCGCAGCGCCTGCTCGTTGGCACAATCGTCGTCGTCGCCGCGTGGGCCTTGTGGGCGAATTTCGCCTACTCCAACAACCCGGTTGTTTCGCTCATTCCTCTCGTTATTGCAGCAGTCGGCCTGGTCGCAGCCTACTTCCTGCTAGCACAAGGCAATGAAGTGCGCGCCTTCGTCGCCCACTTCGTCGCTATCGCAGCAGCCGTCGCGTTCATCTGGGTGACTATCTTCCCCGATGCCATGGAGTCCTCCATCGACCCGGCCTACACACTGAGCCTGGCCCAGGCATCCGCTACCGCCCCGACTCAGGGGATCATGACGGTGGCCGCGCTTGTGTTTGTGCCGATCGTACTTGGATACACGATCTGGGCATACAAGGTGTTCTCGAAGCGAATCAATCCAGCCACCATCCCGGATGGGGAAGTCGGCTTGGATATGAAGAAGATCCGTCAGTTCGACACAGTCTGAAAACCATCTATCCCGCGGGATTCGGCCTAGCTATCCCGCGGGGTTCCGCCTGTTCGATTTATTCGGTGCGGCCGGATGTATTCAGCGCAAGAGGGGTGGGGGGGGGGGTGGGGCGGCCCCCCCCCCCGGGGTGGGGCCCCGCGCCCAC